>JAUXGN010000009.1 GCA_030622115.1 Candidatus Eiseniibacteriota bacterium
CTCGATCCGCGCGTTCAGGTTATCGACCTTCTGCGTGCAGACCTCGGGCTTCATGGTCTGCGCTTCGAAGGCCTCGAAGTACCGGTCAATGGTGGCCCGTGCTTTGGCCACCTGGGTCTCCACGTTCTCGATCTCGCGTTCCAGGCTCGGCTTCTCCGCACAGAGGCGGCGGTTGGCCTCCTCCCATATGCGGGACATGAACTGCTCGTCGTGGAACATCCCCTTGATGTCCTGCAGGATCGCGCTCTCGAGGAGATCGGCGCGTACGTAGTCCTGGTCGCAGTCATGATCGTTGAATCGCTTCGAGCAGATGTAGTAAGGGACATGCTCGAGGACGAGGAACGGGACCAGAGGATTCTGGCGATGTGGGCGATTTCGGTTGGGACGTGTTCACCGACGCGGGCACGGCGTTCCGCTACGAGCGCGCCGATGTGACCGAGACGGACGAGGAGGAGATACGCTACCTCGGGGACGGCCACCAGGAGGCGGGGCCCAAGCAGGTGACATGGGAGCCCTCGTCGTGTCCGTCCGGGCAGGCATCGATCCGAGGCATCTCCTGGTCGACCGCGTCCCGGAGACAACACAAGCGCGGCGAGGATCAGGGTCCCCGCCGCGCTCTCTTCTGTTCGGTGTTCTACTGCCCGCTGTGAGAGACGAGGACGAAGGCCCCGCACTTCACGAGGCCGCTCTTGACCTGCCCGAAGTCGTCGGGCGCGAGGAGGGCCGGCAGCGTCGCCGCCTGAAGCGGCATGAGCTTCGGTACCTCGTCGCTCAAGTACAGCCTCGTCGCCGCGATTATCTGCTCTGTGTGGGCGGGAGGTAGCTGTTCCAAAGACTCCTTGGTGAGTTGCGCCTGCAGGCAGGCGCACTGGAGAGAGCCGAACGGGCCGCTCACTTCCTCCGTCCCGCACTCCTCGAGCCCGGCGAACGCGAGCCCCTGGGGCATCCCCGGCATCTCCCGCGCCATCACCAGCTCCATGATCTCGGCGACCCTCTCGTCGTCAAGGGGTGCCGCGGACTCCTTGTCGCCCTGCTCGTCGATCCTGAAACCACCGAGCACCTTCATGGTGCCGAGGTCGATGAGAAGACGCACCTCGGAGGACTCACTTCCGTCCGTGATTGTCTCCACGATCCAGGTGCCGCCCTTCTCGCTCCCGTCGACTCGGATCTCCGTGGTCTGCGTCGGGTCGCCGGAGAGCATCCCGTACTTGACCCAATCGCCTTCCTTGAGGTCCTTCCCGAAGCGGAACGGCGTCATCCACTGGATGACGGCCAGCATCTGCTCCATCTCGTCCTCGGATGGTCGCGGTGCCTCTTCGCCGCCCGGCGCCGTGAAGCGCCACACGCCCTGCTCCGACTCCGTCTGGAAGGATCCGTCGCTCTCGAAGGTCAACGCGCACTCGAGCACGTATCCTACGGCGTCGGTGTCGCACTCGTTGTGCTCAGTTGTGATGTTGCCCAGGCAGTAGCCGTTGTGCGAGTCGATCTCGTACGTCCCGCTCCACTCGCATCTCTTGCCGTTCGCATCTGTGTCGTACGCGGTGAACGACCCGTCGGCGCGGAACGTGTAGTACGTCTCGTCATCGGGGCCGCTCACGGCCCACGTTCCGACGAGACTCGAAGCGTCGCGCTCGGTCGCGTGGGCGCCACCCGCGCCTGCCGCGAGGATCGTCACGACCGCGAGAGCCGCGAGCAGAAGGCAGCAAGCCGGTGATGTCCTCCGTGTCCTCGGCGCCATTCCTCTCCTCCTTGCTGTGTGGGGCAGTGGCCCCGGCCACGAGGGGAACAACACTCGTCGAGGCCGATCCCCACCATTCCGGGGGGAGTGTAGCATCGTGGGCGGCGCCGGTCAACAGGATGAGGGGCACTGACTGCCGACCACGACTTGTGTTGCCGTGGGGGTATCGGAACGATAGACGTATAGAGTTAGGCTCGCTCAGTGCTTTCGACGCGCGCGGCGTCCTTTTCCGCCCGCACTCGAGGACCCTCATTGTGGCCGCGCTCCTCTCTTGAACGCCTCCCTCGGCCCGAAGGCAATCTGGCTCTTCTGTGCCGATTGAGGTTGACCTCGGTTGCTCCGGGGGCTATACTGTCACTCAGCAGAGGCGACCACGTTGGTATGGTGACATATCCGGAGACTCTAAAGGGGGACCTGGCGCGGATGTCGGGCCCTTTTTGCGTTTCAGGGGCGCCACCTGCAGGGCCGAATGGGCCCGTGGGAAGAAAGTCGGACGGTCGGACGATCCGGCCCCGACAGGACAATCGTCGGCGTTAGGGGTGATCCCTGCCCGACGAGATCAAGAGAGGTAGAACACAGTGGGTACGACCGGAATCGTGAAGTGGTTCAATGACAGCAAGGGCTTCGGCTTCATCACGCCGGAGGATGGATCCAAGGACGTCTTCGTTCATCATTCAGGAATCCAGGGCGGCGACGAGTTCAAGACCCTGGCCGAAGGCGAGCGCGTGGAGTACGACGTTGTCCAGGGCGAGAAGGGCCCGGCAGCGGAGAACGTTGTCAGAAGCCAGGCCTAACCGCGGCACCACCGCGAACTGGTATAGAAGACACAGGGCCGTCCTTCAGTATGAAGGGCGGCCCTGCTGCATTCATGGGCTGGGTCTGCTCGGCCAAGATGCCCGGACTCCTCACTTCACGAGCATCATCTTGGACATCCTCGTCTCGCCACCGGCATCGAGGCGTACGAAATACATTCCCGCACTCAGTGGCTCCCCGTCGCCAGCCGCACCGTCCCAACTTACCTTGTGCGGGCCCTCTGCCCGGATCCCGTCCTGGATCACGGCCACTTCACGACCTGCGACGTTGTAGACGCCGAGCCGGACGTATGACTGCGTCGGTAACGAGTAGCTGATGGTCGTCACAGGACCGAACGGGTTGGGGTAGCTTCGCTCAAGCAGGAGGCCGGTCTCCGGTAGGTCGTCGCCGGGATCCACACTGTTGGCGCCGGCGAACTCATAGATTGCCACCTCGTGTCCGGCTAGGCTAAGACCCGTGATCTCGTAGGCCGGGCCGACCGTGATGTCGAGCGTATCGCCCGGATCGAGCAGGCTAGCGAGCGTGTGCTCGCCCAGCTCGAGGCTGACCGTCGATCCGGTCAGCGTGATGTTGTTTCGAGGGTTGGACGCGGTATTGGCCATGCAGAGGACCGTCTGCTGCTCGTGACCGCGAACGAACGCCATCACCGATGACTCGGAACTCGCGAGCGGATCGTGAGTGCCTTGTCTCAAGGCCGGCGACTCGTTTCGCACATGGATCAGCCGCTTGTACCACTCGAGCAGCGAGCCCGGGTCAACCTCCTCGTCGGCGACATTGTACTCATGGTAGTTCCCGCTGATGTAGTTCCACGGCGAGCCCGTGGTGAACCCCGCGTTCAACCCATCGGTCCACTGCATCGGTGTGCGGATGTTCAGGTGGTCACCGCTCCCGACCATGCCGATCTCTTCACCGTAGTAGACGAACGGTATGCCCGGCAGGGTCATGTAGATGCCCGCGGCGACGCTGGCCTTGCCCTCGTTCTCACCGAGGACGGTGAACGTGCGGTCCTGGTCGTGGTTGGTGAGGAACGTGGCGTACTGAAGATAGGGGTAGAGATGGTAGACCTGATCGGCCTTGCTGCTCACCCCGCTGGCGTCGCTCCAGTTGACCGCGTCGAGCATGGCGTAGGATAGATCGAACTCGAAGCAGATATCCAGGCGGTCCTCCATCACATACTGGAGCACGGTGCTCGTGGAGGTCCATGCCTCACCGACGGAGAGAATGTCAGGCTTCACGCTCTTGACGTGCGTGTTGTAGTCCTGCCAGAACGAAAGCGTTGACGCTGTGTTCTGGAGCTGATCGCCTTCCTCGATGACGTAGAGCACGGCGTCGAGACGGAAGCCGTCAACACCGATGGTGTCGAGCCAATAGGTGGCCGTGTCGAACATCGAATCCTTCACAGCCTGGGTCTCGTAGTTGAGGTCAGGCATGCCGCTGTAGAAGAGCCCGTAGTACCAGCCCGAGTCGTCCCAGTGCCAGACGGTCTGTCCCCAAGGGCCGGAATCCCCCGGATCGCTTCCTGACCAGCGGAAGTAGTCGCGATAGGCCGGGTCGTTGTCGGCGGACGCGACGAACCACGGATGCTGGTTGGAGCAGTGGTTCATGACGTAGTCGATGATGACCTTGATACCGCGGGCGTGGGCCGCGGCAAGGAACGCCTCGAAATCGGCCATAGTTCCGTAGTCGGGATTGATGGAGCGGTACTCGACGGCGTCGTAGCCATGGTAGCTTGGGCTATCGTTGATGGGCATGAGCCAGATGCCCGTGACTCCGAGGTCGTCGTCGGTGGCCGGGTCGCCGTCATTGAGGTAGTCGAGTTTGCTCGTCAGACCCTGGAAATCTCCAATCCCGTCACCGTCGCTGTCGTAGAAACTACGCACGAAGATCTCGTAGAAGACCGAGTCGTTCCACCATGAGAGTTGGTCGGGGTCGTAGCCGCCCCCAGGCGCGAGGTCGTTGTACCAGACGAGGATGGTGTCATCGCTCGCTGGCACGGTGTAGAAGCGGTTGTTTCCGACGCCGGGGAACTCCTCGCTGCCGTCCCACTGGCCGTTCAGACGGAACTTGAATTCGATCTGCTCCGACTGGGTGAAGCCGCCCACGGCGATCTCGTAGATGGTGTCGCCGTCGGCATCGGCCAGCGGTGTCAAGGGATCGGCGCCCCAGTCGTTGAACGTGCCGGTGACATCGACGAAGTCGCTGGCTGGATTGAAGTTGCCCAGCTCGACCTGGTAGGCCATGCGGACCTGGAACGTGACCTCCACTGCTCGGGCGTTGGTGGCGGTGAGGAGTGCTGCGGCGAGCACCACGAGCGTGAGTGCTCTCATCATGCTGTTGTTCATAGCTGGCCCTCACCTTTCACAGGAGGATATCGGCACGCGCGGCTCCTCGTCCCAGGTCTTCTCACGCAGCTCCAGTGCCTCATCCCTAGTGCATCTCCTAGGGATGATTCGTCGATGGCGCGCATGAACACCGCTCAGTGCCATTGTAGTCTCCTCGCAGGGGGAAGCATAGCGAGTTCTTCCCCGGAGCGGCAAGCGAAGAGGCTGGTTGAGGGACGCCGGTGGCAGTACAATTGAATGAGACCACATAGTTGCGTGGAATCCCTCATCATCAGCCCGCCAGCTGTCTCTTCGAGAGGGGAATCGGTGCTTCGGACGATAGTCTTCCTCATCGCGATTCTGATCGTGAATCTCCCGGTCTCCTCGCGGGCCGTGACGCTCCGAGAGGTCTACGAGGCCGCGGGACCAGGTGGAGGCTACGACCGCTACGTCGTGCTTGAGACCGGGCACGTCTACACCGGCGGACTCCTTATTGGGCCGATTCTCTCACCCTTCTCCTGGGAACTCGAGGGCGGGGTCGGCGAGGACGTCCGGATCGTCGGAAACGGCGCCATCCTCGATCTTCGCGGAGAGCAGATCTGCATCTCCTTCTGTGAGAACCGTCTCGACATCGATGATTGCATCATCCTGAATGGGAACATCCGGTTTCGAGGGATCAACACGAGTGACTACGTGGAGATCCCGGAGGGGTCGGTCCGCTACTGCACGTTCTACGGGCCCCACGATTACGGCGTGCGTCTTCAGGGATCGGGCGAGAACGTCTCGATCGAACGGAACATCCTCGTCGATACAGCGGACACCGGGTGGGACTACATCTACACCCACGGCGCCTCACTCGAGTGGCTTCCCACGGGAACCAACATCTCCATGAGCGGGCAGTTCGGGTTCTACGGCGTGCCGGTTGTCCATGAGAACTGGACGTGGCACTCGGATCCCGTTCGAAACGCGACTCCGCTCGCTCATTTTTCATTCCTCTGTGAGTATGGGTGATTCGAGCCCATGGACTGGCCGGAGGCCAGCGCGGCGCCAAACTTCAACGTCGTTGGGACCGATCCTAAGCTCGTCGATCCTGAAAACGGCGACTTCAAACCGAGCCCGGGCTCGCCGGCGGTCGGGTACGGGTGTCAGACGTTTCCCGCACGTGGGGACTTGCCGTTCGCGCGCGTGGCGTCCGTGGAAAGGCCTCTCGCGGAGGAGGCGTCTGCTGCCCGAGGCGGCGCGGATCGGTGGCCGAACGCAGGTTCGCATCCATCAGGTGGCGGTCGCTCGAGCATAGACGTCTCAGGAGCGATCGCGTTCGACACAACCTGGGACGCCGACACGGTTCGCGTCGTGGGGAATGTCGCCGTCGACAACGGCATCACTCTCACCGTCGCGCCGGGCACGCGTGTCGAGTTCGCCGATTTCTATCGCCTTGCTGTCCACGGGCGGTTGCTCGCTCTTGGCACAGCCTTAGACCCCATAGTCTTCACGACTGACGAGCCCGAGGCGTTCTCTCCGGATACCACGAGAGCCGGTTCCTGGAACGGTATTCGCTTCCCCTGGACGAGTTCGATCAATGAGGAATCGAGGCTCGACCACTGTGTTGTCGAATACTCGAAAGCGCTCGGTGACGAGCCATGGGGTGGAGCACTCTCAGTGATCGGATTCTCCAAGCTCATCGTGCGGAACAGCATCTTCCGGAACAACGTCGCTGACTATGGTGGCGCCGTCTTCTGCTCGCAGCAAGCGGCCCCGGTATTCGCAGGGAATCTGATTGAAGGAAACTGCGCCTTCTTGCGGGGCTCTGCGATCTACGTTCTCTACTCCTATCCGGATCTAACCAACTGCACGATCGTCTCAAACGGGTGTCTGAACGAGGAGCCGTTCGACGGGACCGGCGGGATCCACAATCACATCTCGAAGCCGCGGACGAAAGGCTCCATCGTGCGGGACAATAGCTCCGCGTACTTCATCCCAACACAGATTCTCGAGGGCAAGGGGTACTACACAACATTCTGCGACGTGGAGTATGGCCACGCCGGAGAGGGGAACATCGATGAGGACCCGTTCTTCGTCGGGTTCGGCGAGCATCCCTTTGCACTCCTCGATGACTCGCCCTGTGTGAACGCCGGGGAACCGGACACGTTCGAACTGTGGCTGTCTCCGGTCGACATCGCGGGGGAGACGCGCATCGATGGAAGCAGGATCGACATCGGCGCGTACGAAGGATCGGGCGGAACAGGCGTTGACGGTGTGATCGCCGAGACGCCGTTCCTTTCACCGAGCAGGCCTAATCCCTTCCGGCGCGAGACGAGGCTCGCGTTCTCGTCGCGCGGCGGGCCGGTGACCGCGTGCGTCTATGACGTCGCGGGGAGGAAGGTGCAGACGCTTCTCGATCGGATGGTCGGGCCGGGTGAGCAGGAGATCCGGTGGGACGGGACCGATGACCGCGGACGGTGCGTTGCCTCGGGCGTCTACTTCTGCCGCCTCACGGTTGACTGCACAGAAGAGACGCGCAAGATGGTGCTGTTAAGGTGATCGAACCCCTGTGACTCGAAGCTCGTGGCGCGGTTACTCTGTCTGAATACCCGGATTCTGTGGTATAATAGAGTGTAGCGGGCTTGCGAGCCCGCGCGAGAGACCTCGATCGATGTCAGACACGCGTGCGGGGCCAATGGGTATCCGTGCGCCTGAGCAATTCCTGAAAGGGGTAGAAGATGAGGGCAACTGATGGTCTGAGAAGGTCAACCGCGGTTCTGGTGACCGTCGCTGTCGTGCTTGTGGCGGGCTTCGTGCCCGCTCATGCCCAGACCGCCATCCTCATCTCCGAGATGTGTGACCCGCACCAGAACTACCTGACTGACCGGTTCATCGAGATCTATAACGCGGGGCCCACGACCGTCGATCTGACCGACTGGACGCTCGTGGCCGTAGGGAACTCCGGCGATGTTTTCTCGTGGCCCCTCTCCGGGTCGATCGATCCAGGCGAAGCTCTGGTCGCGGGAGACGAGACGACGGTCATTGTGTTTCAGGTCGACTTCCCGCTGGAAGCATGGTCGAGCAACAACAGCCTTTGGAATGGGAAGGTGGGGGACGGGGCCAAGCTTCTCAACGCCGGTTCAGTTGTCGTCGACTACGCCGTCGTGACCGGAACGCACTTCGAGAACGAAGACTACGTGCGCAACGAAGGCATCGTGCTCCCGAACACGTCCTACGATCAGTCGGAGTGGACGGCGACTCCGGCGTCCTACCCGACGGACGGAACGCCCGGCACGCATTTCACCACGACACCACCTCCCGGACCGACGATCGTGAACATCGTAACGGACCCCGAGGCGCCGCTTCCCGGCGAGCCGGTTGATGTTGCAGCGGACGTCTCCGACACCGTTGCCATCACATCCGTCTCTCTCTTCTGGGGAACCTCTCCTCTCTCGCTGACGAACGAGATCGCCATGTCGCTCGACGCGGGCGACACCTACGACACCGACACCTCCATTCCGGCCCAGTCCGCCGGCATCACCGTCTACTTCAAGGTCCAGGCAATCAACGATCTGCCGGGAACGAGCGTCTCCGACGTCGAGAGCTACTCGCTTCCGTACACACTCACGATCGCCGAGATCCAGGGAGGCGGATCCTCATCACCCTACGACGGCTACGCTGCGATCACTTCCGGGGTCGTGACCGGGCGCTACAACTCGTACTTCACACTTCAGGACGGCACAGGCGCCCGTAGCGGCGTGTGGGCGAGGGGTCTTGCTGCGCCCACAGTCGGTGACACGGTTACCATCAGAGGGACCGTGACGGAGAGCGACGGCTTGAACACCGGCAACACCTTCATCGTGAGCGCCAACGTGCAGAGCTCCGCACCGGCAGCAGTAGTACCGACCGCAATCGTTGTCACGACGCTCGCGCTCTCGTCGGAGGATTACGAGGGTGTGCTTGTGATGGTGGATGATGCCGAGTGCACGAACACGACTCTCGGCTCAGGAGAATGGGAGATAGACGACGGCAGTGGCGCCGGCCTCGTCGACGATCTTGGATACGCGTTCACGCCGACACTGGGAACGGTCTACGATGTTACCGGTCCGCTCGCGTACCGCGACAGCGGCTTCAAACTCGAGCCGCGTGATGCGGCCGACATCGTGTGGGCAGGTGACAACGCCGCACCCGAACTCTTCCAGGTCTACGCGACCGACGAGGCAACCGTGCTCGTGACCTTTACGGAGGATGTCGACGAGACGACCGCCGGAACGGTCACCAACTACACGATCGATGGCCTGACCATCAGCAATGCCGTGCGGGATGCATCGAATCACGACCAGGTCATGCTCACCGTGTCTGCCATGTCGCCCATCAACTACACGCTCATTGTTGACGGTGTTGAGGACCTCTACTCGAACGCGATGGACAATGTGAGCTACAACTTCGACTACGTCGACATCACCATCCCTGCCGGCTACTACGACAGCGCCGAGGGACTGCTTGGTGAATCTCTGCAGGCGGCCCTTCACGCGATCATCGACAACCACGCTGTCCAGACCTACCAGTACTCGTGGATAGCCTTCAGGAGC
Organism: Candidatus Eiseniibacteriota bacterium; assembly: GCA_030622115.1. Taxonomy (GTDB): domain Bacteria; phylum Joyebacterota; class Joyebacteria; order Joyebacterales; family Joyebacteraceae; genus Joyebacterum. The sequence goes on from JAUXGN010000009.1 coordinate 9,447, forward strand.
ACCGACGACAAGCCCAACGGAAAGGTCTGGGACATGTACTCCGACGTTCCGGGTGGCGTGCCGCCCTACGAGTACACGTTCGGCATCGATGAGGGCGGAGTCGGTGGTGTGGAGGGCACCGGGTACAATCGCGAGCACTCGTGGCCCAGCAGCTGGTACGGGGGAGAGGTGTACCCGATGTACTCCGACCTGTTCATGATCTACCCGACCGACAACTTTGTGAACAATCAGCGCGGTTCCGATCCATACGGCGAGGTGGACTCGCCGAGCTGGACCTCCTTGAACGGGAGCAAGAGGGGTAACTGCTCGTACTCGGGCTACTCCGGTATCGCGTTCGAACCGATCGATGCGTACAAGGGAGATTTCGCGCGGACATATCTCTACGTGACCTCACGCTACTATTCGGAGGACGCCGCATGGCCCGGGAGTGCCATGACCGACGGGGCTGATCTTCTGCCGTGGGCCGCCGACATGCTGCTCGAGTGGCACGTTGATGACCCGGTGAGCCGGAAGGAACTTGAGCGGAACGGAACCATCTATGCGATACAAGGGAACCGCAACCCGTTCATCGACAGACCCGATTTCGCAGCTGCCTTGTATGTGACGACAGGCGTGGACGAGTTCGCGGAGCCGACGTTCACCCTTCACCAGAACGCGCCGAATCCATTCAACCCGACGACGACCCTGAGCTTCTCGTTGTCCGCAGGTGCGGTCGTGGAGCTTTCCGTCCACGATGTCAGCGGGAGACACGTCACAACGCTCGCGTCAGGCGAATTTGTCGCGGGGCGTCACGAAATCGTCTGGGACGGCCGGGACGCTGGTGGAGGCAAGGCCGCATCCGGTATCTACTTGTACAGCTTGAAGATAGGGGGATCACACGAGCGCCGGAAGATGGTGCTTCTGAAGTGATTTCGAGCGGTTTGTCACGATTTCAGGCCCTTGCGGCATGGGGCGCCAAGATTGAGCTTGACGCAGCGGGTCCTTTCAGTTATGCTGTTCGTTAGCAGAGGCGACCATGTTGGTATGTTGACATACCCTGAGACTCTTAGGAGGGACTTGGCGCAGACGCCGGTTCCTTTTTTGTGTTTCAAGGGCGCCATGAGGTGCTCGGGGATGTGGAGCGGTGCTGGCGGTCGGCGATGGTGCCACCTGCAGGGGCGAATGGACCCCGTAATGAAGAAAGTCGGACGGTCGGATGAAACCCGGTCCCCGGCAAGACGATCGTCGGTGCAAGGGATTATCCCTTCCTGGCGAGATCAAGAGAGGTAGCAGACAGTGAGTACGACAGGAACAGTGAAGTGGTTCAATGACAGCAAGGGCTTTGGCTTCATCTCATTGGAAGATGGGTCGAAGGACGTTTTCGTGCATCACTCCGCGATCCAGGGCGGCGACGAGTTCAAGACGCTGAACGAAGGCGACCACGTGCAGTTCGACGTTGTCGCGGGCGAGAAGGGCCCGGCGGCCGAGAACGTTGTAAAGATCGAAGCCTAGCTGCGGTCTGACCGCAGATCAGCATGAGGCACAGGGCCACCCCGATGGGGTGGCCCTGTTTTTTGCGTCCCAGGGTGGTGAAACCCCGCCCGTGCACCATCCTCTTCCAGGGGTCAAGACAGCGTTCCGTTGTCTGCGCGCCCGGCCCAAGTTGGCGGAGCTGGCCCGGTTCAGGTGTCCGACCGCATCCTGTCGCTCGAGTATGCCTTTTTTCAGGGGGGTCAATACAACTACTGGGGGAGTCTCTTCGTTGCTCTGGCCTACGTTTCCCTGATCATGCTTCTCACGAAGAGCAATCCGCGAGGTCGTGTCTCAGCGAGACTCGCGGCCGTCGGAAGGACGGCCTTTACGAACTACCTCATGCAGACTGTCATTTGCACAACGATATTCTATGGGCACGGGTTCGGGTTTCTCGGAACCGTTGAGCGCTCGGTACAGATTCTGATCGTTCCTGCGGTGTGCGTATTCCAGATCTGGTTCTCCACCTTCTGGCTTGAACGCTTTCGATTCGGTCCTGCCGAGTGGGTCTGGCGTAGCCTGACATACATGAAGCGGCAGCCGATGCGGCTGTAGCCAGGTCTGCAGATCCAGGGTTCCGTAGCTGTCCGCTCCGGAACGAGGGACGCCCCCCAGGCTTGTGCCTGGGGGGCGTCCGATACTCCGCCGCGATTTCGTGCGGGAGGCGGCAGGATGCTGCTCGTTCCTTCGAACACATGGAACGGCCGGGCCCTGTCCGCTACCTGTACAGGGCCTTGACGCTCGTCCAGCTCGCGCTTTCAACCGGCGTTGTGTGCGCGCCTTCGATGATGAACGGGAGGCCTTGACCGTAGCCGTCGTCGTCTATGTAGGCCCAAGTGACTGTGTCGTCCACCGATTGCCACGCGTCGCCGGTATTGCCCTGGTTCCAGATCACGATGGGCGGAGCCCACGGGCCGGAGGTCAGAGTGCCGTCGGCCTGCCATATGACGTAGTAGGTTCCCGGGCCGAGCGTTACCAGCACATCACATATGTTGGCCATGATCGGGCGATTCGTGCCGCCCGGGGCCGACTCGAGAGTTCGGTACACCCCTGACCAGGCGGTTCCACTGAGCACGTCGGTCACCATATCGCCGAAGACAATCGTCGATGTCGGTTCGAACGGCGGACCGTCATAGATCAGAACGCGGTAGGCGGTGATCGTCGATGCCAGCGTGCTTCCTGTCTGATAGGCGAAGAATGTCATCGTCTCGATGTCCCACGTGTCGCCCACAGGTATTGTGAAATCATCGGCCAGCCAGTTCTGGTATTCGAACTGATGTCCGTACCCATACATCCCCATGCCAAGGGTTGTGTTCTGAAGCATCGACTGGTCGGGTGCGAAGTTCATGATGGGGCCGTTGTCCCACAGGACGTCGCGGGCGCCCACCCAGACCACATCGGGATCATGTTGCTGATAGCCGGGTCCAGGAGAGAACCAGATGTTCTCATGACTCATCTCTGCCATCACGGGAACGAGGAGCGCGAAAACGAGAACTGCAGCAAGCAGTGCACGCATTGTAGTCTCCCTTCGTGCCTGGCGGCACGACTTATCCTACGCCTCAGGGGGCACGCGACGCGATGCAGCGAGCGGACCCGTCCGCGCGTGACAGGCTCCCGCACCTTCGCCTGGTCACCTTCGCATCCGAGTCTGTTGAGTGAATGAGCCCGCTCCGCTACCCCCCACCAATGGTCAGCGAGGGAAGTATCCCACACCACAATGCACGATGCAAACACAGAATGATTGTCACCCGGTCTGCCGGCCAGATCCTTCTCTGCCGGACGGGATACGCTTGTCTTCTGCTCAGTGGCCCAGTTCGCTGTGGTTGCCGGTGGTTCCTCGACGCCGGCGTTGGCGGAGCGGCGCCGAATGTGGTAGGACTGTGTCATACTGATTGACAGAGCGGTGCCGCGAGAACGAACGGTCCTGAGACGATAGCTGGAGGCGTATCATGAGATTGGTGAGACGATCCATTACGGTCGTGGTCCTCGCGGCCGCCGGGATCATCATAGTCACGGGCGCCGCGTGCAACGCGACGCCTTCGACTGAGGAACAAACGCCGCAGGCAGACGCTATCGATGCTGCGGTTCTTGCCGAGGGCGGCAACGAGTTCGGCCTCGACCTCTATTCGCGCCTCAAGGGTGACGGCAATCTCTTCTTTTCACCGTACAGCCTCTCGACGGCGCTCACGATGACGTGGACGGGGGCGAGGGAGAACACGGCGGCTGAGATGGCGGCGGTTCTCCACCTGCCGGTCGAGGGCGCAGCCATGCACACGCACCCGGCACGCGACGCTGTCGCAGCTGCGTCGGGTGCGCTCGAGCAGTCGCTTCTGGCATCGCCCGATGAACGGGGATACGAGCTTCGCGTCGCCAACGCGCTCTGGGGGCAGGAGGGATACCGGTTCCTCAGCGAGTTCACAGAGAGGCTCGATGCGCACTACGGCGCCGGCATGAACCATGTTGACTTCGTGGGCGATGCGGAGGGCGCACGCATTACTATCAATGACTGGGCGGAGGACCAGACGAACGGTCGCATCGAGGGACTCATTCCGATCGGTTCGTTGGACGCCGCGACGGTTCTGGTGCTTACCAACGCCATCTACTTCAAGGGGACGTGGGCCGACCAGTTCTCAGAGGATTCGACATACGAGGCCACATTCCACGGAACGTCGGGTGACTCGAAGGTCTCGATGATGACCCGGAAGGGCGATGTCGGGTACTTCGAGAACGATGATCTGCAGGCAATTGAGATGCCGTACGAGGGCGGAGATCTGTCGATGATCGTGGTGCTGCCAAGAAAGGAGCTCCTTGGCGGGCTCGCGCGCATCGAGGGCGGGCTCACGACTGAGCTCCTGAACTCCTGGGTGTTCGGGCTGCGCTCGCGCCAAGTGACCGTGCATGTGCCGAAGTTCGAGATGACGTGGGGGACCGTCGATGTCGCCCGGGATCTCGAGGCGCTTGGGATGCGGGATGCGTTCGGGGGCGGCGACTTCTCAGGCATGGATGGAACAAGAGATCTCTTCATCAGCAATGTGTTCCACAAGGCGTTCATTGCCGTGAACGAAGAGGGCAGCGAGGCTGCTGCCGCCACCGCTGTCGTAGTGGCGAGGAGTGCCATGCCCAGTGGGCTTGAGTTCCGCGCGGATCGCCCGTTCATGTTTCTCATCAGGGACAACGCGTCGGGTGCGATCCTGTTCATGGGCAGAGTTGTGGAACTGAACGAGTGATGAGCTGTGCGCGCCGTGTCGTATACTGAGCTCCAGGGTGTTCCCGGCGTCGAGCGCCCTGATTTCGCCTGTGTGCGAGGCAGCGTCTGTTTGCAGGCACGCCAAGGGAGGTTGGCGAAGTGGAACTTGCCCTTACTATCCTAGTCGGCATCGGTTTGGCCGCGGCGTGCGGCTTCCGGGTCTTCGTGCCGTTTCTGGTTATCAGCATCGCGGCGTTGAGCGGGCACATTGAGCTGGCGTCAGGCTTCGAGTGGATCGGCACCTACTACGCGCTCACCGCGCTCGTGCTTGCCACGGTTCTTGAGATACTGGCGTACTACATTCCGTGGCTCGATAACCTGATGGACTCCATTGCCACACCGGCGGCCGTCGTAGCGGGGACGGTTATCACTGCGGCCGTCATAGGTGATATGTCGCCCTTTCTGCGCTGGTCTCTAGCCGTCATCGCGGGTGTAGGGGTCGCGGGTACCGTTCAGGGGATGATGGTCGCGCTTCGCGGCGCATCGACGGCTACGACTGGGGGGCTCGCGAACCCTGTTGTCTCGACAGGAGAGCTCGCCGGCGCAGTCGTAGCATCCGTTCTGGCAGTCATTCTTCCGATCGTTTCCGTGGCGCTCCTTGCGCTGATGTCGTTCGCCGGTGTCCGCCGGGTTCGTGGGGCAAGGGCGGGGGGGCAGTAGACGTGCTCGTCTTCTTTACCTCCGACATGCACGGGAGGATCGAGCAATACCAGCGGCTCTTCCGCTCGATTGCTGAGGAGCGCCCCGATGCGGTCCTACTCGGCGGCGATCTCTTGCCGATGCTGTTCGACTCAGGGGATAGCGATATGGATGGGGATTTCGTGCGGGGCTTCCTGGCGGAGGGGTTCAGGCGGTTGCGGGACAGCCTCGGTTCGAGCTACCCGGAGGTTCTGCTCATACTTGGCAACGACGACCCACGGTTCGAGGAATCGGCTGTGATGGACGCCGCGTCGACCGGTGTGTGGCAATACATCCACAACAAACGAGTCGAACTCGGCGGGTTCTCCTTCTACGGTTACTCGTATGTGCCGCCGACTCCGTTTCTCCTCAAGGACTGGGAACGCTACGACGTGTCACGGTATGTCGATCCGGGCAGTGTCTCACCGGAAGAGGGCCGCCGCTCAGTTCCCGAAGACGCGCGCGTGACTCGCAACGCTACCATCCTCGATGACCTCAAGAAGCTTGCAGGCGCAGAGGATCTCGAGCGATCCGTCTTCCTGTTCCACTCGCCGCCTCACCAGACCACGCTCGATCGGGCCGCGCTCGACGGCCGCATGGTCGACCATGTGCCTCTCGATGTTCACATTGGGAGCATTGCGATCCGGCGGTTCATCGAGGACCGCCAGCCACTGATTACTCTGCACGGCCACGTGCACGAATCCGCCCGACTCATGGGTGAGTGGCACGACCGCATCGGTCGAACACACCTCTACGGTGCGGCCCACGACGGGCCCGAACTCGCGCTCGTGCGATTCGATCCGAATGTTCCGGAGAAGGCGACCAGGGAACTGTTGTAGGTCTTCTCGGGCCCGGGTTCATCCGGCCCGGCGGTCATCGGGGCTCCCTCAGATGACACTCACGGCCCGGCGGCGATCACGGCTTTCCTAGAGGAAGCTCTCGGGCGGCGTCAGTCACGGCGCCGATCTTCGATGCATAGCTGGTCTGGTTCGCGATGTCCTCGTCAGTTATGACATGGACGTCGAGTAGGTTCTCAGTTCTGTAGCCGGTCTGGAGATAGTTCATCTCGCTCAAGCAGCGTCCCCAACCTTCGAGCCAGCTTGCGAGTTCGCGGTCCTGCGCGTCGGTCCCGCGGGTGTGGATCAGGAGGTCGATGTCGCTCTCCGGTCCGGCCGTGGCGTTCTTTGTGCTTCCGAACACATAGATGGCCACCGTCCCGAATCTATCCGGATCGAGTGCGGCGGCGATTCGCTCCGCCATGCGGAGCCGCCACTGCCAGTACTGCATCGGCTTGTGGGAAACCGCCTTCTGCACCGGCTGTGGCTGTTCGCTGTCTTCGTCGGGATCGACGAATAGGGCCAGTGCCTCGCCGAGGTCTGCGTTGAGAAGCACGCGGAGCAGCCGGCCGTCCGCGTTTGCGGGCACGTCGATCACCCGGATGACGTCGGCCAGGTGCGCGAAGTCGGGCACCATGCCCGGTAGCAGGTTGTCGGCGCCCAAGAGGAAACGCTCATTGAAGATCACGTCCTCTTCGTCGGGGTAGAGCGGCAGATACCTTATGCGGGACTCGACGAGGTCCTGAAAGAAGTGCGTTCCGAAGGAGAGGTCGGGGACGTAGTCGCCCTTTTTCTTGGCGATCTCGATGAGCATGGCCGTGTTCGAGATGTCTGCGTAGGTCACGCTCACGCCCAGCTTCACGTCGCCGCGACTGCCCCAGCGCCCCGGGCCGAGCAGGATAAATCGCTTCGTCGGAAGGAGCCTGTTAAGTTTACCGACGGCGCGGGCGACGGAGAGCATCTCCTCGCGACTTCCGAGCCGGCCGTATCGTTCCGGGTCCACATACACGATGTTCGTGATGTCTGGAATCCAGCCGTTCGAGACGTAGCGGTCTGCGGTGAAGACGATATCGCTCCCGTCAACGTCCTTGGGGATCGGAGCGGGGCCGGAGTCATCCGATTGGCTTTGCGGACGGCACTGGAGAAGGTAGAAGTCTGTGCCATCGTGGGCGAACTCGATATCGACGGGGCTGCCGAGTCTCTCCTCGAGGATGTTGAGGATGTTGTTGAGATGCTCGATGAACTGCGTCGTCTTCGCAAGTCCGTCAAAGGTCGCCACGAGTTCGTGCTTCTCCGCATCGAACATCACGCGAGGCGGGGCTTTCCCCAGCATTCCCTCTTCAAGCAAGGAGAAAACCTTGTCGAATCCAGGGAAGCCCGATCCTACGTCCTTCAGGAGGTCCGTTATGCTCTTCGTCTCGAGCGTACCTGACTCAAGGTTGATGACGTCGATCCACTTGGGTGAGTATCGGGCGATCTCGTCGACGGCGACGTTGACTCTGAGGTTCGGTTTGCCGGGAACGAGCAGCACCGGGTAGTCATCCGCAACGCGATCTACCGCTCTCGTTCCGATACCCGGCACGAGCCTCGCGAGGCCGTCCTCTCTCTGGATGCGAGGCGACCAGCGAAACTCGCTGTTGCTGAAAGCGACGCCGGCGAACGCCGGGAAGAAGTATTTCCCGACCTTCATGCCGACGACCTCCTGGATCATGATCCCCATCTCCTCGTTGAACTCGAGAAGACCGCGCTCACGCCTGTACTCGATCGGGTCCGGTCCGAATGTTGAAGCGTAGACCTCCGCGATGGCGTCTGCGAGCGCTTCAAGGCGCTCGGCCTTGGTCCCTTGGTTGGCGACGAACAGGCTCTTGTACTTTCCTGAGAACGCCGTACCAAGGCGGTCTTCGAGGAGACTCGAGCTCCTCACGATCAGCGGCGAATCGGCGAAGTCGTCGAGCGCTACCGAGAGACCGTTGAGAATGCGCGGGGGGAATGTCGAGTTCTTGAAGAGACGGATGATGTCCGGATACTCCTGTCTGACTTCGTACGTCTCCTTGAACTTCTGTTCTATGACCTCCTGCAGGTCGTTGTGCCCGATGAAATCGAGAATGCCGTCGGATGGCAGGTACCATGTTTTTGGGAGCTTGATGTCTCCTACTATCTGTTCCGCGTCCACCGTGCGCCCGAGAATGCGGTGGGCGAGGAGCATGCCGGCGCTCTTCCCGCCCAATCGGCCATGGCTGCCTGCGGGAATGACCATCCGTCCAGTCAGCTCGTAGAAATCCTCGATCTCCATGTTCTCCTTCGCGATGCGCACGAAGTCGATCTGCTCGGTCAGGAGACGCTGTGCCAGTGAGACCCGCAGCGTTTTCAGTGTGGAGGATCGGAGAATATGCTTGTTGGGGATGCCGTGTTGGAAGCGACGCATCGCGTCGACGATCTCGGGCAGTGGTGAGCGCGGGTTATTGAGGATGCGCAGGAACCCCAAGGCCTTGTCTTCCTGCATCCAGCTCTGCACGCGCCCCAGGATCTCGGTCTGGCTAAGATGTTTGCTCGCCAGCTCGAACGGGGCATCGCTCATGAGGTAGTCCGGATCTTGGGCGAACCGGCACGCCGGCACATTGATCTCGCCTATGACCTCTTCCTCTGAGTCGAGCGAATCGGTTTCGCCTGTAAGCATTTGCTGCGCGCCGCTGACGCCGATCCGGCAGAGGTAGTTGAGCATCTTGTGAGCGATGCGCAGGTAGAGGCCGCGGTCGGACTCCCGGAGAAGATGGAGCGGACTGCGCCAGATCTCGGACGCGCTGACACCGCCCTGACTCTGGAGCGTCTCCCAGTCCTTCTGGATGCTCTGTAGCCGCTGGCGCAGAATGTGGTGACCGATGAGCCCGGCGATCGTGTTGATGAGTCTCACCTCATCCCTGAGGAACGGACCCTCGTTCTCGCGCGGACGCTTCTCGGTGTAGAAGACTTCCAGCGTTCCGACCGCAGTGTCCTGGACCATGATATCGGCGCGGAGCACCCACTCGGATGGCTCAAAGCCGGGCGAGGAGAGCGTCTTGCCCTCGATCGTCAGTCTGGCTACACAGATATCGGAGTATTGCCAGCCCGGCGGAAGCGCCTCAAGAACCTCCCGGTAGACTTCGTTCGGGGCTGTCTCGCGCTTCCGGAGCGCTCCCTCAACGTGGTAGAGGCAGTTGAGCTCCTTGGCTCGCTCCCGCAGAGAGGCCATCAGCCCCTCGGGTGTGGTGCGCAGCTCATCAGGCATGTGTGATCACTCCTCTTCCGCTCCGTCCGTCGACTTTCACTGCGACGGGGTGCTCCAATCTGACGTGGCGAACGAGTTCGGACTCTGAAATGGGAGGCTGAGCATCGAGCCACTTCCAGTGGATGCCCGGCTCGGCCGTGTGGCTGACTGAGAGATAGAGAACCTCGAAGCTAATCAAGTTGTGGAAGAAATGCGATCCTTGGCTGAGATCGGGTGTCATCTGCGGAAGTGTTGCTTCGACGATCACACTTGCACCGCCGATCTGTCCCCAATCGACCGGCACGCCAAGCCACGGGTCCGAGCTGCCCCACCGCCCAAAGCCGATGAGAAGATACGGCCGTCCCATGTGAACGAGCTCTCTGTTGATGATGTCGAGCTCGCCGGCAATTGTGGGAGTATGGCGCGCCTCGAAAGCCTCCGGTCGAAGGTAGACGATATCGAGAATGTCGTCACGGGTTCCATTGCCGAGCGAGTGCTCCGATGAGACGATCACTTGCGGGGATGCGAGCTCATCCTCAGTGACCGTGACGGGCGCACGCGCGACCATCATAGGACGGGCCTGAAGAAACCCGAATCGTGGTGTCGTCCGGCCGAGCGGGTCAAGTGCGACGGCGAACTCGATCTCGACCGCTTTGGCCAGGGCCTCCTCCGAGAGGTTCAGAAGTCGCATGATGAGATCGTTGATCGGAAGCGTGTCAAACGTCAGAAGCGGCGAAAAATCAAGCACGCGGGCGCCCTTGCCCTGGAGACCCGGGCGCAGCCGCTCCGACCGGGGGTCGTACGTTGACACGAGGTGTTCAAGCGCGCCATCGTACTCTGCGGCGGCGAGTTCTGCCCGGACAAGGTACTCCGTCTCCCGTGCCGGATCGGGTGGTGGGGGCGCTCCCATGTTGACCGCCCAGAAGCCCGTTTGCGTGTTCTTGATCAGGTCGCCAAGGCCGTTGTAAGGCGGCGGAGCGGTCGGATACTTGGGACAATACGTCCACGACATGCCGCCGTCAACGATCTCCTTCCCGAGGCCGAGGGCGAGGTTGATGACACCGTCCTCCGGTTCCGCGCGGGCTGTCGGGTAGTAGCTGTACGATCTCCCCACGCCGGAGACGGCCGGATAGAAGCGCTCACCCATCCGGTGCCCGACGACCTCCTGAATGATGACGGCCATCTTCTCATCCCGGAGTGACTGCCCAACCGATCCGATGTAGTTCTTCGGTCCGCTGAAGAACGTCGACGCGTACACGAACTTGATGCCTTCGACGAGTCGGTGAAAGCGTGTGTCCGTATCGGGCTGGTTGTTGGGGATCATCTTCGTGCCGTAGACGCCCGCGAACGGGTGTTCGAGTGCATCCTCAAGGAGACTCGATGATCGAATTGCCAGAGGTGTGTGCAGTCCTGCCGCGATCGACCTGAGATCGCCCACGAACTCGGCCGGGAGTTCGCCCCGCTGGAAGGCGAGTGCGATCCTCTCATCGGTCTCGTCGCTCATGGCGATGTCGTAGAGGTCGTTGTGCGCCATGAAGTCGTCAAAAAGCTCGGTCGTGAGGACCGTGAGTGTCGGGATGTTGACATCGAAGGCTGGGAATTCGTCAGGGTTAAGGCCGGAGAGAACCTTCTCGCGGACCAGGTTCAGACCGGCGGCCTTGCCGCCGATCTCTCCTGTTCCGAGCCGGGTGAAGGTCTGCTCCGCGCCGAGGAAGGCGCGGTTGAACCGCGGAAGCTGCGATGCGGATGACATCGTGCAAGTCTCCCGTGGGTTCAGGCCAGCAGGCGGGGCGCCCGGTTCAGGGCGCCCCGTCCCGGTGAAACGCTAGATCCAACCGCGCGCGCGACAAGCCTCTGCGACGCGGTTGATCGATACGACGTAAGCGGCGTCTCGCATGTAGATGCTCTGCTTGCCGGCGAGTTCGCTCACGGCGACATATGCTGCGGTCATCTTCACATCGAGCTTACCCAGAACCTCGTCCATTTCCCAGAAATAGTTCATGTTGCTCTGGACCTGCTCAAAGTAGCTGCAAGTGACACCGCCCGCATTCGCGAGGAAATCCGGGATCATGTGGATGCCCCGCGCGTGGATTGCCTTGTCCGCCTCAGGTGTAGTCGGACCGTTGGCGCCCTCGGCGATGATCTTGACTCGCTTGCTCATCTTCTCGACGTTTTCTGCCGTAATCGAGTTCTCAAGAGCAGACGGAATCAGAATGTCGACATCCTGGTCGATCCAGGCGTCACCGGGCAGTACCTCGTAGCCGAGGTCGCGCGCCTTTGCCTGGTCGATGCCCCCGAAACGGTCCGTGATGCCCCGAAGCTCCGCCAGATCGATGCCGTCCTTTTTGCGAAAGACGTTCGCGCACTGCTCCTTCTGGTCCCAGCACGAGACGCTGATGGTGGTGCCGCCGATCTGATGGTAGAGCTCGATCGCGTACTGCGCGACATTGCCGAATCCCTGGACGCTCGCGATCGTGTCGGATGGACGAATGCTCAACTCCTTGAGCGCCTCTCTGAGTGTGTAGATAACACCGTATCCGGTTGCCTGCGTGCGACCCAGCGAGCCACCCATGCCGACCGGCTTCCCGGTAATGGCACCTGGGAAGTGGCCGCCGTGAATTTTCTCGTACTCATCCATCATCCAGAGCATGTGCTGTGGGCTCGTCATGACGTCAGGTGCGGGGACGTCTGCCACTGGGCCGATGTTTCGCGCCAGCTGGCGGATGAAGCCGCGGCAGATCGCTTCCTGCTCGCGCATGCTCAGGTTGTGGGGGTCGCAGATCACGCCGCCCTTGCCGCCGCCGAGCGGGATGTCGACGACCGCACACTTCCACGTCATCCACATCGAGAGGGCACGAACTGTGTCGATCGTCTCCTGCGGATGGAACCGAATGCCACCCTTGCACGGACCGCGCGCATCATTGTGCTGCACGCGGAATCCCGCAAACACCTGCACCGTACCGTCGTCCATGCGTACCGGGATCGTGAAGTGATACTCGCGCATCGGCGTGCGGAGAAACGCTCGCGCTCCCTCATCGAGATCGATGACATCGGCGATGCTGTCGAACTGGGCACGCGCCATGTCGTAGGCGTTGTACGTGCCGTTGCTGGCCATGCAGTTCCTCCTTCTTTAGGACTCCAGTTGGGGCCGCCGGCACCTTTGCCGGACGAGTCCATCGAGTCCAAGTCAATGTCGCACATCTATCCAAGTGGCGAACGACTCACCACCAATCAAGCAAGTCAACCACCAAGTCTAGCTCTGTCTGGTCAAGAGTGCAATGCATAGTCGCGCCGCGCTCTCGGGCGCCGTTTTGGAGGCAGCGTGGCGTTTCTGGGGGAGGAGGGGCTATCTGTACATGGCCTTGATGGCTCCCCAGCTTCGTTCCTCGACAGCGTCGATCTCGACGCCGACTAAGAGCGGAATTTCCTGTGTGTGGCCTTCCGCAGAGCATCCACTCAAGGGCTGCGGGCCGGGCGGTCCCCATCCGCTCAACGCGGGTAGGACGAGTTGTGTCGAGGGCGCCCTTGTGGTATAATTCGCTTGAAGGTGTTCAATGGACATGGAACTCCGCGCATGACTCCCCAGGAGGCCGCCATGACACACACACGCCGCTCTCTCTTGACCGCTCTTCTGGCAGCCCTTGTCGCAGCCTTGTTCACAGCCTTGGGCCTCGCGGCGATTCAGCCGGAACGAGTTACGCCTACTACAATCCCAATCGATCCAATCCGCAACAACATCATGCTCTGGTATGACCCAATCGATGAGAATTCGGAGGGCTGGACGCACGGAGACTACACGGCTGACATGGCAATCGAGTTCCATGTGGACGTGTACCACGCCCACAGCTCAGGTGAGTTCTCCTATTGGTGTGGCCGGATGGACCCCGCCTTCTCCGGCGGCGATGGGTACGGCAACTCGTGGGATCAGCGTCTGCTTCTTCCCTCGATCGAGCTTGGCAACACTGTAGTCGAACACCGCTCGTGGGGGAGCATCAAGGCGTCGTACAGGGTGGGTGCTGCGGGCGGCGAGGATGCTGAGCGCGACTCCGCCTCAGGGCGCGAAGATAGCCGTGGAACCGTGCCCGTGCTCACGTTCTCATACCGGCACGACTGCGAAGCGGGCTACGATTTCATCTGGCTTCAGGCGCTCGTGGATGGCAGTTGGGTGAATCTGCTCGATGGCTTCACCGGCGTGAGCGGCGGTTGGCAGGAATCCGGTGAGGTGCCGGTCGGGGACTTCGGTGATCCTCTGCATCTGAGATTCAGGTTCGTCTCGGATGGCACGTCGTCTGATGAAGATGGGGTCTACGATTCGGACGGTGGCGCGTTTCACGTCGACAACATTCGCGTTTATGACTATGTCACCGGGGACGAGTTCTTTTCGGACGATGCCGAGGGTGGAACCGCTCAGTGTACGCCCTCGATCCCCGAGCCGGCCGGTGACTGGTGGCACATCCATGAGGACTACTGCTCGTCTGGGGCGTACGACTACGGACTGGACCCCTTCTGCTGGTGGTGCGGCGACGAGAGCGATTCCTCGCTAATTCCCCCGGGTCTCAGGAACTGGCTCCAGACCCCGTACATCGATCTCTACACCGTGTATGGCTACGCGCGCCAGTGCACATTCAGGTTTGCGCTTCATCCGGAGGTGCCGGTTGGGCAAGGCGACCACTGGACCGAGGAGATCACCTGGGACAGCGGCGCGACATGGTATCTAGTGGGCACGTGGTGGGACGATTTCGGCGCGTGCAACGGTTTCGCCGCACATGGACTGTATTCAGGATTAGCATTCTACAACAACGGCACCGGACTCGCAGCGGCTCGATGGACCTTCTACACGGACGACGATGGATGCGGGCCGGGAGCGGCAGGTGCGGCCGGTATCTCGCTCGACCACACGTGGCTTGAGGCTGACCCGTATGGTCGCCGACGCTCATCCTCGTGGCAGCTCATCAAGGAGATCGCTCGGTAGATCTCTGGTGACCGAGCTTGTCCCTGCTGTGCGACCGAAGAGCCTCCGGAAGGAATCCCGGGGGCTTCTTGGTCGCGAGGGCACGATCGCTCGCTGCGTCAGCGTCATGACCTCCGACGCGACGGCGAACATCCTCTATTCGAGAAAGAGCGCGAGAAGGCCATCGGTGTGCTGGAGGACGCGGGAGTGACTCCTGGACCGGGGTGGAGTAGGTAGGTGAGGGAGACTAGGCGCCAGACAGGCGGTTCCATCTGGCGAGACGCACTTCCGTGTGGTATTTTGACATACAGTTCTTCCTCTCCCAAATCTACGCAGCCACAGACGTGTTCTCACGGAGGTGATTCCATGTCCAGCCGTGCGCCCGTCCTTGTCACTGCAGCCTTGATTCTCCTGGCCGCGTCCTCGCTTCAAGCTGATCTACTCTTCGACGCCCGCCGCGACTTCTACGCGGGGGACTATCCGCGTGATGTCGCGATCGGTGATTTCAATGGTGATGACCATCAGGACCTGGCGATTGTACTGAAAGATGACTGGAAGGTCGGGATCCTGCTCGGGAACGGTGACGGTACGTTCCAGGAGATCGTGACCTACCAGACAGCGGCGGACTCGTCCGACGGCGAGTATCCATACAGCGTGGCCATCGGCGAACTCAACGGGGACGACTACGAGGACCTGGTCGTGGCCAACTGGGGCGACCACAACATTGGGTTCCTCATGGGCGACGGTGACGGCACCTTCGCGACCGCGGACACGACGATCGCAGGAGGTGGTCCGAACTGCGTCATCCTCGCGGATTTCAATGAGGACACCATCCTCGACGTGGTGACCGCCAACTGGTACCAGCACAACATCAGCATTCTGCTGGGTGACGGAACGGGCGATTTCACTCGGCCGGCCGTGTGGCAGTACGCGGTCGGCAACAGCCCGTACACGGTCGCGGCGGGTGATTTCGATGAGGACGACGACCTTGATGTCGCGATTGCGAACTTCGACTCGGACAACGTTTCCATTCTGACAGGCAACGGAGATGGGACCTTCGCGGCGGCGGACTCCTTCGCCGCAGGCGAGGCGCCGCACGATATCGCTATCGCCGACTTCGATCACGACAACCACCAGGATCTGGTCGTGCCCAACCGCGACAGCGACGATGTGACGGTGCTCTTCGGAAACGGGGACGGCACGTTCCCGACTAGTGCCACACTGATGACCGGTGACGCTCCCTACTCGGTCGTGACCGGCGACTTCGATGGGGACGACAACCCTGACTTCGCCGTATGCTGCCGATACGATCATGCTGTGTATGTCTATCTTGGTAACGGAGCGGGCGGCTTCGACTTTGGGACACCATACGGTGTCAGCGAAGAGCCGTACTCGATGGCCGTCGGCGACTTCGACGAGGACGACAACGAGGATATCGCTGTCGCGTGCCGCGGAGGAGAGGTTATCTCGATCCTCTATGGCAGGGGGGACGGGACCTTCGTCGAGACACCGCGGTACGATTCGGGCATAGGTCCCGGGGACCTCGTCGTTGCGGATTTCGACGGCGACAACAACTTGGATATCGCCGTGGCGAACGGCGGTACGGAGGACGTCGGTATCCTGCTCGGGACCGGTAACGGGACTTTCGTCTACGATTCCGGGTTTGGCGCCGGCGACTATCCCGGCGCTATCGTGGCCGGGCTTTTTGACGACGACGAGCATGTCGACATTGCGACGGCGGCAGGCAACGATCGGCGCGTGTCCGTTCACCTGGGCGACGGCGACGGCACGTTCACGCCGGGGACCGGGTTCGATATCTCGTACCCCTATGGTCTCGTCTGCGCCGAGCTTGACGGGCGGGACGGGCCGGACCTGATCGTGCCGGGCGGGACGGCCCGCAAGATGTTCATCTACACGGGCAATGGCGACGGGACGTTCACGTCGGCGGGGTCGTGTACGACGGGAGGGGAGACGTGGTGGACCGCC
Organism: Candidatus Eiseniibacteriota bacterium; assembly: GCA_030622115.1. Lineage (GTDB taxonomy): Bacteria > Joyebacterota > Joyebacteria > Joyebacterales > Joyebacteraceae > Joyebacterum. Next base: position 25,898 of record JAUXGN010000009.1, read on the forward strand.
CGCAATCCAGCCATCGGGGATTTCAACGAGGACGGGACTCCCGACATGGCGGTTCCGATCGGGGAGTACAACGTCAGCCAGCTCTCGATACTGCTTGGAAACGGGGATGGGACATTCGAGTTCGATGCGACGTACGCTAGTGAGGGCAGGGGTGGAGGGCTCGCCGACGCCGGGTACTTCGATGCGGATGACCACCTAGACGTCGTGATGACGAACGAGCACTCCAACAACGTCTCGATCTTTCTCGGCAACGGTGATGGGACTCTCGAAGCGGCCAGCGTGGAGACCGTCGGCATCGAGCCTTGGGACGTCGCCGCAAAGGACTTCGATGGAGACGGTCTGATCGACATCGCCGTGGCATGCAGCGAGGGGTGGAGCGGGATGGCGCTGCTTCTGGGCAATGGAGACGGCACGTTCAAGGATCCGGACCCGTACGGAACGGAGCAAGGATCCTTCTATCTCGACGTGGGTGACCTCAATGCCGACAGCCGGATGGACGTGATCGTGAGCAACAACTGGTCGGACAGGGTTTCGGTCCTCATCAACATTGGCCCAAACACACCCGTCGAGCACGCGTTCTACGCGACGGCCCTGGAAGATGGTTCCGTCATGGTTCGGTGGGGGCTCGCCTCGTTCACCGATGCGCAGGCAATCCGGTTGTACCGGTCCGTGGCGGCGGACGGTCCCTTTGGCCTGCTCGTGGAAGAGGCGCTTCCGGCAGCAGCATTTGGGGGATTCAGGGACACCACCGTCTGGCCCGGCGGGACCTTCTGGTACGATCTCAGAGCAGTGCTTTGGGACGGTCAGGAGGAATCGATCGTTCACTTCCTGCCAAGTGCGACCGTAGGTGGGTCGCTGAGTCTCGCGATGCACCAGCCGATGGCAAACCCCTTCACCACACAGTGCGCGTTCACAATCGACGTCCCGAACCACACGGGGAATGTCCATCTGGCGGTCTACAATGCGCGAGGTCAGCTCGTAAGCACGCTCATCGATGAGCCGCTCCCGCGCGGCAGGCACCCAGTCGTCTGGGACGGTAGCGATTGGTCAGGGCACCAGTCGGCATCCGGTGTCTACTTCGTACGACTCGAGGTTGGCGGGGCGCACGCTGTGGGGAAGGCGCTGCTGCTGCGCTAGGCGGGGGTATCCGAGGGCCGCGAGTCTTCTGTTCGACTTCGGCTTCGTTTCTTCGAACGGGACTTTTGTGAGACATGGGCGCAGTTGGAAGTGGGACTACGCATTCTGTTTGGAGGAGGTGACAACAATGTACTTGCGCAAGTTACCGTGCACTCATGCGGCCGCGTTTGCCATCGCGGTCGTGCTCGCTGTCGCGCCGGCGTCCCTGGCGGGTGCGACGACCATCCCGCCGAGCCCCGCGGAAGCACAGACGCCCACCATCTGTGACTGGCAGGCGAGCCCGGCAGCCGACGGCCCCCGCAACATCACGATCATCGAGAGTCAGAGCGGCGTGGGTGGTCACAGCACGGACGTCAAGTGGCAGACAGTTGCTGTCAGCATGGGCCATGCTGCGACCATCGTAGATCAGAGTGCTCTCGACAGCATTGCCAACCTCAGTGGCACCGACATCCTCATCGTATCGTCCTCAGTCATCGAACTTCCCGCCGGCCACGTGCAGACCATCCTCCAGTTCGTGGAGAGCCACGGTCCGGCCTATCTGCAGGGCGAGTACCTCTCCACCCTCCCCGGGAATCAGGCCTTTGTTGAGATCGTCAACGGTCTTGGGGGTTCGTTCACTGTCTCGGGTACGATCTCCGGCGATCTAGAGCCCATGAATGTGCTCGGCTCCTTCGCCACTGATCCCAACGCGGTGCCGTCACTGCCGTTCTTCTGGTACGGGTGTGCAGGCACTGGCGACGCCACGATCGAGAACTTCCTGGAACACGATGGCAACTACTTCGGTTGGGTCTTCACGCCGCCCGGCAGCCCCCGCGTGCTGATTCACACGACCGACCAGGATTGGGTCCAGAACATATACGGCAATCCCGAATCTGTAGCCCTGATGGAGAATATCCTGACCTACCTCGACGATGCGTACTCGCCAACTGAGAGGTCCACTTGGGGCGCCATCAAGTGGCGCTTTCGCTAGGATTTCGCATACCGCAGACGCGCGAGGCCGCTCCTGGGGGGCGGCCTCGTTGCTGGAGGATGGTTCCGTGCTATCGGAACTTCGCTTTGAGCGAGCCTCACGACAGCGTCTGAACAGGCGGGAGGCAGTCCGCACAGCCAACGTCATAGGCTTCCACAAGACCCCGCACCAGTGGCTGCCATGGTAAGGTAGAGAGCAGTTGCCAGGAGCAGGCGGAACATGGTTCCCTCCTTTTCCACATCTATCATGCGGCGCCGGTATCAAGGACGATGACACGGTCAGTCTCAAGCTCCCCGTCCGGGAATACACTTGTCTCGTGCGTGCTGTCGAACGGAAAGGAGAGTTCCCAGGTTGCATCTTCGTGCCCTCGCGTGACCTGGAATTCCAGCTTCCTCCCTTGAGCAGTGCTCGGTTTCGCTGTAGACTTGATTTCCACACAGGATCTCCGCACGGATTGTATTCCGGCGGGGTTGGTTGCATCACAATGTGCTGTCATGGTCGTTCCGTCTTCTGCAGCCAGTCTGGTGCAGGTGGATATCAAGGAGGGAAACAATGCGGAGAAGTTTTGCCAGTGCCGGCCTGCTGCTCGCGGTCGCTCTTGTGCTGTCCCTGTCCGTGTCTGCATGGGCTGACATACCAGAGGATGTCGAGGATTTCGTGAACCACCTCGGCTTCCTTGGATACAACTCGGAAGAGAAGGACACCTACATCAGCATAACGCATGACGAGAGGACCAGTTTCACGCTTCAGGGATACGAAGGCGGGATCCTGCTCCGCGGATTCTACGGGGGCAGCGAGTACTCGAAGAGCCACAAGGAACAGTTCCTCGTCATCACCAACGAGCTCAATGTCTCAGCGACGGTGATGCGTGCGTTTGTTGACAGCGACGGAGATCTTGGCCTCGAAGCCTGGTTCCCATCCAACTACGACAAGGCCCGCTTCGCGATCTTCATGGAGGCGTGGCAGAGCGACACCGGGAACCTCCTCCTGTCGAGATACGACGACCTGGCAGATTTCCTGGAGTAGCTTGAGGACACCGTGGCAAGACCCAAGGGCGGCTACAACATAGGCATCGCTGGGAAGCCCTCGTTGCGCACCGTCGACCTTCCGGTTCCGAGCAGGCTCGTTCTGTCGCTTGTGAGCCGGTGCTTCCGCTTCAGTGATATCCGCGTCGAAGAGGGCGCACGCGTTTCCGCCGGCACGGTTCTCGCGATCGATCCCGTGCGCTTCTCGGCCCAACTTATCGCGGCGTACGGCGGAACTGTGCGGCTCGGCAGAGTTGCGGACCACATAGTCATCGAGTTGATTGATGGGGCGTCGCCCGGAAGGCCGTCGGGCTCAGACGGGGCCGCTCAGGCAGGCGCACGCGGCGGCTCCATGGGTGCGGGTGTGGCGGACGGCTCGCCGGCGGATGTCCGCAACCGACTTGTGGCTCTCGGAGCATGGCAGTTCATTACTGATGCCCGAACGGGCTTGCCGATGGATCCTGCCGGCACTGCGAACGACATCATCGTCTCTACGATCCATCTTGAGCCTTTCGTCGCGAGCGCTGAGGCGCTTCTGGACGGGAGGCTCGATTCGTTTGTTCGCGGACTCGAGCAGCTTCACGAGTTGACCGAAGGCGGGACCATTCACGTTGCTGTAGCCGATGGCGCGGGATTCGCGAAAGAACTCGCGGCCCTCGTTGCGCAGCACTCCTGGTGCCGGCTCCACACCGTGACCGCGCGCTACCCGCTTGGTCACCCGCTGCTGGTTCTCCGGGCTCTTGGACTTGGCCGTGGTCCGGAGCGTCCGGTGTGGGCGATCGGAACTGCGGGCGTCTTGGCGATTGAGGGTGCGCTTTCGTCCGGCGCACCATGTGTGGAACGCATCATCGCACTGGGCGGTCCGGCCGTCAGCGAACCCATCCATCTCAGGGCCGTCGTTGGCTATCCCATCGACGAGATCCTGCGAAACCGTCTCTGCAGCGACGATGTGCGCGTGGTCAACGGAGGCATCCTCACAGGCAGCGACGTGTCTCCTGAGCGGTCCGGACTCGATGTTGAGTGCGAAGGACTCACGGTCCTCGGTGAACTCAGGAAGCGCCACATGCTGGCCTTTGCCATGCCGGGGCTTTCGCGGAGTTCCTACGGCAGGACTTTTGTGAGCGGCCTGTGTCCAGGTGGCCCGCCGGAGAGCTTGAACACGACTCTAGCGGGGGAACTTAGAGCGTGCGTCTCGTGTGGACAGTGCATCGATGTCTGTCCGGTCGGGATACTGCCCAGCGTCATCCACAAGTTCCTCCACGCCGACGAGATCGATGAGGTGGAGCGCATGCGTGTGGATCTCTGCATTGAGTGCGGTCTCTGTTCCTACGTTTGTCCTTCGAAGATAGAGCTTCTCTCAGACATGCGCGATGCGAGGCGACTGATACGCGAGGAGCACGAAGCTCAGAAGAAGATGGAGCTTAAGGCAAAGCTTGAGGAGGAGAAGAGAGTAGCGGCCAAAGAGGCGCTGGCAGCAGAGGATGGATTGGCAGCCAGAGAGGCGCTCGCGGCGGAAGAGGAGGCAGGAGCGTGAAGCTGATTCTGACTCTTCTCGACAAGACGCGCCCCCTCTTTCAGAAGGGAGGGCGTTTCACCGCGCTCAAGCCGATCTACGATGCCGCAGACGTCTTCCTCTTCTCGCCGCTCGCGCGAACATCGCGAGCTCCGCACGTTCGGGACCCCCTCGACACCAAGCGCTACATGTCTACGGTCATCATTGCTGTTGCTCCCTGTCTCCTGGCCGCAGTCCACTTCTTCGGCCTGCGCGTGCTTGCTATGGTGCTCGTCTCATACGCCGCTGGTGGAGCAGTCGAGGTCCTCCTTGCCGTGTTCAAGAAGGACGAGATCAGCGAAGGGTTTCTCGTTACCGGGATACTCTTCCCGTTGATCCTGCCTCCCGGGCTACCACTCTGGATGGTCGCCTTGGGCTCGGCGTTCGGCGTGCTTGTCGGGAAGGAACTCTTCGGCGGCACCGGGAGAAACCTGTTCAACCCTGCGCTCATCGGACGCGTATTCCTGGCGCTCAGCTATCCGAAGGCCATGTCGTCCGGGTGGATCGAGCCCGGACAGGGACTGGTCGGCCGCCTGCTCGAGTACGCGACCGACGCCGTGACGATGGCGACGCCCTTGGCAGCCGCGAAGAGCGGCACGTGGGCGGCGCTCCCCGATCTCTTCTTCGGCAACGTCACAGGCAGCGTCGGGGAGACGTCGGCGCTCGCGGTTCTCATGGGGGGAGCGTTCCTCCTCATCATAGGGATCGCCAACTGGCGGACCGTCGCGGCTATGCTCGGTACATTCGTCATCGTGACCGCGGGGATCTACGGTGGAGACCCACATGCGATCATCTGGCATCTCCTGTCCGGTGGGCTGCTCTTCGGGGCATTCTTCATGGCGACGGATCCCGTCTCCAGCCCGATCATGAACTCGGCGAAATGGGTTTACGGCGCGATCATCGGGATCGCGACGGCCCTCATCAGGAACTTCACCGGCTATGTCGAGGGCGTGATGTTCGCGATACTCCTCGGCAACATCTTCGCGCCGGTCCTCGACGAGCTGTTTGTTACGGCTCATGTTCGGAGGCTTCGTGAAGAAGGGTAGCCTGTATACGATTCTGTACGCGGCGGTCCTCGGGATCACCTGCGCGGTTGCCCTGACCGCGGTCGATCGCTTCACGGAGACGAGGAAGGTCGCAAATGTGCAGGCGGAGGAGGTTCAGGACATCCTCACCGTGCTCGGCGTGCCGTTCGACGCACAAGCGAGTTCGTCGGACCTTCTGACCGTGTATGAATCAATGGTGGATGAAGAGGAGATCAATGGGCTCACGTTCTTCGTGAGCCGGCATCCGGAAGCAGGCAAGCTCCTGGCGACGCGTTTCTCCGGGCCGGGACTGTTGGCTCCGATCGAGGGACTCATTTGTCTCGAGGAGGACATGCGCACGATCTACGCCATCTCATTCTACAAACAGGAAGAGACTCCCGGGCTGGGCGGCCAGATATCGTCCGCGGATTTCCAGGACCAGTTCCGTGGGAAGATGATCGTGGGACCATTGGGATATCCGGGCATCCATCTCGTCAACGACGGCGCCGATCAGGTGAACGAGATCGATGCCATCACCGGAGCGACGATGACCAGCGACAAGGTCGAGGACATGCTGAGCGAGATCATCGAGAGGATCATTGCGAGGAGCGGAGCCGATGGCGCATAGCGGACCAGTAGTCTGCGCTGTCTGCGGAGGATCCGGTCCCTGTGATGGGAAGGGCAAGGAGACGCTCCGAGCTGGTGTCTGGGTGACCAATCCGGTCTCCGTCCAGGTGCTCGGTATCTGTTCCGCTCTGGCCGTGACTAACAAGCTCGAGAACGCGCTCGTCATGGGCGCTGCCCTTACGTTCGTCTGTGTGGGCACGAATCTGTTCGTGTCGCTTCTCAGGAACGTGACACCGAGGCGCATCCGGATGATAGCGGAGGTGGCCATCATCGCCACATTCGTGATCATCTTCGATCAGGTACTCAGGGCGTACTACTTGGAGATGTCGAAGCAGCTCGGTCCGTACGTCGGTCTCATCATCACCAACTGCATCATCATGGGACGCGCCGAGGCGTTCGCGCTGTCGAACCGCCCGGTTGTGTCGATGCTCGATGGCCTCGCCAACGGTCTCGGGTACGCGGTCGTCCTCGGGATCATCGGGTTCGTCCGAGAGCTCATGGGAACAGGAGCGCTCTTCGGCCACCAGATTCTCGGGGCCGAGTGGTACACGCCGAACCAGCTGATGATCCTGGCGCCCGGGGCGTTCATTGCACTCGGCTTCTTGATCGCTCTCCATAACGCGATCACCGGTGTCAACAAGCCCGAAGGGAAGGGGAACTAACGATGGGTGAAGTATCACCCCTTGTCATCCTCGTAGCGGCGGTCTTCACCAACAATATTCTGTTGGCGAACTTCCTGGGGATGTGTTCATTCCTCGCGGTGTCGAAGCGTATCGACACCGCTGCCGGGCTCGGCGCTGCCGTAATCTTCGTCACGACGTTCACGACAGCGATCAACTACGGCATCTACCACCACGTGCTCGTTCCAATGGGGCTCACGTTCCTTTCGTACATCATCTTCATCACTGTGATAGCGGCCTTCGTACAGTTCGTGGAGATGTTCGTCGAACGCTTCAGCCCTGTGCTCTATCACGCGCTCGGGATCTTTCTGCCGCTTATCACCGTTAACTGCGCGATCCTGGGCGTGTCGCTCTTCATGATCATCAGGAACTACACGTTCATGCAGTCGATCGCGTTCGGCTTCGGCGGGGGCGTCGGGTGGACGCTGGCGATCATCCTGATCGCAGGTTTGAGGCAGAAGATGAGATACAGCATCGTTCCCGTTCCATTCAAGGGCGTCGCCATAGCCATGGTGATCACTGGCGTGATGGCTATGGCGTTCATGGGATTCGCCGGCATGGTCACGATACAATAGGCGAGTGATGATCTTCTTTCTTCCCATACTGGTCTTCGCGGGAATCCTCGTCGCTCTTGCGGTCGCGCTCACGGTCGCCGAGCGATTGCTCGTCAACTACGGCATCTGCAAAATAGATATCAATGCGGGGGACCGCGTTCTCGAGGTTGAGGGCGGGCAGACGCTTCTCTCGGCCCTCATCGAGTCGAAGATCTTCATTCCATCCGGCTGCGGTGGTCGCGGTTCGTGTGGGTACTGCACGATCAACGTGGTCTCGGGTGGCGGGGCTGTCCTGCCGACAGAGATGCCGTTTCTGACGCGATCGCAGGTGCGTTCCGGCGTTCGTCTGGCCTGCCAGGTCAAGGTGCGCGAGGATCTGGAGGTCAGAATCCCCGAGGAGCTCCTCAACGTTCAGCTCTTCACGGCCACGGTCGAAAGCGTGCGCACGCTGACGCACGACATGGTCGAGACGCGTTTCACACTCGGGGAGCCCGCGGAGATCGAGCAGCGTCCCGGGCAGTACGTGCAGCTGCAGGCGCCCTCGCCGGAGGGTCCGGTTTTCCGTGCTTACTCCATCAGCTCGCCCGCGTACGAGACAGGCATCGTCGAGCTGGTCGTTCGGCTGGTGCCCAGGGGGATCGGTTCCACCTACGCGCATGGCCTGAAGGAAGGGGATCCGATAGTCTTGACGGGTCCGTACGGCGAGTTCCGGTTGAGCGAGGATCCGGACGCCGAGATCGTCTGTATCGGCGGCGGCTCCGGAATGGCGCCCTTGAAGAACATCCTCTTCAGTGTGTGCGAGCGTTGGCCGAATCGGAAGTGCTGGCTCTTCTTCGGCTGTCGCTCCACAAGGGATGTGTTCTACCTCGACGAGTTCCGTGAGCTGGCGAAGAAGAATCCGAATTTCCGCGTCATCTACGCACTGTCCGATCATGATTCTCGGGACGGGGAGTGGGACGGCGAGACAGGTTTTATCCACGTCTCGGTTGACAAGCACCTTGAGGCAGGCGACGTGAAACGGCAGGCGTTCCTCTGCGGTCCGCCGCCGATGATCGAGGCCGTCATGAAGGTCCTGGAAGAGAAGGGATTTGAAGAGGGCGACATCTTCTACGACAAGTTCTAGAAGGAGAGAAACCATGGCCTTCGTCACGGTGGCCGACGTGCTGAAAATGGCCGAGGATTTCGAAGCGAAGCTCGTCGATTACTACAAGAGAATAGCCGAACAAACGACATTGGATGGCGTCAAGCTTCTCGCGGACTACATGGGAAGGCACCGTCGCCACCTGTCGAAAGCTCTCGAACGGCTAGGCAGCGCCGAGCGAGAGGAAGTGAGTTCGTTTCCAATCAGGTACGAACCTCTCGCCCCGGACCGCGAGTGTTTCAAGGGCCGCGAGCTTCCCCCGGACGCCACGGCAGCGGATGTGCTCGACATCGCGATCGAGATCGATGCGTGTCTGATCGACCTGTACCGTCAGGTTCTGGCACAGGACGTCGACCAGGAGGTCAAGGATCTCTTCGAGAGCTTGGTTCAGGCTGAAGAGCGAGACACAATCGAGCTCAAGAAGATCAAGGCGATGGACTACTTCTAGGCCGCACGCGGGTCTTGGTCGGAATCAGCTTGACTGGTCCGGCCGGACATCCGAATCTCGTGGTGGTGCAAGCACTATCAGGAAAGCGTCCCGTGCGACATCTGGAGAGAGGTGACAGAATGCGCATCATGTTTCTTGTTCTTCTCGCGCTCGTCGTCGGTCTCGTGCCGGTCTTGGCGGTCGCGGCCGATACTGAGGAAAAACCTGCGGAGCCTACGGGCAAGACGGTCTTCGTAGAGAGCAAGTGCGCCTTGTGCCACACGGTGTATGCTGAGGGCATAGGTGAAGCACCGAAGGAAGGTGATGAGACAGCAGAAGGCGAAGAAGAAGCGACGGAAGGCGAAGAGGGTGGAAGCGACGGGCTGTCTGATCTGTCGACCTTCGATGCTTCGCACAAGGAGCTCGACTGGCTCCACCGCTTTCTTGTTGAGGAAGAAGAGATCAACGGTGTGAAGCACGTGATGGGTTTCAAGGGCACCGAGGAAGAATGGGCTGCGCTGTCCGGCTGGCTGCTGAGCCTCGGGGCGCCCGCGGATACGACCGAAGGTGAGACAGAGATCCCGGCCGAGAGCGCCATTGAAACGGGCACACAGACAAGCGACTGATCAACCGTGATCTACTGGGTACTGGCAGTGGGCGCCGGAACGCCGGCGCAGGTCCTTGGAATCGTCCTTATGTCGGTCATGCTGTTCACGAAGACCCCGCTTGTCACGGTGATCTGCCTTCCGGCGGGCGCGGCTCTCATTCCGCTCGGATGTCTGATCTGGGCGTGGGCCGTGTTTTGGATGTCGTAGGGTAGAACCGGCAGGGCCGCATGGCGCGGCTGTCGACCGCTTGAGCACGCATGAATGACAATGGCAGCAGGATTCGCTGTCTCGAAGGAGCCCCGGTGCTACGCCGGGGCTTCGTCTTGTTTGTGCGGCGTATGGCGCGTGGCGCCTGGGACGGCGGTGCCGACCGAGAGAGGACTGGGGTGTTGGTGGCAGGAGGTGGAGGGGATTCCCGGAGACCCTGGTGGTAGAGAGGCATCCTGATTGTGCTTGATTGTAGTGGGGGAAACTAGCTATACTGGACGTAGTCGAAATCGGGGCGCTCTTGTCCCGACCCTTCAGAGTGGAAGGGGATGATATGAAGGCGATAGTGAATGTGTTGATGCTGGCCGGTCTGATTCTCTTGATCTCATCTGCAGCTTCAGCCGGCACTGTCTACTGGACGCCTGCGCATGAATGGGCTCCGCAGGGGCATGCCTGTGCCATGGCGGCCGGAGACATAGACGGGGATGGGGATGTGGATCTGACATTCTTCTGTGGGCAACCCATGATGCAGTGCTGGAATATCGGTTCTCCCACAGAGCCTGTTTGGGAATTCGGTTCCTCGCCGTACGGGGGTGTTCCATTCTGCATTCACCAGAACGGTGGACTTGGAGATCTCGATGCTGACGGAGATCTCGATCTCGTAATCACGTGTTGGTACGATGACTTCGTGCGCTTCTACTGGAATGTTGGGACGCCGCAGAACCCAGCATGGGAGGCAGACCTGTCGGTTTTCGAGGGTGTGCCGATATCGGGGGGCTATGGTAGTCCCAGGCTCGGGGACATGGATGGCGATGGAGACCTGGACGCCATGCTGGGCAGCTGGTCCGGCAGGATACGCTATGCCCGGAATGTGGGCACAGCGACCTCGCCTTCCTACGAATATGTTGGGTGGGTGGACGGCATTCCACAGGCTGACGGCTCCAGCCCACAGATAGCTCTGGGCGACATCGATCTCGACGGCGATCTGGACATAGTCCAGGCAGCCGTGGACGCAGGGGTCTGGTGCTTCGAGAACGTTGGGACACCACAGTTGTTTGAGTTTGTAGCGAACCCGGACATGATCACGGGAGTGAGCATTCCACCCCCCGGTCACGGTTGGGGTGTTAGCCTCGTGGATATCGATGCGGATGGAGATCCGGATATGATCTTGGCAGTCAACTGGGGGGGGGAGAACCTCCTCTTCCTGAACGGCGGCGCGACCCCGGTCGAGCGCACAAGCTGGGGTGTGATCAAGGCCATGTATCGCTAGCACAGAACAGGATTCGCTGTCTCGAAGGAGCCCCGGTGCTAGGCCGGGGCTTCGTCTTGTTTGTGCCCGCTCAGGAACCGCATCTCTTGGGCGAGGAGCACCAGAGCCAAGCTGGTTGCCCCTATGGACGCCGTAGGGAATGACACGAAGATCCCGGTGAGTCCGAAGAAGCGCGGCAGGATGAGGACGAGGGGGATGAGCAGAATGACCTGTCGGGCGAGAGAGAGAGCAACTGCGGAAAGCGCGCGACCGTGAGCCTGCAGGAGCGCTGCACCCATGAACTGGAACCCGACGAGCGGGAAAGCAGCGACGATGATCCTGAGCGCGGGGGTGCTCATTTCGATGAGCACCGCATCCCGCGAGAAGATCCCGAGGATCGGTCTCGCGAAAATCAGGATCAGCGAGACGGACACCGTGCCGAGGATTGTCGCACGGACGACGGAGAGCTTGAATGCCTCCTTCGCCTTGGCGAATCTGCTGGCTCCGTAGTTGAAGCCTGCGACAGGCTGAAGAGCTTGCGCGAACCCCATCATCGGCATGAACATGAAATGCACGATCCGGTTGATGATACCGTAGGCGGCAATCGCCATGTCTCCGCCGTAGAAGCCGAGACTGCGGTTCAAGATGACCATCACAACGCTTGCCGATACCATGCGACTGAATGACGCGAAGCCTACCGCAATCGTTTCGCGTACGATGGCGAAGTTGGGTCGCAGAGAGCCGAATCTGAGCGAAAGGCCACTGAAGCCGGCGGTGAAGTAGATCAGAATGAAGGCCGATGCGCACCCTGTAGCTATCACGGTTGCGATTGCGGCGCCCCTGACACCCATTCCGAGTCCGAAGATGAAAACGGCATCGAGGACGATGTTGATTCCAGCACTCAGAATCATCGTGGTCATTGCGACCTTGGCTCTGCCCTCGGAACGAACGATGTTGTTGCTTCCCATCGCGAACGCCCTGAGTGGTATTCCCCAGAGCATTATGAGCAGGTAGTCCCTGGCGTAGGGAAGGAGTTTCTCGCTGGCTCCCAAGAGGAGAAGAAGTTCGTCGGCGAACATGAAGCCCGCGGCCATGAGTGCTGCGGAGATGAGGACGATCAACGAGACGACATTGCCGAGCGTCCTCTCTGCCTTTGCTGCATTACCCGCACCGAGCGCCCTGGAGATGATGGATGCGCCGCCCATCCCTATCATGTGGCCGATCGCCATGACCAGCATCTGGATGGGGAAGACGAGGGCGATCCCGCCGATACCGAGCGGACCGACGGCGTGCCCGATGAAAATGGTGTCCACGAGCCCGTAGGTTGCCATGACGGCCATGCCTACGGTAGCTGGTATGGTCAGCCTCCAGAGGAGTGCCCCTATGTTCTCGTCACCGAGGATGTGGTTATTCTGCCCGTTCGGCATGGATCTCCTGTTGTGTGCGCCGCGCCTCCCGCGCTGGGGCACCCGGGGTGGAAGGCGTCGGAAGCCGAATGCACGAACCTACACGAGAGATGTCACATGTGCAACTTCTCTCGGCGCGCCACAACGCGATTCCACGTGGAATGTGTTGATGGTTGCGCTCCGGGCGCATGGCCTCAGCCACCGAAAGAATCGCCCGGAAGACTGAGCTTCCGGGCGGTCTGTCGTCGTGATACTCGATCTAATGTCCTGGCCTGCGCTACTTGCGGCGCCTTCTCACTGCGATGAGGCCTGCCAGCCCTGTGCTCATGAGCAGGAGTGTCGCCGGTTCGGGCACTGGCGGTACGTTCTGGCTGTCGGGCACGAGGATGTGGAAGTCTATAGAACCATCCTGTGCCGCCGCGATCGGATCGTAGTCGGCCGTGGTGAATCCGGAGTTCCAAGCGGTGTTCAGGCCGTGCCCGCCGGCGTTTCCGTCCTTGGCATAGAAATCGCCCCAGACCGGAACGCGGAAGCTGTTAAACTCGAAACTACTTGTGAGCCCCCAGGACTCATTGAACTTGATGCCGTAGATGCTCTCGGGCATGTTGGGGTTCCCTGATGTGACAGCGTGCGTTCCGATCTCGATCTCCGAGAAGTCGCCGTACTCTCCGAAGATGTCGTTCGCGGTGAACGTGTCGGAGACCTCAAGGATAAAATGGCTGGTCTCTCCAATCGGGTGACCGAAGTTGTAGGAGTAGTGCCAGGAGCTGTCCGTGTTCTGTGTGACGCTCCACTCGATCCAGGTCGCGTCGCGATTGTGGAACCAGTTGCCGGTTCCGGCAAGGCCGCCATCGTAGCTATTCAGCATGCCGACATATGCCGACGCCGCTGCGGGGACGAGCATCGCTGCCAGAAGTGCTGTTACTACCAGTGCACTCCGGGCGGCTGCGAAACGCCGTTGCTGTCTCATCATGGTGAGTCTCCTAGGGCTCGAATCTCTATCTATGTCTGGTGCGCATATGTGCTTCTACTATCCATTCTACCAAATGTATGCAATTTAGCAAGAGTTTTCTAGCGCTCGCTATTTACCGCAGCAGCACTGTCTTACGCGATTGCCGCCACTCGCCGGCGTCCGCGCGTATGAGGTAGATGCCCGATGCCACGAGCTCGTCGTGGTCATCTCTACCGTCCCACGGCACAGCATGGTCGCCCGCGCTCAGAACCTCTGAGACAAGAGTTCTCACGAGCCTGCCGGAGACATCGAACACAAGCACTCTGGTCGCGGTCGGCGTCGGCAGCGACAGCTGGAGCACTGTGGCGTCGGTGAACGGGTTGGGCATGCCAGGAGCAAGCGCGAAGCACATCGGACCGGACGGCACCGATGTGCCGCTCAGGGGACATGCACTCATGTGGATGGTGAGATCATCTTGCACCGTTCCACCGGTTATGCCTGGAAGGTCGCGCGTGTTGAATGTGAGGACCGCTTCGTAGACAATGCCCGTAGGCGCCGAGGTGTCGTCGAATACCACATCGTAGTCCGCGGGTGTAGATCCGACCTCTTGGGCGGAGAATCCGCCGACAATCGAGAAGAATCCTCCTCCGCCCACGATCTCGGCATCGTAGATTTCAAGCAGCGCCTGAAGGCTGTCGAACTCGAAGTTGTGGATGTTGATTTCCGCCTGGTCGAAATCGCCGACGTCGTGTGTACCGAAATCGAGAGTGTTGACAAGGAGGATCTCTGCTGCCGCGAGTGACGGCGCGGCGTGGTTGAGTACCGTTCCAGAGAGGGCCACGCTCGCCGACGGCTGGTCGACGTCATTCGACGACACCAGTAGATAGCCTGCTTGCACGCCGGCTGAGGAAGTATCCATCGAAATCGTGTGCCCACTGCTTTCTCCGGAGGGCTCAGAGAAACTACCGGCGGGAGCTGTGAAACCGGAAGGCGCACTGAACGAGTAATCCAGGTCGTCCGCGGGTGAGATGGCGGAGTTGCCGACAGAGAGGATCTCCTCAGCGGTCGCACCGACGATCACCTCGCCGAATGCCAGCGACGATGCGCAGTCTAGCTTCGCCGGCACCTGGAGGTCGAAGTAGACTGGGATATGATCGGCGGCTTCGTGAAGCGCGTCGGCGATGACGGCCCCGACTGCGTAGTTCGTGCCGTAGTTGATGGCTTGGTTCAGGTGACCACCGTCGTTGCCGTAGGCAACGTGGCTTCCGGAGACGTACGAGAGGCCGTCGCCGTCGTCGAGTGCGTACGAGATGAGGAGTTGGTCGAAGCGGTCGTCCATTCCGCCCGTTGCGCCTCCACCGAACTGCGTTGTACGTGGAGACTGCGTGTGGATATCTCTGAACGAGTAGCTGTCGTGCCAAGACCCGGGTCTGTTGATGGGGTCCTTCACTCGACCGTTGTTGTTCGCTTCACTTCCCACGAACTTCTGGTACGCGCTCTCGGAACTCGCCCTGATGTTGAAATCACCGGCGATGATGAAGTGAGTATCGGGATCGTGGTTGTTCGTGTGGTTTCGGAGTATGGTCGCCTCGGTCAGGCGCTTCGTCTTGTCCGTCGAACTGGACCCGGCCTTCAAGTGGAGAGAGTAGATTGTGAGCTCTGCATCAGACGAACTGTAGCCGACAGGACGGAGGACATACTCGGAAATGTTCCTGAGGGCCGTTGATATCTCCTGGTGTGAGATGTAGTCCACGGTGGCCGTGCGGTAGAAGAGAGCGTTGTCGGTATCGTAGCCGTTCACGAACGGGCCTGCGGCATATGTTCCCGGTACCGTGTAGTTCAGGATGTCGTCCAGGAACTGGTTCGTGCCTGTCTGGCTAAGCATCTCCTGCACGACGATTATGTCCGCATCGAGTTCGTCCATGACCGTTACGAAGTCGTCTTCACGGGCCGAGCCCGTCGAGCCGGGGAAGTTCAGCACGTTGTAGGTAACTACCCTCAGGCCGAGCGCCGTCTGGGGAAGAAGGGTGACGAGCAGGAGCGCCACCAGTGTCAGGGCTTTGCCGTATCGCATGTGCTGTCTCTCCTCGTGTATCGTCCTCTGTCCTGGGGGCGTGGATGCAATGTGACTCTATCCTCATAATATACCATAAATCTAGCATTCTGGCAAGCACTGGCTTCGGAGCAGAGCCCTCCCAATCCCAGTACGGGACGCAGGGTTCTGAAGGGCCAGCTCGATAGAGCATATCAGGCTGCTTGCCACGTCGCAAGAACGGTGAGTCATGCCCGCTTCTTGTCCTGCCCGTCGCGATAGCGTAGGATTGCCGGAACGTGAGGCACGATGATGCAGTGCGAAGACACTCGGAGGAGGGGCCTTTGATTCGATCCAGAGAATCGAGGTCGGCGCAGAAGGGAACCTCGTCGACCGACCTCGCTGTGACGGTTTTGCTGGTAGCGCTTCTGGCGCTGCCGCTTGTGTCTGGGGGGACCTCGTCCGAGGATGGGGGATCGGCCGATTGCTCACTTCCGCCCGGGGACAGCCCGCCCCCCACGGCCTTTACCCGCTTGGCGGACGCAGGAGATGTCGACGATCACCCGGGGGCCGACTACATTATCGTCTACGATCTTGCCGAGAATCGCGTGAAACCTTCGGGGGTCACATACGTCGACGGCTATGTACTCTACAAGATGCTGACGCCGGCCGGCTGTCGTGATCGTTCAGTGCTCAGGTGGGGCTACGAGCCATGGAGCAGCTTCATCGAGATCAGAGAGGTCAACATCGTTCGCGGGGAGGAGATGATCCCCGTCGATGTATCGAAGGTCCACGATCTACCGGCTCCGCAGTGGGGCATCTACTGGAACTCGCGCATCAAGACCCTGCAACTTCCCCGCCTGGAAGTCGACGATGGCATTGAGGTGCACGTTTTCCGGAAGGGCTACAGCTACGCGCTCCTTGATGGCGACGGTGCTGCGCCCGGCACAGGGGGCCTGCCTGCCGGCACACTCGTAGCTGATGGCTCGCAGTCACCGGGCGCCGGGCACGGGCTTCCGGTTGGGCATGGGCTCCTCGCCGAACCGGACGACGACAAGTACATACCGCCGATGCCGGGTGAGTACTTCGACATCGTGCTTTTCCAGTCATCGGTTCCCATTGTTGAGAAGCGCTACGAGTTGACGCTTCCGGCCGACAAGAGACTTCACTCTCAGACCTACAACGGTCCGCTCTACGCGAGTACTACCTACTCTCAGGACACGACCACCTACACATGGTGGATCGAGGACGTGCCGGCCGTGGTGAGGGAGCCGCGGTCACCGGACATGAGCGATCGTGTTCCCAAGGTCGTCGTGGCGACGGTGGAGAGCTGGGAGGCCAAGAGCCGTTGGTTCTTCGATGTGAACAGGGACCAGTTCGACGTGACTCCCGAGATCCAGGCGAAGGTCGACGAGGTTCTCGGGGATGCCGGCGTTGCCCGCGGCAGCGAGGAAGAGAAAGCAGAGGTGCTCGTCCATTGGGTGGCGCAGAACATCCGGTACAGTGGGCAGACGATGGGAGAGGGCGAGGGGTTCACTCTCCATTCGGGCGCCATGATCTTCGAGCAGCGAAGCGGCGTCTGCAAGGATATTGCAGGGATGCTCGTCACGATGATGCGCGCCGCGGGCATGGATTCCTATGCCGCGATGACAATGGCCGGAAGCCGCATCGAGGAGGTCCCGGCGGACCAGTTCAACCACTGTGTCTGTGCCGTCAGGAAGGATGATGGCAGCTTCGAGATGTACGACCCGACCTGGGTTCCGTACTACAACGACATATGGTCGAAATCTGAGATGGAACAGCAGTACCTCACAGGCACGCCCGCCGGAGAGCCGCTCGCTTCGATTCCGTACAGTCCCCCGGAGGGATCGCCTCTTACTGTTCGGCACGAGGCGGAGTTATCGGAGGACGGGACGCTGCGCGGTACCTTCAAGTTGTCCGGGGCGGGTGTCATGGATTCAAGACTGAGAGGGATGGTGAGCATGAGCAGGCTCACGGACATAGAGGACGACATCGCGTACTACTTCTCGGAGCTGGGCGAAGGTATCGAGATCGTGAAGTTTGACTACCGTGCGGTGGACGACTTCAGTGGGAATGCGTGGATCGATGTGGAGTATGTGATCCCTGAGTACGCTTTTCCCATCGAGGATGGACTCGAATTCCTTAGCCCGATGGCGGTTCTCACGACGGAGAACGGCTGGCTCTGCAGATCCTGCGTCTACGATTGGGGGGAGGAGCGTGAGAACGACATCTTTCTCTGGTTCACGCAGCTAATCGAAGGAGAAGAGACGATTCGACTTCCGAGAGGGTATTCGATAGATGATCCACCGTCGTCCGAGGAGATCGACGAGACCTTCGCCTACTTCAAGGCTGAAGGTGAGGCGGACGGCCGGAAGCTGACCGTGACGGAACGCTTTGAGGCGCGGCGGCGGTTGATACCATCAGAGGGGTTCGACGGATTCAAGGCTGCGGTTGATGAGGCGCTGGACTGGGCCGGAAAGACGTACCGCGCCGAGAAGGGAGGTGGTTCCTGATGAGAGCCAACTACGCCGGGGAGCACCGCCGTTCTCACACTCCTGTTCCAGCACGTTGCCTCATGGTCTGCGTGGTCATTCTGGTGCTTGCCCTGAGCAGCTTCTCACCGTGTGGAGCTGAACCGCTTTCGTTCTTGGGCCGCGTCGACATCGGTGCGCTCATGTCTCACGCTCGGTCCTCACTCGACCTCTCGGAGCTGGACGCCGTGCTGCTCTACGACGGGCGCGAGATAGAGATTCACGTGGATGGGCGCCTGCGAACAACATTCCATCAGATAGCATGGATCTCCACTGAACTCGGGATCGATGAGTACACCGATCTCAGGGTGCCGCACAACACGGAGACCACGTCACTCGAAGTGCACGCCCTCAGAACGTGGCGCGACGGCAGATGGTGGCCGCACGAGTCCGCGATCAGTCCCACTGCCGTGGTCGAGACTACCCCGAGCGCCCTCGGGCACGCAGACGATTACCTGACGATTCGTGAGACGGCGCTTCTGCACGACGGTGTCGAGATTCCGTGCATTGTGGAGACCGTCTACACAACCACGGAGTCCCGTCCGGATGGCATCGGAGCTGATGCTCTCTGGGTGTTTGAGCGTGACGATCCGGCGATGGTGGTTCGCTACTCGGTCAGCGTTCCGACCGGCGAGCGCCTTCTGCACGCGACCGAGAACGGCGCTCCGGAGCCGGTGTACAGCGCAGAGGGGGGGCGGGACACGTTCACGTGGGAGATGAACGATGTGGACCGGCTTCCGCGGCCGCGTGTCACCGATGCCGCCATCGTTGCCCCCTATGTGGTCTGGTCCACGTGGAAGGACTGGGATGATCTTGGAGACGCGATCCTGGGGAGACTCGACGCTGCCGTGGAACTCTCGGATGCTATCCTGGATACGGTGTCGGCGCTCGTGAAACACGAGTCGTACCTTCCGGAAAAGGCGCAGGCCGTAGCCGACTTCGTGGATGAGACAACTCGAGCGATACGATACGATGAACGCTTCTGGGGGTTCGCGCCACGCTCGGCATCGAGAACGTGGGAGACGGCGTACGGTCACAGGCTCGACCGTGCGGTGCTTGCCCTCGCTCTTTTCGATCAGGTGGGGTGTGACGTGAGTCCGGTCTACAGGAGCCGCGGGTTCGGTCACGTTGACGCCGATGTGCCGTCGCTATCGCGGTTCGATGGTCTCGCGCTTCACGTCACCGGCGATGGTCTGGACGCGTACTACGATCCGACGAGCGGCCACCTGACAAACGGTAGGTCGCAACTCACGGGGCGTGCGGTGTGGGCGCCCGGCGGACTGAAAGAGCCCGCGTTGGGAATCGGCGATCTCGGCGACGGCAACCAGCTTGAGCTGGTCATCTCTATTGAGTTCGGCGAGGATGGTGAATGGGCAGGTGAGGGGTTCTTCCGCGCATCGGGTCTGCTCTGTCCACACGATCGCATCATCGGGTTGGGTGAAGAGGCAGGGGCTTTCTTCGGCGACGTCGCGCGTGGCGTCCTGCCCGGATCGGAGGTAGCTGAGCACAACGTGGCCGTCCTCACGAAGGAGGAGGTCGTGGCAGGTTTCTCCTTCACGATGACGCCTCCCGAGTCCGACGATGATGAGCGAACCTGGCTTGAGATGGGCGAGCCGGCAGGTGGCGTGATCGATCTCCTTCCCAGAGATCTGCACGTCTACTCACTCGGGCGAGAGTCGCCCGTGCTTCTTCCATCAGTGATGTCCCAGAGCGTGACGCTCAGGATCAAGCTGGGAGAACTCGAGAGCGTCCGGATCCCTGAAGCCACTGCCGTCAGCCACGATTGCGGCGGATTCCTCTTGCGTGTGGAGGAAGATGGGGAGTGGATCACGGTGACACGCGAGCTGTCGCTGACTCAGGCGGAGATCACGTCCGGGGCGTGGAGGGAGCTACGCGAGGTTCTCCTCGCGAATGGCTCCGATCGCGGGCGGACGTTGGTCTTCCGCTAGCGTGGGAGTGTTGGCGCGGAAGCCGCGTGGGTGCTAGAATGGCGGCAAACCAGGAAGGGCGTTGCCGGTCAAGGGTTGGGAGAGCCACCTATGAAGAAGTGGATCGCGATTATCCTGATAGCCGTTGTGGTTGTCATTGTCGTTGTGTTCGCGCTACGGCGTGGAGGCGGCGGGGCGGATGCTGAACGCTACGAGTTCGTCAGTGTTGAACGGGGCGACCTCGAGAACATCATCACCAGTACAGGTACACTCTCGGCGGTCGGGACCGTGGAAGTGGGAACGCAGGTGTCGGGCAGTGTCTCTCATGTGCTTGTCGACTACAACCAGGGCGTGACTGCCGGGCAGGTCCTGGCGGTTCTGGACACGACCATGCTATCGGCATCGGTTCGCGACGCTCGCGCTACGGTGATGAGGGCGGACGCGCTACGCGAGCAGGCCGGCAGGGATCTTGCCCGCGCGGACGATCTTCTCGACAGCGAGCTCATCAGTGACGCGGAGTTCGAAGACGCCGGGACGAGTTCGAAATCCGCCGAAGCGTCGCTGCTTTCGGCGGTTGCCTCACTCGATCGAGCGTTGGCGAACCTCTCGTATGCCGTCATCCGATCTCCGATCGACGGGACCGTAATCATGAGGAGCGTCGAGCCGGGTCAGACGGTTGCTGCAAGCTTCTCTACACCCACTCTCTTCATTATTGCGGAGGATCTTTCTGAGATGGAGATCCGTGCGCTTGTTGACGAGAGTGACATCGGTCAGATCAAGGAAGGACAGAACGTTCACTTCACCGTGGAAGCCTATATCGATGAGGAGTTCGAGGGGACAGTCCGTCAAGTGTGGCTTCAACCGCAGACCGTGCAGAATGTCGTGAACTACACAGTGGTTATAGACGCCGCCAACAAGAGCGGCCTGCTCTATCCAGGAATGACGGCGACGGTCGACTTCATGATAGACGAGGTTCGCGATGTGCTGCTTGTTTCGAACGCGGCCCTCCGTTTCCAGCCGAGCGAATCGATGATAGAAGAGTTCCGGTCGGCGATGCAGGAGCGCATGAAGGATATGTCGGACTCAGAGCGGCAGGAGATGAGTGCTGAACGCGGAGGAGCACCGGGTGCAGTGGGGACCGGCGGGCGCGGTTCGCCGGGAGGTGGTCCTGGGATGGGCAGTGGTTCCGGCACGGGAGACGGCAACGCGTTCGGTGACGCGGCTCGGCTGTGGTACCTCGATGAAGAGGGCAGGCCAAGCGTGGCAAGGGTTCGCACCGGGGCGACCGATGGGCGGGTGACGGAGATCATGGATGGGCGCGGTATCACCGAAGGTACGAACGCTATCACAAAGGTAAATGAGGACGATTCTTCGGGGAGCTCGAATCCCCTCAGTTCAGCCATAAGGCGCCGCTAGCTCTGCACAGGCAGGGAAGCAACGACGGGTATCCAAGTCGACAGCGAGGCACGATGAGTGCGGTAATCGAAGCATCCGGGATCTCGAAGATCTATCAGATGGGAGAGGTGGAGGTCCACGCCCTGAGAGGGGTTGATCTGACCGTCGAAGACGGTGAGTTCATTTCTATCATGGGTGCATCGGGCTCCGGGAAATCAACGCTCATGAATGTGCTCGGTTGTCTGGACCACCCGACCTCGGGTGAGTATCTTCTGAATGGGAGGGATGTCAGCGAACTTAACCCAAACGAGTTTGCTGAAGTACGAAACACCAGAATAGGATTCGTTTTCCAGGTGTTCAACCTTCTTCCCAGAACGACGGCTCTCGACAATGTTGAGCTCCCGCTCCTGTACGATCGCACCCGTCGCATAAAGGACCCGCGGGCGGAAGCCGTGGCTGCGCTCGAGCGCGTAGGCTTGGCAGATCGGATCACTCACGAGCCTAATCAGCTCTCCGGAGGCGAGCGGCAGCGCGTGGCGATAGCACGGGCACTCGTAAACAGACCATCGATCATTCTGGCCGATGAGCCGACGGGCAATCTCGACAGCGTCATGTCTCTCGAGATAATGGAACTCTTCGGCGAACTCAACGCGCAGGGTATCACCATCATAATCGTCACGCATGAGCACGACATTGCTGAAGTCACCAGGCGGATAATCGAGATGAAGGACGGCGCTATCATCCGGGATGCCGTGAATGTCGGGGGGCAGGCGAAATGAGACTGCGCAACCTGCTGAAGATCGCCCTCAAGAGTCTCACCAGGAACAGGATGCGCAGTCTCCTGACTTCGCTCGGCGTCATTATCGGCGTCGGTGCGGTCATAGTGATGGTCGCCATCGGTCAGGGTGCGCAGGCAGACATCGAAGCGCAGATAACATCACTGGGTGCGAACATGGTGATGATATTTCCAGGCTCATCGTGGTCACGCGGGGTGAGCCATGGAGCGGGCTCGCAGAACCGCCTCACACTCGACGATGCGGATGCCATCCGGGAGAGGGCGACCCTCGTCACCGCCGTGTCCACCGAGGTGCGCGTGAACGCGCAGATAATCGGTGGTGACAGCAACTGGAACACCTCTATTCAGGGGGTCGACCCGGAGTATCAGGAGATTCGGGACTGGTACACCGTGTCGGGCGAGTTTTTCACTGAGAGAGATGTGCGAGCCAAGGCGAAGGTGGCCGTGCTCGGAAAGACGGTTGCCGACAATCTGTTCCCGGGTTCCGATCCTGTCGGTGAGAGGATAAGGATCAGGAACACACCCTTCAAGGTGGTTGGGGTTCTCGAGGCAAAGGGACAGTCGGCCTACGGGTCTGACAGGGACGATGTCGTCATGATGCCGTCCACGACGGCACTCTATCGTCTGGCCGGCGGTCGCTATATCAGCAGGATCTTTGCTAGCGCCGTGTCGATTGAAGCGTCAGAAGCGGCAGAGGAAGAGCTGACCGCAATTCTGAGAGAAGAGCACAATCTGGAACCCGGCGAGGAAGACGACTTCCGTGTGCGAAGCCAGGCTGAGTTTCTGGAAACCGCGACCGAGACGTCCCGCGTGATGACACTGTTGCTCGGGGCTGTTGCCGCCGTCTCGCTCGTGGTGGGAGGCATCGGGAACATGAACATCATGCTCGTGTCTGTGACCGAACGGACGCGGGAGATCGGCATACGTCTCGCCGTCGGCGCGCGTGGCAGCGACGTTCTGGTTCAGTTCCTGACGGAGGCCGTTGTTCTCGCTCTCGTCGGCGGGACCGTTGGAATCTTGCTGGCCGTCGGAGTTTCTGTTTTCCTGGATCGTGTCGTCGGCATGACGTCGATCATCTCTCCGGCAATCGTGGCTCTGGCCTTTTGCTTCTCCGGCGCCGTCGGCGTCTTTTTCGGCTACTACCCCGCCCGCAAAGCCGCACGGCTCAATCCGATAGACGCGTTGAGGTACGAGTAGGGCGGCGGAGGCGGGGCTTCCACACTCGCTTCAGCCTGGGTGTACCCTCGATAACAACCTGTGTGCGTGCGTTTGCCTCAGATTATCGACAAAGCTCTTGACAGGGTTCTAGGGCAATGCTAATGATTCGCATTGGGCTTGTGAATGTGAACACAATCACTAACTCTGGATGCAAACGCGATGATTGTTGGTTCAGGACACATTCCCAGCGAGACAACTGACCGCCTGTTTTCCTATTTGAGACCCCTCATGTGTCTGCTCAATCGAGGGAGCGACACTGTGTCGTCCCGGGAGCTGGCTAGACTTTGCAAGGTGAACCCGTCGGTCATCCGCAGGGACTTCTCGTACGTCGGGAACTTGGGAACGCGGGGCGTCGGATACGGCGTCGTCGAACTCATGGAGAACATCCGCAGAGCACTGAAGTTCGATGATGACATGAAAATAGCGCTGGTCGGCGTGGGGAACATCGGACGGGCGCTGCTCGAGCACGTGAGGTTCGGGATGGAGGGTTTCAAAATAGTCGCGGCGTTCGACAACAATCCAGAGAAGATCGGGCGGACGGTAGGGCGATTGGTAGTCGAGGACGCGATAGCTCTGGAAGAGAGAATCCAGTCCGAAGCGATTCAGCTGGTCATAGTCGCAGTACCCGAGATATGTGCCCCTGATGTGGCGAGACGAGTTGGCGACGCCGGTGTGAATTCCGTGCTCTCGTTTTCCCCGTGTGGGCTCGCGATGCCCGACAATGTCAGGGTGACGTGCGTTGATTTGAGCTTGGAGATGGCGAGACTCGTGTATCACTCGAGCTCCCGGGATGGGGCGCGGGGCAAGGATGGAGCGGCATGAGCGACACGGCGAACGAACGGACCGGTAGGGCGAGGGACTACTGCTACCTGTTCGTGATGCTCTTCGCGATATGGATGGTTCTGACATCGAGTCTGCAGTGGCAGGAAGTTATCACCGGCGTTCTCGTCTCCGTTGTTCTGGCTGTCTACCTCGGCAGGACGTACGCCACTCTCGGGATGCCGCCGCTCTCGGTCAAGCGAATCGGGTACTTCATCGTCTATCTCGCAGTCTTGTCCATGGAGATCGTGCGCGCCAATTTCGAGGTTGCCTACATTGTGCTGCATCCGAAGCTTCCCATCAAGCCGGGTGTCGTTGCGGTGAAGACCTGTCTCAAGCAGGACATCGCGAAGACGATACTGGCCAACTCCATCACGCTGACACCCGGGACGTTCACGCTGGACATCATTGACGACACACTGCTTGTTCACTGGATCGTTGTGCGGTCGGAGGACAACGAGGAAACCGCGCGACTGATCAGCGGACGGTTTGAGAAATATCTGAAGGCGGTCTTCGCATGAGCGAGACAGTGATCCTCATCTTCTTGGGCATGATCGGTCTGGGCATAGTGTTGTGTCTGCTGCGTTTTCTGAAGGGGCCGACCGCGTCAGATCGGGCGGTTGCCGTGGACACCGCGTGCACGGTGACGACGGCGCTCCTTGTTTTGATGGCACTCTGGTTCCAGCGGCGCATCTATCTGGATGTTGCACTGGTGTATGCCGTGTTGATGTTCATAGGGCTCGTGTCGGTTGCCAGATACCTGGAGAGGGGCATATAGATGGTGCGCGTTGTCGCGGGGACCATCGTCAGTGGAATCGGTGTTCTGTTCCTGCTCGTCGGAAGTCTCGGCGTGTTCAGGATGCCCGATGTCTACAACCGACTCCAGGCGGGCACGAAGTGCACGACGCTCGGTGCTTGCCTGGCCGCAGTGGGCGTCGGGATCATTGAGCCGCAGTGGTTCTGGAAGACGTTCGTGATCGCACTCTTTATCCTCGTGACGAATCCGATATCCAATCATGCTATCGGAAGGGCTTCAAAGAAGAGCGGCGTACCGCTTTGTGACAGAAGTGTTGTGGACGTTACGGAGAACCTCAAGGAGTACGAAGGCAGATCATGATTATCTTCGTTTCGCTGCTTGTGCTCATAATGCTCGTCGCCGCAATTGCGGCCCTGATCTTCAGGGACCTCTTGAGCGCGGTGATTGCATCGTGTCTGGTCAGTCTGCTTGCATCGATCCTGTTCCTGTTCCTGCAGGCGCCGGACGTGGCCATGGCCGAGGCATCGATCGGGGCGGCGCTCATAACGGCGGTCTTCGTCATCGCAATCAGGCGAACCGACAGGTACGAAGAATGAGAAGCATCGCAATCATAATTTTGCTCGCTATCGTTGCCGTCGGCATCGGCGTGGCCCTCATGGCCATTCCGTTCGGCGTGGCCAAGACGCAGGTCGGCGACCACTACACCGAGAGCGGTATCGGTGACACGGGAGCGTCCAACATTGTGACGTCCGTCGTCGTCGGCTACAGAGCATTTGACACGCTGGGAGAGATAACAATCCTCTTCGTCGCGGCAATGGGGTTGGGAGCCGTGCTGGCTGGCGGAAGGAAGCTCGGACAGCGAAGGGACGTCGAGCCGGCGAGCCTCATTCTGCGCACCGGCTGCAGGTTCCTGTTCCCGCTCCTGCTTCTCTTCGGAGCGTACATCTTCATCCACGGGCATCTCACTCCAGGCGGCGGGTTCCAGGGCGGCGCGGTCATTGCATCCGCGTTCCTGCTCGTCTACCTGAGTTGTCCGGGACGACGGGTCAGCAAGGTCTGGAGCCAGACAACGGAATCGCTCGGAGCGCTCACCTTCGTGGTGCTGGGACTCGTTGGGCTGACCGTGGGTGGCCACTACTATCTGAGTAGCTTCATGCCGCACGGTGTCGTGAACGAGCTTTTCAGCGCCGGGATAATCCCTGTGATCTATGTGGCGATCGGGCTCAAGGTCGGATCGGATCTCACGGGGATCATAGACGGCATGATGGAGGAGACTATATGAGCTTCCTCCAGGACTACGTCTATTACATCGGAGCGTTCGGTCTCGTGCTGATCGGCCTCTTCATCATTCTGTCGAGGCGCAACCTGATCAAAGTCATCATCGGACTCAGCATCCTCGATACCGGCATCAACCTGTTCCTGATATCCGTGGGGTACATCAGCAAGGGGACCGCCCCGATCTTCTCCAAGCCGGGGCTCGTAGCGGAGGACATGGTCGACCCCGTGCCGCAGGCGCTTGTCCTCACATCGATCGTCATCGGCGTCGCTGTGCTGGCGCTCGCGCTGGCCCTTGCCATGCGACTGCACAAGCTCCACGGCACGCTCGATCTTCGTAAGATAGGGGAGCTGAAATGGTAAGCCCTGTCCTGCTGATTGTTATTCCTCTGGGGCTCGCCTTCTGTGTGCCTCTGATCGGCATGGTGTCCAAGCGGTTTGCCAGGTTCGTACCGGTTGTCGCGTGTCTCTTCAATCTCGTGGTCTCGGTGCAGCTGCTTCCTGCAGTATTGAGCAAGCCCATCGTTGTCGATCTTGGAGGGTTTGGCGCGCCGTTTTCCATCAATCTGTTCGTCGGGCCGGTCGGCATCCTGTTTTCGCTGCTTATCGCGCTCGCCGGGTTTGTGGTGTCGCTCTATGCTCTTGCGTACATTGACAAGGGCCCCACGACCAGATACCACACGCTCTACCTGCTGCTTCTCGTGGGCGCGACGGGTGTTGTTCTGACCGGCGACGTGTTCAATCTCTTTGTGTTCTTCGAGATACTCTGCATATCATCCTACGTCCTCGTCGCGTACCGAGGGGACAAGGACGGCGTCGAATCCGCCGTGAAGTACCTTATCCAGGGGGCGCTCGGGTCCGCGCTTCTGCTGACGGGGATCGGTCTTCTGTACGGCCTCTTCGGCACGCTCAATATGGCGCACATCGCGGTGCAAGCAGGCTCCGCCGACCCCATTCCACTGTTCGTCGCCATGGCACTCATCGTTGTCGGACTTGGTGTAGAAGCGGCCATATTCCCTCTCAACGCCTGGCTTCCCGACGCGCACTCCTCGGCTCCCTCTTCCATCAGTGCGATTCTCTCGGGCATAGCCATAGAGGTGGGTCTCTATGCCGTTGTCAGAATGGTGTTCACGGTGTTTGGGGCGTCGAGCATGCTGTCCTTCCTCATGTTCCTCGGCGTGCTGACGCTGCTCGTTGGTGAGCTGTGCGCGTTCGCCCAGAGCAACATCAAGAGGATGCTCGCCTACTCGAGCATTGGACAGATCGGCCTCATCATTTTCGCCATCGCGATCGCAACGTCCGGCTCCATCACGGGCGGCTTCTTCCAGCTCGTGAGCCACACGCTCTCGAAAGCGCTGCTCTTTTTGGCCGCCGGCTACATGATCTACCGCAGTGGATCAATGGACATCTCCTCGCTTGAAGGAATGGGGAAGAGAATGCCGCTGACCGCGTTCGCCTTCGCTGTTGGGGCGTTCTCGCTCGTGGGACTGCCGCCGTTCGCGGGGTTTCCGAGCAAGCTCCTCATCATACGCGGTGCGCTGGCCGATGGAGGGGCGCTGCTGGCGTTGCTCGTCGGACTCGTCCTGCTGGGCACGGTCATCGAGGGGGCCTACTTCTTCAGAGTGATCCAGACGGTCTTCTTCAAGAAGGGTGACGGAGAGACTGCTAGATGTGAGGCTCCGGCCATCGCCCTTGTGTCCATGTTTGTGCTTGTCGCGCTTATCATCGTGATCGGCGTTTATCCATCGCTCATCATCGGTGTCCTGAATTCCGCAGCGTCTGAACTCCTGGTGAGGGCAGACTACATCGGGAGGGTGTTAGGATGAGCCTCGAACTCCTGATGGTCGTTGCGCTTGGCGGTTCGTTGCTCACGTACGTTCTGGGCAGGGTCTCATCAAGGCTCAGGAACGGCTTCGCGGTGCTCGTGTCGCTGGCGCTTGTGGCGATGGTTGCCTCGCTCTACGGCAAAGCCCTGCACGTTTCTTACTACGAGGACTTCCTCGGTATGTCGCTGGTGCTGAGGGTCAGCGGGCTGTCGTGGCTCTTCGCGATGACCGCATCGACACTCGGGTGTCTCTCGGTGGTGTTCTCTCTAAGCTACATGAAGGGGAAGGAGCGCACGAGCTTCTACTACTCGATGCTGCTTCTAGTGAATGCGGCGATGCTGGGCGTAGTGCTTTCCGGCGATCTGCTCTCGCTCTTCATTTTCTGGGAGATCATGAGCTGGTCAACGTTCCTTCTGATCAGCTACAACGGGGGGCCGGCACTCGCAGCGGGAATGAAGTACTTCGTGATGTCGTTCGTGGGGTCTTTGGCGATGCTGGCTGGCCTGCTGACGGTGTACGGAAGTTTCGGAACGCTCGAGTTCGGGGGCGTCGCGGCCGGAATGTTATCGGCGTCGCCGGGATACATCCTTGCGATATTCGTCCTGTTCGGCGTGGCCTTCGGCACGAAGAACGCGATCTGGCCGTTTCACGCATGGCTGCCGCCCGCACATTCAGAGGCGCCCTCACCGTTCAGCGCGATTCTCTCGGGCATACTCATCAAGATGGGGGTCTACGGGTTCCTGCTCATCATCTTCGTGCTCGTGGGGCTCAGGAACTTCATGGCGCTTGGTGCGGACGGGCTCCCGCTTCATACGGTTCTCTCGATAGTCGGCGCTATCACGATCCTGTTCCCGACGTTCATGGCGATCATGCAGAACGACGCCAAGAAGCTGCTTGCTTGGTCGACCGTGGCCCAGGCAGGCTACATCATTCTGGGCATCTCGTTCGGTACGAGTCTGAGCGTCGCCGGCGGTGTGTTCCACTTCGTGAACCACGCTGTGTTCAAGGCGCTTCTCTTCATGGTGGTGGGCACCGTCGAGTACAGGACCAAGGGCGTGCGTGATCTCGATTCCCTGGGTGGCCTCATCAAGAAGATGCCCTTGACGTTTGCCGTGGCACTCATCGGTGTGTGCGGTCTGATCGGCGTGCCGCTCACCAACGGGTTCGTTTCGAAGTGGCTTATCTATAAGACACTCATACTGGAGCGGTCTCCGTTCCTGGCTCTCGTCGCGCTCTTCGGCACGTGGGGGACAATCCTTTACAGCTACAAGTTCCTCCACAACATATTCCTGGGGCAGCTACCCGAGAAGTACAAGGACCTTGAGAGAGCACCCATGACGATGCGCCTTCCGATGACGGTACTCTCGATCGTGGTCGTGCTGTTCGGGGTTCTGCCGGGCATTCCGCTTAGCGTCATCAACTCGATCGATACCTCGTTCGGGTTGAAGCCGCTCAACGTGACGTTGTGGGGGCTCGCGTCCGACACGGGCGCTTTGAACACAATCAATATCCTCGCCGCGGTGTTTGCGGGACTGCTCATTGTGTGGCTGGTTCTCAAGTCCGGAGGCAGGAAGGTGTCTGTCGACCAAGCTGACAACTATGCGGCCGGTGCTGCGATACCGAAAGACAAATACCAGTACTCGGTCGGCTTCTACGCGCCGCTCACGCGAATGGTCGCTCCGTATCTCAAGGACTTTATGGATTCGTTCTATATGAGGCTCGCCGGGTGGGTCGGCGGTCTCGGGAGTGGCATCAGACGCATCTACACCGGGTACGTCGGCGATTACGCAATGTACATTGTATTGTTCCTGGCGGCCCTCATATTCGTCCAACTGACGTGGAGTCCATGGTAATGCGAATTCTGTGGCTCGTGCTTTCACCGCTCATTGCGCTTGCGGTCGGCCTGTTCTTCCTCGGTCTGTCGAGGAGGGTCATGGCGAGGATCCACTGGCGTTACGGTCCGCCGCTGTACCAGCCGCTAATCGAGATCTTCCGCTACTTTACCCAGAAGGGTTCGAGCCATGGTGTGCTGTTCGGTTTGGGGATCGTCCTGTCGCTGGCGGGTTCGATCGTAGTAATTCTTTTCCTGCCGTTCGGCGGTATCTGTTCGATGAGCGGCTCGGGAGGAATGCTGGTCGTGCTCTACATGATGCTCCTGGCGCCGCTCGGGATCGCGCTCAGCGGCGGTGAGGCGGCCAATCCGAATGCCAGCATAGGGATTTCGCGGAAGCTCATGCTCGCACTGGGGTACGAGCTGCCGTTCTTGCTCATCGTTCTGGCGATCATGACGCACTACGACACGATCTCTCTCGTTGATATCGTGTCGGCCCAGCGTGAGACGGCTTCAGCCTTCGCTTCATTCCCTCTCGTGCTGTCGGGGATTGCCTATCTGCTCATTCTGCCTGCAATGCTCGGAATGAGGCCATTTGAAGTCGTTCATGCGCCTCAAGAGATATCATCCGGGCCGATCGCGGAGTACAGCGGGCCGTACCTGGGACTCGTCACAATCCAGCACGCCCTGACCACGTTCATCGGGATATCGCTCTTCGTGAACCTCGTGTGGGGTGGCGCGGGGAATCCGTTCGTCTTCTTCCTGAAAATGCTGGTCGTGTTAGCATTCGGCCTTTTTGTCAACGCGGCATTCCCGCGCCTGCGAGTGGAGCAGGCTGTTCGCTACCTCTGGAGATGGCCGACTCTGATCGCTTTCGTCGGGCTGATTCTCGTGGTTACACTGGGGAGATAAGGGATGGATCGGAACCAGCTCACCAAATGGTTCAAGGCGCCCACGAAGATGGCGCACAAGTACTCGCTGCACGCGGTCTACTTCTGCACCGGGTGCGGGGTCATCGAGATACCGCCGACGATCACAGCGCGGTGGGACGCCGAGCGGTTCGGAGTGATCCCCGCAGCGACCCCGAGACACGCGAACCTCTTCCTGATCACCGGGTACGTCTCGGTCAAGACGTTGAGGGCCGTCATCAGGACGTACGAGCAGATGCCGGAACCGAAGTTCACAGTAGGTTTCGGATCGTGTCCGATCAACGGCGGCATGTACTGGGACTCGTACAACACGATCAATCAGCTGGACAAATATATTCCCATTGATGGCTGGATAGCGGGATGCATGCCTAGACCGGAAGCGATCTTCGTGGCTGTGACGCACCTGTGGACGCTCATAGACAAAGACATGGCAGACGGCTACAAACGCTACAGGAAGCACTACGCACAGTACCGGGCAAACCAGGAGCAGGTTCTTGGTGAACTCGAGTGGCCGCCGCTCTTCCAGTCAGAGAGAGAAGGATGAACGATTCTCCGATGAACGGACAGCTCAAGAAGAAACTCGATTCGGTCTTTCGGGACATAGAGACCGACGTGTCGGATGACGGTCGGCTTACGATACACGCCACGAAGGAATCGGTCCTGACCGTGCTGAGTCTGCTCAAGGATGAGGGGTGGAGCTTCCTTCAGCTGGTTTCGTGCGTGGACTGGATCAAGCAGGACGAGATCGAGATCGTCTATGTCCTGTCGTCCTACGTTGGAGTGGAGGACGGCCCGGACGCGAAGGGTGAGCCGTACGCGAAGGGTGAGCCGGACGCGAAGAGGGAGAGCATCCTGCTGAAGACGCGCCTCCCGCGTTCGGAACCGAGTGTCCTCACGGCGATTCACGTTTTCGCGAACGCGGAGCCGTACGAGAGGGAGATCCACGAGCTGTTCGGGGTCCATTTTGAAGGCCACCCCAGACTGACTCCACTCTTCCTCGATAGAGAGTACAAGATCCCGCCGTTCAGGAAGGACTTCGACACCGAGCAGTACGTCAAGGATGTCTTCGACAGCGTTCCGCCAATTGATGAGGAAAGCTAGGAATCCATGAGAGAACTCGAACTCTATTTCGGTCCTCAGCATCTGGGTATGGTCGGCAATCTGAGCATCACGTTGACGGTCGAAGGCGACCGCGTCGTGAACGCCGCGATGAACCCGGGGTATCTGCACAGGGGCTTCGAGAAGCTCATGGAACAGCGCAGCTGGATCAAGAACTTCCCGATGGTGTGCAGGATGAACATCCTCGACCCTGATTCCATGGAGATGATCTACGCCATGGCGGTGGAGAAGCTGGCAGGGATCGAGGTTCCGGAGAGAGCGCATTACATACGCAGCATCTATCTGGAACTCGCTCGCGCCGGGTCGCACCTCTTCGGTCTGTGGGCGTATTCGAACATGCTGGGTTTCGACACCGTCGCACAGTGGGCGATGTATCATCGCGACCTCATTCTCGATCGGTTCGAGGAACTCACCGGCGGCAGGGTGTATCACATCTACATCTGGCCGGGCGGCGTGCGGAGGGATTTCCCGGAGGGGTTTGAGGACAGGCTGGTGTCCACGCTTCATTCCATCGGAGGCTGTGTTCCGGACTACGATGCTACGTTTTTTAACAACCGGCTCTTCGCGGACAGGGCGCGGGGCATAGGCGTCGTCACGAGAGAAGATGCTCTGGCGATGGGTGCGGTGGGGCAGGTTCTGAGGGCGACGGGCGTGGACGACGATGTTAGAAAGATCGATCCGTACGCGGCGTATGACAAGGTGCCCTGGGACGTTCACACCAGTGAGGACGGCGATGCGTACTCGAGGGTTTGGATCGTCCGGAATGAGATGATCGAGAGCGTTCATATGATCTTCAAGCTCTTGGACGCGATGCCCAAGGGTGAGGTATACAACAGGATCCCGAACCCGTTCAAGTGGCGCATTCCAGAAGGCGAGACGTACGTGCGCTGCGAATCATCGCGTGGGGAACTCGGGCTGTATCTCGTGAGCGACGGTGGGGACAAGCCGTACCGGGCGCATTTCAGGACACCTTCCTATACGCATGGACTCACGATCCTCGAGAAGGCGCTCAAGGGAGCGAGTATCTCCGACGTGGGCAATATCATGATGAGCCTCTACGTCGTGGCCCCGGAGATAGACAGGTAGCCGTTCAGCCAGGGAGAGAACGAGAACAATGGCCAAAGGCAGTCTGCTCAGTTCGCTCAAGGTAGCCAGGTTTCTCTTTAGGAAGCCCAAGACTCTCAGGTATCCGTTCGAGAAAAAGGAGCCCGCTCTGAGGTACAGGGGCTTCCACCTGAACGACTGGGACACGTGCACCGGATGCGGGAACTGCGCGGACATCTGCCCGAACACGGCGATAGAGATGGTCGAAGTGCTCGATCTCGAGGTCGGGCCGGGTGAAAAGAACGAACGGCCCAAGCTCGACTACGGCAGGTGCTGCTTCTGCGGTCTGTGCATCGATATCTGCCCACCGGGTTCACTCAGGCTCTCCAGGGACTACTTCCATACCCACTTCAATACGGACACCTTCGTCTTCGTGCCGAAGGATGAGAAGAGCGACGAGGAGACGTTTCTCCCGGCCGAGAACTACTCGATTCTGAAGGCGAGCCTCACGCACCGGAAACGGGACTACGAAGGCTTCTCGTCCGACCTCTCGTACGCGCTCTTCGAGCCCGAGCGCGTTCCCATGCCTGAGGTTCCGCCCGCGGAGAGGACGCTTTCCTTCGTCGAACAGGTCATCGGCTACGACAGGGAACAGGCGGTGCGCGAGGCCGAGCGGTGTCTGGAGTGCCGGCTCTGCGAGGAGGCCTGCCCGGCTCACATGAAGATCTCGGACTACATTGGGGCCATCTATAACGGCGAGCCGGAGGAGTCACTCCGGAAGATATACGAGGACAACCCCATTCCGTCGATCTGCGGACGCGTCTGCATGAAGCACTGCGAGGACGCGTGCTCGCTCAGATTGAGGGGTGAGCCGCTGGCGATCAGATGGCTCAAGAGGTATGTGGCCGATACGATCCAGGACTTCAAGTCGACTCTCGAGCAGCAACCGGGCGAGCCGACCGGGAAGAAGGTGGCGGTCATCGGAGCGGGCCCCGGAGGGCTATCGGTGGCGTATTTCTTGAGGCTCATGGGCGACGACGTCGTTGTGTTCGACGAGCTTTCTGGTGGCGGTGGTGTGATACGCATTGGGCCGCCCAGGTACAGGCTGCCCCTGGCGAGCATCGAGAAGGATGCGGATCATGTTGCATCACTCGGTGTGGAGTTCCGGTACAACACGAAGGTGGGAACGGACGTGCGTTTCCAGGAGCTGCTCGATGAGTATGACGCGGTCTATCTCGGCATCGGTCTGACCGTGAGCCGCTCCACGAGAGTTGAGAATGCGGACAAGTGCCGGCTTGCGCTTGACTTCCTCAGGAAGAACAAGACGGAGTCCATGAGCAAGGTCACGGAAGAGGTCATCGTGATCGGTGGCGGCAACGTGGCGATGGATGTCGCGAGGGAGGCCCTCAGACTTCAGCACATGCAATACCCGGGGGAGAAGGTCGTAACGCGCATGGTCTCGCTCGAGGACTGGGACGAGATGCCCGCGACCGAGGAGGAGATAGAAGAGACACGGGAAGAGGCCGTCGAGTTCAATCCCGCATGGGGTCCGAAGAAGGTCCTGCTCGACGACGACGGCAACGTGAGCGGACTCCTGTGCATGAAGGTGAAGTCCGTGTTTGATGATGAGGGGAAATTCGCACCCACGTTCTTCGAGGACCAGGAGATGGTGCTCAAGGGAACGACCATCATCGAGGCCATCGGACAGGGATCGGATTTCTCATTCATCCCCGAAGATATGCTCACGAAACTCCGATTCAATGAGATGCGAAAGGTCAGCGTTGACGAGAACGGCATGACCTCGCTCCCGGGGATCTTCGCCGGAGGAGACATCGTCAACACGAACCTGGATGCAGTCACCGCGATTGCCGATGCCAAGATAGCCTCGGAAGGCATCCACAAGTGGATGACCCGCTCCCGGTAGTGGTGCCGCTTCCAGAGGTAGGGTGCAGTTCCTGAGACCAGGATTGCGGCCTCTGAAGCCTTGTGATCGGCAAAACCCTACAGATCGGCTCGACCCCGTAGATACCTCGGTGCGTGTTAATGAACCACACCATCACTTCGGTCGGCGGTCGAACTCCGCCTGCCGGACCCACTTCCGATGAATACCTGTTTGGCTTTCCCTTGACTCCATCCTCTCACGATTGGGAGCCTTCGGGAAACACGGTACGGTTCAGTTCGGTTGAAGCAGAATCGCAGCTGACGCGCACTGGCGACTGAGGCGAGTTGGATCACAGTCGTGGTTCGGAGCTACAGCTGCAGTCAGTAGAGGCGGACAGGATTGACCCCGTGTGGGGATCGGTTCTGTCCGCCTTGTCCTGTGTGGGAGCGATGGGCGTAGTGGCGGGTTCAGCGCCGGTGTGGTATCGTCAGCAAGCTACGGTCAACCTGAGAAGGTCGCATCATCACCGGCTCTCGAGTAAGGAGGGATCCATGAGGATTGCCAATCGTGTGAACGTGTGCGTCATTGCTGCCGCGTTCGTTGCTGTGGTCGCCGTTCCGGTTGGGGCCGTCATCTACACAGTCAGTGCCGATGGTCTCGGGGATTTTTCGACCATCCAGGCGGCGCTCGATATCGTAGTCGGCGGTGACATCATCGAGCTGACCGACGAGACATTCACCGGAGACGGCAATCGGGACATCGTCGTGCCCTCGGTAAGTGTGACGATACGCTCGCAGGGAGGAGATCCGGCCGCCTGCATCATCGACTGCGAGGGAAGCGCGCGCGCGGAGCACCGCGGGTTTCACTTCACCACGACCGGAAGCGAGACAGCCCGGCTCCAGGACATTGGGATCATCAATGGGTATGTGACGACGGATGGCGGTGGAGGTATCTGGGTCCAGGGCGCCGATCCGGATCTGGTCAACTGCATCGTGGCCCAGTGCACGGCGGTGGGCGGCGTCAGATATGGCGGAGGTCTCTATGTAAGTAACATGGGCAGCCCTTGGGTTCAGGACTGCACCTTCACAGGCAATACCGGGGACTACGGTGGGGGCGTTGCCGTGTCTGGTGGGGGCGGCTTCTACGAGAGGTGCACGATCATCGACAACGAGGCCACGGGCATAGCGGGCGGCCTCTACACATCCTCCGTCGGCACAATGGAGTTCAGCGATTGCGCGATCGTCAGCAACGTTGCACTCAGAGCGGGAGGTGTCCGGCTGTCGGGCTACCAGCCGCTTCTGACCGATTGCGACATCAGCCGGAACGAGGCGACCACGAACTACGCAGGCGGACTCTGGCTCCAAGCGGGTTCCGCTGTCGGCTGCACCATCGTCGACAACGCCACCGCTCAGGATGGCGGGAACGTCTACTGTAGTGCGGGCACTGGCACCCTCACAAACTGCATCATCGCCTTCAGCGAGAGCGGCGAGGGTGTCTACGCGACCGAGGGCTATCTTCCGACGATGTCGTGCTGCGACGTATACGGCAATGCGGGGGGGGGCTACGGCGGCAGTCTTACTGACCAGACGGGCCTCGACGGCAACATTGCCGAGAATCCGCAGCTCTGCGGGTTGGACATAGCCGACTACCGGCTGTTCGACACGTCTCCGTGCCTTCCCGGAGGCAACGACTGCAGCGTGCAGCTGGGCGCCTACGGGCAGGGCTGCGACTCGCCCGTGGAGAAGATGAGTTGGGGACGCGTGAAGTCGATGTGGCGGTAGGCGCATCCCCTGAGTGGAGTCAGTCCTTGTGAGGAGATCATGAACGAACTTCCCGAGCACGTTCGACGCAATCGCGAGGCCTGGAGCGAGATGGCAGCGGACTTCGTCGCATCCGGAGAAAGGCATTGGGCCGAGCAGGAGCCGTCCTGGGGGGTCTGGTGTGTGCCGGAAGCGGAGCTGGGTCTCTTGCCTGATGATCTCAATGGGAAAGACGCCATCGAACTCGGATGTGGAACGGCCTACGTGTCCGCGTGGCTCATGCGTCGCGGCGCGCGCGTCGTCGGCATCGACAATTGTGAGGAACAGCTCGTGACGGCACGCCGTCTTCAGGGGGAGCACGGTCTCGAGTTTCCTCTGATTCACGGTAACGCGGAGACCGTACCGCTACCTGACGAGAGTTTCGACTTTGTCATCTCCGAGTACGGCGTCTGCATCTGGGCCGATCCCGCACGCTGGGTCCCGGAGGCGGCACGGTTGCTCCGCCCGGGTGGACGGCTCGTCTTCCTTGGGAACTCACACCTCCTCGATCTCTGCATGCCCGATGAGGATAATGTCGCAGCGGGAGAGCGGCTCCTGAGGCCGGCGTTCGGCATGTATCGCATGGAGTGGCCCGACGACCCCGGCGTGGAGTTCCATCAGACACACGGTGAGTGGATAAGGCTGCTCCGCCGTTCCGGCTTCGAGATCAAAGACCTGGTCGAAGTGCGTCCCTCCGAGGGCGCGACCACGAGCTATCCATACGTCACATATGAGTGGGCGCGCCGGTGGCCGTGCGAGGAAGTCTGGAAGGTCCGAAAGCGCGGGTGAGCGCTCGTCCGCGCAGACGGTCTTGCTGGAGCCTTGAGGCAGTATCCCTACTGTCAATGAGGTTGATATTTCTTGCCTAGACACGCATGATTATGCGAAGTGTCCCCGCCAATCCGTGGTGTGAACCACAAGCCCGCAGGCGAGTTAGCCGCGGGCTCCTCTGTTGTGACCATTTCGTGGCACACGTGATGCACGATTCAACCGTGTAGAGCGGTCATGGAGCTGAGTGCGGCCGCAAGGGGAGGATCGTGAAACCGTTCGTGGTAGTGACAATGCTGCTTCTTGTTCTCCTGGCGCTGGGCGCTTGGGCCGGAGGGGGAGACGGCATCAGCGGGGAGATCGCCCCCGGCGTCACGGCCGCGTTCAAACACAAGATCGTTGTAGAGCAAGAGACGTGGCCGTCGGCCCTCGAAGAAACAAGAGCAGGACGTCAAATGATCCGCCTCGAACATCGGGGCGGATTTTGTCTTCATGTAAGGGTTCGGGAGAACCCCGGAGACTACGTCATCTGCATCGTCTACGTGGAGGATGACGGAGAACTGATCCTGAATGAGAACAGCCGGTTTGTATTCCTCTACGGGGACCAAGAGGTGGAGAGCGAGGAGATCCTGCTCACTGACAGCGTTCTTGAGAGACGGGTATTCAGCAACATGGAGGAGACGGTCTTTCTGACGGAGGACAATGGCAGATATGCAAAGGTGAGAAGCGGTGGCTATCTGACCGCCGTGCGTTTCGACGAGGGTTCACTCGGAGGAGATCGAGGGTGGATCCCCGACGGTTTCGAACTGAGAGGGGGTGAATGCGATGAAGCGGTTCTCGACCAGGCTCTACCTTGTGCTCCTGGTGGTTCTTGCTTCGCCGGTTGCGTGCTTCGCCGCCAACCCGGAGAAGAGTGAGACGCTCTGGGATTGGGTCGTACTGTTCCTCACGTGGATGGCAGGTGGTTGGCACGGTATGTAGGATGGGTCAGCTCGATTGATCACGGAGATCACCAGCAGGAGTAGAACATGTTCTGGTTGCCAACGGTTCCTGATAAGGGGGCCAGTGAGAAGGCCGCCCGTAAGGGCGGCCTTCCGCTGTCAAGCTGCGCTGAATCCCGATGCTCCGCTAGAACGGGTCAGGAACCTCAAGC
Source organism: Candidatus Eiseniibacteriota bacterium (assembly GCA_030622115.1). GTDB lineage: Bacteria > Joyebacterota > Joyebacteria > Joyebacterales > Joyebacteraceae > Joyebacterum. Next base: position 64,581 of record JAUXGN010000009.1, read on the forward strand.
GATATGCCGGCCACGATGTGGATGGCGACGCACCCACGCCAGTCGAATACGAGCATGTTCGTCACGCTCGGGTTTGGATTCACGTTCCCGTTTTCAACCGAGAACTCAATGACCGGATCCGCGGCATCGGTGATGTAGTCCTCAAGAGCGTCGTTCAAGAGCTCAACGCCCGCCGGATCAAGGATCGCAGGAACGCTGTTGTTGAGCGCCGCCAGGACCGACTGGCCGGTGTATGTGACGAGAGTGACTGCCGCGCCGGCGGTGTCGACTCTCCGGACTGTGATCTCACCCGTGATATCCCAATCGTGTGTGTGGGAGAAGTCGGTCACCATGTAGGACGCGCTCACGATGCGGGCACTGTTGACATCGCTCTTGGAGATTTCGTTGTTGCTGAGGACATCATCAAGTTCGTCCGCATAGTCCATCGTAGCGGGAGTTGTGAACACCTCCGAGTCTTCGTTCTCCTCGAAGTCCACACAGGTTTTTTGGAAGTAGACGATCTCCAGGACCTTCTCATCGAGCAGGCAGTTGCTTCCACTCAGGGCAAACGCCACGAGCAGGAGCAGAAGCGGTACAAGAAATCTCGTTTTCATCCTTCACCCTCCTCCTCAATCTGCTAGAAGCCGACTGCCAGACCGAACGCGAAGCTGCTCTGGGCAGCGATGTTGTACTCCACGTTCGCTATGACCGGAGCGATTCCAATAGCGCATCCCAAACACAGGTGGACCGATGACGCCGCGTCGAGATTGATCTCCTCGGCCTCTCCGGACTCATCGCTCTCGTACGCGACGCTCATTGAGAACATGTCGTAGGAGAGACCCGCGTATGGTTCGATCCAGCCGTAGTTGCGGCTGGCCTGGACTCCGATCGTGAAGGCATTCGCCTCGATGAAATCGTCGCCGAGCGTGAACTTCTGCCACATGAACCCGCCGGCAAGGTCGACCGGGAACTCAGGGTCCAGGTACTGCGAAATGCTGTGACGCGCGCCGAGTCCCAGCAGGCTCACATTCCCGATCTCGACGTCGCCCACGTCGATCGCGAAGTACCTGATTACAGCCTCTGTGCCCTTGTACGAACCGAGTTTGATTTGCGGAACCGCCATGGCAAAGGAGTTCAGGTCGAAGCCGCCGGGGAAAGTGAACTCGGTTCCGCTGTCACCATCGACTGTCACGGCATCGCCTGAGCCCACGACGGTAGGTGCGTCCACAGTCTGTTCTGGGCTGAATCCGCCCTCCGTCGTGGCGCTGAATGTCGCGGCATCATCTGAGAAGATGGCGCCCATCACGCGCAGTTCGAAGCTCCAGTGGAAGCCATCGACGGGTATGTAGGCTGAGTGGTACCAGCCGGAGTTGAGATTGGCTCCGAAGGCGTCCGACAGTGGCTGGAGGTACCCTTCCGCGTTCGCGCCCGTATATGCGGAGAGCTGGTCCTCGATCTGCGCGATCGCCGGCACGGCCATGAGTAGGGCCAGCGTGGCGAATCCGATCGCAATGATCAAACGGGTGAGAATCCTCATATCTTCCTTCCTTGGTTCTGAGACCATGCCGTACAGTGATTTGCTCTCAGATGCGGACGATACTTCCAGGTGGTGAAAACGTCAAGAGAGGATATCAGATGGGGTTGTCGTCGCAGCTCTTCAGGTGTTCGCAGGAGGCCTTCATGTCATCGGTGCAGGCGCTACGATCGCCGTCACACGCACAGCCCGAATCGGCGTGGTGATCGCCGTCACACGCACAGCCCGAATCGGCGTGGTGATCGTCGTCACACGCACAGCCCGAATCGGCGTGGTGATCGTCGTCGCACGCACAATCCGAAGAGGCGTGCTGGTCGTCGCACTGGCTGGGACAGACATTCGCATCGGTGCGGGAGCCGTCGCCGCATGCAATCCCGCAGGCTTCGGCGCACGTGCCTTGATCACCGCAAGAGGATTCGGCCACGCCCCTCTCCGGGGGCCAAGCATTGGCTCTGGAGGTAGTTGAGAGATAGACACCCAGTCCGAGCCCGAGTATCACGACAACCGCGAGCACGATGAATTTCCTCATGATCAATCCTTCCGTTCACCAGTTGCGATGCGAGACGTCCACAGGAGGACCCAATCTACTCTGAATTGTCGCCGAAGCGAGCAGGCCGGTCAAGTCTGAAGCGCCCGGTGTCTAGGGAAATGACATGCCAAGGGGCCGCGCGCGACGCACGGCCCCTTTCCAACGAATTCCAGCACCAGGCTAGGCCGAGAGGATCTCAGCGAGGTCCTCCTTGGCGGTGCCGATCGGCTTCAGGTCGTACTCCTTCACGAGGAGAGCGAGCACATTGGGAGAGATGAAGGCTGGGAGCGTCGGGCCCAGGCGAATGCCCTTGATCCCCAGGTGCAGGAGAGTGAGCAGTATCGCCACCGCCTTCTGCTCGTACCACGAAAGAATGAACGAGAGCGGCAGCTTGTTGACGCCGACACCGAATGCCTCAGCAAGAGCTGTGGCGATCCGGATCGCCGAGTAGGCGTCGTTGCACTGCCCGACATCCAGGAGTCGCGGGATGCCATCGATGTTGCCGAAATCGAGCTTGTTGAAACGATACTTCCCGCAGGCGAGCGTCAGTATGACGCAGTCCTCGGGCACGCTCTGAGCGAACTCGGTGTAGTAGTTCCTCCCCCTCCTCGCTCCATCGCAGCCGCCGACCAGGAAAAAGTGGCGGATGGCGCCGGCCTTGACGGCATCGACGACCTTGTCGGCGATGCCCAGCACGGCGCTGTGTCCGAAACCGACTGTGATGCTCTTCTCCGGTTCATCAACATCAAAGCCCGCTGCGGCCTCCGCAGCATCAATGACCTCGGTGAAGTCGTGGTCAGAGATGTGCGTGACTCCAGGCCAGGCGACAAGTCCCGATGTGAAGATGCGATCCATGTAGGAGGCGCGCGGTTTCTGGATGCAGTTGGTCGTCATGAGAATCGAGCCCGGGAACGCATCGAACTCCCTGGCCTGATCCTGCCACGCTCCGCCGTAGTTTCCGACAAGGTGCTCGTATCGCTTGAGCTCCGGGTAGCCATGAGCAGGAAGCATCTCGCCGTGCGTGTAGATGTTGATACCCTTGCCCGCAGTCTGCTTCAGGAGCTCCTCGAGATCGAGAAGATCATGACCTGAAACAAGGATGGCTTTGCCGGCGACCGGAGTGACGCGCACTGTAGTCGGCACGGGATGGCCGTAGGTTGATGTGTTGGCGCGATCGAGGATCTCCATTGCCTTCAGGTTGATCTCGCCGGTCTTGAGCGCCCACGCTGTCAACTCCTCCACTGTCGCGTCGGTCCGCGTCAGGGTGTCGAGCGCCTCGTGAAACAGACCGTAGACTTCATCGTCATCGACGCCCAGTATGTGAGCGTGGTCGATATACGCGGCCGCACCCTTGAGCCCGTACACGATGAGCTCCTGAAGGCTCGAGATGTCCTCTCCGAGCGTCTCGCGCCGTGCCGTGATCGATACCCCTGCGGCCTGAGCAATGATCTCGTCGCGATTCTCTGCTGGCGTCCAGACGGCCGCTCCGCTCAGCACCTCGGGGGTTTCACCCTGGGCTGCACAGGCCTTTTCATAGAGTGCGCGAGCCCGGTCCTTGATCTCCACCGCCCTGCGAATGAGATCCATCATCCGCTCGTCATCGAAGTTGACGTTGGTCACAGTCGTGAAGAGCGCCTCCACTGTGAAGATGTCAGTGTCTCTGTCGAGCGCACCGTGCTCACGGGCTCTGCGAGCCCACATTGAGATTCCCTTCGCCGTGTGGATCAGAAGATCCTGAAGATCCGAGGTCGACGCGGCCTTGCCGCAGACACCGGCAATTGAGCAGCCCGTTCCCTTCGCCGTCTGTTCACACTGGAAGCAGTGCATCTGTTCCCTCCGTCCTGACGCCGGCTCACGCCGGCTGAACCTGGTCTGTTTTTTCACCACGGATCCCACCGGAAGGATCCCATTCAACACTCGGGCATTCCACGCCGACTATACTCAGGTCTGCGGTCCCATCTATGTCTCACTGTGAAATCTGAAATCGTGGAGTGTGATAGCCGCCAGGCCCTCCATGATCTCGGTGCTCACTTTCTCAAACAGCGAGCCAAGCGCGCAGCTCGGTTTGTCACAAAGGGGGAGGCCCGAGAGGCAGTGCTGGATGTCGAGGCTTCCCTCCATTGCCTCGTACACATCGCGAAGCGTCACCTTGGAAGCATCGACCGAGAGCCGGAAGCCGCCGTGAGGTCCGCGCGTTGCCGAGACGAGACCGGCCCTCGAGAGCCGGCCCAGTACCTTCGCAAGGTGTGCCTCCGACGCTCCCAGTGCTTCAGCCATGCGACCGGCTGTGATCGGATCGTCCCCGGCTCCCGCAAGAATGCCCGTGGCGTGAAGGGCGAGTGAAGCCGCTTCCGAGAAATAGATGGCACCGTTCATACGATCGCTCCGTGGTCTGCCCAACGTCCTGACAGTAGTCTTGGGTGGATTTCATCACCATATAGAAGTATTCAAGTACCAGAATATAGTAAATGAGCCGATGATGTCAACTGCCAAATGTGAAAACCCCCGGAACCGTCATGGTTCCGGGGGCATTCGAACGCGTTGTCTCTGGGGGGGATGAGACTCCACGCGTTCAGATTTGTGTGTGGGGTTCCTGGCCGATGATCCTGATGTCGCCTACGCCGATGTCCACGTTGATCCTAACGGTCCCGCCGGATTCGGTGGGGATATCAGTCACGTACACACCGTCGCGTCTGACCAGATCGCCGGAGTCGATACCGCCGATGCCCGTGTCACAATCAAGAATCACGTTCGCCTGCTCGGGGATGTGAAGCACAATGTCGCCGACGCCGCTATCGATCTCGATGGCGATATCATGATCCAGGGTGTCTCCGAGTTCCACTATGATCTCACCGACTCCGACATCAGCGTTCAGATCGGTGAGCATCATCCCGGCGAGATCAAGATCGGAGCGTCCAACGCCGCTGTCGATCTCCATCGTGAGCGCGATGTCGTCAGAGAAGCGCAAGTGCCAATCACAGTCGGCCCCTCGTCCAACCGATCCCTTGGCAGCCGACTGCCGGATGGTGAGCCGGCCGTGTGAGCCGGATTCCGTGTAGGTGATCTCCGGCTTCCAGCTTGGCACATTGTACGTGAACTCAGCGTCGAGAAGAGTGTTGGCTCCACCCTCGATGATCAGGTCGCAAACACTCACGTCCACGACGACAGTAACTGAGTCGGCCGTCATGACCGAAACAGTGGACGTCTCCGTCACCATTTCACCAACGGGGGTCGTGGGATTACAGCTCATGCAGCCTGCTGACGAGGCCAACATCACCGCCGAAGCCGATATCAGCAGGACTCTGTAAGAAGCCTTCAATTCTGTCCTCCTGTTGCTATGCCGCGTCTGCCGCGCTTGGCGCGGCGGTCATTCCCGTTTTCATCAGCATAAGACACCACTTGGGCCCTCGGGGTTTCATCTGAGCATCCGATCAACCTGCATCCCTATGTGCCTCTCCTTGTGTGTTCCTCCTCTCGATGGCGGCGGTTCCCTTCGTAAGACCGGACACTGCGTTCTTGAACTCGTCTGCGCGTTCCTCGGGGAGTTCGATCTCGATTGTGACGCGGGTTGCGTAGTTCTCCGAAAGCACACGAGCTTCATGGTTCGGGAGCACGTGCTTGATGGGATCGACACTCGGGTAGTCGAGGACTACGACAAGGATCGTTGTGGCGATGAGCATTTCTGTGGGCAGATCGGTGATGGCACTCTTCACGCCGCCGCTATAGGCTCTCACAAGTCCGCCCTTGCCGAGTTTCGTTCCACCGTAGTACCGCGTAGCAACAGCGGCGATATCGCCGACACCACTATGGATGAGTACGGTGAGCATCGGACGTCCTGCTGTTCCGTGAGGCTCACCGGCATCGCTCATTCCCACACGGCTCGTGTCGCCGGGTGGTCCGATGACGTATGCCCAGCAGTTGTGTGTGGCGTCGGGGAACTCAGAGCTAACGGTGGCGATGAACGCTCGTGCCTCATTGACCGATGATGCATGTCCGACCGTCGTGACGAACCGGCTTCGGAGGATGGTCTCCTCTACACGGTGCTGGGTGGCTGGAATGGGGTAGCGCTGTTGAGGGGCCAATGTGCAGATCTCCCGGCGAGTTCCGAGTCTCGTACCGACTTCAAGGGTCGAGTGAATATAGTAGGTCTCGCGTGATTATGCCACACCACGGTTTCAATTTCAGCTATGTCCACTCTGAAGAAAGTATGAGCGGTCAGTTCGCGGAGTGCCCCTCGACGCGGGTCGTGATTACATGGTCATTGGTCACCATTGTGCTTGACGATTGCCGACAAACCGTGGTATAGTTCCACAGTGTGGGTGAGTAGTGTTTCGCCAACACCGGGGCAATAGACGTCATTGTGCCGGCTGGGCCACGGCGAAACACGCCAGACAAAACACTCAAACTGGAAACACGCGTTCCTGGAAAGGGGGGATGTGTAAGCGGAGTTTTGTTCTCGCGAGTGACATATTGTTCTTCGTTCGAGGAGGAAGCAGATGAGGATCGCATATCTTGCAGTGATTATGGTTGTTGCTCTGAGTATGGTCGCTCTCGCCGTTTCGCCGACGGCCGTCGCTCCTGTCAAGCAGAGCGTTGTCTCCGGCGTTGCGCACCCGACCGGTCGCATCGGTGGTGAGACCATTGCTGAGGCCACCGTGATCGCCGCACTGCCGTACACGGATGCCGGCAACACGTGCGCGGCCATTGATGACTACGATGAGGTCTGCCCCTACACGGGATCAACCTCACCAGACGTCGTCTACTCGTTCGCGCCAAGCGCTGATGTCGTCGTCGACGTGTTCCTGTGCATGTCGAGCTACGACACAAAGGTCTACGTGTATGAGGACGTGCACACACCAGGCGCCCCGTATGCTTGCGTCGACGACAACGCGTCATGTGGCGATTTCAACACGTACATGTACCAGTCATGGATCACGGAGCTCACTTTCTACGCCGGTCACACCTACTACATCGTTGTTGACGGCTACGGTGGCGACTGTGGCGACTACGTCCTCGACGTCTACGAGGTCGAGCTGTGCGTGGTCGAGTGCCCGGACGGTTCGCTGCTCGAGGGCGAGGTCGACTGCTACACGGATTACGTTGATGACTACAACGGTGGTCTCAACAGCAGCCCGCCCGTCTACTCATACGTCGATTGCGCTGAGAACATCGTGATCTGCGGTACGTCGGGAGTCTTCCCGTTCGCCAGCACCACCTACAGGGACACCGACTGGTACGTGCTGTCGCTCGACCAGGATGCGACCGTGACGATCGGTGTTGAGGCCGAGTTCGGCGCCCTCTTCGGTTTCGTTGACATGGCAGCCGGCGCGTTCTACGAGTCAGCTACGACAGCGAGCTGCAACTATGCGACGCTCTCGCATTCGTATGTCGGTCCCGTCGATGCCGTCATCTTCGTTTCGACGGATGCTTGGGATCTGAGCTACGTCTGCGGTTCCGACTACTACCTGACAATCGACGGCTGCCCGATCACGCCAGTCGAGGAGTCAAGCTGGGGTTCCATCAAGGCTCTCTACAGGTAGTTTCGTATGAAGAATCCAGTGCAGTAGTAGCACTGGCAAAGAAGGCGCCCCGCCTGGCTGATGCCGGGCGGGGCGTTTCTATCTCAGTGGTTGCGCCGGCGAGCCGGCAGAAAGCGCAATCTGCCGCTTGGCGTCGTCGTCATGACAACGAGGAGATATGCGATTCCCGACAGAATGATAACGGTGGCTCCGGCCGGGAGGCCCGGCGAGTAGCTGAGGGCGAGCCCCAAGCTCGTGAACACGATGGTTAGAATCGATCCCCAGATCATCATGTGTGAAAGCCTGGTAGCGAAGCGGCCCGCGATGGCGGCCGGGATCGTGAGGAGCGCGATCATCATCACGATACCGACTGCGATGACAAGCAAGACGACCGTCAGTGCCGTCAGAAGCAGAAGGCCAACGAAGAACAGATCGACCGGGATTCCACGTGTGCGTGCGTACTCCTCGTCGAACGCCACTGCCATCAGCTGATCGTAATAGAGCAGCACGGAAACGAGAACCACAAGATCGAGGACGCCGAGCACCCACAGATCGCTCGTCCTGACCATGAGAATGTTGCCGAAGAGGTAGCCCATGAGGTCTCCACCGTAGCCCGGGGTGCGTGCGAGAAAGAGCACGCCCGTCGCCATCCCGATCGCCCACACGGCCCCGATGACAGTGTCGGTCCGCTCCCTGGCCTTGATGCTGACAAGGCCGATCACGACTGCCGCGAGAAGGGCGGCGACGAGAGCCCCGTAGAGAGGATCCAACCAGCCCCAGCCATGTACCGTCTGCAGATAGACGGCCGCGCCTATGCCGGCGAGGACAGAGTGCGCGATGCCTCCAGCGATGAAGGCGATGCGGCGAACGACAACGAGCGTGCCGACAATGCCGCAGGCAACACTTGCGAGGAGGCCCGACAACAGGGCGTTGCGCATGAATGCGTGCTCGGCGACGGCTCGCATGAACTCACTCATGTCAATCTCCGGCTTCGCGCAAGCTTACTCATGTCAATTTCCGGTTCCGGGCAAACTCACTTGTGGCGACCCTCCATCTTGCATCCATGCTCGTCGTGGTCGTGTCGGACCATCCTGATCTTCTCTCCATACATCTCTCTCAACGTATCGCCGCGGAGCTCTGACGTAGGATGAAGCACGACCGTCTTCTTTACGCATATCACTTTCGTCGTGTACTCCGACACGAACCCGACATCGTGGGACACGAGTACGATGGCCATCCGCTCATTGAGTTTCCGAAGGAGCTCGTGAAGCTGACTCTCCATCGTCACATCCAGGTTTGCGGTGGGTTCATCAAGGAGCAGAAGCTCCGGGTCGGAGACGAGTGCGCGCGCGATCAGAACCCGCTGGCGCTGGCCACCCGAAAGCGAGGAGAACAAGCTCGCTCGTCTATCGGACAGCCCCACTTCTGCGATTGCGATCTCGGCTCGCTCTCTGTCCTCGGATGAGTACCTTCTCACTCGGCCTCCGGCAAGC
>JAUXGN010000078.1 GCA_030622115.1 Candidatus Eiseniibacteriota bacterium
AGCGGATGGCTTCGGTCACACACGACCAGCAGGGAGGAAGTCGCCGGGCTTCTCGGCATTGCCGAGCGTGACCTCGCGGATGCCGGACAGGGCATCTCAGCTGACTGGAAGTTCGGGATCGCCTACAATGCCGCTCTACGGCTCTGCACCATCCTGCTTTATGCCGAAGGCTACCGTCCTGAGCGCAACCTTCAGCACTACCGCACGATCCAGGCGCTCAGCCTGATACTGGGATCAGACAGGAAGGCTGACGTTGACTACCTGGAGGTCTGCCGCAAGAAACGGAACATCATAGAGTACGATCAGCCTGGGTCCGTCAGCGACGCTGATGCTGCAGAGCTTCTGAAGTTCGTGGTGGAACTCCGGACAGGCGTCCTGAGATGGCTGGGCGAGAATCACCGAGAGCTACTGGACGAGTGAGCCAGAACAGCGGAGCAGACGACCGACGAAGATATGAGAAGCCCGGGTCCTTGGACCCGGGCTCTTCACGAACTGGTAGCGGGGGCAGGATTCGAACCCGATTCGGAGCAGTTATCCACGGTCACGGCGCACTGGCGCTACCAGGGCGTGAAGCACGCCGCGCGGGAGATGGCGAGGGTGGGAACGGCAGCTTAGTTCGCTGTCCGGGCGAGAGGGAACGGAATCACCGTCACCAGCGTCGCCGGTGTCGGGTTTGCCCCAGGACTAGAGAGAAGCATGCGGGCGGGTAGGAGTTGGCAAGGGCGGTTGCTGGCTAGCTAGCGTATGCAGCTGACGGGTTCGTGTGTCACGTGGTCTGCAAGGGGGGCCGCGATCGCTGTCGCCGCCACAAATGCCCGGCCAGATCTCACTTCGCTCCCCCATGTGATGTGGTCCCGGAGGCACACGCCAGTGCGCGCTCGTGTCACGACAACCCGGCGGAGAAGCTCAGACTGCCGGTCGCCTGCCTGGAACGTAGTCCTCCACAACCGGGAAACTGCTCAGATCCCGCTCGATTGAAGCTCTCAGAAACGAATCGACCCACCAGAAGATGTCGTGTTGTTTGATCGATTGCCTCAGCTGGTGCATTCTTCTGTGCCTCTCATCCGGTCTCATTGTCACGGCCTTGTGGAGCGCGTCCGCAACACCCGCGATGTCGTATGGATTGACCATAAGAGCACCCCTCTGCAGCTCGGCTGCCGCGCCCGCGAATTCGCTCAGTATCAGGACTCCGTTCTCCTCAAGACTGCAGGCGCAGTATTCCTTGGCGACGAGGTTCATCCCGTCCTTGAGCGGTGTGACCAGAGCTACCTCCGACGCGCGGTAGTAGCCGAGAAGCTCTGTTCGCTCCAGGGCCCTGTAGATGTAGTGGATCGGGACCTTGCCGGAGGGTCCTGTTAGCTGTCCGTTAATCTCGCCGACCAGACCTTCTATCTCAATTTTGAGGCTCTCGTATCCAGGAATGCCCCTGCGGCTGGGTACCACCACCTGGACCAGTGTGACTTCGTCCCTGTGTTCGGGGTGCCTCTCCAGCAGGCGACGGAAGGCTCTGAGGCGATCGGTGATCCCCTTTGTGTAGTCCATTCTGTCGACGCCCAGGATGATCTGGCGATCCGGGAGATTCTCATGGATGTGCCACGCGCTCTCGGCCACATCGTGGCTGGCGGAGTCGCTCTCGAACTGACGAGAATCGATGCTAATGGGAAAGGCCCCGCTCCGGATCGTCCGTTCACCTGATTCTATCTGACAGACTTGGCCTCGGCCACGAACGCTGGTCCCCGGCAGAAGCGCTATCAGACATTGGACGAAGTTGCGCCTGTCTCTCAGCGTCTGGAAGCCCACAAGGTCGTAAGACAGCAGCGCCCTCAGGATTTCTCTTCTCCAGGGCAGCTTCACGAAGATGTCGAAGGGGGGGAAGGGGATATGGAGGAAGAAGCCGAGGCGAGCCTCCGTTCCCAGCGCCCTCAGATTCTGCGCGGTCAGCATGAGGTGGTAGTCGTGCACCCAGATGAAGTCGTGTGGCGCGGTGTGATCCCTCGTGACCTCTGCGAACCTTCTGTTGACCTCTCTGTAGGTATCCCAGTAGAGGGGGTCGAAGTTGCACTTGGTCTGAAGGTCGTGGAAGAGCGGCCAGATGATCTCGTTTGAGAATCCGCGGTAGTGCTGATCCACCTCTTCTTTGTCGAGGGACACCGGGACAAGCGAGTAACCCACATCTCTTGTCGCGCGGTCCAGCGCGCCGCTCAGGTCCTCTCGGCCCGCTGTGCCGGGCCAGCCGATCCAGAGCCCGCCCCTGTTCCGCAAGACCGGTGCGATGGCTGTAACCAGCCCGCCAGATCCGGGCTCGCTTCGCCATCCGCCGGCGGACTTGGACAGAACCACGGGGAGGCGATTGGAGACCACAACGAGTCGCCTGATCTGATCGGCACCGTGCTCGTTCACTTCCCTGCCGTCGTAGCTAGCCATCGTATGAGAAACTCCCTCACCGCCTCGGGCCCCGGCAATTTCCCTGTAGCCGCTGTCGGATCTTCCTGGCTTCCGACCTTGATCCCGAATCCGTGCTCCCGCACGACCTCGAACGCGTCCTCGTCGGTGTCATCGTCTCCCACGTAGACGCACAGCGTCTTCCCTTCGCGTGTGTTGAGTAGCGTTCTCAAGGCCGTGCCCTTGTCTATTCCCTTGATCCTGAGCTCGAGGCCGCCGCAGAACCTCCTGCACTCGAGTTCGTGCTCTTCGGCGTCTGCCGACCACACGCCGCAGAGCGCGTCCTCGATCCTCGCCGCGTCGAGCTCGGACATGCCGCGAGTATGGACGGCGACGCTCGCTGTCTTCCGTTCGACGCGGTAGTCAGGCGCGAGTGCGCGCGCCTCCTTCTCGCCGCGCACCAACCGCGACTCCTGGACCTCGTCGGGAAGATGCGTCTGTGTCGTGCCGTCGGGGAAGCGGAACTCGGTGCCCTGGCTCCCGCTCATCGGAACGTCGAGATCGCCGAGAAGAGCAAGGAGCTCGTCGAGCGGTCTTCCTGTCATCATCGCAAGGTGAGTCTTGCCCGTGTCTCGGATCTCGATGAGGAGTTCACGAATCCCCTCCAGCGGGAAGGCCCGCATGCGATCCTCGCGGAACGGCGCGAGTGTGCCGTCGTAGTCGAGCACCAGACACCTCTGCTCGGCGGCTGTCACGACATCCCAGAACTCCGGGATTCCCTCGACCTCGATCCGCGTACGACCCTCCGTCATCCCAGTTCGATCCTGTCTTCGAATCTGTTTGCCAGCGAGACCATGACAGTGAGGTACTCAAGCAGGTGTCTGGTCAGCAGGAAGTTCTCTCTGACGAACTCCTTAGCCTTCCTGCCCATCTCCGCCATCGAATCGGTATGGTGCAGAAGATAGCGGATTCTCAGGGCGGCACCTTCCGGAGTTGAGACGAGGAACCCTGTGTGCGAGTCGACTACCTGCAGGCGGATTCCGCCCGTGTCGCCTCCGATCACGGGTTTGCCCTTCCACATGGCCTCGGACACCGTAAGCCCGAAGCCTTCTCGAATTGACTTCTGGAGGACAACATCGGCGGCGCGCTGCAGGGCGTTTATGGTGCGATGCGCGTCCGGAGGGAGCAAGAGGATGTGAACGTCCGGGTCGCCGCCCGCGGCCTCGCGCGTTTCCTCTATGACCGCTTCGGCCTCGGGATCGTCGTCCGCTCCGCCGCCGGCCAGCACCAGTTGCAGACCGGGTGTGAAACGCTTGGCGAGACGATATGCTTTGAGCACACCGACGGGGTCCTTGAACCTGTCGTACCTTGAGACCTGTGCGATGAGTGACCGCGTGGGGTCCAGACCGTAGGTCTCCAGCACAGACGCGATCTCACTCTCATCCAGAGGAACGTTCTTGTCGCTCAGAGGGTCTATGCTTGGCGGGATCAGATACTGGGTGTGGGGGAGGTGTTGCGCGAACTCCGCCATTGAGAACACGCTCGCATCGTATCCGGCCAGGAACTCGCTCAGGTAGTCCCACACCGGGCGGTGGGGCTTGCTTACGTCTATGTGGCACCGCCAGATCCACTTGCCGCATCTCTCCTGGGTGTGAGCGAGCAGAGGCACTGGCTGAGGATCGTGTATGAACACCATGTCAGCCGAGCGGAGTTCGTCGCGAAGCGATTCCGCGTTCGCCGCGTTCACGCGCTCGTATTCTCGAAGCGAGTCCTCGGAGATATCGGCGGGATCACCCTGAAGCGCGTTGTGGAACGACTTCGTGGTCCGAAAGAACTGCGGGTTCCCGTCGATCACCTCCCACCTCGCGTCGATACCCAGCTCTCTCTTGAGCGGGATTAGCTTCGCCAGGATCTCAGCAACTCCACCTCCCACGCGCGTGGAGTTGACGTGGACCACTCTCATTCCTGACAGAGGAGCGGCAAGCTGGCGCAGATGGTCCACGACGTCTTTGCCTGCCACTTCGGCGTACTGCCCAAGGAGATTGGACACGGCGTTCTATTCCCCGAAGAAGTCCCTGAAGATCCCGGAGATCGCTTCTCGCGTCTCCACCAGTGATCCGTAGAACGGATCTATGCTCGCCAGTCCGACGCACAGATCCTGGAATCCCTCTCTGTCCATGTCGATCAACCAGGTAGTGAAGTCGTCCACGGAATCTGGTGTTCTGCGGCGCGCGTCCACGAAGTGGTAGAAGATGCTGGTGCGCGACATCCGCGCCACCGCGCCGGGAAGCTCGGCAGGATTTAGAAGCCTCCTGTCCGTGTCGAAGATCACTATCTGTGAGCGGACGAAATCGAACTCCGCCCCTTCTCGCGCGGTCGGGATCAGACCCGTTTCGGCAAGGTCATCATCGATGACCTCGATCAATCTGGCGCGGAGATGCTCCATGTCTCCGAAGTCCGTCGGATCGATGACGCTCAGCCGCTCCGCCAGGGCGGTGTCATGGAGACCATGATCCGCCCATATGGCGAATCCGTTGTGGAAGCGAGGGTCGTCGAACGTAGAGCGTAGAAGGCCGCCCCAGAAGTGGAAGTAGATCGACGCCGGGTCGATTGTCCGTAGCTCGTCGCGCAGCTCCAGAAGAGTTCGCGCGCGTCGGCCAGTGGCTATGGCCACGAGAGCGCAGTCCTTGATGGCGAACGCACCCCAAGGTGGGGCCGATTGCCGGCCTGTGTCCATACTATTCGCCCGTCCTGGATCCCGATAGGGAGGTGAGATCCTCTACTCTTCCGCCTTCTTCCAAGAAGTGGCCTTGCCGCAGTTCATGCAGGGGGGGAACTCCTCGCCCTCCACGAATTCGTGCTCGTGTACGCCGCCCTCTGTGTGGCAGATCTCGCAGACCTACTTACCAGCCTTATCGGCCCTGTTGCCCACCTTGTATCCACTCTTCTTCTCGTCCGTTCTTCCTCCCGCCGGATACTGGATCGCGTGAGAGTCACTCACGCCCGGTTGAGGATCCTATATTCCATCTGCGGATTACATTCCCATCTATAGAGCACATGCGCGCGAGAGTCAAGCGGCGCGCGCCCGTGCTGTCCTGACACTTCTCGGAGCCTCGGTGGCGACCAGCACGCCGAGCAACAGCAGCACAACGCACGCCACACCGAACGTTACGTTGACGTTTTCGCCTGCCGGCGGGATCCAGCCAGGACTACCGCCGCGGACAGAAGAAGCGCCCCGTCGAAACGGGGCGCTTCCAAGCAATACACACGCTGAGCCAATCGACCTGGGATTCGTGGAGCAGTGTCGGGAGGCGTTCCGTGAGGTCTTCGCTGCAGGGACCCGAGAGGAGAGGCGGCATTTCGCGCGCCTGTTCGTCAAGAAGATAGAGCTCGAACCGGACACTGGAGACATCCTGATGCACCTCTTTGGCCGCCCACCACTCCCAGCATCCAAGCAAACACCCGCCTCCGGAGAGACGGGTGTTCGCATCGGGTTGGTAGCGGGGGCCTGCTACGAGGCTATTCAGGACGCGGCGGCTGGGCGTCTCGTGAGCAAGCATGAACTCTCCAGGAATGGGCGACGACCCGCTGGTCCGACTCGTATCTCCCACATACGGCTTGGCCCCGGTCTGGTGTTGACACGGCCCCCACTGCGAGGCACTCTCAGCATTGTCATTGGTTTGTCAATCGTGTGAGGGCGTCTTGCTGAAGGGGGGTCCCTGGTGAAATGCAAATCATCGAGGTTC
>JAUXGN010000058.1 GCA_030622115.1 Candidatus Eiseniibacteriota bacterium
ACGGGTATGTCGCCAAGCACATGCCCCAGTGAAGTGGAAGGCGGTCTCGCCCGGACCGGGTCCGCAGCCGAGCGAGCCCATCGTCACGCAGCGGGACCAGCGATTCTGGCACGAGCACCCAGATGTGCAGCAGCACGGTCATCGTCTTGTCGCGCGCGCTGCGGGGACCCTCACCGGCCACCTTCCCCTCCAGAAGCTGTTCCAACCGCGTCCGGATGTCAGCGGCGGAAAGTCCCTGCGCAGCCCAGTCCGCCGTGGCGTCCAGCCAGTTCAGCTGGATCTTCCGATCGAATCCGATTACCGTGCGCTTCGTACCCACGTCACTTCCGCCCAATCTGAACAAAGGGAACCACGACCTCTTCCAGTGTGATGCCTCCGTGCGCCACCGGGCTTTCGGTCTCCCGAACGAACGCTAGGCGTTCCGGCGCGATCAGGGCAAGGTAGTCATCCGGCAACCCGGTCGGGGGCCACTCGATCGCATCGGGAAAACGCTCCTTGACGCGCGCTCGCAGCGACCGATCGGGATAGACACGAACACGCTCTCCTCGCAGGTCCGCGACCACGCCTTCAGCCGGACGACCGCATCCCTTCGTCTCCACATTCCCGTGGTCAGAGGTCAGGAACACGGCGAAGCCCTGATCGAGGAGCATGTCGAGGAGCGCGGCCAACACTCCCTGGTTTGTCCATTGGCGAACCAGATTGTGCATCCCCGCACTTCCAAGCGTCATGCCGTGCATGATCTTGTCGACCTTATCGACCACGAGCCCGACGACGCGCACCTTGGGGTGCGACACGAGCTCTTCCACGCGGGCCAGGTCTGGCTGGTCGCGCAGGTTCTTCTCGTAACCCACCTCCGCGGCGGACAGCCCCTCATCCACCCAAAACCGCTTCCAAGCGGACGGCTCGCGATCGGTGGTGTGGATGCTGGACGGGAAGTAGAGAGGAGGGCGCCCAGCGAAGCATGCCTGCCTCGAGATCATAGTGAGCGTGGGAATCCAAGCGAAGAGGCTTTCCTCTCGGAGCTGAAAGAGTGGTCGCTGTTCCGCGAGCACGTTGCGGACCACGACCCACTGGTCGAGCGAGAGTCCGTCTACCAGCACCAACGCTGCCTTTGCGTCTCTGGATTCCTCGAGGTGCCGAGCGAGCAACCGGGGAACATGATGAATCATCACCGGGGGCAAAGGCGGCTGGTTGTGCAGAGTCCCGAAACGCTGCTTGATCCACGCAGTGAAAGCCTCGTCGATCCGATTCCGGACGCTGCGATACTGCTCCTTCTTCTCTCCGGCATCCTCGCCATCGGGGTCGAACCAGAGGGCGTTCACCTGAGCCCAGCGACGGGCGAATGCAAGCCAGTCCTGGTGCTTGGCGGCCTCCTCGGGGATCGACTTCTCGATGGCGCTGAGCAACCCCTCCAGCCGCCGTTTCCGATCAGCCTCGGGCTCGGTCTTGACGCCGACGATCACCCACGAATCGGCAAGCGTCTCCGCCCGAGGATGGGAGACTTGCTGCAGCACGCCTTCCAGAAACAGGTTGTCGATGTAGACGCGGACGTCGTGCTGGTCGAACGGGATCTCGGACGGCCCGGGGAACTCCAACCCATACCCCTCGCCCGATTCGCGGACCGCGTGTGCTTCGGCTGCGTGCCGATCCAGGAAGATCGGCCACCGCTCCTGGAGGAAAGCAAAGAAGGCCTCTCGGTCCGCAACAATCCGCTCCAGGGGCCACTCGCCGAGCAGGCTGTTCTGCCGAAGCAGCTGGATGAGATGGCTGTCCAAGGTAGAGGGTATGCGGAGGCCGCGGTAGTGGCGACACAGCAGGAAGCGGACGAGATCGGACTCCTGCCTGATCGTCTCGGGCGCGACCCCGAAGACGTGGCGAAGAACGAATCCCTTGGTCTGCCGGTCACCGAGCGGCCGGTCGGGCTTCTCCCGTTTCTGCGCCTCGTAGAGGTCGTCGAGATCGCTCCGGTCCAAGGCGTCGACGACCGGATAGCTCAGGTTCGGAAACAGCTCGCCCAGGTTGAACGAGAGTTGACGACCCGCTTGGAGGAGGTCATAGGGCAGAGAGCGCAGATCCGAGGCCGCCGCTCTGAGCACGACGACCAGGTCCGTCAGCTCGCCACGGTCCCAACGCGACCTGTACCCGGACTCGTAGGCGAAGCGAAAGGCAACGTGGTCCTCGAACGGAATCAGCTCGAAGCCGCGCTCCTCGATTCCCTTGAGAATGCCCTCTTCGAGCAGAAGACCGTCGGGATCCGCGACGAGCGTCAGGCGCGCGACCTGGGGTGTGAACTCCTTGAGGATTTCATCGCGCCAGCTACTCACCACCCCCTCCTTCCACGCGGACCAGAAGCAAGGGAATGAGCTCGGGGCTTGTCTCGCCCTTGCGGTCGAGCTGTTCACGCCAAGACCTCTCCTCGTGTGAGAGTTGCGCCAGGCGATGGCTCCGAACCCCCAGCAGTCCGATCCTCTCAATGGCACGGCGCCGGGCCGTGAACGCGTACTCGCCCTTTTCGCGTTCCACCGCGAGGCGCGCTCGGTGCGTCTGGACCAGCTCCTGGTAGATCTGCTGTCCGTGCTCACGGGCCGAGGTCTCCACAAGATCGAACGCGTCGGTCGCCGCGTCGCCCTCGAGGTACCGTTCCGCGGCCGGTGGGTCAGACATCATATGGTCCCACACGAACCGGGCCGTCGGTGCCAGGATCCGACCGTCCTCGTGCCGGAAGAGTGGCATGACGCGGTGCCGGTTCCACTCTGGCGTGTGCAACGTGATCTGCCAGAGGGACCAGACCCCCCGCACCTCAGTGGGCAGACCCTCCAGGGAAAGACAGGGGATCGGTTGACCGGGAGCAAAGCGGGGAATCCGTGTCGCCAGCCCTCGCACACGAGGCTCCTCCAAGGTCAGATGTCGAGCCGATGGCACCCGGTCCGCGTCCTTGGCTGAGAACACCACGGGTCCCAGGCGTTCACCGTCGGGCCAGGTCAGGCTCCAGCCTGGACCGTTTCGCTCGGCCTCGCCACCGTACGCCTCGACGTAGTTGACCGTCATCCGCTCAATCCAGTGGGGCAACGGGTGGACCATCAGGTTCCGCGCTTCCCGTGGATCGAGGTCCTCGGCGGTTCCGAGGACGGACCCGCTCTCTCGAACGGCTTTCCCCTGCTCCTTGACCTGGCTCACAACGGAGTCGACCCTGGCACCCAGAGCGTCCGGCCTGAGGATGGCCTCGACGTAGAGGTCGTCGAAGAGCTGGCCGGCCTGGGCCGAGTCGAGGATATCCCCGGTCTTATCGACCCCAAACTCCTCCAGAATGACGGCCAGCTTCTCCTCCAGGACCTCGCGGACGCGGTGCTCCACCGTGTCCTGGATGACGAAGTTGACGGCCCGCACTACATGCTCCTGACCGATGCGGTCCACCCGACCGATACGCTGCTCGAGCTTCATCGGATTCCAAGGGATGTCGTAGTTGATCACCACGTGGCAGAACTGCAGGTTCAACCCCTCGCCTCCGGCGTCAGTCGAGACGAGGACTCGGGTATTCTCCGCGAAGGAGTGCTGGACCCGTGCCCGCTCCTCCATACCCATCGACCCGTTGAGGCACACGACCGAGAAACCACGGTCGGCAAGGAACTCGCGGAGCATTTCCTGAGTTGGGACGAACTCCGTGAAAACGAGCACCTTCAGATCGGGGTCGCCCTCCTCCTGCTGCAAGCGGTAGATCCAGTCCAGCATGGCCTCCGCCTTGGCGTCGACGCCGGCCTTCTCTGTGCTCCTGGCCGCCTCGAGGAGGAGCTTCACCTCGGCGCGTTCGTTCTTCAAGGCCTTCAGCCTCGTCATAAGCAACGTGTCGATCTGCTCCTGCCCATCGAGCTCCACCCACTCGTCCTCGGACAGCTCGGGGAAGAGCAGAAGCTGCTCGCCCGGCGTCTCCAACACCTGAAGGCGACGCTCCAGCGTGGTCCGGATTGCGCGAGTCGAGGAGGTGACCAGGCGCTGCATCAGGATCATCAAGAAGCCGATGTAACTCTTCTTCTCCTGCACCGCCTGGTTGTAACCCTCTCGCACATACTCGGTTACCGCCTCGTAGAGGGCGCGTTGCTTGCTGTGCCTATCTTCCCAGATAATTGGCACGAGCCGCGTGCTCCGCGGCTTGAAGAGCGGCTGCCCCTCGGCGTCGATGGCTCGCCGCTTCTCCGTCCGGATCACGAACGGCTGGACGCGTTCTCTGGAGATGCTACCGGGATCGGGGAAGGCCTCCTCATCAACGAGCGAGACCAGCCGGTGGAAGGCGTCAGTCTTCCCTTGGTGTGGAGTCGCAGAGAGGAGCAGCAGATACGGCGCCGCTTCCGCCAAACCCCGACCGAGCTTGTAGCGGGCAACCTGCTCGGTGCTTCCCCCGAGGCGGTGGGCCTCATCGACGATGATCAGATCCCATCCCGCTGACGTCAGGTCCTCGAAGCGATCGCGGTTGTACTCGGCCAGTTGATCCTGAGACCAACCTCTGCGGCCGTCAACGGGCTTGACGGAGTCCATCGGGCAGACGACCTGGTCGTAGGTCTGCCAGACGTTATCTTCCTGAGTGATGCGGCGGAACGCGGAGAAGTCGCTCGGGATGAAGAGACGGAACTCCTCGTCGAAGTGAGTGCGCATCTCCGCGATCCATTGGGTGACGAGCCCTTTGGGGGCCACGACCAACGTGCGGCGCACCATGCCACGCAGCTTGAGCTCGCGCATGATCAGCCCCGCCTCAATCGTCTTGCCGAGGCCGACCTCGTCCGCAAGGAGGTAGCGGATGCGGTCGTCCGACACTGCACGCGACAGGGCTCGGATCTGATGTGGCAGGGGAATTACCGACGCCTCGATGGGTGCCAGCAGGACGTCCTGCGCGAGGGCGTCAGAGACCCGGGCCGCAGCCGTCAGATAGGAGAGCCATGCGGAACCGCCGAGCGCGCGCTCAGCCGCCGGCTGGAGCTGGCTCGACCGGACACGGACGATCGCGTCCTTGGCAGGAACCCACACGCGGTAGAGCGTGTCTCCCCACAGGTCCTGCGCTTCGACGACCTTGCAGACCTGTTGGTGTTCGAGGCTCCATGCCCATTCGCCCGGACCAAGCAACATGTCAATCTCCTCGAAGTCAGCTGCAAGGGTGAGATCTCTGATTCATCGTTCCTCTCTATCTACCGAAATCGTTGCGGGCTCTCACCCAGACGACGCGGGCAGATACGAGAGACATCCCTTCTTGCAGGAGAGGCCGCTCTGTGGAACTTTGCATTTTCGCACGAACGAACCGCACGTCTTGCAGTACACCTTCTGGAACAAGTCTAGAACGACGTCGATGAACTCAAGTGCCTCGCCTCGGCTTAGGCTGCGTGCCCAATCACTACTATGGGTTCCCCAGTTCCGGATCACGACCGTGTCGTTCAGCTGTTCGCACAGCGGCCCTGCATCACGCCAGAAGAGTCTGTACCTCTTGGCGGTCTTCAGAAACTTGGGCCAGATATCACCTATAGTGTACCGTTCGTCCAGCTTGGCAGGGATTGCTATTTCAAGAGTGTATCTCAGCTCTTGCAGAGCGTGTTCAAGCAACCGACCCGCGATGGGTACCACGAACTCGTGGCCCGAGTCGTCCCGATGACTTTTCACATACTCGTAGTCTTGCATCAGTTGAACTAGCTCCGGACCGTCGCCGAGGGACCAGCTCAGTATCCTTCTGTTCACGAAACGGTCACCAACTCCACGGGACCTCTGGAGCTGAATGAGCCATTCGAACCATTCCCGGTTGTGGGTAGTTACTACGAGCTGGAAGTCCCTAGCAAACTCCGACAGCAGGTAGACCGCTACCCGTCGTCTGTGCGAGGCGTCGACCGACGTGAGGACATCGTCGAGAATGACGATGCCCAAGGCTGGATTCAGGGTGGCATCGCGCTTTCGCAGTGCCAAGAAGATGGCCAACCCCAAAGTGTCGAGATGTGCTTCGCTGAAGAACCCGCGAGGGTCCTCATTCGCGCGATGAGCGAACCGACCTTTCAGGTGGGCGCTTCCCTCGCCGTGCTCTCTGACTTCAAGTTGAAGGTCGCCGAGGTCCTCCCCTGGATGGAACTGCTCGTATATCCGTCCCAGCTCGTCACTGATGCTCTCAAAGATCTCCTGGGATGCCTGCTTACGCGCAGTCACGGCGGCCTCGTAGAGCCTCCTCAATTGATCTGCGACTGCCATGTTGCCGGAGATCTCTCCGCGCTGTCGGCGGACCTCCTTGAACTGATCAAGAAACGCTTTGCATTGAGCCTTGACTCGGACCAGCTCCTCTACCTTCTTCCCGTCCGGTAGCTTACCCTCCTTGAGCCTGAGAGTCTCGTCAGCCATCTCCTTAGCACGTTCACCATTCTCCTGAGACATGCGCGAGCAGGCCGCCTCAGCTGTGCTTGGGTCCGAAAACCGGTCACCGCTGAGCGCACTCAAGAAGGCCCGCAGGTCGTCAACGACGTCACCGAAAGGCCAGTCTTCCTTCAGCAGGCCGACATCTTCCCACTTCTCTAGAGCCCGGTTGCCGTTCTCGATAGCAAATTTCAGACTCGACTGAAGTGATGGAACCGATCGTTGCAGCTCCGCGCGGGCCGCGATGACCTCTGCGTTCTCGTCGATTCGAAATTGGACTCGTTGGCAGAGTCTCCGAGCATCATGGATTGGCTGCTCACACAAGGGACAACTCTTCCGATCCTCCTCCTCGATCCACTTCTTACCAAGCACAAGAACTTGCTCGTAGAACTCTCCAGTGAGTTGCTTCTCCAGACCCCGTAGCTCTCGCTCCTTCCCGATGGCTTTCTGGAGGTCCTCTCTCTTCGGCACGGCAGTTAGGAAATCTGCGATGCGAGTATGGCAATCGTGGACCTTCTGAGGCAACGACGTGTCGCCGTAACCCTCAAGAAGCTCGGTAATTGCCTCCATTCTGTGCTTTACACCGTTCTCGGACTGAACGGGTCGTTGCCCGATCCTCGCCAAGATTCCGTTCAAATGATCCAGTACCGACTCCTCCGCCAACTCGGCTCCATCCGGAAGCCCAACACCGTGTCTGAAGCTGGACTCTGTGTGTCCTGCCGCCGCTTCCAATACTGCTATCTCTTGCTCCTTGAATTCTACGGCCTCTCTATGCGCCTGCTCAAACGCATGGAACCGCTCCAGACCAAGGAAAGGTACTACCGCTCTGTACCGGTCCCTAGGCGTGCTCTCGATGAACTCCAGCATCTTGCGCCGCCGGAGAACGAACGTCCCCTCATGCGCGGCCATCAGGAAGCCCTCGACGTCTTCCGACCTACTGGTTGCTCTACCCTCCGCCAAAATGTAGTCGGACGACCCATCAGTCAGAGTTACTTCGGCCAACATCTCTCCCGGACTCATTGTGATGTGAGCACCGTGGCTCGCAAAGGAAACCTGCTGACCACGCCTGTCCAAGCTCTCAATCTTGCCTGTGAAAGCGTGCTCCATGGCCTCCACAATCGAGCTCTTCCCGGTTCCACTGTCCCCGTAGAGGACTAGGCTCTTGCCGTCCAAAGGTAGATTGAACTCCCGCCCAATGCCTCTAAATGCCCGAACCTTCAGATGCTTGATTCTCAACATCCTGGCTCTCCGTGGGTTGCTTGCCTTGCTCTGGAAACAGCGTGGAGATGATCTCGGCTGCAGTTGGCTGGCCACCCTTGCCGAGCAGATCTTGGAGTGACTTCACGCCCTTGGCACCTATTCCTTCCATCTCTCTGGCGGCACAGAAGAAAAGCTCGAACGCGCGATCGCTTGCGGATTTCTGAAAACTCATCTCACGATGAACCGCTGGCTGACCTTCGTCGCTCATGGCTCAGCACCTCCTCTTGTTATTGCCTGATCGAACCACATCAGGAGCTTGGGATCCTCCTGGAGGACCTTCTCGGGGATCTTGCGAGCGACGGCGATGATCGTGGCGTAGTCCCGCTCCTGCCACGCTCGCTTGAAGCCGGCGCGGATGGCCTCGAGGCGGAACACCTTCAACTTCTTCTGCGTGGTGTCTCGGTACTCGTCGAATTCCTTGAGCAGCGCGCGGTCCCGGAGCTTCTCGAGGTCGCCAGCCTTGCGGGGATCAGGAACGTACCAACGGTCCTTGGCCTTCGCGCAGAGGGCAGGGTCGTCCTTGTCAAGTCCGCGGAGTTCCTTGAAGTTGCTGGAGAGGTAGCTGTGGATCTGGCTGGGGACCTCTCCCGCGCCGTCGCAGCGCAGGAAGTTCTGCTCCAGTAGCTCGGCAAGCTCGAGCGACTTCTCGTGCTTCTCCCAACCGCTGAGTTCCTTCATGAATTGCGGATTGATCTCCTGGGATGTCTGCGGCTTCTTCGTGAGCTGCTTCCTTATCCAGCGGATCGCCGTCTCCTCGTCCCTAACGAAGAGATCGAGCTGGAGCACTTCCTTCACGGTCATCCGCTTGCGGTCGTATTCGGCCACCTGCTCCGGCAGGAAATACATGCCGTCCCGCTCGGAAAAACGTTGCGCGAGCCCCGCGTAGAACTCGGCGGCCGAGAGAGGGACCGTCACGCCGCGTTGGACGTGGAAGGCCACCATGCGGTCGAAGAGAAGGTAGCTCTGTCGCTCGGCGATCGCCTCCGCCTGCCCACCCTTGGAGACGAACACCGGGAGCTGGCGCATGTGGGTGCCGATGAAATCCCACACCCCACTTTCAGTGCCCGCTTCAAGTTTGAAGCGCTCCTCCAAACCGTGGTTCGGCTTGTAGGCTGAGATGACGAGATCCTGCTTGACCGCAATGCTCGTGACTTGCTTGAACGTACCCTGCTTCTTGTCCAACGTCCGCACATCGGCCACGACGAAGCCTGCGTTGAGCATCGCTTCCTGCAAAGCCCACCAGACGTTGTTCTTGGAGTTGCTGAAGACGACCGTCATCCAGCGCCCAGGCTTGAGGACTCGCGCGTACTCACGGAAACACGCTGCCATGAGCTCCTGGTACTCCCACAGTCCCTTCTGCTTCGCCTTGTTCTCCTTGGCTCGATCCACGGTGGCATCCAGATCACCTGCGGTTCGCACGCGATGCCAAGACTCAACGACGAAGTTGAGCTCCCAGTAGGGGAAGTTGTCGCCGAATGGGGGATCGGTGAAGATGTAGTCTATGGAATGATCTCGAAGGGGAAGGCGTCCACAGTCGCCCGTGTTGATCATTGCCGCCTCGATCCTTGACGGCATGGGTTTGAAGGCCTTCCTCAGGCGCTGGAGCTTCCCCCCGAGGATATACCAAGGCGAAACATCGACAATCTGTGCACCAACGTAGTACACACCCGCCAGGTACCGATTGACCTGCGAGTAGTGCGTTGGAGCGTAGCGCGCAAGAACGGACATACCTAAGATGGCCTGCTCCACGAAGAAAAGCAGGACGTTTCGAAGACGAACGTCCTCGTGTGCACAGGCACGGCGCCACACAGCGGCCAACGCATGGGTGGCCCGCGGGAGAAACATCTGGTGGACATGGGAGATGCCGTGACCGACAAGGCGAGGAGCCTCCCACATATCCCCCATGGGAAAACCGGTCGTTGGAACCTCCATAGATGGGGAAAGAACCCCGATGCGTCGAAGCACGTCGAGATCCGTGCCGCTGGGCGCTTTCTCGTACTTCGTCTTCCCGACCATATACTCGATGAGGACCGGCATCCGCCTGGGAGTCTTGACAGTCTTGCCGATGACGTCGTCGTAGCTCGACGCGTAGAGCCGATCCAGCCGTTTCTTGGTAAGCACAGCACCACAGCTGGGACAGGGGAACTCGTCCTTGACGCGCTTCGTCTCCGGATCGAGCGCCTCCTTGACAAACACCACTTCGCCCGCACACTCCGGGCACGAGAAGACCTCGCTCCAAACGGTGTAGTTAATCCGGCCCTTTGTCTTCCCATCCGTGTGAAGCGTTTCGTACATCCACCCGACCTCCTCCTCGATTTCGTCGAGGAGTTGCCGGGCCGCCTTGGCGAAATCGTCAACACGGAACGGAAGGTTGTAGTTGGCGGCGATGAACGTTGCCGCCGGCGAGAGATCGCCCAGGATCACCCGACGCACTCCCCACTCAGGCTTCCCCCGCCCTTCGGCATCCCATTGTTGTTCAGTCTTCTGCCGGTATTCCCTCGGCGCCGTCCCACACCACTGGGCTGCCACGCCGGTCATGCCGGAGCCGCAGAATCCGTCCAGCACAATGTCGCCCGGCTTCGTGTAATGCAGGATCGAGGGAACGATCGCGAGGTGAGGGACCTTCGTGTGGTAGCCGTGCGCCTTGTATAGCTGGTCGGTCTTGCCCTCGCTCACGTCCACGGCGAAGGGCTCGCGGTGGTACGGTTCGCTGGCGTCGTATGGACGGCCATGTCGCTCGACGAACTCGGCGAGGAACGGGTTCGGGCAGGCAGTGTAGTACGGCGGATCCGAGAGCCGGAGGATGTCATCGTCCTCAGCCACCGGGAAGTCGGGCCGCTGCCGAAGCTCCGGCAGCTTCTCCTTCAGCTTCTCCAGGAAGTGCTCCCGCCGTACCTCGTCCGACTCGAAGGTCATCCCTAAGCATTCAACAGGCCCGCCGGCGGGTTGTGCTTCCATGTCCGCGAAGAGATGACCGGTCTGTTCATCGCGATCTACCATCGGTTCTCCCATTCCTGGAACCGGCGCTCGAGCAGCTTGATGGCCCGGTCGATCTCGGCGTCAGGACCCGCGCACTCCGCACGAGAAACGGTCCGCGGGCTGTCGAACGCTACTAGGGGACTCTCCGGGCACTCCGGCGGTAACGTGATGCCCCCTCTAGTCTCACGCGGTGCTGGCGCGAAAGCCCGGGCGCCCACATCGTGCAGAGCAACCGTGTAGAGCAATGGGTCATGGCGTAGGTAGGGGTCGTGGTTCTCCCACCAGGCCGCAGCAAAGGACCAAGCGCGCTCGAGTCGCGTTCGCACCACACTCGGATCGATGAAGTACATGTCAAACTGGCCATCCATCACGCCGGTCCGGGCTTCGGTGCCGGTGACGTTCTGGGCCACGGACAGCGTGCCGTCGGCGTGC
>JAUXGN010000019.1 GCA_030622115.1 Candidatus Eiseniibacteriota bacterium
CGCGCAAGACAGGTTCACTGGCCGTGGCCAATCCGGTGCTGGTGACGGCACTGAGCATGGAACTCGGCGCGACCACCGATCCGCCGGTGCGCGGCGACAAGCCGCTGGGTAGGGGTGATTCATACAGGGTCCTGTGCCCATCGTGCAGGCGCGAGGTGTACATCACGGAGGACTGGCAGGGCTAGTCTCGACCGCGCATATGAGAGTATCGGGAGCGGGTCCCTACCGGGGGCCCGCTCTTCCTTTGCATTCCGATTGCATGTGGTACAGGTGGAGAAGGCGAAGAAAGGCCTCCAGGGTGAGACCTCTGCCGCTGGAACGAGGAAATGCCTTGACAAAGTGACACGCCCTTCTATATTGTGACGTTGTGTTCTACTTCTAAGAACGATCAGTTGTTTGTCGACTATGGGAGGACTTGGACATGGGGACAGGGCTCACACGCAGAGAGAGAGAGAAGCGTCGCCAGAGAGGAGACATGCTTGCGGCTGCGCTCGAGCTCTTCTCGGAGAAGGGATACCATCACGTTTCCATGAAGGCGATCGCAAAGCGAGCGGAGTTCGCTCTGGGAACGGTCTACCGCTTCTTCTCCAACAAGGAGGATCTCTATAAGGCCGCGATGCGCGAGAAGGCGGGAGAGTACCACCGTACGCTGACTGATGCTCTTTCCGGGGAACAGGATGTGCTCGCGGCGCTCAACGGCTACATTTCAGCGAAAGCGAAAATTTTTGCGCCCAACGCGGAGGTCTTCTATCTCTATTTTGCAGAGACGGGAGGCATCAGTTTCAATCTGAGAGCCGGGTTGCATAAGGAGATAGGTCAACTCCACGATGATCTCATTGAGCGACTGGCATCGGTGATGGGGAAGGGTGTGCGGGCGAGGATCCTCAGGGATCTGGACCCGCACGACATGGCTGTTGCGCTCGAGGGGTTGACGAACGCGTTCCTCTTGTCGTGGTTGAAGAATCCGGAGCGGCATCCATATGACGAGAGCATCAGTACGATATCAAAACTGTTTCTTGAGGGAAGCCTGGCCGGATAGCGGCGTCGTTTCCCTCGGCGCGATGCGCGCAGGAGGTGCAGGATGGGTAGGATCGCAACCATGGCAGCTCGCCCGGTGCGGGGATTGGCCGCGCACTTGGCGAGGGAGCGACACGTGAGGAAAGTCGTCACCGGCAGCATCGGGCACAAGGTCTTCAAGGTGTTGGTCGAGCGGAATCCGACCAGGCTTCCTCACGGAGTCCACGAGGAGATCTATTCGTATTTCAGAGCCATGGTCATGGCCTTCGACAGAGCAGTTGAGAGATCGTTGATCAGCGAGCACGTTGCCCGTCGCATGACGGATGCCTTCTGGGGCAATGTCATGCTGGGCAAGGAGAGCAAGGAGGAGATCGTCGAGAGACTCGGCTTCTTCCCACCGAAATTCGTGCTTGTGAGCCCAACCGGCAGGTGCAATCTGCGCTGCAAGGGCTGCTATGCGGAAAGCGAGCCCGGCACGCAGGGAAGTCTGGACTTCGATACCTTCGACAGGATTCTGACTGAGAAGCAAGAGCTTTGGGGATCACACTTCACGGTGATCTCGGGCGGGGAGCCGTTCATGTGGCGGGATGGAGAACGGGACTTTCTCGACATGGTCGAGAAGCACGATTCCGATATGTTCATGGTCTACACCAACGCGACACTGATAAACGATGCTGCCGCGAAGCGCATGAGTGAACTTGGGAACATCATGCCGGCGATATCCGTCGAGGGCTTCGAGAAAGAGACCGACGCGAGGCGGGGGAAAGGTGTTCACCGGAAGGTGCTTGCTGCGATGGAGAGCCTCCGGAAGTACGGTGTCCCCTTCGGCATCTCTGCGACACCGACGCGCCACAACTGGGAACTCATCACAGGTGATGCGTTCGCCGATTTCTACTTTGAGCAGCAGGGAGCTCTCTACGCATGGCTGTTCCAGTATATGCCTGTCGGCCGCGGACAGACGCTGGAGCTGGCGCCGACGCCGGAGCAGCGAGTTGAGATGCGTGAGCGGATGCGCCGACTGATGATGGAGAAGAAGTACTTTATTGCGGATTTCTGGAACAGCGGGGCCGCGTCCTCTGGATGTATCGCCGCTGGGCGCGGGGACGGCTACTTCTATATCGACTGGAACGGGAACATCACCCCCTGCGCCTTTGTACCGTACGTGTGCGGCAACATATATGATGTCTTCGAGTCGGGGGGAGATCTCAACACGGTGCTCGATATGGACTTCTTCAAGCGCATCCGCAAGTGGCAGGATGAGTACGGATACGCGCAGGCAGCAGCGCAGGTCGACAACTGGCTGTGCCCCTGCGTGATTCGGGATCATTTCCCCGTCGTGAGGGAAGCCATTGAGAAGAGCGGCGCCACACCGTTGAACGAAGAGGCCGCGATAGCTCTCACTGACACAGCGTACTGTGACGGGATGGTGAAGTATGGGAAGGAGATAGGGCGTCTGACGGACCCGATCTGGCAGAGAGAGTATGCCGACACACCTAGGGAAGGAACCAAGGAGAAACGCTGAGTGCGGTTGCCGGCACGGCCCGTGTCTAGTCGCGTACGAGGAAGCGGCCGCCGTCGGGGAGGGCATCAAGTCCGTGCATCGCAGCACGGTAGCCTTCGGCGATGGCCTCCTCCGCCTTATTGAATTCGAAGAAGCCGATGTCGCCGAGCGAGGGGCGGATCAAGAGATCGGCGGGTTCGGTCTTGAGCCTCGTCTCTGTGATCTGCATCTCCATGATACTGATCGAGGCCATGAGTACCTCGAAGATATGCGGGAGAGGCGTCCTCTGCGTCCGCTGGCGGAGGCGGGACAGAGGGGGGATGTCAAGTGTGGCGATGAGGTCGCTCAGAGACTCAAACAGCTGCAGACCTACCGAGGAACCGGAGGCATCCTTCTCTCTGCCGGTGTCTATCTCATTTGCCTGCAAGGCCGGTGGAGGTGTCTCGGTCGTGGCTGCACGACCGACATCCACCGCGATCACGAAATCCGCTTCCATCTCCCTTGCGACGCTGACAGGTAGGGGGTTGACCAGGCCACCGTCGACGAGAACTGTGCCGTTCATCTCCACAGGTGTGAACACGCCCGGTATGGCGAAGCTCGCTCGGAGAGCGTCGATGATGTCACCGCTCAGCAGGCAGACTTCATTTCCGGTGTTCAAGTCTGTGGCGACCACGCGGATCGGTATGGGGAGCGCTTCCATGCTCAGGCCTGATGCCCGGCTGCGGAGGAAATCCGCAATCTTCTTCCCGTCAACGAGCCCCGACCGGTGGAACGAAGGATCCGAGAAGAAGTACAGTACCCGCTTCCAGTCCAGCTTGAGGATCTCTCCCTCAAGCACGTCCATCTTCCGCGCGGCGTAGGCAGCGCCGACGAGAGCTCCAATACTGGTTCCGGCAACACAGTCGGCGCGTATACCTCTCTCCTCAAGAGCGCGCATAACTCCGACGTGGGCCCAACCACGAGCGGAACCGCTTCCGAGCGCCAGGCCGATTCTGCGCGGGCGTTTCTGCATTACGTGCTCCCCCAGACGGGTGCAAGAACCCTCTCTTCCAGAACCCTGTGAAACGCACCCGCGTCGAGACCGATGGCTATGTTCACGGCCCGTCCATTCACGGGTGGAAGAACGAGGGAGCGTCCGCGCGCAGGCCCACTCGTTACGACCTCAACGGATGCCGGCCTCGTCGTGATCATGGAAGGGAAGAGCGCGGCTGCAACGGCAAGCGCATCGTGCATGAAACCGCCATTGAGCCCCGACTCGTCCTCCTGGAAGTTCATGTAGTAGTCGAGGGCGCGATAGAGGATCGCCGCCAGATTGCGGCCCGGCCTCGCCGGAGCGGGGATATCAGTTCGTTTCCCACTTTTCACAAGTGTTTCCAGCGTCTCTCTTGTGAGGGCGGTACTCGTCGTAACGTCGAGCGGGATGATGGTGATGTCGAGCCCTGAGCTCAGAACCTCCGATGCGGCTTCGGGGTCGACATAGAAATTGAACTCGGCGACCGGTCCGGTGTTTCCAGGCACATTGAACGCGCCTCCCATTACGACAATTCGCCTGTAGGCCGCCATTGCAGTCGGGTCGGTTCGGAGCGCGATCGCCAGGTTCGTGAGTGGACCCGAAGCGACAAGCGACACATCGTCCGGGCCGTCGTGGGGGATGGCCGTGATGAGCTCGACGGCGGGTCTTGAGTCCGCTGCGTGGTGTGGGGTCGGGAGGGTGTCGAGAAGTCCACCTAAGCCATCGTGGCCGTGAACCTCGGGTGCGATGATGAGAGACTGCACGAGTGGCTCACATGCGCCGTGCGCAACAGGGGGAGGATCCCACGGTCTCAGAAGCTCGGTGATAAGGAGCGAATTGCGTGTGCATTGAACTACAGGCGCGTTCCCGGCAACCGTTGTGATGGCCTCGATCTCGAACTCCGGAGAGTTCATGGCGAGCACCATAGCGACCGCATCGTCTACGCCCGTATCCATGTCAAGGACCATTCTCATGCCGTAAGAAACTCCCTCCATCGCATCGCCGGGCGAAAGCCCGTGAGGGCAACGAGTGTGTCGGATGATATGAGGCTACCGTATTTGGGAAACCCGCTCGGAAGCGAGAGATCAGGATACCATTTGTCGATCAGTTCGGCAGTGGGATAGATGGTCCCGTTGTCTGGTGCGCACACATATGCCGTGTGAGTTCCGGTGGGTAGCTCAGCCGTGAGCGTCCGCGCGACAGCCTCGGCGACATCATCGCCGTGCACGTATGCCCAGAGTCCGGCCGACCACTCATCGGGGCTCTCGACCAGTGTGCGGTAGTGGTCGTACTCGCTGGGTACCCAGATCCATGGAGGGCGAAGGATGACGAGTGGCAGCGCGCCCCCTATCTGATGTTCGAGGAGGATCTCAGCAACGAACTTGCTGTCTCCGTAGGGTTCGGATGGAGATGTGGGATGGCCCTCGTTGATAGGCAGGTAGCGCGGCCTCTCTTCTCCCTCGCCAAACACGAAACCGAGAACGGATTCGCTTGAGATGTAGATGAATCGCTGGACACCGGCCTCGAGTGCCGCACGGGCGACCTCGGCAGTCCCGTCGGTATTCACAGTGCGGAGTTCCTGGGGTGTGCCGAAGGAGGGGCCGGGGAGCGCGGCAGCGTGGACGACGGCAGTGGCTCCTCTCAAGATGCGCGCAACACCTTTGCTGTCCAGGATGTCACAGCGAACATACTCACCTATGTCATCCCGCGAAGAGCGGATGTCGAGGTTCACGACATCATGCTCGGTCGCGAGTCTGCTCACGACCCGTCGGCCAAGGAGTCCGCTTCCGCCTGTAACGACGACACGCATTGTGAGAGCTCCCCTGAGGCGCCGTCCACACAAGGCCCATCCTACTGCCGGGATGCCGGAGGCGCAATAGCCTGATGGCGCTACTCGCCAATGAGCTGAACGATCACCTCGCGTGACCTTGGGCGTTCGTCGAAGTCGAGAAGAACAACCTGCTGCCACATTCCCAGAACCGATTCGCCATTCAGGAACGGCACTGAGAGGCTCGGTCCCACCAGTGCCGAACGGATATGGCTGTGGCCGTTGTGATCTCCCCATCTCTTGTGATGTCGCCAGTCCCTGTCACTTGGGGCCAGCGTCTCAAGGACCTCCCTGACGTCCTCTATGACACCGGACTCGAATTCGATCGTGGTTATCCCTGCCGTCGATCCCCCGATAAAGAGTGTGGCAACGCCGTTCCTGAGCCCCGAAGCCGCAATAGACTGTGCCAGATCGCTCGTGAGGTCGATCGTGTCTCCG
Organism: Candidatus Eiseniibacteriota bacterium; assembly: GCA_030622115.1. Classification (GTDB taxonomy): domain Bacteria; phylum Joyebacterota; class Joyebacteria; order Joyebacterales; family Joyebacteraceae; genus Joyebacterum. Next base: position 5,797 of record JAUXGN010000019.1, read on the forward strand.
TTTCCGTCCGTATGACATCTGATAGTGTCGGTCGCGACAGCCATCTGCTCCTCCTATCTTGCTCAGTGAACTATCCCTGTCGCGCAGGTCATGTTATCCTGAACAGGGCATTTGGAAAAGGTCGTTCTGGAGGATAGAGAGAATGAGCTACGGCAGGAATTCCCAGTATGATGATTGCTTTGATACCAGGACCAGTCTCCAATTCTATCTGGATCTTGCACGGGAGACAACGGGTGACGTGCTTGAACTCGGCGTTGGCACAGGGGAGTTGCTATTCAAAATAGCGAAGCAGGGCCGTGACGTCTGGGGGATCGACCGCTCGTCAGAGATGATCAAGGAAGCAAAGAAGAAGCGGCGGAACTACTACCCCGAGATATCCGGAAGGAGCAGGCTGGTTGTGGCGGATATGCTGTCTTTCGATCTCGGTCGCCGGTTTGGCTTCGTGTATGGGGCCTCCTCGAGCATCCAGGGAGACAGCGCCGACGATCTGAGAGGCATATTTCGCACGGCAGCCGATCAGATGGTGGAGGGCGGGACACTTGCTTTCGATATCATGTCCCCGCACAATCTCCGCCGCACAGTCAACGTACCGCCTGAGGAACGGGAACTGCCGGGTGGACGAATCGTGATTCGCTTTGTTGCCCAGAGCTACTTCGACGGTGACGAGACGGCAGCTTTCAATATCCTCTACAAGGAACACATTCCGGGCAGGACGAAGCACGACACACACAGAGAGGAGGCGGAGGTCGCCATCATCACACCTGGGGTCATAGATGATGCGCTTGACTACGCCGGGCTCTCTCGGAAGGCGATGTATGGTGATTTCGCCCACAGCCCGTACGGCGAAGAGAGCATGTGGATCGTCGTGGTGGCAGAGAAAGATCAAGCATAGAGAGCTATCTCAGAAGCACGAGCTTCTTTCGTGCTTCGTAATTGCCTGCCTTGAAATGGTAGAAGTAGACCCCAGAACCGACCCCCTCGCCGGATGAGTCCTTTCTGTCCCATGTGACAGTGTGGCTTCCGGCGTCGTCTGTGCCCGAGACAATGGTCCGCACGGATTCACCCTTGAGATTGTAGAGGACCAGGCTCACCTCGGTGGCAACCGGGATCGAGTAGGTGAACTGGGTAAGCCCTGTCTGGCCTTTGACCGGATTGGGGAAGTTCTGGGATATCGAGTAGTCCGGCAGCAATGCGGTAAACGTAGTGTGGGCTACGTTATTATCCTCGTCGATCTCGGCCAGGAACGAATCCGGGTCGACAACCACATAGAAATCGTGGGGGTCGGTGTCCTGCGGTGTCCACTCACACGAGAGAGTACCGACGCCGTTGCTCGGGATGTAGTACGCTTGGAACCAACTCTCGTCGTATTCGTCGAGCACGTCTGCCATGATGTTTGTGTCACCCACAAAATCTTCGACAAGCAGCACGCCTCCAGCTCCGGGTTCACCGTTCCATATCTGTACCGTGATACGGGCACTGTCCGGCGGGTCGGAAGCTCTCGGCTCGACGCTCAATCCACAGCGATTGTAATCCGGGTTGTTACCGCCTGACCGAGTGTAGGTCTCTGCTTCGATGTGGACGTCTCCGACTTGGATCCAGTCCAGGAAATAGTCGGGGTCGTAGTCCATCTGGTACGTGCCCATGAAGATGCGGTGCGGCCCGGCCGCGATCGGCACATCGGAGATAGTGACCTCCCGCCAGATGTTCGTGTCTCCAAGGCCGGGCACGGTCGTCGTGACGAGATGAAGACCATCAAGTTCGAACCGCCAGTCAACGTCATGATTGTCACGGCAGCGGCAAGAGATGTCGACCGTCTCCGAAGTGGGGTATGTGAAGTCCCATTCCCCCCAGCAGGAGCGGCCGATTGGCGAGTACCACCCGTGTGCGGCCTCGGCCTGACAGAGCCCGTAGTTGTGGATACTAGCTGTGATCGTTACTGTCTCACCGACAAACAGGGTCGGGTTGTCGGTGACGATGTCCAGCGGCAGAAGTCCATAGTCCCACTCCTCCCATCTGGGAAAGCAATAGTCTTCGACCATTGAAACGGCATAGTCGGCTGAACCCGAGGTCTCGACGTCAAGGTACGGAGCGAATTCGCCGTACTCCTTGCTGCAGAGCTTCACCAACGGGATGCTGACATTGCCCCACCTGGTCGTGTCGCGGACAACCCATCCGTATAATCCATGTGGGTTGGTGAGGTAGTTGAAGTCCGCGGTCACATCGAAGGACAACCACTGCCCGGTTGAGCTCGGGACGGTGGCCATGGCTGTCGGATCGCTCGCGAATGCCGGCCGCGAGGTCCACGTGACGCTATTCTCGATCCACGCCTCCGTCACCCGATGGCATGTGAGCGCACGGCCGGCGGGGTCTGTGTTGCCGTGCTCGCAGTAGTATAGATGAAGCGTTGCGGATGTTACCTCGCAGCCGTACTGGATCTCCGAGAGGAGGAACTGGACGAGAGCATCGTATCCGAAATCATTGTCACCCGGCGACTGCCCAGAACGGTTCCTCACGAACAGGAGTTCAGATGCTCCGTAGTTGACATTCGGCTCGTTCATCCGGATGTAGGCGTCATCAGAAGCGTTGATTCCGACGGCATCCATTGTGAACGCGGAGGAGACAAGAACAAGAGCCGTCAGCAAGGACATCAGAACAGCACGCACGCTCAACATACGCGGACCTCCTGTATCACCAGTCAGTCGAGTTCGCAATACCTGTCGATCTGCCTTGCCATCACATCGATACTGGCGTCCCAGAAGTCGCGCGAGCGGATGTCGATCCCGTAGCGCGCCGCCAGATCGGCCGCCTTTCCCTCGCCCGTGCTTCTGAGAAGCTCCTTGTAGCGCGGGAGGAACGACTCGCCCTCCTTGAGGTAGATCGCATATACGCCAAGCCCGAACAGAAGGCCGAAGGCATAGGGGAAATTATAGAAATTGTAGTCGTGGCTGTAGTAGTGCGGCTTGAGTAGCCACATGTACTCGTGTAGATGGTGCCTATCAAGCCCGTCGCCGTAGGCCTGGCGCTGCGCGTCGAGCATGATCTCGCAGAAGTCGTCCGCAGAGACAGTGGACTCAGCTCTCCGCGAGACCACCTCTGTCTCAAAGATGTAGCGCGAGTAGATATCCACGATGACCTGGGCGGCGTCCATGATCTGGTTCTCAAGGATGCCGAGCTGCGCCTCCGGCGGTGATGACTCAAGCGCGGCGTTGATGACTATCGTCTGACAGAAGATAGACGCCGTCTCAGCAAGGGTCATCGGAGAGCCCTTGCGCATCATCGGGAGTCCAACCTGACAGTGGTTGTGGAAGCCGTGTCCCAACTCGTGTGCCAGCGTGCTCATCTGATCGAAACTGCCGTCGAAGTTCGCGAGGATACGCGATTCTTCGACTCCGGGAACGCTCATACAGAAGGCGCCGCCCACCTTGCCGTCGCGCGGCTCCGCGTCGATCCAGTTCTTCTCAAAAGCATTCCTCGCGAAATCAGCAAGCTCACTCGAGAACGTCCCGAACTGCTCGACAATGTAGTCCCGCACTTCCGGCCAGGTGTAGGAGAGCTCAACCGATCCAACAGGGGCGAAGAGATCCCACCAGGGTAGACTCTCCTTGCCCAGTTTCTTCGCCTTGCATTTGAAGTACCGTCTGAAGGTAGGTAGGGAGGCCTTCATCGATGTCAGGAGCGCATCAAGCGTCTCCTTGTCTATCATGTTATCGTCGAGAGACTTGTCGAGTACGCCCTTGCGGCCGCGTCGCTTGGCGAGTGTCAAAGCAGTACCCTTGACACCGTTCAGGGCGAAGGCGACCGGCTCTCGTATGGACGCCCAACCCTCAAGCTCCGTTTCGTAGGCGCGTCGACGAATGTCCTCGTCCGGGTTGTTTGAGAGGTTGCGAATGGCCGTCATCGGCAACATCTCCGTCTTCCCGTCGCGCTCGAACGGCATCTTAAGCTGGCTCGTGACCGTGCTCTGAAGCATGCTGAGATTGCCCCCGCCGGAGAAGACCAGGAGCTCAGAGGCGAGGTTCTCCATCTCAGGTGTCATCCTGTACTTGCTCTGTTCGGCGATATCTACAAGCGCCTGTTTGTGCTCCTTGACGACGGGTGATCGATCGCAGAGCGCATCGAGGACTGGGGCGATCGAGCCGATCCAGGCCTCAAACAGAACGAAGGAACTCGAGAGCTTGACGCCGAGCTGTCTGAGTTCACTTTCCTTCTTCGCGGCGATCTTGTCGTACGTGTTCGTCGTGGTGAAGCCACCGATGAACGCTCCAAGCGTCCTTGCAAGAACCATAGTTCTGTTCAGGAGGTTGATCAGGGCCTCGAGCGCTGCGGCCGCCTTGTCGAGGTCCTCCGGTACGGTATCAAGCCGCTTGATCCCCTTGTCCTCGATGAAAGACTCCAGATCTCCAAGAAGGCCCTCGTATTCCCTCTTTCCAGCCGCAAGGTCGTCTGCCTCAAGATCGGTGTAGATGTTGGACATATCCCAACAGGGAAGCTTCTCGGTCACATTCTGCATTCTGACCCTCCCAGGTTCTTGATGTTATATCATCCCAGATACTACCATCGTTCGGAGGTATGCAAAAGAGCCACTCTGAGGGAAGCACCCGGCGTGCAGAGCCGGTGTATCGAGTGAAACACACAGGCCCGATCGGTGTCTAATTCAAGTACATGCTGGTGTATGATGCTCACGATGAGCTTCACAAGGACAGTCCTTCTCAAGGAGGTGTTCCATGAAGACTGTTGCCGCTCTCGCGCTTGCAGGGATCGTGCTGCTGGCTCTAGCCGGTCCGGCGGATGCCAGGCTGATAGAGAAAGACTTCGAGGAGCATTTCGACGTCAGCGATGGTGTGCATCTCCACGTCACACACGGTGACGGAGATGTCACGATCGCTCCCTGGACGCGCGACATCATCAACATCAAGGTGCGATACCGTGCCGAGATCGAGATGATAGGCTGGGGAAAGGAGCCCGATTTCGACGTTGAGTTCAGAAGCACGGACGATGCGGTCCATGTCACAGGCAAGGAGAGAGATTTTCCTATTGTCGGATATCGGAGCATTCGGAGACAAGACTACTCGTACACGATCTCCGCTCCGTCCTACGCGATTCTCCACCTGAACGGAGATGATGGAGACATACTGATCGAGGACTGGAACGCCGACATCGAGTGTTGTCTGGACGATGGTGATATCTCACTTGCGGCGGTGTCCTGCGACAGAGTCCAGCTCGTGCTCGATGATGGTGACCTCGAGATACTACACTTCAAGGGAAGCTTGGACATCCGTGCCGACGACGGTGACATCACCGTTTTCGATGGGCAGATGGCTGACGTGTTGATAGCGGTGGACGATGGAGACATTGAGATCTCGGAGTCCACCGGGAGCTTCGAAATCCTGATGGATGACGGGGATGCCACATTGCGGGCCGTGGGCGCCGACCATCTTGGAATGAGGGGTGATGACGGCAATATCAGCATCGAACTCTTGGGCGGAGGTGCAGTCGACATCGACATACTGATGGATGATGGTGACGTCTCGTTGAGTTTGGAGGATGATGTCTCCGCCACAGTCGTGATCACCATGGATGATGGAAGCGCGGATATCGACCTTCCTCGGATCGTCGATCTTGTGGAGGGAGAGCATCGTGTCAAGGGCCGGCTTGGAGAAGGTGAGGGTTCGATCAGGATCCAGACTGACGATGGTACAGTGCGAATCAGAGAGGCCACGAAGTAGCCTCAGTCCCGGCTTATCCAAGGAGCCCGCCCAAGATTCTTGGGCGGGCTCCTTCGGTCCACCATAGGGCACACCTCTTGCTAATCATATCCCCGATGAGAAGATAGGTCAGCACCTGTCATCGCATAGGTGCGTGGGGCGGGGGTTATGATTCATGAAGGACGTTCAGCAGCTTGCATATCGCATAGCCAACGCGGTGCATGACACCGCGGATATCGGCCATCTCTACCACACCATCAAGGATGAGCTGAGCGAATTTCTGGCCACCAAGAACTTCTTCATCGCGCTCTACGACAGGGCAGAAGACACGATCTCCCTACCCTACTTCGTGGACTCCGTCGACCAGAACGAGTTCCAGGTTTTTCCCGCCGGCAAGACCATGACCGCGTATGTCATAAAGCGTAACAAACCCCTCTTCATCACCAGGGAAGAGGCAGATGTGATGATTGAAAGCGGTGTGATCGAGATGATCGGAACACCTTCTCAGGTTTGGCTCGGAGTGCCGCTGCGGGTCAACGGGGAGGCTACGGGGGCCTTGGTTGTGCAGAGCTACATCGACAGCGAGGAGTTTGGCGAGAGCGACCTCAAGCTTCTGACATTCGCATCGGGTCAGATCGGTCTGGCCATCGAGCGGAAGCGCGCGATGGAAGAGCTATGCAAACAGCGAGAGGAGATGCAGACAATCCTCGATTCGGTGCCCGCGCTCATCTCCTACAAGGGTCTCGACAGGCGCTATCTCCGTGTCAACCGCGCGCTCGCGCAAGTGACCGGCATCCCGCAGGAACAATGGGTTGGGAAGACCGCCTTCGAAGTATTGCCGGATCTCGCAGCAGGCTATCACGAAGACGATGAGGAAATCATCGAGACGGGGCGACCGAAACGCGCGATCGTGGAACCGTTCAAGACAGCTACCGGTGACGGCTGGCTGATGACCGACAAGATCCCGTATCTGGATCAAGACGGAAACACAGCAGGTGTTATCAGTCTCGCGATCGACATATCCGATCGTGTTCGCGTAGAGCAGGAACTGCTCAACAAGGAGGAGGAGCTACGACAGTCTCAGAAGATGGAGGCGGTCGGGCGACTGGCAGGAGGAATCGCGCACGACTTCAATAATCTGCTAACGGCCATCTCCGGATACACGCAGCTCATGTTGTACAGGCTCGAGCAGGACGATTCCAACCGAGCTCTCCTGAAGCAAGTCGAGGAAGCGGCGGAGCGAGCGGCCTCACTCACACACCAGCTCCTGGCTTTCAGCCGGAAGCAGCCGGTTCAGCTTCAGGCGCTTCAGCTCAACGAGCGAGTTTCGAACATGCACGGCATGCTGAAACACCTGATTGGAGAGGATGTTATGCTCGTCACGGAACTCGATGACGAGCTGCAGATCATCGACGCAGATCCATCGCTACTAGAGCAGGTAATGCTGAACCTCGTCGTCAATGCGCGCGATGCGATACCGAAAGGTGGAACGGTTACCATCAAGACCGACAGCACCGTTATTGACCAGGAAGCGAGCACGACGAATCAGGACGCGAGGGAAGGCACGTTTGCATGTCTATCAGTGCTGGACACAGGTGTGGGCATGCACAAGGCGACGCTCGATCACATATTCGAACCGTTCTTTACAACCAAGGAGAAGGAGCGGGGCACGGGCCTTGGCCTCTCGGTGGTCTACGGAAACGTCAGGCAGCACCACGGCTGGATCGAGGTGGACAGTGAGCCGGGGAAGGGATCCGAGTTCCGTGTCTATCTGCCGATCGCGGAGTGTGGAAGTGAGAAGCAAGAGGAGAAGAAGCCGGTCTCGCGGGATATCTCCGGGCACAACGAGCGCATTCTCATTGTGGAGGATGAGGACGTCGTCAGAAGCTTCGCATGCAAGGCCCTCCGCGACACGGGATATGACGTGCTCGATGTCGGAAGCGCAGAAGAGGGACTCGAAGTCTACGAGCGGGAGAACGGGGAGTTCGACGCCGTGTTCAGTGATGTCGTGCTTCCAGGGAAGAGCGGCGTCCAGCTTGTTGAGGAGCTTCTCTTTCTTGACCCGGAGCTTCGCATCCTCCTGAGCAGCGGCTATACCGGCGAGAAATCCCAGTGGACGGCCATCAGTGACAAGGGGCTTCGCTTCCTTCAGAAGCCCTACTCTCTCGCCGATCTTCTCGGCACGATCAGAGAAGTCCTCGACTGACAGGCCCCCCGGAATCACAGTACCGGACCATCTCATCTTGGCCATCCGACTCCTATGTGGTTGAATCAGGTACCACAAGTGACGCTAATCTGCGGTTATGCGCTGTGGGAAGCAGATTCCTGGTCAACGCGAGGGAGCGATGCACGCGCTTTTCGAGGAACTTCAGGCAGCAATAGATGGAAATGTGGTTGTCTTAGGCGTGGGAAACACGATGCGCGCCGACGATGGAGCCGGCTGCCTTGTTGCGCGTCGTCTGGCCAAGACCTACCCGGAGCGCGCCTTTGATGTTGGACAGACACCCGAAAACTACGTCGGTCCAATTCGCCGGGCAGAAGCCGGGACGCTGATCTTCGTCGACGCTGCCGACTTCGATGGCGCTCCGGGAGAGATAAGGCTTGTAACCCCCGACGATATCGGGGGTCTCATGATAGGAACGCACTCGGCGCCTTTGGGGCTTTTCATGAAGGCGCTCTCCGAGGACATGAGGTGCAGGACAGAACTCATAGCGATCCAGGCAGCGAACACAGCACTGGACGGAGAGCTAACGGCGGAGGTGAGGCTCGCCGTCGGGGTAGTGACGGATGTGCTGCTGAAGATTCTTGGCTTGCACGGAGGTTAGCATCTTGAGGGCATTGGGATATCGTAGCGGTCTTCTCGCAGTGATCCTGGCAGCAGCCTTGGCGTTGTCATCATGCTCGAGCTTCCGTGAGCCCGATGTTACTTTGATCGATGTGGACTTCGTGGGGATCTCGGGTGACGGGCTGAGATTTAAGATGATGGCCCGTGTGGAAAACCCGAATGATTTCAGCGCGAGCATCGAGCGCGTGGAGTACAGAATCTACGGTGATGGGGTCGAGCTCGCGGAGGGGAAGTGGAGTGAGAGTGTTCCCGTTCCCGCACGCGGCAGCGTTGAGGTGAGGGTGCCCTTCGTCCTTAAGTGGAAGGGTGGGCAGACCATCTTGGAAAGCATGTTCGATGACGATGAGCACGAATGGCGGTTCAAGGGCAGTGTGGAACTGAGAAAGGGACCGATCACCAGAGTCTTCCCGTTCTCAGAGAGTGGGACCATACACACGCCGTCCGGGCTGACGAATCTATAGAGCCGCCACATGGCGGCCCGGCTTGGAGGTTCACCATAAAGAAGAAATACATAGCCAAAAGTGAGCGGGCGATCCTCGTGGGGGTCAGCCTGCCCGACACATCGGTCGAGGACGAACATGAGTCTCTGGACGAGCTTGCGCAGCTTGCAAGAACAGCCGGAGCGACCGTGGTCGATCGCTTCGTCCAGAACCGGACGAGAATAGACGGCAAGACATATGTTGGAAGCGGCATGGTCGAGCGGATCAAGCGAGCGGCGGACGTCCACGAGGCGAACCTGCTCATATTCGACAACGAACTCAGGCCCTCACAGGGCAGGGAGATCGAGGCGGCCTCTGAGATCAAGGTCATCGACCGTACGGAACTCATCCTCGACATCTTCGCGAAACGGGCGCAGACGAAGGTGGCCAGGGCCCAGGTCGAGCTTGCACAGCTCGAGTATGAGCTTCCTCGTCTGAGACGACTCTGGGATCACCTTGAGCGTCTTGGTGGTGGGATAGGAACAAGGGGTCCGGGAGAGACCCAGCTTGAGAGTGACCGCCGCCTCGTCCGGCAGCGCGTCAAGGTACTGAAGAAGACCCTCAAGGGGGTGGATGTGGACCGAGCGGAGCAACGCAAGCAGAGGAGTGCGATGACGCGTGTGGCGCTTGTTGGCTACACGAACGCCGGCAAGTCCTCAGTCATGAACGCGCTTTCCGGAGCGAGCGTGTTGACCGAGGATCTTCTCTTTGCGACGCTCGATGCGACGACACGTAGAATAGATCTGCCGGGCGGGCATGCGGCGCTCTTGACCGATACCGTCGGGCTCATCAAGAAAATACCACATCATCTCGTCAACAGTTTCCACGCAACGCTTGAAGAGGTCGCGGATGCGGACCTCCTGCTTCACGTGGTTGACGTGTCGCGAGCCAATTGCGAGCGCTATCTGGAACTGGCGGAAGCCGTGATCTCAGATATCGGAGCGCGCGGCAAACCGACGCGGATCGTGTTCAATAAGACCGACCGCGTGCATGACGATGGAGCGCTTGATCGCCTTGGGAGGATGTATCCGGGGGCGGTCTTCACGAGCGCAACGGAAGGCTCTGGGCTCGATGATGTGCGGGAAGCGATGCGCGCCTTCGTTGAGGATCAGGAGGAGATAATCGAAGCGACGGTGCCCAACGATGACGGCAGGACGATGGCTCTCTTTCACGAACGGGGTGAGGTGCTGTCGAAGGAAGTGGGGGATGAATCGACTGTGATGCGCGTACGGCTATCGAAACCTGAGGCGGAGCGCCTGAGGAAGATGGGTGTGGTTGCGCGCTGAACGTCGTGATGGATCCGGTTCGCGCAGTGCGCGAAACAGCCGGGTCCGGCATAGCTAGTGCCGGGCCCGGTTCGTTTGTCCGAAAGACGTTCTCTGCCGCAACGCTACGGTCAGGCCGCCAAGCATCGACCAGCGTTCAACCCGCCCGCCGGTTTCCGCTAGCGGAGAATCACTATCTTCGAGGAGATCTCTGTGTCTGCGGTATTGAGCCTGATGAAGTAGACGCCTGCAGCCACCTCCTCGTTGCCGATGCCACGGCCATTCCACTGAGCCTCGTGCATTCCCAAGGACAACACTGCATCAACAATCGTCGCGACCTTTCGTCCTCCGGCATCGTACACGGCGAGTTCGACGTGTGCTTGGGTAGGAATGGAGAATCCAAAATGACACGTGTTCCTAAACGGGTTCGGGGCTGGAGGCGCCAGATAGACGGCGCCATAGCTGTCGGCTCCGCTTCGTCCCTCAGCCGCAAGCAGCGAGCCTGTCGCCGACTGGTTCCAGGTAGGGATGTAGTCGTTGATCAACGCCCAGCGGACCTGGCGACCGAGCTTCTTGTGATAGTACCCCTTGTAGATCGTGGCGGCCGTGGCGGCGTGCTCGAGGAGTTCGTCCATTCCTGCTCCGCACACGACGGCGAAATCGACCACGAAGGTCTCACCATCCTGGACGTTGCTGAACGGCCCGGCGGAGATCGTGGTTCGCCAGTCCTTCGGCTCAACGTCCTCGAGATAGATGCCGGGCTCGCTGAGATAGACGTACCGCTCCGCGTCGCTGGCGGGATCAGCGGGAGGCCCTCCGGCGGCCTGTCCCCAAGTCCTGACGGCGCGTGGTTCAACAGAGATCGGAGCGTTCACCCCGGCTGCATCGATCGGGTGGCCAAGAAGCACGAATCCTACGAGACCGTCCCAATCGCCGTCATCGCCGCCGGGGAAATCCCACGCGTACACCATCGTGATCCTCACGGGAGGGTAGTGGCCCTCAAGCCCCGGTGCGGCCACGGTGTCGATGTACCCGGTCGCATCATCGGCCCAGTTCATGGCTGTACCATTTCCCACGTCAGGATCTGCCAGGAGACCAACAAAGACATCGTCGAGCGGAGCTCCTGAGATGTTCGTGATGTGGTATCTCACGCCGACGAAATCGTCACGGTCATCCTCGCCCCAGGCGAACGTCTCTTCGTGCACCTCGATGCCTATCGGTATATGGGCTTCTATCGGGGGAGGGTCCCCAAGATCTACGGTGTCAAAATACGTCCGCGCGTACATCTGCCTGGAGATGCCGCCGTAATCCTCATCGATCAACCCATCGCCATCATTATCGATGCCGTCGAGGCGTTCCTCGTCGATCAGACTGTCGCCGTCATCGTTGTGGAATCGGAAGCCCGGAGGAGCGTATCCGGTACCCGCGTAGACGTGGAAGATCGGATCGTCGAGCTTCGGGCGAAACTCCATCGCGTAGGCAGCTGTAGTGACGAGCGAGTCCCCATTCACCTTTGCTCCTATCCACGGTCCAGCCACATAGAGATGTTCGTAGCCACTAGCCTTCGGCCACTCGGCTGACGGTCCGTCGCCGGCGCCGAACGTTCCCAGGAGGCCGATGTTGCAGACGTGGAGTACCAGCTCTCCGTCATCGTGCCACCACTCGTACCAATCGATATCCCGGGATGGTGACGGCGCTGTCATGGATGACGCGAAGATGGCCGGCGCGACGATAAGCGCGACTACTACTGTGGCTGTTACGGAGGCGAACACGACACGCGTTCCGAGTCGCATGTGGAGACTCCTTTCGCAGTGTTCTTGGAGGGGGCGGGCTTGGGCGTTGAGCTTTCGGGGTACCTAAGAACAACGCCGGAGCGACCGCCCGTCATGGCGGCGCGATCCGGTCGCAAACAAACGCTAGCACGATTCGCTATATCTTGTCAAGGGAGGAAAACAGAGGCGACATGTCGTGACCTTGACCGCCTCCGGCTATCTCTCTTTACACCCGTCACACGTGCGTGCTACGCTTCCATGTTGAGAATCAGCCCGAATCAAGGGCCCTTTCTGAAACAAGCAGACTGCAGGCATAGGAATCAGAGCTGGGACAGGCAACGCGGGACGACAGACGCGCACAGCTCGTGCGGAGAGTCACGTCCTGCGTCCAGTGAAAGAGGAGAAGGAGGACGAGCATGCCGATCATGAACTCGAAGGCCGGCAAGATTCGCAAGCAGTATACGGTCGAGCAGCTGGAGGACGCGGCGAGCCTCATGCGGGGATACAACTTGGTCACGCTCTGCGCGGCCGGGTCGGGTCACTCCGGCGGAACGCTCTCGATCATGGACATCACAGCCGCGCTCTATCTGCACGAGGCCAACCATGATCCCAAGGATGCGCTCTGGAAGAACCGTGACCGCATCATCTGGTCGGCCGGACACAAGGCACCGGCGCTCTACATCGGTCTCGGCATGGCCGGGTACTTCAACATCGAAGACGTCGTCACGCTCAGGAAGCTCTACTCGCCGTTCCAGGGACATCCACACTGGTTGAAGCTCGACGGCGTTGAGGTTTCAAGTGGCTCCCTGGGACAGGGGCTCTCTGTAGCAATCGGGCTCGCTCTCGCGGCGCGCCTCGACAAGCGCGACAACCGCGTCTACTGCATCATGGGCGACGGCGAGCAGCAGGAAGGCCAGGTCTGGGAAGCCGTGATGGAGGCGGCACACTACAAGCTCGACAATCTCTGCGCCATCATCGACAAGAACCGGCTCCAGATCGATGGTTGGGTCGAGGATGTGATGGATGTGGACTGTCTTGTGGAGAAGTACCGCGCCTTCGGCTGGGAGGTCGTCGAGTGCGACGGCCACGACATGCAGGAGATCGTCGACGCGTTCGGCATGGCGCGGCAGGTCAAGAACAAGCCGACGCTCATCCTTGCCCACACGGTCAAGGGCAAGGGAGTCGATTTCATGGAAGATGTGGCCGGCTGGCACGGCAAGACGCCGAGCGCGGGGCAGATGCGGGACGGTCTCAAGCAGCTTGGCGTTGAGAAGAAGATTCCTGTGAAGCGCATGCTCCAGAAGGCTTCCGACTGGCAGAAGAAGGCAGAGAAGAAGCTCGCGCTCAAGCAGCCCGAGTTCTCGAAGGATTACTTCTGGAACAAGACCAGGAACATGAAGGTCGACATGGATCCCACAAGGAAGGGATTCGGTCGGGCCCTCGCCGAGCACGGCGACGACAAGCGCGTGGTGTGCCTGGGGGCTGATATCTCCGGATCGATCACGATCAGCCAGTTCTATGAGAATCATCCGGGCCGCATGGATCGCTGGTTCTCGATGGGTATCGCCGAGCAGTCAGGAACCGCGGTGGCGGCAGGATTTGCCAAGGAGGGTAAGCTTCCCGTCTTCGGAACGTACGGAGTGTTTGCGTCCGGACGGAACCTCGATCAGCTTCGCACGACAGTGGCTTACGGCGACTTCAATGTCATGATCGCGGGGGCGCACGGTGGGGTGTCGGTCGGTCCTGACGGTGCGACACATCAGGCGCTCGAGGAGTTCTTTCAGATGTGCGGCATCCCAGGGATGCACGTTGTCGCTCCGTGCGACGCTCTCGAGACAAAGCGTGCGACCGAGCACCTGCTCTTCAAGGTGAAGGGTCCGAAGTACGTGCGGTTCGCCCGTGAGGCGACCCCGGTCGTCACGGACATGAAGACACCGTACAAGTACGGCAAGGCCAACGTCATTCGCTTCCGGGGCGCCAAGGCGAGGTTCAAGGACGCGTTTGACCACACGCTCGCGTCTAAGTACAAGAACGAGGGTGAGGACATCTCGATCATCGCTTGTGGCCCATCAGTACCTGAAGCTATGAGGGCCGCGTGGATTCTCAAGGCGGACTTCGGTATTGAGACCAGGGTTGTGAACGTTCACACCATCAAGCCGCTCGATAAGACCGCCATCGTAAGGGCTGCCGTCGAGACGGGCGTTGTCGTGACTGCCGAGGAGCATCAGATCGGCGGGTTTGGGAACAAGGTTGCGGCTGCTATCACGAGGAGCACCAAGGCCTACGGCAAGCCAATCGTTGTCGGTATGATCGGTGTGAAGGATCGCTTCGGCGAGTCCGGAGCGGCGTGGGAACTCGTGAAGGAGTTCGAGGTTTCCGCGGAGCATATCGCTCTGGAGGCCAAGAGACTCTACGATCTCAAAATGAAAAAGATGGGTTCTCAAGCACTTGGTAAGGCTGCTGCCAAGCCCGTGAAGAAGGTGGCATCCAGGAAGAAGGCGGCCGCAAGGCCGAAGAAGAAGGCAGCGGCGAAGCCGAAGAAAAGAGTCGCCGCGAAAAGGGCGAAGCCAAAGAAGAAGGCAGCGCGCCGTTCAGCCAAGAAGAAGTAGCGACATAGAAGTAGATGAAGCGAGGGGGCGTCCCGTTTGACGGAGCGCCCCCTGTTGCATGTTGCGTCGTAAGATGCTTCCGGCAGCGCGCCTACGCGCCATTGCCCAGGGCGCGCCTACGCGCCATTGCCCAGGGCGCGCCGCATCAGCGTGTCGATCGCCGCCCGGGCGCTTCGTCCGTGCTCTTCTTTTGAGAGGCGGAGCGTCACGGATTCATACATCTCCGTATCGGGATCGAAGTGGCGCTCATCCAGGCGGACGGAGTCGGCAGACGGGCTGAATTCACGAGGGAAGCATGGCCCGGCGCCGGGGCCGAGAATAAGGTCGAACGAACGAGAGTTAGGACGCATCGCAGCGATCTTTCTCCCGCGATACACAAATGAGACACTGGTCTTGCCGAAGCGAACGAACTCTCCAGCCATACCGTACTCGGTCATGAAGTGCTCGAAGATCGCTCGTGCGATATTGCGAAGCTCATAAGTTTTGAGCCTCGTCGTCAAGACCTCCAGCTTTCCGTACATCTCCTTCTGGGTCCCGGGCAGTAGATGCCGCACTACGAAATCGCGGACGTTCTGTCCGGCAAGCTCCCGGGAAGCGCGTGCAACCAGAAGACCTGTGAGGGCATCGGCGATACTCTCCTCAGCGGAGTAGAGCGCTCGCCACATGGTTGCCTCGAACGACTCCCCGCTGTCGGAGAATCCCCTGGCCCCGAGTTCGTAGACCACTGCCCGCGCGGGTTCTATCAGGTTGAAGCCGGCATTGAACACAAGATCGGCCTGCCGCCCGTCCGGCAGCATGGCGCTTGCGTCGCTATCTCCAAGCCCTCCTGCGATGCGGAGCACATCACGTGCGAGAGTACCGACCTGAGAGCCGGGCCCGTCGATGAATCCAAGGCACACATCACCATCGATCGCGCCGATGTCGTAGATGGCCACAGCCGTGAGGTGTCCCAGCTTCGGGTATATCAACACGCGCTCCTTGGTGATCAGGTCTCGCACGCGAGTCCGTGTGAGCTCGGGGAACTTCCAGCCCTGGCCGTAGAGGCCGCCAGTGGCCCTGCAGCAATCGCTGTCTGTGATGAACCTGAAGACGGCATTGAGTTCACGAACCTGAGCAGGTCGACTGTTCAGCCGGCCCCGCTTCCGTGCCTTCCCCCACATCCATCGTGCTCTTGCTATTAGCCAGAATCCACGGCTCTCACCGAGATGGCGAGAAGCGGCGTTCCCGGCGCCGGTCGAGTACCGGATGCTCCTCGGGTGATGCTTCGCAGCCACTTGGAATGAGTAGCGGTTGATCTGCTTCGTGAGTCCGTGGCCGTGAAGTCGGGGGTGAAGCCTGAGTCCTTCGAGCCAGACCTCTCCGGGTGCAAGAAGAGTGACCTTCGAGACGCCGACGGGTTCTCCTTCGAGAGTCACGGTCAGAAGTCCACCGTTCGGGTCTACGAACCACTTGTCCCAGACCAGATGTAAGTAGTCGGTTCCGCCCCAGATCTCCTTCGACATCGCGAAGATCGCATCGCGATCGGTGAGGCGCGCCGGGCGGATGATCAGCTTCTCGATCTCGGAGGTCATCGGGTGAGTCTTCCCATCTGACCGCTCGCCGGCGCCATCGATGAGACGACGCCGGCGGTGGGATGGATTCATCGGATGGTCGTGCGCGCGTGCTGAAAGAAACTGGCGCCGCGTCTGGTCACGGTCCAGCCGATGGGGCAATAGATGATTTGGCTTTTCGGAGACGAGCCCTATTGTACACGGCAGTGGTGCGCCTTCGCAAGCGGAAGTCCGGCCGGAGAACAGCAGCGGGCCGCCGCTGGGACAATGACCCGCTACCAGGCTAGAGGGGGACAGGGGGAGTGTGAGTCGAGTAGGAAGAGCAAGGCGCCTTGATAATAACTGAGGGGCCGCTCACATGGTTATGCCGGGTCCCTGGGTCGAGTCCTTATGTTTCATGTTCAGGAGATGGTCCGCGCGTGCTGCATGGGGGAGAGCTACATTGTCTTGACACGTGTCCCCGGGGAGGGGTTTAAGAGCGCGCCGGACGGCGTCCGTATCGCCGGTCGCGTCTCTTTATAGCGGCAAGACGCGTACTTGGCGGTGGCTGTGAAACTGCTCTGTTTGGGTAGGTAGATACCGAATCACATGCAGTATACTCCTATCCTCACCGCGTCAATATTAGCGAATCATACCACAGGAACCGTTTCCCTTTGAATATGGACTTGCTAAGTGTTATAACCTATTAGAGATTACGGCGTTTCCACCCAGATTGCCGCACGGTGGAAGCGACATGATGTTGACCCGCGATGGAACCGGTGCGTTTCTGGTGTTGTCGCGGGCCTCCACTGAAAGTGTCCGGTAGACGATGGCATAGCTATCTGCCTAGACCTATGGAAAGGGAGACTGCGTCGCGGCGGCGCGGAGACCCACCGTTGGAGGAGGACGAGATGGTTTTGGCTCGAGTCCGGATGGCCCCGGTTGCGGCTATCGCGATCGTAGGTGCTTTCCTCGTGGCCGGCAGCGCAGTCGCCGGCATTGTTACGCAGCACTACGAGTTCACCGAGCCCGTGGTGAAATCGGTCGGCGACTACGTTAGCGTTCAGATTGACGGCGCGTGGCACTACGGTGACCCGGGCGCCCCGGTTCTGCCCATGATGGGTGCACGGATTCTGCTGCCGCCCGGTGAGGTTGTCACTGATGTGACGATCGTACCCGGTGAGAAGCTGGCTCTCGGCGACGGTTTCATTGTCGAGCCGGGGCAGATGCAGTATCCGCTGAGCTTCACGGGGCCCATCGACATCATCGTGCCGAATCCCGATGTCTACAACGTCCGCGGCGCGTACCCGGGACGGACTCACGACGAGGAAACCGTCGGGTCGTTCCGCGGCTACAGCATCGCCAACATCGCGCTTCACCCTGTCGAGTATGTCCCGGAGACAGGAGAGCTCTCGTACTACTCAAGCATGGACGTTGTCGTGACGACGGCGCCGGAGACGGACGCGAGATTCAATGTCGAGAAGATGATCAGACACGATGAGTCGACCATGGTTCGCGTGGAGCGGATGATCGACAACGCGAGCGATCTGGCGGCCTACAGAAGTGTAGAGCGCGTGTACTCCGGAAGCCGCGCTCTTGATCCGGCCGACGCTTACACATACCTCATTATCACGACCGAGTCGTGGGACGAGTATCTCGACACGCTCGTCGACTTCGAGACGACGATGGGACACAAGGCTGCGATCTTCCTGAGCTCGTGGATCCAGACCAACTACACCGGCGTCGATGAGCAGGATCAGATTCGCAACTTCATAATCGATGCGTACGGCACGTGGGATGTCGAGTACGTACTCCTGGTCGGTGACGCCCGTGACGCGAACGGCATCCCGCACAGGGGTCTCTACTCAACGACGACCTACGGGTACACGGATGAAGACATACCCGCCGATCTCTACTACAGCTGCCTCGACGGGAATTGGAACGATGATGGCGACGGCCGCTGGGGAGAGCCCGGTGAGGACGATCTCTATCCTGAAATCGGTGTCGGCCGCGCCTGCGCCAGCAATGCCACGCACGTTCAGAACTTCGTTACCAAGGTGATGCGCTACGTCAACTCGCCGGTCGTATCCGAGAGCGACGAGGCGCTGATGGTCGGCGAGCTGCTCTGGTCAAGTCCGCTCACCTATGGTGGTACGTACATGGAGCAGATCAGGCTCGGCTCGAGCGCCAACGGCTACACGACCGTCGGCTTCCCGGGCACAATGAACGTGGACACCCTCTACGACATGGACGGCGGCACATGGAGCAAGAGCACGCTCATCAGCTTGATGGAAAACGGCATCAACATTGTCAATCACCTCGGGCACTGTGGTGTTCAGTACTCGGCGAGGATGTACAACGCGGATATCCCTTCCTTCGACAACGACGGGACCGTTCACACGTACAACTTCTTCTACTCGCAGGGCTGCTACAACGGGTCGTTCGATAACCGGATGGACACTGGTGACTACACCGGCGATTGCTTCGGCGAGGAGTTCAACTGTGATGACGATGGCGCAGTTGCCTGCGTTCTGAACTCGCGCTACGGTCTCGGTGATCCAGGAGGAACCAACGGTTCGTCGCAGTTCTTCCACCGCGAGTTCTTCGATGCGATATTCGACGAGGATATCTACCCACTCGGCTTCGTGAACAGTGACTCGAAGGTAGATGTCATCTGGAATCTCGCCTACGGCGGGAACAGGTGGTGCTTCTACGAGCTGAACCTCTTCGGTGATCCGGCAATGCATCTCTGGACCGCTTCACCGATAGCGATGAATGTCTCGCACCCGAGCGGCATGGTCGTTTGTCAGCCTGACATAGTGGTCACTGTCTCCGACGGGAGCAGGGCGGCCGTCGTAGGTGCTGTCGTGACGGTCTACTACGATGACTACTCCGTCTATGCCACCGGAATCACTAATGCGGCCGGACAGGTCACACTGAGTCCTGATCCGCAGGTTCCGGGCACGCTCTACATCAAGGTGAACGCGCACGACCGGCTCGTCTGGACGGGCGATCTTGAGGTTGTCCCGGCGTCGGGGCCGTATGTTGTCTACAACGACAGCACGGTGGACGACGATACGAGCGGCGAGAGTAACGGTAACGACGACGCCATCGCGAATGCGGGGGAGACGATTGAGCTTCCTACGACACTTGAGAATGTCGGCAGCGATCCCGCTACCAACGTGCGCGCGACTCTCAGTACGACAAGCGGCTACGCGGCGATTACCGATGACTATGAAGAGTACGGTAACATCGCGGCCACAGCCACGGCGCTGTCGTACGATGACTATTGTATCGTGATCGCGTCCAATGCTCCGGACGGTGAGGTCATCACATTCGATCTTGCTATTGAATCCGACGATACCAGGATGAGCTGGCTGTCCGGCCTTACCGTACAGGTTTCAGCTCCCGATCTGATCTACGCCGACCATGAGGCCAGCGATGCTCCGAGCAACGGGAATGGGTGTCTTGAGGCGGGTGAGACAATCGATATCTCAGTGTCGCTTCTGAACGACGGGAGCGCGCGGGCCTCCGGGCTCACGGCAACCATCTCGACCAGTAGCCCGTACATTCAGATGAACAATGCGACGGACACCCTTCCGTTCATCAACGCCGGTGTGGTGGGAGACTTCACCGGTTTCTCGATAACTCTCCTGCCGGACACGCCCGATTATTACTCGATCGATTTCGATGTGGATGTTGTGGGTGACTGGGGTTACACGAGCAGCGCCTTATTCAGCATCTCCACGGCCGGTAGTGAATTTGCGGACGACGTCGAGTCCGGTCAGGGTGAATGGACACACAGCAATGTGACCGGTGGATTCACAGATCAGTGGCACATCGATACGTACAGAAGCAACTCGACAAGCCACAGCTGGAAGTTCGGAGGAAACGGTTCTGCCAACTACACGGACTCGGCTGATGGCGCCCTGTACACGCAGGAACTCTGCATCGGCGCCGATGGGCAGATGACCATGTGGCACTGGATGGATGCTGAGGAGGAGAGCTCAACCTCGGCGTGGGATTGCGGCCTGGTTCAGATCTCCGATGACGGCGGCGCTTTGTGGGTGGGACTCACACCAGACGGCGGGTACTCGCACGCCAAGAACGACAACGCCTCCAATCCACTCCCGACCGGCACGCCGTGCTGGTCAGGGAGTATCAGCTGGAGACAGGAGACGTTCGACCTTTCGGCCTACGAAGGCGGGACAGTTCAGATCCGGTTCCGGTTTGTATCGGACGGATATGTCACCGAAGAGGGGTGGTACGTCGATGACATCAACATAACGAGTTCGGGTGGCGGCACGGATGTTGAGGATCCTGTCACTCCTCACACGTTCGCTGTCCTGCAGAACGTTCCGAACCCGTTTAATCCAATGACGGCCATCAGCTACCAGCTGCCTGAGTCGGCGCGTGTGACCGTTGAGGTCTACAATGTCGCCGGCAAGCGTGTCAGCGTGCTCGTTGATGAGCATCAGGAGCCTGGCTGCAAGTCGATCGTCTGGGACGGCACCAACGACAGAGGCCAGAAGGTCGCGAGCGGCGTCTACCTCTACAGGGTGAGCGCCGGTGACAGAGTGGTCGAGAAGAGGATGGTTCTTCTCAAGTAGATGTTGAACATACCGGGGCGGTTAGTCATGTGCTAACATTCGGCTTGCTTGCCGCCCCGGTTTTTCTTTGTCCGTTCACGGAGCATCAGAACTGTGCTGAAGACGGTGGAACTGGAATACCCGAGACATCTCTCCGAAGAGACCGATCTCTTGTCCCTTGCACTGAGTGGGGCTGTCCGCGTCAGACTGTTCGTTGACTATGACGGAACACTCGTCTCGGGAACCAGAGACGCTCTCGTCCGGCCATCAGAAGACGTTCTCGATAGGCTCAGGGAACTCTGCGAAGCGGAGGGGTTCTCCGTGTTCGTCGTGAGCAGTCGGCCCGTCGCGGAGCTCAGAACACTCGTTGATGTTCCCGGCTTAGGGCTCATAGGGCAGCGAGGTTTTGAGATAGCGATGCCCGGTCTGCCCATCCATCACCCGGTTGAGATGGGCGATGCCTCAGAACTCATCCACCGCATAGAGTTGGAGATGTCGCGGTTGCTCGATTCGAACTCCGGTGCCTGGCTGGAGAATCGTGGCTATGGCCTCGTGCTTCATACTCGCGGCTTGGCTCGGGAGGCCGGGAGCCGGGCGGTTCGGCACTTCGCCGAGCTTGTGAAGCGGCACGACGCGCTGCGCATTCTGGAGATACTCTATGGAGACGACATCGTGGAGGCACAGATCGCGGGGTGGAGCAAGGGGAACGTGCTCTCTCTCATGTTGACGGATGCGGATCCGGATCTTGAGCTCACCATCTACATGGGGGATGATGTGACGGACGAGGATGCGTTCGCCGCGGTCAAGCTGTGGTCGGACGAGGACGCCGGTATGGAACCCTGGTTCATGGTAGGCGGTGACGACGACGAATGGGCTCCGGGTGCAATCACCATCCTCGTGGCCGACAAGCCTCGCCCATCAGTCGCGTCTCTGTTCGTAAGAGATACCCACGAAGTCTACGAGTTTCTGTCGGCTCTTTCCCTGGCCGCCGCCGCTCGCCGCTAGTCAGCAGCCTTGTCCTTCTTCACAAGAAGAACCGAACATCCGGCACCAAGGAGAATCGCTGTGGCGATCGAGCCCATGGGTCGCGTATCATCTTGCGCGCGTCCACGGGCGCCTGCGACGAGCAACCCGACTCCCAACTCCTCGGCAAGTCGGATGATCGCCTCGGCAGGGTGTCCTTCGCTTACGAGCTTCGTCTCCACCTCCACACCTTCCTTGGCTGCAACCTTTGCTGCATGGGCAAGGATCTCCTCACCGTCATGACGAACGGACTCGCGCAACGGTCCGCTCATGTCCGAACGATAATGCTCCGGGATGTAGAACACGTGGGAGATGGTCATTTTCGAGCCGTGGACCTTGGCTATCTCCGCTGCCGCGGCTACGGCGCGATCGGCGTTGGTTGAACCGTCAACCGCCACCAGAATGCTTCTGAACATCGTTTCCTCCTGATGATGCATCAGTCTTCCGCGTCGATCAACCCACCGGATGGGTCCGGTTGGTGCGAATTCGTGGCCCGTGCACGATGTGACCCCGAGCTGAAAACAGGTTTCTCTACGAGATCTCCATCACCGACCAGCTCCACCTTCAATCGCCCACTCGCCGGCTCGGCCTCGCCGAGATAGATAGTCTGGTGGGGGAATGGGATCTCGATGCCCTTGGCATCAAACGTGTTCTTGATCCTGCGGCGGAACTCACGTCCGATTCCCCATTGCTCCATGGGCTTCGTCGTGAAGAGCGATCGTATGACAACTGCGGAATCAGCAAGGTCCTGTACGCCAAGAACCTGAAGAGGCTCCAGGATCTTCCCGCCGAACTCCGGATCCGCCTGAAGCTCGGCGCCAATCTCCTTGAGAAGCGCCATGACCTCGTCCACATCCTCCTTGTAGGCCACACCGATATCGAGCACAAACCGGGAGTACCGCTTCGTCATGTTCGTAACGACATCCATGCTGCCGTTGGGAATGATGTGGACCTTGCCCTCTGCGTCACGGAGTCTCGTTGATCTCAGGGTCACCTTCTCGACCTTGCCCGAGGCGCCGGCCACTTTGATGACGTCCCCAACGTCGTACTGATTCTCGACTAGAATGAACATCCCTGCGACTATGTCCTTGACGAGCGACTGGGCTCCGAAACCGACGGCGAGTCCGACTATTCCAACGCCGGCAAGAAGAGGTCCGATGTCGATCTTCAGTTCCTTCAGAATCATCAGAAGAGCTATTGACCATACGACTATCCTGAGGAGGTTTCTGAGGACTTTTCCCAGCGTTGCAGCACGCTTCTCGCGTTCGTTCATTGTCGAGGGGTCATCGTCATCGAAGGCGCGCTCGACTCTGCGAGTCACAAGCGCGGCGAGGTGGGTCGTGATGTAGGCGCCGATCGCAATGCCGAGTATGCGGAGTCCCGTTTTCATTACCCACGTGGCTATGCTCTCCATATTAATCAGCTGTGACCAATCCACAGGCTTCTCCTTCCAGGGGCTCCCTACGCGAAAGCGAACTTACCGTTGCGATAGATGACCTTTCCGTCGGCATAGATCACCCCGCCGTCCCTCATGTCATTCACCATGTCCCAGTGTACACCCGACATGTTCGTGCCGCCGGATTCCGGAAGCGACGCGCCGACGGCCATGTGTATCGTTCCGCCGATCTTCTCATCGAAAAGCGTGTTCTTCGTGAACGTCTGAATGGAGTAGTTCGTTCCGACGGCGAATTCACCGACACGTCTTGCTCCCTCGTCCGTGTCGAGTGTGGCGAGCAGGAAGTCCCTGCCCTTGCCGGCGGTCGCCTTGACAACCTTGCCCTTCTTGAATGTCAGCGTTACGTTGTGCACCTCGCGGCCGGCGTAGCATGCGGGGAAGGAGAAAGATATCTTGCCCTCCACTGAGTCCTCTATGGGTCCCGTGAAGATCTCACCATCGGGCATGTTCGCGCCGCCGTCACAGTTTATCCACTTGCGCCCGGCAACGTTCATTGTCAGGTCGGTGCCCTTGGCAACGACACGGATCTTCTTCTTTGTGTTGAGGATCTTGCAGATCTTTTCCTGCTTGTTGTGGACTCGTCTCCAGGCCGCAATGGGATCCTTCACATGGACCATGCACGCTCGGAGCACGAAGTCCTCGTACTCATCGAGCGACATCTCTGCGTCTTGAGCTGAGGCGTTGCAGGGAAACTGTGTACCGACCCACTTGAGCTCGCCCGCCGCCTCGCGCTCGAGGAAACGCGCGAATACCTTCTGACGCGCGCCGCCGGCGACTGCCATCTTCTTCGGGTCGGTTGTTGTGAGAGCCTTCGTGTTCTCATCCGCCCAGAGAGAGATGACCTTGTCGACCTTCTCGGTTGCGAATTCCGTTATCGGACTCACATACTTGAGTTGGTGCTGCTTCGCCGTTCTGAAGTAGATCTTGGCGAGCGAGGGGAAATGCAGCCGAAGATAGGGATGACCTCCCGCCTTCAGGACCTCGCTGTAGACCTCCCTGATGAGCGGTTCTGCCAGGTGGGAACCGTTGATCTCAACAAGGTCGTTCTTTTGGACGGTGACCGAGTAGTTGACCAGAACATCGGCCAGCTTTGCGTATCTCTCGTCTCTCATGGTTCCTCCGGTGCTTCGCTAGTCGATGACGAACTGGCCGTCCTTGTAGAAAAGCTTCCCATCGGCGTAGATCTTCCCTCCGTCGCGCATGTCAGTGATCATGTCCCAGTGCACGGAGGACTTGTTGAGGCCTCCGGATTTCGGATAGGAGGCGCCCACGGCAATATGGATGGTCCCGCCGATCTTTTCATCGAAGAGGATGTTCTTTGTGAAGCGTTGAATGTTGTAGTTTGTTCCCACGGCAACCTCGCCCACGAAACGCGATCCCTCATCGGTGTCGAGTGTCGCGCGAAGGAAATCCTCGCCCTTATCCGCCGTGGCCTTCACAACCTTGCCCTTCTTGAAGGTCAATCGCACGCCGTGGACTTCGTGTCCACTCCATATCGCGGGGAAGGAATACAGAATCGTCCCCTCGACGGAGTCCTCTATCGGCCCCGTGAAAACCTCACCGGACGGCATGTTGGTTCTGCCGTCACTGTTGATCCAGGTTCTTCCCTCGACGCGCATTGTGAGATCCGTGCCCTCCCGGACGATTCGGATGGTCTTCCGCCCGTTCAGGAATCTGCAGAACTTCGCCTGCTTCCTGTGAACGCCCCTCCATGCTGCCACAGGGTCCTTTCTGTGGAGCATGCACGCACTGAACACGAAGTCCTCATACTCTGAGAGCGACATCTCCGCGTCCTGTGCCGACGCCTGGCAGGGGAACTGTGTCGTACTCCATGTCAGCTCCTTCGCACTTGAACGCTCCATGAAGGTCCTGAAGATATCGTGCTGAGCTCTCCTGGCGCTGGACTGCTTCTTCGGGTCGACATTGCTCAGCGACTTGGTGTTGACTGATGCCCGGATGGACAGCATCTTGTCGATCGTCTCCATGTCGAACTTGTGGATCGGGTTGACGAAGGAGAGCTGGTGTTTCTTCGCGGTCTCGTAGAAAATGCCGTCGAGCTCCGGGAGACTCATCCTGACGAAGGGATGCGCTCCGGCTCGCAGAGCCTCCGCGTAGACTTCCTTCACCAAGGGCTCAGCCAAAGCAGAGGTGTTGATCCTGAAGAGATCTCCCTTCTGCATGTCGAGGCAGTAGTGCACAAGAACCTTTGCGAACTTCTCATAGCGTGCATCTTTCACGTTGTCTGGCCTCCGTGTATGCCGTCTGTCGGATCTGCCTGGTCTTGTCCGGGTCCGCGCAAGTAGTTGGCACGGTCTGCCGCTTATGGCCGGTACTTCGCTGCGATCGGCATCCGCCGGCCCATTCCAAACGCTTTGCTCGTTACCTTGAGACCCGGGGCGGCCTGCCGGCGTTTGTATTCGTTTCTGTTCACCGCATCCACAACCCAATTGACAATCTCGGCGCCGAATCCTGAAGCTATGATCTGACTCGGCGACAAGCCTTGATCCACGTATTGGTCGAGAATAGCGTCCAGCACATCATAGGGGGGGAGAGTGTCCTGGTCTGTCTGGTGGGGCTTAAGTTCCGCCGATGGCGGCTTTGAGATAGTCGATCGCGGGATCACCTCCCTGTCGCAGTTGATGTGGCCTGCCAGCTCGTAGACCATCGTCTTAGGGACGTCCGAGATGACAGAGAGCCCCCCGCTCATGTCCCCATAGAGGGTGCAATAGCCCACAGCAACCTCACTCTTGTTGCCGGTCGATAGAAGCAGATGCCCATGCTCATTGCTCAATGCCATCAGGATGTTTCCGCGGATCCTCGCTTGAATGTTTTCCTCCATGACGCCGACACCCTCTCCGCTCAGGTGACTGTCGAGCGAGTCCAGATAGGATGAGTACAGTGCCGCGATCGGGATCGTCTCGAACTCGATGCCGAGGCTCGATGCAAGCGCGCGGGAGTCGGTGATACTGCCCTCGGAGGAGTAGGGGGACGGCATCGTGACTCCAAGCACGTTCTCAGCCCCCAGGGCTTCTGCTGCAAGCGCAGACACCACGGCTGAGTCTATGCCGCCGGAGAGGCCCACTACTACCTTACTGAAGCCACACTTCCTCACGTAGTCGCGAAGACCGAGGATGAGAGCGGAATGAACGGACGCGACCGGTGCGTCGGGAGTGAAGACCGTCCCGCCCCGGCTTTCGGTGTCCACTATCCGCACGGACTCCTCGAATCCGGGCAGATACTCGAGAAGGGACCCGTCAGGGGCGACGCACATGCTGTGTCCGTCGAAGATGAGTTCGTCGTTTCCGCCGACCTGGTTCACGAGCACCACGGTCATGCCGTGCCGTGCAGCATGTCCCGACATCAGGCGGTACCTGGTCTCATCCTTCCCGGCATAGAATGGAGATGCGGAGAGATTGATGAGGAGCTTGACACCGGCTCCGGCAAGTTCCTCAACCGGGTCCGTGCCATAGATGCGCGTGCGCCATAGTGACGGATCGTTCCACGCGTCCTCGCATATGGTGACACCGAGTTCCTCGCCCGCAAACGCGAAGCCGGCGACGGATTCTGCGACATCGAAGTAACGGGCTTCGTCGAAGACATCGTAGGTTGGAAGCAAGGACTTGCCTCTGACGGCCATGATGCGTCCGTCGAGAAGAAGCACTGCGGAGTTGACGAGACCCCTCCCTATGACGTGTCCGGTTCTCAGGACCGTGCCGACCAGAATCCCGATGCTTGGATAGCGCGTGGAAAGCTGTGCCAGCGATTCCAGCGCCTCATCCGCAGCATCGATAAACCAGCTCCTCTCCAGTAGGTCCTGTGGGGGATAACCCGTCAGAAACATCTCCGGAAGAACAAGCAGATCGGGCGACGCGGCACTCACCGAGGTGAGTGCATCACCGATCTTCGAGAGGTTTCCGTCGAAGTCCCCGACGGTGGAGTTGAGCTGGGCCATCGCGATCTTCATTCGCAGCCTCCGCATTCCAGGAATAGATCAGATCCAGATGATAGCTCCTGAGTGCGGGGCATTCCAGCGGCAACTGAGGGGGGAGGGCTGCGGTCGGCAGGTCGCGCAGCGCCTGGAGAGGCCGGCCGTAGCCGATGATGGATGACCCGGCCAACCTGGTCGCCCGGTGAGTCCTTGGCCATTTGATGCTCTGGGCCCGAGACACAGGTTGTGGTATGTGTCTTGCATTGAGTTGTCTCAAGGGTGCAGTCACAGAGAAAACTGATCGGAGGCTCAGTAATGCGGAGAGATACGCGCGTCCGTCCCACACGAAGCGTTTTCAGGGAACTACTGATTTCGATGCTGTTGTTTGGCACCGTGATAGGTGTTGTGTTTCCGCCGTTCACGGCCGTAGTGCTGGGGATTCCTGAGGCATTGGCGTTTCGCTTCTTCGCGATGTGCATGGGCGCCGGTATAACCGTGGGCGTGGCCAACTACTTCCTTTTTAGGTTCTTCGTCTCCCGGCACATGACGGGAGTGGTGACGGGGATGCGGCACATCAACGAGGCGGTAGCCGTTGCGGAGAGCACGGAGTCCGGCTGCACGGCAGACTGTCTGCTCGAGGTCAAAAGCAACGATGTTGTCGGCGACATGGTTGAAGCATTCAACAGTATGACCGAGGCCATCGGTAGCCGTATCAGAACCGAGACAACGACCCGCCGTCTCTTGGCGGAACTATCCACCACGGTTGACCTGACTGAGACATCGCTAAAGGTCCTCGATGGAATATCAGGGATCTGTGACGCTGCGGCGGGTGTTATCTATGTCGATCGGGATTCAAAGCTCGAGTACATGGCGAGCTTCGCGGTTGACGTGGGTGAGAATCTCCCGAAAACGCTGGATGTCGAGCATGGTTTGACAGCTCAGTGTCTGAGCAGCGGAAGTATCATACACGTCTCACCGGAGAAGGACGGCTACACATGGTTCACGTCGTCTACGCCGCTGGGCAGGATGCAGCCCGGCGGGATAGTGCTCATCCCTCTTACCGCCGAACAGAAGGCCGTGGGACTCGTAGTCGTGGCCTGTCCTCAAGATGAGATCACGGAGGCAGAGCGAGATCTACTGGAAGCCGTGCGCAAGCAGGTGGCCCCCTACCTGGCCACCGCGATCATGCATCGCAAGGTCGAAGACCTTGCAGCGATAGACGACCTGACGCGGCTCCTCAACCGCCGGTTCGGAGTGAGGAGACTGGGAGAGGAATTCTCACGTTCCGTGAGGCACGGCGTGCCCTTGAGCGTCATCATGCTGGACATAGATGATTTCAAGGGATTCAACGATACGTTCGGACACGACGCAGGCGACGCCGTCCTTATTGAGGTGGCGTCGGTCCTTGAGAAGAGCGTGCGGTCCGGTGATGTCGTCTGTCGGTACGGCGGAGAAGAGCTTCTCATCGTGGCACCCGGCATGGGTCTCAATGATGCAATCAAGTCCGCTGAGCGCTTGAGGAGACAGATCGAAGCAACGTCCGTGGAGTGGGGTGGGAAGGCGCTCTCGATCACGGTCAGTCTCGGTGTGGCTTCATGGCCGGTAGCTCATGCATCGACGCCGGAGGAGATCATTGCGTGTGCCGACGGCGCGATGTACTACGCGAAGGAGCACGGGCGAAACCAGGTAGCGCTGAATGACGGTGATAGGATAATGCCGGCGTCGAGTTTGCAGAAGGCGTTTGGTCCCGATCCGGTGTCGTGCGCCTGCCCGCAGTCGGATGCCGCCGGGACAATCGATGATCAGGCAGCATCAGCCGGCAAGGCGATGGCTCTAACTGACGACCAGGCAGTGCCGGCCGATGATCCGGGAGTTACCGGAGGGGGAGCTTAGGCTTCGCGTACGTCGCGGCGTCTCTCGCCCAGGAGGACGATGCTCCGAAGATCCTCAGGTCCGCGAGCGGCCTTCCAGCGGCGATCGAAATCTGAGTGCTGTGTGATCTGCGCGATGTGCATGAGCGCGCGCAGGTGGTAGTTCCTCTCACCCCGAGAGCCGATGAGCACGAACACTGCGTGCACCGGCGGCACGTCATCAGAGAACATGATGCCCTGCTGGGAGCGGGCGAGAAGTATGCTGAACACGCCCTCGCCTTCAACTACGATATGTGGAATGGCCAGCCCGGGGCGAAGCGCCGTGGTCGACTCCGCTTCTCGCTTCACAAGAAGATCAAACACCTCATCAGATCTCATCCTCAGCTCGTGGCCGAGCACCTTTGAGAGCCGCTTGAAGAACGCATCGACAGGTTCCCCGTGATCCATGTCCATGACCGTGCAGGTCTTGACGAGCCCGTCGAAGCGATCCTCCTCGATCTCATCGCGTTCCTTAAGGATCTCTCTGAGTTCCGCGTCCAGTGAAGACGTCCCGAGTTCACGAGACGTGATCCTCCGTACGACCTGGATAAGAGCTGAGTCCTGCCGCCCATGGAGTCCGACATAGACGACATACCAGAGAAGGCTTCCGGCAAAGAAAGCGGCAGTGATGACGAGCGGCAGTGTTCCCATCTTGAACACAAGGAAGCCGTATATGACGACGGCGAGGATCTGTATCCATGGATAGAAAGGGGACCGGAAAGTCGGCCGGTATCCCTGCATCTTACTCTCCCGCATCATGATCACTGCCACATTCATGAGCAGGAAGAGAATGATCTTCATGGTCGAGGCTGTCTTGATGAGTGTTTCCAGATCGAGAAGGACTATGAGAGCTATCATGAAGGCACCGGTCATGAGGATGGCCACGTGGGGTGTGCCGTGCCGTGAGTTCACCCGTGCGAGGCTGCTCGGCAGAAGGCCGTCACGGCTCATGGCCAGGGGAGTTCTCGATGCGGACAGTATGCCCGCATTGCCTGTCGTCGTGAAGGCGATGAGGGCAGCGATGGTCATGATGATAAGTCCGACCGGCCCTGCGAAAGCGTCCGCCGCCAGAGAGATCGGAGTCCGCGAACCGCTGAGCAGGCTTGCGGGGAGTGTGCCGACGGCAGTGGAGATGGCCAAGACGTAGATGACGGTCACAATTGTGAACGCGAGGAACATCGCGAGCGGAACGTTGCGCCCCGGATTCCTGACCTCTTCGGCCACGCCACTGACCTTGGTGAGGCCGCCGTATGATACGAAGACGAGTCCGGCTGTGGCGAAGAGCGAAGACGTGCCGTGCGGCATGAACGGAGCGAAATTCTCAACGTTTACGGACGGAAGCCCACGTACAATGAAATACCCTATTGCGACGAGGAGTCCGATCACAAGGACCGACTGAAACCGCCCCGCGTGGCGCGCGCCTACCAGATTGATGACCACAAAGACCAGACAGAGGCCGGATGCAATGGCCTTGACCTGCCACACGCCGATATGAGGGAAGAGCAGCACGGCGAAGGAGCCCATACCGACGAGGGCGAATGCCGACTTGAGAGTCAGCGATAGCCACGAGGCCATCCCCCCGATCGTGCCGAACGCGCCGCCGAGGCTGCGCTCAATGAAGAAGTATGCTCCCCCCGCCTTTGGCATCGCCGTCGCGAGCTCGGCCTTGCTCAGGAGCGCAGGGATGACGAGTATGCCTGCCAAGAGGAACGCGAGAACAACTGCAGGGCCTGCTGCAGCATAAGCGATTCCCGGCAGCACGAAGAGCCCGGAACTTATCATGGCTCCTGTCGCTATGCAGAATGCGTCAAGGAGCGTCAGTTCTCGCTTCAACCTGATTCCAGGCAATCAACTCTCCCTCGCATGCGGGGGTTGACACTCTCGGAGATACTCACCGGGATGCCATCAGGATCGGCAAACAGGGCCCACCAGCCGATCGTAGGGATCTCCATCTTTGGAACCAGTGTCTGTCCGCCGCCCGTTCCGACAACTCCGTAGAGCCCGAGCCAGGCACTAGACTAGCTGGATCCGGCGCCCCAACCCACTGTCTATGAATCCATTGCCAAAGCTCTCTGAAAGAATCTGTATGCCGGTTTCTCCCGTGCAGTGCGACGGCGCAACTTGCTCGACACCCAGATCCTTGAGGGTCCTCGAAAGTGCAAGGATCTTCCTTCTGCTGCTCTGGCCGAGATGCATGCCGCCTATGACAAGCTTGACCGGAAGACCAAGAGATTCTCTGGCCGCCGTAATCAGCTTGCCTACACCGGGATGGGCGCATCCAGTGATGAGTGTTGCGGCGCCGTTGCCGGCAAGCACCAGGCCTTGCTCCGAAGGTCTTTTCCCCAGGGTGCCCGTCGTACCAATGCCGGGCAGGATTTCTCCTTCAGATACGAGGACGGTCGGGAGAGCGCCGGCCTCATCGATTGCCACAACGGTTCCTATCGCTACATCCTCAGGAAGGAAGACCTCAACCCTGTGGTTGGCGCGAAGGAACGCGTGGAGCCCTCCTATGTGATCATCATGCGTGTGTGATATGAAAACAGCGTCGATCTCTGAAGGAGACACATTCAGAGTGAGCATGTTCGAAAGCAACGTATCACCCACGGAGCCGGTATCGAAGAGTACTGTCTTCGAGTACCCGCGGATGACAGCTGCGAAGCCCCATCCGGGCTTGTAGCCGCGAGCGAACGCGACGTTGTCGAATACAACCTGCGCATATCTCAACAGCGCGCACCCCTCCCAAAAGGCCAGGGCGTGCCCAAACGTGCGCCCTCGCCGGCAAAGCGGGGGTCTCTCCGAGGGAGATTGGGAGATCATGATCCGATTGCTATTCTACTGTTGCATGACGCTTAGTGCAAGCAGGAGTGATCGCGGCCCCCTTGAGCAGGGCGGCCGCAAGCGCTGAAAGGCGCCTCAATCCGCCTCGATACCGAGCGACATGAAGAGGAAAGAATAGTAGTCCGCGTACTGCTCCTGCATTCTACTCATTCTCGCGGCAAGGCCGTGGCCGGCATTGCGTTCGAGTCTCAGGAGAATCGGCCGGTCCGGCGATGCCAGTGCTTGCAGTTTCGCGGTCATCTTCATGGCGTGAGACGGATGGACCCGCATATCGGACTCCCCGGCAGTGAAGAAGACAGCCGGGTAGGAGGCGGTTTCGTCAACACGATGATACGGTGAGTACTTGTAGATGTAGTCAAACTCGTCCGGGTTGTCCGGGTCTCCGTACTCGGCCGTCCAGATACGGGCGCCGTAGAATGTGTGGTAGCGAACCATATCAAGAAGTGGGACATCGCAGATGGCGACGGCAGCCAGCTCGGGGCGTTGAGTGATGAAGGCACCGACGAGAAGGCCACCGTTACTCCCACCCCACACAGCAAGATGGTCGCTGTCGGCGTAGCCCGCGCTCGCCAGCCATTCGGCCGCGGCGATGAAATCATCGAATGAGTTCTGCTTCATGTCGAGCATGCCGCCCCGGTGCCAGTCCTCGCCGTATTCGTTGCCGCCCCTGAGATTGGGAGCGGCGAAGACGCCGCCACGCTCGAGCCAGAGAAATCGGTTTCTCGCGAACCCCGGCCTTATCGGAACCGCGAATCCACCGTAGCCGCTCAAGAGAGTGGGGTTGGTTCCGTCAAGCGTGAGATCTTTCCTGTGGACCAGGAACATGGAGATCCGCGTCCCGTCCTTCGATTCGTACCACACCTGTTCCGCGGTGTAGGGAGTCACGTCGATGGGGGCCTCGACGGTCATCACCTCCGACACGGCTCCCGTTGAGACCGTGTAGCGGAAGACGGTCGGTGGAATCAGGAACGAGGTGACATTGAAATAGACATCATCCTCGGTATGGTCAGCGGTCCAGTCGGCCACAGATGAAAGAGCTGGAAGGGATACGTCCGAGACGTAGCGACCCTCCAGAGAGAAGACGCGCAATCTCGACTGCGCATTCTCCATGTAGAGGACCATCAGCATGTCGCCTGCGTCGGAGAAGCTCTGGATGGCGTGTTCAGACTCCGGAACGACCGGGGTCCAGTCGATGGCGGCAGGATCATCGAGATCGACACGCACAATCCTGCCGTTCGGGGCATCCTGCGTCGTCAGCATGTAGAAGTGCGAGCCGATCACAACTCCGTACGATCGAGCATCAAGTCCCTCGACAACGGGGATGAAGTCGCCTCCGCGATCGAGATCCTTCACGTATATGTCGTTTCGCGCGGCGCCGAGATAGACGTAGATGAGAAGAAAACGCCCATCGCGTGACAGTGAAAGGGAGGGCCACGCCGTCATGTCATCTTCGTATGCGAAGATCTTAGGGTCGAGTGAGGGATCATCGCCGAGCGTGTGGTGGTAGATGGTCCTGTGATAGAAGAGTTCGTCGTCCGGAACGTCGCCGGCCAGAGGGAATCGCGTGTAGTAGAACCCCAGACCATCAGGCTCCCAACCGATGCTGGCCGCGCGCGTCCCCGATATCTCGTCCTCAAGGTGCTCCATCGTGTCCGTGTTGAGAACCCGGAGTGTGCTCAGCTCGCTTCCGCCAACGGATGTCCCGTAGGCGAGAAGCCGTCCATCGAGTGACGGATGCCACCAGTCGAGGTGAACGGGAATCTCGTCTCCCAAGAGGTCGGGATCGATAAGGATGCGAGGATCCGCATCGGGGTTGTCACGGACATAGAGCACCATCTGTTCATTCTCGGGATCTCGTCTCGTGAAGAAGAGGCGGCCGTCTCTCAGCCAGAGCTGTCCTATCGCCGGGATCTCGAAGAGTTCGCCCAAGCGCTCGTATATGTCACTGTGACCGGGGACTTGTGAGAGAAGGGCCTCCGTGCGGGCACTCTGGGCATCGGCCCATTGCTGGACCTCCTCAGAGTCCAGATCCTCCAACCACCGGTAGGGGTCGTGAATCCGGACGCCGTGAACGGTGTCAGCGACGTCCACCGAGCGAGTCACAGGCGGAGCCTGTGCCGCGGCCGCAGGTGCGAGAACGGCGATCGCTGCAATGACCAGCACAGCCCCGGCCGCTACGCTTCTTCTCTCCATTGCGCGCGTCCTTACAATGATGCTACGTGATGAAAAGAAGACCGATCCTATAGACGCCGAAGCTCACAAGCCAGGCAAGCACGAACTGGTAGAGGATGGAGAACCACATCCACAGCGTACCGATCTCGCGTCGCGTGGCCATTATGGCGACGACGCACGGAGTGTAGATGAGAACAAAGAGCATGAAGCCGAACGCTGCGAGAGGAGTAATGCCGCTTTCCGGGGCACTGATCGCCGTTGCGAGTGAGTCCTCCGAGTCAGTGCCGACCTGGTAGAGTACGCCCATGGTTGACACGACGACTTCCTTCGCCACGAAACCCGTGATGAGGCTCACTCCCATCTCCCAAGTGAACCCGAGCGGCCGTATCAGGGGCTCTATGGCCTTTCCGGTTCTTCCTATGTACGAGTTCTCGATCTCCTCGGCCGCACGCATCGTCGCAAGCACATCAACCTGCTCGGTCGTCTCAGAGCTACCGAGGGCCAGAAGCGTCTCTATCTCAGCATCGTAGTCCCGCGAGAAATCTGCGGTCTTTGGGAAGGCGCCGAGGAACCAGAGAATCACGGAGGCAACAAGGATGACGCCGCCCATCTTCTGGAGGTAGATTCTCGCACGTTCCCACATGTGGATGAGAAGCCCCTTGCCGGTCGGCATGCGATATGGAGGGAGTTCCATTACAAACGGAGCCGACTCGCTTCGGAAAAGGGTGCGTGAGAAGAGACGGCCTATGAGAAGAGAGAGAGCGACCCCGATCGCATACATGAGAAAGACGATGCTCCCTGCTTGTTCAGCGAAGAACGCTCCCGCGATGAGAATGTAGACGGGGAGCTTGGCGCTGCAGGACATGAGCGGCACGAGAAGTACGGTGAGGATCCGGTCTTTCCTTGACTCGAGTGTGCGCGTCGCCATTATGGCGGGCACCGAGCATCCGAACCCCATCAGGAGCGGGATGAACGACTTCCCGTGGAGGCCGAGTGCATGCATCAGCCTGTCCATCAGGAACGCTGCCCGCGCCATGTACCCCGTGTCCTCGAGTATCGCGATACCGAAGAAGAGGATCATGATGTTTGGAAGGAACACAATGACTGAACCTACACCTCCAATGATCCCATCCACAATGAGGTCTGTCAGAAGAGATGGCGGAAGAACGCCCAAGGCCGCGCCCGACAGCCATTCCACGAACGACTCGATCCAGCCCATCGGATAGCTGCCCAGCGAAAACGTCGCTTGGAAAAGCAGCCACATGAAGATGAGGAAGATAGGGTAACCGAGGAATCTGTTCGTGAAGACGTCGTCTATCCGTCTCGACAGCTCCATGCGATCGACCGGATCATCGACCGCAGTGAGCGCCTCCCTGAGCGCGCCTTGAATGTACCCGTAGCGGCCTTCTGAGATGACCTTCTCGGGATCGGATCCCGTGGCCGTTCGTATATGTTTCCCGGCCCTTGTGACCATCTCTCTGATTTGATGCGTCTCTTCTGAGTCCGGTCGGAGTCTCTGAAAAACCTTGGTATCGCCTTCCAGAAGCTTGATCGCCATCCAGCGCGGCGGGTAATCGCCCGTAGTCTCCGGGCCGGCCTCCAGGAGGTCGGTCAGTTCAGCGAGGACATCATTGACGTGGGATCCATACGAGACTGGTACGTGCCGGTGGTGCTCTTCACGGTTCTCGAAAAGCGTGATCGCGGCATCCACGAGTTCCTCCACGCCGCTGCCGCGATGCCCGACCGTCGTCACGATGGGGGCGCCTGTGAGTCTGTGAAGCTTCTCGATATCGAGTTTCGTGCCCATGCTCTCAAACTCATCCCACATGTTGAGGTCGAGAACAAGATCAACGCCGAGTTCCATGAGCTGCACGGTCAAGTAGAGGTTGCGTGCGAGATTGCCCGAGTCAATAACGTGTATGACGACGTCGGGATGCTCGTCGATGATGAATGAGCGGGCGGCCCGCTCCTCGACGGAGTAGGCAGTGAGACTGTAGGTTCCGGGCAGGTCCACCAGCTCGATCGAGTACCCGTTCTGCTCGAAGTGGCCCGTCTTCTTCTCGACAGTGACGCCCGGGTAGTTGCCGACCTTTTGGCGGGCGCCGGTCATGGCGTTGAAGATGGTGGTCTTGCCGGAGTTAGGGTTGCCGGCGAGGGCTATTCTGAGCGTCTTGCGATCAGTCATTGCGCTTCACTTCCCCTCGCCTGCGGAGGCGGTTCCAGAACCCGGAGCCGGAAAGGCTCTGTCCGGATCCTGCTCGAGCGGAGCGGCGTCGCGTGCCGGCACCGTCGCGGTGACGTCCTGAGCCGTCTCTTCGGCGAGGTCCGAAGTCGGAGCCATCACGCTGCCCGCGCCGTCTGCCGACCGGTCTCTGCCGGCAGTAGGGGATCTCGTGTGGACGGACGAGTACCTGCTCTGCCTCTGTCTTCCGAAGCGTAATGTGAACGCCGCCGATGCAGTATTCGATAGGATCGTCAAGTGGAGCACGCTTCACAACGCGGACGAATGTTCCGCTTACAAATCCCATGTCAAGAAGCCTGCGCCGAAACGCACCTTCGCCGCGCACGTCCACGACAAGCGCTCCGTCACCGGGGGAGAGGGTGCTAAGAGATATCGCTTCATTCGAACGCATTGCAATCCTCTCTGTTCTCGGTTGGGTCGTCGGTGGAGGTGGTACACGAGGATGCATGCATACAGCCTGCGCACGGAACCCCACCGCGAACTCCGTCGTGAGCACTGTCTGGTGGCCGGGTCGATATCCACACACGGCGCGCCAGCCATGCGATGGCTCCGACCAGGATGATCCCCAGAGTGAGTGTCTGCATGATCTCCTACCGCTCCTTCTCCATGAACCTGGTGAGTCTGGCAACAGTGTCGGCGCTGAGATCGTGCTCCAGCCTGCATGCTTCTGCGTCGGCTCTCTCGTGTTCAACGCCCAGCGTGTCGTGAAGGAAACGGAAGAGCAGGGTGTGGGTCCTGTAAATCTCCGCTGCCCGAAGTCGCCCTTGCTCTGTGAGAACGACCTTGCCGTAGTGCTCCTGGCGAACAAACCCTTTCCTCTTCAGCCTGTCGACGCCGGAGCGTGCTGTCGGGATTGTCACACTCCTCTCGGCGGCGACCTGCGAGACCCCGACCGTGTCGTGCTTCAGAGAGAGAAGGTATATCGTCTCCAGATAGTCTGTTGCTTTGACCGAGAGCATGTGTCCTCACAGAAAGTAAGCCTGTTCATACTTTAGCTGTTTGTATGCCTGCTGTCAAACCGAATCGGTACACAATGTGGCGAACCGGTCGCCGTGTGGGCGACCGGTTCATGTAACTACTTATGGAATAGCAAGATGAGCGAAGCTGCGACTTCCCGGCCAATTCTATCTGTACATCGTCTTGATCGTTCCCCAGGACGTCTTCCTGACGGGTGATTCCACACAGCCCTGTAGGTAGGCACCGATATCGGCAGACCAGTCGTTGTGACCGGGCAGACAAGGGGACGTCGACGCCAGTGTCAGATCATCGATCGTGACATCACAGAAGAGCGGGTCGGAGATGATGTATTCGATCGTGAGGGCGCCCGGCAGCGTGTTACCAGGGGCGTTGCCGTAGGAGCAGCACCGCTGGATGTCCACGTCGCTCGAGACATCGACATAGATGACTGAATCGTCACACTCGGCTGTGAAGGCGAAGATGCAGTTCCACGTGTTCGGATATGAACCCGTGTTGACGTGGAGCGTGCCGCCTTGCTCTGATCCACTGTTCGAGACGAACGTGCAATTCATGAAGATGGGCGTGGAGCCGCTCGTGATATGCGCGGCGCCTCCCCAGACGTCGCCGGTATTTCTGATGAACGAGCAGTTGAGGAACCAGGGCGCAGCATGTGAGCACGTCAGCGCTCCGCCTGCCAGGTCCGTGATGTTGTCTGAGAACACGCAGCGTCTGAACTCGGCGTCGCATTGCCACCCGAAGTACGCAGCGCCACCCTCGTCGCCGCCGGAATTGCCGGTGAATGTAGTGTCAAAGAACCTGGGTTGTGACGCGTTGTCGCAGTAGACGGCGCCGCCTCTCGACGCTTGGTTTTCGTCGAACCTGCAGTCCCGGAAGACGGGTGAGGAGTTATCACAAAACACCGCACCTCCATTCTGTCCGGAGCACGTGTTGCTGCTGAAGATGCAGCTGAGGAATCGCGGACTCGCGCCGACACACCGGACGCCGGCACCGTCACTGCCGGATATGGTCATTCTTCCGTTCGCCAAGGTGAACCCCTCTACGACACACGTTGTATCCTGTCCTCCGCCGTTGAAGTCGATGCAGCGATGATTATGCTCTGTCTCACAATCGATGATCGTGAGGATGGCCCCCGACTCGCCTCGGAGCACGAGGTTCTTTGTGCCGAAGTCAAGGTCGCGATTGCCGTCACCGGTATAGGTGCCCGCGACGACGAGAACCGTGTCTTCTTGGGCTGCCTCATCGAGACCCTCCTGGATCGTCAGGTATTCGCCACCGCCGGCGTGGTCAACGATGTGCGTCTCGGAATGGCTTAACGCCGCGCAGGCAAGCAATCCCGCGCATCCAAGCAGTGCAATCGTGGTCTTGGTGCCTCTGCGCATTGTTGTCTCCTCTACGGCCGTCTGTACAAGGCCTTGATGGCGCCCCAGCTCCTGTTCTGAACCGGTGAGAGTGTGCAACCCTGGCCGAGCGCGCCGAGCGCGACGCCCCACGGGTTGCGTGGGGGCGACGGCATGCAGGGCGAGTTGGCGGCCAGCGAGAGTTCATCCTCCGTGATGTCGCAGAAGAGAGGATCCTCGAAGATAATGCCGTCGACGTTTCCACAGACGTCGTTCCCGTTGGGGTTGGCGAAGGAGAGGCAGTAGTGGATCGTTGGCGTGCTGGTTCCGTCGCAGTAGAACGTCGAGGCACCGTCTTCGTGGGAGAACGCGAAGATGCACTTGTCGAAGGTCGGGTTGGATGTCGACCACGCGTAGTAGACGGAGCCGTCGCCGAGCGAGCGGTTCTTCACAAATGTGCAGCTGGTGAAAATGGTGTCCGAGACTTGGTCATAGACAGCTCCGCCGACCGTTGTTGCAAGGTTGTTGAGAAAGACCACTCCCTCGACAGTCGCCGTCGACTGCCAGGAACCGAACGCGCCGCCTTGATCGCCGGACGTGTTTCCCTCGAACCATGCCGTTCTGATGACGGCGTCGCAGTCGTAATTGCACGCCATGCCCCCGCCAAAGCCGGTGGAGGCGGAGTTGTTCGTGAACGTGCAGTTGCGGACGATGGCAGGCGAGTTGGACCCGCAGTAGAGTCCACCGCCGCTTGAGAGGGTGGTGTTCGATTCGAAAACGCAGTTCTCAAAGACGGGTGCGCAGAAGTTGCTGACATAGACGCCGCCACCGTTGCCGCCGTGGTTGGCGTTGTTCCTGATGATGAGGTTGACAAACTTCGGGCTGGTCAGCATCTCGATGCGGATGCCGGCGCCCACGTCGCCCGCTTGGACGAACCGGCCCCCCGCGACTGTGAATCCGTCGATCACACAGGTCGTATCCTGGCGTCCATTGTAGAAATTGAAGATGCGATGACCGCCAACGCTGTCGTTGTCGATTATCGTTGCCTCCGCCCCTGATTCGCTCACGAGCAGGAGGTTCTTTGTTCCGAAGCTGAGGTCGCGGTTGCCCTCGCCGGTGTAGGTGCCGGCGACGACGAGAACGGTGTCCGCTTCGGCCGCCTCATCGAGGCCGGCCTGGATCGTGAGATGATCACCGCCGCCTGCGGCGTCGACCGTGATGACGTTGGCAGCCAGCGGAAGCGCCGCGAGCATCAGGAGTGCAAGCAGAACCAACAGCAATCTGTTCATGTGTGTCTCCTCCTTGCGTGGCCGGAGGATCAGAACCCCCGCGCCTGTCTGAGCATTCCGTCTATTTCATGCGCGCGCTCCTGCTGGGCTATCCAGTACTCGGGGGCGCGTTGAGCATCGAGTTCTTCGATCGACTTCCCCTGCTGCTCAACCCACGTATAGTACTTCAGGTTGAACCAGTTCTGCTTCACGTGCTGTGTTCCCTCGCTGATCCAGTCGAGCTTGGCGCCGTGGAAGATAGATCCCATGCGAACGGCGGCTTCCATCTCGTCCATGGCTCCATAGGTGTCGTCGAGCTGCTTCATGACCGAGTGGTACCGGTCCATCGTGTCGGTCGCGATCGTGAAGATCGACTCGTGGTCGCGGAGGCCGTAGAATTTCGCGGTCTTGATGGCGGCGAGGACGTTACAGACACCCGAGATACCCATGATCTCATTGAGTTCACGTATGCTCTCTTCGGGGACGTTGTAGCGATTCGCCAGCACTTCCCAGCCCGGTTCCTCAGTGAGGAGCTGGAGGCCCTTCTTGGACTCGATGTCGTCAATGCACATGATGGCGTCCATATTGAAAACGTTGTGAATCCAGGTGACGTGCTTGTCACCTATGCCCTGAATATCGTGTCCACCGTAGCCGTTCCAGTACATAGTGGGGCACTGGATCGGCTCGACGCCGACGGTGCGTGACTCGTGGTACTCGTGCTTGATGCGCTCGGCCGCGGCGATCGTGCCTGCCGAGCCCATGGCGGAGACGAACGCCGCAATGCGGCCGTTGCCGATATTCTTCGAGTTGAGTTCCTCCGCCACCTCGATACACGAATTGCCGGTGCAGTGGTAGTGGAAGCGA
Organism: Candidatus Eiseniibacteriota bacterium; assembly: GCA_030622115.1. GTDB lineage: Bacteria > Joyebacterota > Joyebacteria > Joyebacterales > Joyebacteraceae > Joyebacterum. The sequence continues at coordinate 46,606 of JAUXGN010000019.1, forward strand.
TAGTTCCCGAACTCCTCGAACTGGTTCATGATGCGGTTCTTTGGGTCCTTCCGGAGTTCGTTGGCGCGGTCGTAGATCTCCTTGACGTTGCTTTCGCACCCCGGCGTCTTCTCGTAGCGCGCGCCGAACCACTCGATCTGCTCGAAGCGCTCCTTGCTCATGAGCTCGGGCAGAAGCACAAGCGAGTCGAACCCCATCCGTGGCCCGACGTAGGCGCCACCGATCCCGTAGTTGCCGGTCGACGGCCAGACGAGTGTGTGCTCGCCCGGTGTGATGTCGCCAGTGAGCTGGTGCTCCAGGCAGACGGAGTATGTCGCACCTACCTTGTGGCTCCGTGTCGGGAAGTCCTTGCTGTAGAGGACAACGATGTTGGCGTCGACCTGTGTGAGTTCCTTCGGAAGCACCACGTAGTAGATCCGGCCCTCCGGGTTCCGCCACGTGATGTTGTAGAGATTCCAGGGGCTCAAGGGATCGTCCTTCGCCGCCTTCAAGGCTTTCGCGCGAATCTCGGGGTCGACGCGATCCGGGTGGAGCATCTCCTCGAAAGTCGGTCCGTAGATCAGTTGCTTCCCGCTCATGTTGTTCTCCTCACCGCCCCTGTTCCCATCCTTAGAGGCTAAATGTCCACGATGTCTACATGTATCTCCAGTATGTCGCCATCTTCAACGATGTGTTCCACGTCCACTACCTGGCCGTCGAACTTCCCGGAGCCCCAAACGCGCGCCGACTTCAGGTGGTCGCTGAACTCGCGGTGGATCTTGCCGGCCACATCCATGACCGTGCTTCCTCGAGGAACGATGAACGGCTTCTTCATGTCCGCCGTCTTGCCCGGGATCTTACTGTAGACTCGCACGACGTCCAGAAGCTCGTAAAGCGCCTTCTTCATTTCCGGAAGGCCTTTTCCCATCTCCGCGCACGTCGGGATGATCACGAACTCGTCACCGAGCACTTCCTTCAGGAACTCAAGGTTGTCATTCGCATTCGGGCTGTCGAGCTTGTTGGCGACGACGATCGTCGGTTTGACATTTCTTGGGGGTTCATCCTCGGCCGGGTCGTGGGACGAAGACAACCGGATTCCCTTCTCGAGAAGTGCAGCTCGCACAAATTGAAACATGTCGATACAGTCGTCCCTCGAAAGATCGACGACGAAGATCGCGGCGTCGGCGTTTCGAACGATCTCCGGGACCCACGTGTCCGTGTGGTCGGGCGAGAGAGGAGGGATGTCCACGAGCTGAATGAAGATATCCTCATGCTGCATCATGGCCGGGAGTGGCGCTCTCGTTGTGAACGGGTAGTTTGCGACATCGGGCGTGGCGTTTGTCGTCGCCGCGACTATCTGAGACTTCCCCACGTTCGGGCTTCCGATCAGGACGACCTGGGGATTCTCCTCCTTCGGAACGTGATAGGAGGGACCGCCGGATCGTCCCTTCTTCTGGTCCTGCTGCAGTTCCTGGCGAAGCTTGGACAGCTGCTTCCTCTGGTACGCGCGGATATGGTCCGTGCCCTTGTGCCTGGGGCAGAGGGCCATCATCTCCTGGAGGGCCGTGATCTTGTCCGCGGTCGTCACGGCTTGGCGGAAACGCTGTTCCGCCTTCTTGTATGGTGGTGGCAGATTCGCCGGCATCTTGGGCTCCCGTGGTCATTCTTGACTGAGCCTA
>JAUXGN010000025.1 GCA_030622115.1 Candidatus Eiseniibacteriota bacterium
CGGTGAGGAACACCCTGCTCCCGTCGATCACGATGTCCGTTCCGACGATCTCGATTCGTCTCTCCGGCGGGTCGGGTGGCGGTCCGCCCTGAATGACGATGGGCCCCTCGTTCTCAACGTGGAAGATGTTCGTCCCGTCTCTCGGATTGCGGGATCCGTCCATGAAGCACTCGAGCCACACATCGCCATGTTCCGAAGCAAGAGGCGCTCTGAACTCGAACTGGAACGTATCGGCCGCGGACGGGTCCCATTCGATCTTTCTCTCTATGGGAGTTCCGTCGGCGCCGTTCATATCGCAGACGAGATAGGGGAAGATGGTGTTCTCTCCCGGAGTGATTTCGTAGTCGACGATCACTTGGAAGAGTGAATCCTCCTGCGCTGCGGCCGGATACGACAGATTCACCGTCGCCTCGAAATCCACGTGCCGGATGATCGTTCGGTCGGCCGACGTTGTGACGTAGGCGGTCTGGCTGCCCCACGTGCCGTCCGGGGTGAGATAGGCGCCGAAGTAGATCTCCGGGGTGAGCACCTCCGGAGGCGCCACGTACTGGATCTCGACCACACCCTGGCCGCTGACCTTCACGTCACACTTGTTGAGCGTCTCGCCACCGTCGTCCTTCATTCTCGTGTTCAGCCACATCTCGTCCGGAATCGACTCCAGATTGTAGGCCAACTCGATCTCGAAGACCGTGAACTCGTTCACGGTGTCGGGGTACGAGGAGATGAGAAGCTCCGGCACGACATTCCGCAGTTCGACGACGTCAAACCAGACTGCGTCACCCGGGCTGTTCCCCGAGATGCTGAAACCAAGCCTGGCTTCTTCCGAGGCGGACTGAGTAGCATCGAAGACACACGAGTACTGCTCCCACTCCGTCCCGATCTGAAACGAGCGCATGAGACCATAGTTCTGCCCGGTCTGCGTGTCGTTGACGGCCTTGGCGACCACGAAGTAGTTGTCCCGAGACGCCTTGCTCCAGAAGGACAGCTCGTAGTAGTCGTCCTCCTCGAACGAGAGTCCTGCCTGTTTCAGCTCCGCGCACGTCCAGCCGATACCGGGTTCTACTATGGTGACTCTGGCGGAGTTCACTCCCTTCGCCGACGTCGTCGAGTCGATCTCAAGCAGACCCTCTGCGGGCGGGAAGGACACGAGCGCCCAGAAATCGAGACTGTCCTCAAAGCCCGGGTTCAGGATGAGATTGCTGTCGTAGTACGCGGGCTCAAGTGGAAGCTCCCGGCCGGCGTCGGAGGCGCCGCGGCTTCCCGGCAACCCGGTCGTGTCACCGGAACATGGCAGAGCGGTCCAGAGGATCGCCGTCACAAGGAGGCCGCCGAATCCGGTCGCCGACAGGCAGTGAATCCTATTCATGGCAGCGCCTCCTTCATCCATCGCTGATTCTGTTCCGGTACTCCGGGGTCGCGAGTCGTGTTCGCCCTATATCACAATACTATCACCAAGGCCAGATACACTCAAGCAGCGGGTTGGCCCCACAGCTATCCTTGACAGCCGGAGTTTGGCTTGATACCATAAGCATCTAGCGCTGTGCAGGCGTGACGTCAGACGTCTGCCTCATTGGCGGAGGCCCGAGGGTCTCCATCACATTGTGGCAAGGAGGATGGAATGAGGAACCTGCTATTGGTTCTCATGATCCTGGCCGTTGCGACGTGCGCAATGGCTGACCGTAGTCTCGAGGGCTCCATGGTCACCCTGGTAGAGCCGGTTGGACCGGTGAATGTGAACGAGGTCTACACGTTCACATTCTTTGTCGAGAACATGTCCGAGGACTACGAGTACGTTGCCGACATCACCATCGGCTTCCCCTATGGATTCACACCCTATGGCGACTCGATCGGTTGGGATCCTGGACCCAACTGGTTCTACTCGACCGGCAACTGGACGATGGAGACCATGGAGGGCGACGTATTCTGGCTGGACGCCGACGGAGGCTGGGGCGAGCTCGAGGACTACGAGGACTGCTTCGTGTACGTGGATGTGCTGGTTGAGGCAATACCGTCGCGCGAGGTGATCACCTGGGGGCTTCAGGGTGACATCTACGGCGAAGAGCCTCACTACGTGAGCGGCGAGATTGAGATCGGCGTGACGCCGGTCGAGGTCGAGACCTGGACTGCGATCAAGGCACTGTACAGGTAGAGAGCACGTTCAACAAAGACTCGGAACTACTCAGTAGGGCGGTCGCTTCCATGGCCGCCCTACTTCACGGTCATCGCGTTGTCGAAATCGGTGTCGGTGTACATTTTCTTCGTGTCGGCGTCGAACAGCGGATGCGGCGGTGGATCGTAGTCAGCCAGCGCGCAAGCCGGCAGCATGACAGCGATGAAGATAACGGCGGCGGTTGGCCGTCCGGAAATGTGTGCCACGGTCGGGGTCTGTGCAGCCATAGCAGCAATCTTGGCACGAGTTCGGTTCGAATGCTCATCCTGCAGGACAGATGTGCTAGTATGGCAAGCAGACACTGGGTGCTTTCTTCAGGAACCAGCCGCCACACTCGTGGGGTCAAAGAAGAGAGGACCGACGCACCGCATCCTGCACACAGGGGGGCACCATGCGGATGACCGCCACGGAATGCTCTCACCGAGCGCCCATTCTGCTCACGATCTCCTTGATTCTGCTTGCCTGTGTTCCGGCTCACGCCGGCGCCGATCCGTCATTCTGGGGTGTGGACGGTCACATGGTCTGGCCGCCGCGGGGCTTCCTGCCCGCACACATGGCGAAGATGAGCGACGCGGGCGTGACCGCGTACGGGATCGAGTTCCTCGATTGGGACACGGTCGTCGAGGACACGCTCATTGCTGCGGCCGGACCCGATTCATTCGACTGGTTCTGGCCCGATCTGCACGTCCAGGCGGTCGAGGACCAGGGCGGCGACGCTCTCATCAAGATCTGGTGTCGCGCCGACTGGGCGACCGGGGGCGACTCACTGAACCCCCAGTGGCTCTGGCCGCCGAAGGACGGCCCGACTGGTGACCCTGACCGCTATTGGGACTACTGGGGCGTTTTCTGCCGTGAGCTGGTTGAGCGCTATGATGGTGACGGAGTGCGTGACATGGGCCACGACACCGACGAGCCAGAGGATGACCTCGACCACCCGCACCTCCATTTCCAGATACAGGGCGAGAGCGAGTGGCGCTGGCAGTCGACGGCCGCGGACTACGTGCGGCTCCTCGGGGTTGCTCACGACAGCATGAAGGTCGCGTGCGATGACGTGCAGGTCTTCTACTCATCGTTCAATCTCGGCAACTACTTCGACGACAACCCGAGTCTGGAGGAGGCCAGACAGGCGTTCGCCCAGTCCGGCTCACTTGCCGTGGCGTTCGTCGAGACGATGCTCTCGGCCCCGCAGTACTTCGATGTCGCGCCGACGCAGATGAACCACGACTACACCGGGATTCCCTCCAGGCTCCGCTGGCTCAACTGGGCGATGCAGGATTCGTTCGGGTACGACAGACCCATCTGGTTTGTCGATGCTGCGGCGGGCTACATGCTGAACAGCCATCCGCTCGGCGCGGTCGAGCCGAACCCCCACTACGCGGCGGTGAACCTGCCGCCCGACGTTCTGGCGTCGATCCAGACGCACCCGCAGTATGCCGATTCACTGGTCGAGGGAATCATGGTCGACATTCTGCAGCGAGGGAGCGGGGCCGTCGCACCGGGTGACTACCGCGTGATCAAGGACTGGTGGGAGGCGGACAAGGCTGCCTACGCCCTCAAGAAATCGGCGATCTCTGCGGGGCTCGGCGTGAAGCACATCTACTCGCAATGGACATTCGAGAACAGCGCAGATCCGTGTGTCGAGTTGTCGGGGTGGGCCACGTGCGGTCTCCTCGAGGACAAGGACCCTGACGACGAGTCGGACCTCGGGACGGCCAGACCCGTTTACTACACCATGGCGCTCTTCAACAGGATCGTCGGCTCCTTCGACAGCGCCGAGGTCGTCCTGCCTGGTGGCCCCGGCGTGCTCGATGGGCTCGGCCCGCTCTGGTACGAGACCTGGGTCATTGAGTTCGATCGTGGCGGAGACCCGCTCTTCATTGCGTGGGCCGACGAGGGCGCGGACACCGTGGACCTCACAGGTCTTGTCTCGGCCGATGATGTCATTGTGTCACACATCGTATCCGACCTCGACGGAAACGACGACCCTGTCTATCTCCCGGAGGAGACGTTCCCCGTCGACGAGGTCATCCTGAGCAGAGTACCGGTTTTCATCACCGGGTACCACGGAACATCGGTGAATGACGATCCCGCAGGCTTAGCGAGTCTCTTCCAGAGCATGCCGAATCCGTCGAGTGGCGCGGCGGCGATCCGTATCGCCTTCGCGCGGCCCGCTGAGCGCGACGGAGCCATTGTCAGGATCTACGATGGGGCCGGGCGTCTCGTGCGCGAACTCGTGGTTCCGGTTGAAGATGATCCCGAGGCTGAGGTGATCTGGGATGGACGCGATTCGCTCGGGAGCCGCGCGTCGAGCGGCGTCTACTTCTACCAGCTGGTCACCGGCGGAGTGGCCGGACGGGGAAGGAAGCTCCTGCTGATCCGGTAGCCTCATCGGATGGGGAGGAGACTCCTGATGTCTCACCGAACGGGGGAGGACACAGTGCTGTCTGGTCGCACCGCGGCGCTTGCAGTCCGCCCGCCTACGCCTTCTTCGTGATGCACTTGCAGAAGCCGTGGTAGTTGGCGCAGATCCCGCCGAAGATCGAGAACAGACCCCAGAAGAGAGGCCGTCCGAAAATGTGTGCGACGGTCGGATCAGAGTGCGGAAGCAAGTAGATGCCCCACGTGACCATGTAGCATCCGAGAGCAATGGCTATGTGGCCGAAGACGAGCGTTGCGATGCGCCCGCCGCGCCAGCCGAGGTAGATGAGTGTAAGACCGATGCCGAGCGGTATGATTCCCGCCGTCAGTCCCCCACTCGCGCTGGTGAGGACTCCGAGCACAAACAGAATCGTTCCCAGAATCAGCGTGACCCAGCTATTGACGTGCTTGCCTTCAGGCATTGCTCTTTCCTCCAGTTCAGGAAGACCGGGTTCCGGTGCACATCTGCATGATTATTGCCACTCAAGTGCAGGCGGATTCTAGCATGAGGGAGGGGAAGAGTCGCGAGTTGGAGTTGCGATGCGACCGGTTGGTTTCCGAATCCAGAATCAGGAGTCATTGCCAATATAGGGGATCCTGTGCAAATGGTACTTGCCAATCTCGCTCATAGATGGTATGATGGATTTGGTTGAGTCGGTGTAGGCGTGATGCTTTCTGGCCTACGTCGGACTCATAGAGTCCCACACCCGGGGTTGCGGCGGTTCCCGACTTGGTCGGATTCGCTGACGGCGTCGGGCGTAGAAGCGCAGACCTGCATCAAATCGAATTCGTGGTCGAGGGTTCGGTCCGACTCGTTGGTGTGCCTGTGTGTGGAAACGGGTGCTTAGACGCGCGTCGGAGCGCGACCGGAATCGGCGTCTGTCTGTCCCACAGCATGAGGAGGTGACAACCGAAGATACGACGCGTGGGAAGAGAGTGTGACTGCGGTCGTGCACCGTTTGCGCGGCCGCGTGGAGATCAGAGATTGTTGGCCCCGCATCAGGAGATGTGAAAATGCGTAGAGTTCTGATTGTATTCATGGTTCTGGCCGTCGCGGCAATGGTGTCGGCGAAGGTCGATGATGTCCATCCGATCGCCACCCGTGGCCTTCTGGATTGCTCAAATGCGATCCCGATCGCGTGCGGTGACATCGACATTCCCGGCACGACTGTCGGCAGCGTCAACAATGTTGAGAATTATAGTGGCTGTGGCTGGACTGAGAGTGGTCCCGAGGTCGTCTACGAGTTCGTCATCCCGGAAGGCATCTGTCAGGAAATAGCGATCACAATCGACCCGGATGGCTGTGACCTGGACGTCTTCCTCCTCGGTAGCTGCGAAGAGGCCGACTGCTTCGACTACGGCGATTCGTCGATCGTGAGCGATTGCCTCGAGGCGGGCACGTACTACATCGTCGTCGACGGCTACGGCGGAGCCGAGTGTGCCTTCACAATTACCGTCGAGTGTGTCGAGTGCGCGTGTCCCGAGCCGTGTCCCGAGGAGCAGAACTACCTCCCGCTCTATGAGGGATTCGAGCGCGGCGAGTGCTTCCCGCCGGCAGGTTGGACGATTCTGAACCTCGGCGATGATCCCGCCGGCGCGAGCTGGATCTGGGCCGACAACAGCTACATCTGCGACGGTCTTGGTGCCGCTCGCTGTACCTACGGTGGCTCGAGCGAGTACCAGGACGAGTGGTTCATCTCGCCGATCATGTACCTTGAGGGTGAGACTGAAATCGTCGTGAGCTTCCAGCACAACATGGCCAGTTGGAGCTACTGCACGCATCCGATGCAGGTTCTCTACTCGACGACCGGAAGCGCTCCTGAGGACTTCACGCTTCGCCTGGACTACACGTGCGAGCTCCCGAATCCGCTCTGCGGGACGTCGATGCTGGAGATCGTCGGTCTGACAGGCGATCACGTCTACGTCGCATGGCGTTACCAGGGTCTCTGGGCCGGTAGCTGGTACGTCGACAACGTTGCCGTTGAGGCGCTGGGAAATCCTGTCGAGGAGTCAAGCTGGGGTTCGATCAAGGCTCTGTACAGGTAGACTGTAGGATTGCGTACGTGGCACTACTGCGTGCGCGAAGCAATGGGAGAGGGTGGCGGCGCACATCGTCGCCACCCTTGATCTCCCGCGGAAATCGGCACGGGCGGCAACACGTCCGTTCCCAGCTCAGAGGAGGCAGAGAATGCGGAGAGTTCTAGTTGTTCTTATGGTTCTGGCCGTTGCTTCGATGGCGATCGCCAAGGTAGACAGTGATGCCAAGGTGGAGCGGACACGTGGGCTTCTGGATTGTTCGGCAGCGATTCCGATCGTCTGTGGCGACATCGACATTCCCGGCACGACTGTCGGCGCTCCGAGCAACGTCTCGAGCTACAGCTGCAACAGCTGGAACGAGAGTGGTCCGGAGATGGTCTACGAGTTCGTCATTCCGGCCGGCATCTGCTACGAAGTAGCGATCACCGTTGATCCGGATGGCTGCGATCTGGACCTGTACCTCCTCGGTAGCTGTGACGAGGACGACTGCCTTGACTACGGCGACTCGTCGATCGTCAGCGATTGCCTCGAAGAGGGCACGTACTACATCGTTGTTGACGGCTACAACGGAGCCGAGTGCGCCTACACGCTCACGGTCGAGTGTATCGAGTGCGAGTGCCCCCTGCCATGCCCGGACGAGGACAACTACCTTCCGTTCAGCGAGGGCTTCGAGCGCATGGAGTGCTTCCCGCCCGCAGGTTGGACGATCCTGAATCTTGGTGACGACACGGCAGGCGCGAGCTGGGGTTGGAACAACAACAGCTACTACATCTGCGACGGTCTCGGCGCGGCCAAGTGCTCGTACGGCGGCTCGAGCGAGTACCAGGACGAGTGGTTGATCACCCCGATAATCTATCTCGAGGGCGTGGCGGCGATCGATATCAGCTTCCAGCACAACATGGGTATCTGGGGCGACTGCACGGATCCGATGCAGGTCCTCTACTCCACGACGGGCATTGCCCCCGAGGACTTCACGCTGCGTCTGGACTACACGTGCGACCTCCCCAACCCGCTGTGCGGCACGTCCGTGCTGCCGGTGGACGGTCTCGGCGATCACATCTACGTCGCGTGGAGATATCAGGGTACATGGGCCGGTATCTGGTACGTCGACAATGTTATTATCACTGAGCAGGTCAACCCCGTCGAGAACACGAGCTGGGGTTCGATCAAGTCTCTGTATAGGTAGGTTGTAGGATAGCGTACGTGACGCCACGTGCGTGAATCAGAGGGAGGGGGTGGCGGCGCACATCGTCGCCACCCTCGACCTCGACACTGTGGATGCGAGAAGGAGGTCGCTGCGCCATGTTGGAAAACAAAGGTGCTGTGTTGTCCTTGCTGATCGTTCTGATGATCTGCGGGACAGCGGTGGCCGCCCGGACGATTGTGGGAGAGAGCTTCGAGAGCACGGCGACGGAGCGAAACAATGCGCGGCTGGTCGTAGAGGATCTCGCGGGTGATCTGCACGTGGTCTACTACGACTACGATGGAATCTACCACTCCATCGCGAACGGCATTGGCGCAAGCTGGTCTCTGCCGGAGCCTGTGGCGCTCGGCGGCAGGAATCCCTCGATCACGGTCGATTCCGAGAACGTGCTGCATCTCGCATATCGGCAGGGCACTCTTACATCGTTTGACATCATGCACAGGACATTCGATGGAGACTGGAGCGAGGCGGAGACCATCCATCACGATGGCTTGTCGGGTCTCTCGCGACCGGTTATTGCCGTGGATTCGGAGGACGGCCTCCATTGCGTGTGGCAGAGGCAGGGCTACGGATCGACTCCGAATTCCGAGGTCTGGTACAAATACGCCGCCCCAGGTGGCGGATGGGCCGGCACGGCGATCAATGTCAGTAGTTCGTACGGGGCTTCCGAGTATCCGACGCTGACGATCGATCCTGGCGACAATATCTACGTTTTCTGGAAGGACTCGGGAGAGGTCATATCCTCCGACAAGAAGGTGCTCTTGAGGAAGTACACCAAGGGCGCAGGATGGGACGCGGAGTACACGAACATCAGCAACACGACCGGGAACGGCAGCTACGCAACGATGGATCCCTGCGCTGTTGCCGACGCCGGGGGTACTGTTCATCTGGTCTGGAAGGACTCACAGACGGGAAACAGGGAGATCTTCTACAAGGCCTGTGTAGATGGTGTGTGGGATGCTTCCCCCCTGAACATCAGCGCGACATCGACAGCATCCGGCAGACCAAGTATCAGTGTGGACAACAGAGGTTGCCTGTACGTTGTCTGGGAAGAGAAGACAGACGGGGTCTACTACGACATCGTGCGCAAGACGCGTGGAAGCGGCGGCGGTTGGTCTGAGATGGTCAACATCAGCGAATCGGCGGGAGTCGATTCGCGGTCCGCGAGCGCCCTTCCGATGACTGGACCGGCCTTCTGCTGCGTTTGGACCGAGGGCGAATCCGTGCCGTACGACATAGCTTTTCACTATGAAGAGACGACGGGCGTGGCCGAGACGGAGACTGGAGACAGCAGTGTCCTTCTCCTGAGGCGTAATCACCCCAATCCCTTCAGCTCGACAACAACGATACAATATGAGCTTCCCGAATCGGGCAGCGTGACTGTGACGCTCTACGATCTGTGTGGACGGCGAGTGAGAATACTCGTTCCCGGACAGACAGCGGCGGGCGTGCACGAGGTTGTCTGGGATGGGAAGAACGACAGCGGAGCAGATCTTGCGGCAGGCGTCTACTTCTGCACGGTAGCATGTGAAGGCAGAAGGGCGACTGCACGAATGGTCATTGTCCGGTAGAACACCTGAAGGAGGTTGTATGAGAACGGCAGTATTGGTGATGGCGATCCTTCTTGTCACGGCTCTGGCGGCCACGGCCGACTGGGTGATCGAGGAGGGGTTCGAGGGCGGTGTTATTCCCGCCGGATGGACAGTTCATGATGTGGACGACGACGGACGGACGTGGCGCGCCCTTGAGAGCGACTACAGCCACTCCGGTGCGTGGCTTGCGGTTACTGACTGCTATGAGAGCGGCGGCGAAGACTGGTTGATAACGCCGCAGGTTGCGGTGGCGGCCGGTGACTCGTTCGTGTTCTACGCGAGAGCTTGGTACGGCACCGAGGATTTCGAGGTCAGACTCTCGACTACGACGACATCGATTGGTGACTTCGACTATGTTCTGGGCACAGTGAGCGGCGCCACCACAACGCACGTGAGGTACTCATACGACCTGAGCACCTACGCCGGTGAGGACTGCTACCTCGCCATCAGATGGCAGCAGGACGCGTTTGGTCTGGTAGTGGACGACGTCAAGGTCGGGTGGGGCATCTATGAGACGACCGATGTCGGCATGCTCTCCATAGAAGTTCCCGAACCCTACCAGCTGATTGACACGGGGTCGTATCCCTCCGGCACGATCCAAAACTACGGAACGGCCGAGATCACCGAGAATTTCGACATCGTCTGCGAGATCGCCGACGAGACCCGGGCGATCGTCTACTCCGATACGGTCACTCACACCGGAACCATGGCGTACGAGGAAACGGCAGTCATCACGTTCGCCGTTGAGTGGGTACCGAGCGTGGCGGGCGACTACACGATAACGATGGCGACGTCCCTGGCGGGGGATTCGGAGCCCGCGAACGATTCAATGGACAGCGAGACCGAGGTCGTGCTCCATTATGGAACCGGCGGCCCGGATCCCTTCGGATACTGCTGGATCGACAGTGACGAGCTGGACGGTCCCGTCTACGACTGGATCGAGATCTCCACGAGCGGCAGGTCGGCCATCACGTACGAGGCCCCGTACTTCCATGGGGACGATAACATGTCGCCGCCGATTGCCATCGGATTCTCGTTCCCCTTCTACGGAATCGACCGCACGGAGATGTATATCGACACGAACGGTGAGATCCTGCTCGCGGACAATCTCTGGTTCAACCATTATCCGAATGTTGGCTGGGAGTCGGATGGGAACATGTTCAACTACGTGTATCCCATTCCCGGCTACTCGCAGATGCCCGGGCTCATTGCGGCCTACTGGGACGACCTCCTTGTGAATGAGGGCGTCGGTGATGTGTACTATGAGACCTTCGGCGACGAGCCGAACCGCTACTGCGTCATCGAGTGGTACAACTTCCGGTACTGCTACGGTACTGTCGAGACGGAGACTCTCACCTTCGAGATCATACTTCACGAGAGCGGTGAGATTGTCTTCCAGTATCTGGACACAAACATTGGTCAGACAGGAAGCGTATGTCCTCACGATGATGGCAGGAGTTCCACCATCGCTATCCAGAACGACACCGCAACCATCGGTCTCTGCTATCTAAGGGAGATCGTCGAGGGAATGTCCTACATCGGTGTCGAGCCGCCTGGGAACATCCTACACGATGAACTGGCGATCCGGTTCTACCTGGGTGAGGACGAGCAGCCGCCTGTCTTCGTGTATGAGGAGATGGGCAACACATTCGATACGACCCCGGAGATCACCGTCACGATCGTGGACGCGACGGGCGTCGCGAGTGACCTGCTCCACTACAACGACGGCAGCGGCTGGGAGACGATGGCCCATACATCGTTCGAGGCGCCGGACATCTATCATTACGTTGTTCCTCAGCTTCCGACGGGTGCGGAACTGAGCTACTACTTCGAGGCGACCGACGGTTCTGCGGCGGCAAACAGTGGAACGTGGCCGGTCGGGGCGCCGGGGGATGTGTACTCCTTCCGGATTCTGCCCACGAACGAAGTCAGGACGCTTCTTGCCTATCCTGGTGGACAGGACTACAACGGCATTGAGTTTGCGGAGTTCGAGGCAGGGCTTGATGAGGCAGACGTCGTGTACGACGTCTACAACTGGTTCGAGTATGAGAGCTATCGTTTTCCGCACAAGTACGAGGCCATCTTCATCTACGGCAACTCCTCGAGCGGCGGCTCGGAGCATGACACGCTCTCGGTGGCGCTGATGGACTATCTGGACAGCGGTACGAATGAGGAGCCCCGGAATCTCTTCTTCGCCTCCGATGGGTTTGCATACTCCCAGCATGGCGGGTCGAACGACGATCCGATGGTGAAGTTCTACACGGCCTATATCAGGGGTGGGTACATTCCCATCGGAAACCCGATCGAGCCGCCATTCGGCGGTACCGATGGTATCGGTGGCCCAGACACCTGGGACTACTCCTCCGGCAGTATCATCGGTCTCAGTGGCTCGCCCATTGGCCAGTACGGAGTTGAGCTTCCCGTCTACTCGAACACTCCCGATGTCCTCAGGAACGGGGATTGTCCCGCGTGGTACTGGGAACAAGTGACGAATCCGGAGATAAGTTCCTGGGCCGCGTTTGCATTCGAGGACGGTCCGATCAGCGGGAACGCGTACGCCCGTGGCAACGCGGCAGCGCTCTGGCTTAACAACTATATCTACAAGTCATTCTTCATCAGCTTCGATCTGTCGCAGTTTACGGGCAGCACGGTTGCGAAGATGCTGATCGCTGACGCTGTTGCCTGGTTTGGCGTCCCGACCGGCGTGACGGATCCGGGTGACGATGTGGTCGCCGCCGGGGTTGTGCTCATGCAGAACCGGCCGAACCCGTTCAACCCGATCACCAGCATCGCCTACTCCATTCCGACTGAGGGGCACGTGACGATCGAGGTCTTCGACGTCAACGGCCGGAAGACGACGACGCTTGTTGATGAGCTCAAGTCCTCCGGTGCACATCAGATTGTCTGGGATGGAACCGACGACGGTGGGAACGCTGTCGGCAGCGGAGTCTACTTCTACAGGATCGACTCAGGCGGGTCGACCTCGACGAAGAAGATGATCCTGCTTAAGTAAGAGCACACGGACCGTCGCACACGGTCCAAGGTGTCACTAGTGGAGTCAAAGAAGAAGGGTGGCGACGTGGGGATCAGTCGCCACCCTCTCTTCGTTTGGATCCGGAAGTTGCCGCCGTGCGAAAGGACGTGTAGCGATAGCGCCGTGAACGGATGCGCTACCTGATGAGGACCAGCTTTGCCGATGCGCTCTGGCTGCCCGCCTGCAGGCGACAAAAGTAGACGCCTGCGGCGATAGGTGCGCCGGTCTCATCTCTGCCGTCCCACACAGTCTCGTGTGATCCCGCCGGGCATTGCCCCGTGAGGAGCGTTCTGACACGCCGACCGCAGAGGTCGTAGATCTCAACGGTCACGTCGCTGGCGACGGGAAGCTGGTAGTGGATGTTCGTCGCATGGCCGAACGGGTTCGGATGGCTGCTCGTGACGGCAAGAGTTGTGTGTTGCGGTCCGGGACTATCAGGGACGCCGGTCTCGGAGTCGAGCTTCACGAGTCTAACGTTATACTCACCGTTGAAGAAGTCGTATGAATCACCCACAACGATGTAGCCGCCGTCCGGAGACTGGCGCGCGAATCTTGCCCAGTCGTGACTGTCGTCCCCAAAGGCGAGGGTCCACAGACTGTCGCCATCGGCATCGATTCTGACGATCCACATGTCGTCGTGACCCGCCCCGAAGGATTCAGTGTGCCCGGCGATGATGTATCCGCCGCCCGTGCACGGCGCTATCGACTCAGCTCCGTCATCCTCAGTGCCACCATGGGTCTTGGTCCAGAGAGTGTGACCGGAGGAGTCGGTCTCGACCAGCAGGAGATCATCGTCTCCCGCTCCATACGACTTCGTGCACCCGGCGAGTATGCAGCCGCCGGTGTCTGTCTCCAGAACGGATCTTCCGCCGTCCGAAGCGCTTCCGCCGAAGGTCCTTGTCCAGAGAGTATCGCCCACGCTGTCCGTCCGGATGAGCCACGCGTCACGGCTTCCGGCGCCGAATGAATAAGTGTCTCCGGCGATGGCGAAGCCGCCGTCGCTGCACTCGACGATCGACTGACCCCAGTCGGAGCTCGTGCCGCCGTACGTTTTCGTCCAGAGCGTATTGCCTTCGTCATCTGTTCTGATGAGCCAGGCCGCGCTCATTCCCGGGCCGTACGACTCAGTATATCCGATGACAGCGTAACCGCCATCGCTCGTGATCTCGACAGAGTATCCCCAGTCCCAGGCGCTTCCACCAAACGTCTTATCCCAGCTTGAATAGCCATCGGAGTCTGTCTTGATGAGCCATATGTCGTACGCGCCGGCTCCATACGAGCCGGTCGTTCCGACGATGATGAACCCGCCGTCCCCAGTCTGTCGAACTGCGAATCCGCGCTCCTCATAGAGGCCGCCGAACGTCCTCGTCCAGAGTTCGTTGCCGTATGCATCGGTTTTGATCAGCCAGACATCGTAGCCGCCGGGGCCATAGGATTCTGTGTCGGCGACGATGATGTATCCGCCGTCGGTGGTCGCGATCACGTCGCGTCCCCATTCGAACTGCCCGCCGCCAAACAGCTGTGTCCACATGACACCAGTGGAAGCCACCACAGGTGGGGCGACCGCGAGGAGCAGAGCACAACAGAGAACACCCACGATTGGTTTCATGTTCAGAACCTCCAGAATACGGCGCGGCCATTAGAATGCGACTACTACACAAGTATAGCAGCTTGGAGAGAATAATTCGATGGGGTAGAACCGGATATGCCAAGTGAATCCACACATCACTGCGGGCGCAGGCGAGCCGGCGGCTTCGTTTCCGGAGTTCAGCCATCATCGTTGACACGCTGCAAGGAAGGTGCTATTCTGATTGGCACATGAGCACTACTCTCTCAGGCCGAGAGGAGGACACGATGAGGTGGTCACTGACGTTTCTGGTCGCGCTTGCTGTTGTTCTCGCGCTCATCCCTCCGGCGTACGCGGACTACACGATATCAGAGAGCGTCATAGGAAATGGGGGGGGCGAGGCGAGCGGCGGAAGCTACAGCGTTCTCGGCACCATCGGCCAGCCGGCGATCGGAGTTGCGAGTGGAACCTCGTACCTGACCGAGATAGGGTTCTGGTACCAGCCCGGCTGGATCCTGACCGATGTGTCTGATGGAGAGCTTTTCCCGACGGTCTTCTCCCTGGGACAGAACTTCCCGAATCCGTTCAACCCCGTGACGAACCTGCGCTTCAGTGTTCCTGAGCGCGCGCGTGTCACGGTGATACTCTACGACGTTGCGGGTCGCGAGGTCCGCACGCTGGCCAACGACGAGTTTGAGCCCGGGTTCCACGCTCTCGTTCTCAATGGCGCCGGCCTGCCGAGCGGAGTCTACTTCTGCCGGATGGTATCCCCCGACTTCACGGAGACCCGCAAGTTCGTGCTTCTCAAGTAGAATCACCACGTATAGAAACACCACAGTCGAGGTTTGGACGAGGCGGACAGGATTGTTCCCGCAACGGGTTCAGGTTCTGTCCGTTTTCCTGTGTGTGAACGTGGATGCAGTATAATACGGCAGCTGCGCCATTGGAACGCATACCCAGCTATCACAAGGTAAACAGATGATGTACATAGCGAGACACGAGGCAATGGCTAGCCCCAGCGTTCATGGTGTGCTATCATACCTAATTAGCGCGTAGCGCTAATACTGGAGCCGGCCCATTCCTGAACTGCCGCAGGCGCTGATAGGAGGCTGCGCCGCGTTGGACAGGGCCGCATCATAGAAACCAGCCACTAGCCGCCCGCTGCATCGGCCCGGCCTTGCGTCGCCGGATGCCCCTCATGTGAGCCACACCGCCGTATTCGGGGATCCGGCTTTCTCAGAGAGAGTAGCGATTCGGAAGGAGGCGACTTATGGGCGCGCGTTTTCGGCCGCGTGGACGCGTGGTTCGCGATGGGAGACAGCCTCTTCGCTCACTCGGGGCCCGTGTATCTGACGGTGGACGGCCAGCGCGAAAGTGGTCCTTGTGAGGTGAGGCAGAATGGCCGACTTCACGGAGACCCGCAAGTTCGTGCTTCTCAAGTAGTATCACCGCAGTTGAGGTCCAGATGATGAGGCCACTTCTATGAATGCTGGAGTCATCTCCGATGATTGATGAGACAAGACCTGAGAGCAGCCGGAGTAGCAGCCCGAGCTTGGGGCGATTCGACCGCGGACTGTGGGCTGCCGTTTCGTTGGCACTCAGCCTCTGGATCTTCAAGGTCGCTGTGATAGCGTTCTATCCTCTTCGGAAGCTGGTGATGACCGCGTGGCTATCGGACGATGCGTTCATCTTCATGCGCATAGCTCGGAATGTAGCTCTCGGGCGGGGCTACTCGTTCGACGGAGAGCGACTGACCTCAGGGGCTCCGCTGCTCTGGGTGTGGTTGACGCTTCCCTGGCAGATGTTCCTCAACAGGGGGTCGGCCGCGAAGGCCACGCTCATGACCTCGGGGTTCTTCGGTGCTCTCTCCACCGTCGTCGTCTTCTGGATTGCAGACAAACTCTTCGGTCGGCTCGCCGCGTGGGTGGCGTTTGTATTAAGCGCTCTCAGCCTCCCGCTGGTGCTCAACGGCATGAACGGTATGGAGACGTCGGTCTTCACCTTTCTCGGCCTTCTTGCAGTTGCGCTCTACCTGAGAGTGCGGGCATCGCGGTCGACTTGGAGGGGCTACCTGCTGCTCGGTTGTCTACTTGGTCTTCTTCACCTCACGAGGACGGACGGAATCTTCCTGACGTTCGCGGTCCTGCTAGCCGAGTTTGCGCGACTCATAGCGCTGGCCCCGGAAGAGCGGCGGCACGCGGCCGGAGAGATTGCTGCTCTAGTGGTAGGTGCGGCAATCCTGACGGTTCCTGTTCTCGTGCTTACCTTCAGTGCGACGGGGAAGTTCGCTCCTGCGAATCAAGTAGGCCGTCGGGCTCTCGCGTGGCAAGCCGCCGCCGGTGCAGATGGACGGATTAGCATCGTGGAATACGCGGCGCGAAGCGTTTTTCAGATGCTTTCACTGCAGCGACTCATCTCGATCGCGACGGGTTCGAGCGTTCTTACCGCGCTTGTGCTGTTCGTGGCTGGCTGGCGCGGACGCGGGAGGCTCCTTGCCCGCATCATCGGGGTCTACGCGGCTGGCTTTTTCGGGGCCCTTGTGTTCTACCAGTGGTACTTCCCCGATGTTCACGGTCTGCGCTATCTGAATCTGCCATCCCATCTTGTGGCGGTCCTCACGGCCGGCTTCCTGACGTATGTAGTCAGGCGCGTCGCTTGCGGGAGGCTTGGGCAGACGGCCATCCTTACAGTTGTCGTCGCGTTGACACTTGGCACCACCGCGTTCCAATACCGGGAGCTGACCTCATCCATGGATCCAGTGATCGGGAAGCGGCTCGTGCCCAGCTACTCTTCTGCAGAGGTGGCTCGATGGTGGCAGTTGATCGACTGGATGGCGGTCGAATTGGAGCCAGGGACGGTCGTGGCAGCGACGGATCATGGCAGGATCGCCTACTTCACGGATGTGAAGGTACTCGACTTGGACGGCATTCTACTGCCCGAGATCATCCGGCATCTTGAGGAAGGGAGTGTGGAGTCGTACTTCGACGAGAACGAGGTTGAATACGTACTGCTGCCGAACAGCAAGAAGAAGCTGATTTGCCGCTATCTCACCGAGACGGGGCGCGTTGTTCCCGCTGAGGGTGTTCCACCTGACCTGGGCCGCGTGCTCTACTACTGGAAGCCGCCTCCGGCCGCAGAGGCGACCTCGTCCTGAATCGCAGTTCAGGCTACTTGTACATCGGCTTGATCACACCCCAGCTCGCCGGGTTGACCGGCGTTCCGCATGCCGGACAGCCTTCATCAAACGCGCCGAAGAGGAGTTCGCAGTCGTTGAATGCGGGCAGAGACGGCGAGTCCGCGCAGAGGTAGAGGTCGTAGAAAGCCGGCTCGCAGAAGAGCGGGTCGGCCGTCATGTTGCCGCCTGTTGACTCCTGCCCGGCGATGCAGTCTACCCAGTCGGCAGACGTGGGTATTGAGGTGGCTCGGCGCTTGTCGCTTGGGTCCCCGGCCTGTATCATCGGCGTAACAGTTCGATTCTCAATACGCGGGAGGCACAGTGGGACTCTTCGGACGGAAGAAGAAGCGCACGCTTGTCATCGGGCTCGACGGCGTGCCGTACACGCTTCTCAAGGAACTCACCTCGAACGGTACAATGCCGAACGTGGCACGACTGGCCTCGCTCGGTCACTTGTCCCAGATGAAAGTCACGCTCCCCGAGATCTCGGCCGTGAGCTGGCCTTCCTTCATGACCGGTACGAATCCGGGAACACACGGTATCTACGGGTTCATCGACCCGAAGCCGGGAAGCTACGACATTCGTTTCCCCAACTTCAGAGATCTCAAGGCGCCGACATTCTGGGACAGGATCGGGGAGGAGAAGAAGCGAAGCGTCGTCATCAACCAGCCGTCGACCTATCCGGCGCGCGAGATACCCGGTGTGCTTGTCTCAGGATTCGTGGCCCTCTCCCTCAAGAGGGCCGTGTCACCTCTGCGCATTCTCGCCGACCTCGAAGGAATGAACTACAAGATCGACGTCGACACGGCGCGTGCGCGCGAGGACCACGACTTCCTCTTCGAGGAGCTGGAGTCGACGCTCAAGACGCGGAAGGCGGCAGCACTCCACTTCTGGGAGAAGGAAAACTGGGATCTCATGCAGATCGTCGTCACCGGCACCGACCGGCTCATGCACTATCTATGGTCGGCGATCGAGGACGAGTCGCACGAGCGGCACGGGCAAGCGATCGACTACTTCCGCATGATCGATGACTTCATCGGTGGGTTCTACGCGAAGTTCCGGAACGACTCGGGCCGCAAGAATGAAGGGGAGGGCTTCTTCATGCTCTCCGACCACGGGTTCTGCGGCATCAAGCAGGAGGTTCGCGTCAATCGATGGCTGGCCGACAACGGGTTCCTCTCATTCGAGAAGGACAAGCCATCGAACATGGAGGACATCGCGGAGGGCTCGAAGGCGTTTGCCATAGCTCCCGGGCGCATCTTTCTCAATCGTTCAGGCCGCTTCCCCAAGGGGAGCGTCGATGACGCGTCCGCCCGCTCCATCATGGACGAGATCAAGTCGGGGCTTCTGAGCCTGACGCATGACGGCGACCCGGTCATCCAGCACGTCTTCGAGCGCGATGAGGTCTACGCGGGCCCCGAGACGCGGAATGCGCCCGATCTCATCCCGGTTGGACACCACGGGTACGATCTCAAGGACACGGTCAAGGAAAGCGAACTCTTCGGTCGCACGAATCTCACCGGCATGCACACGTGGGACGACGCCTTCTTCTGGTCACTCGAAGCTGCGCCCGCCGGCTCCCCGCCGGACGGCGGCAACGAACTCGAGATTACGCAGCTGGCCGGGATCATAATGGAGGCGATAGGGTAGCGCGTTCGGTCGCTCACTCTATTCCAGATACCCCATCGCCCTGAGCTTTTCTTTGAGGCCTTCGTCCATCGCAGCGTTCGTGGAGACCGACGCCGATGGGGCGGGATAGAGGGCTATCTTGAGGGCCTCCGGTGACAGGTTTCCGATTACCGGGCGTCCGATCCAGTTCGGAGCCGATGGAAGGTTGAGTAGGGCTGCCACCGTAGGAGCCACATCGAGCACGTGGAGTGAATCGCCCACATTCGCGCGATCAGACGACGGACCCGCCAGAATGAAGATGCCGTCGGGGTGGTGTTCCCCGGAGAACCGGGCCTCGATTCTCATCGCGATGAGTTCCGCCACAGGCCTGGCGTCGCTTCCGATGATGAGGCGGGCATCGGGAGGGAGCTCATTGCGATCCTTGATTTCGAGACGCAAGCTTGGACCGTCGCGGGTCACCGTGAAGAATGGAACGTTCTCATTCGAGAGATGGGCGTCGGCGAGTCGCGCGTTGAGGCGATCGAGGGCGGTTTCGCGCAACGGTCCCGACTCGACGGTCGGCCTCAGATGGACGGCGCGGTCGACGTTCGTCCCGAACACTTCGTCTTCCATTCCCAGCACCTTGATGAGATTCTGCGTCCGGATACGGCAGAAGCGCCCTGCCGTTCTCCTGAGGGCCGGACGGAAGCCGTGATCTGAGACGACAACAATCTCGGCATCGAGCGGGGCGGTGTCGAGGATTCTCCCGAGACATGCGTCCATCTCTACGTAGAGTTCGTCGATCACGCCCGAATATCGCGCACGATCATCAGCGGGTACGTGCTCAAACCCTTCCGGCTCCATGTACTTCCAGTAGAGATGTGACACCTTGTCTACCTGATTGAGCAGGACGGCGGCGAACTCGGGACGACGCGTCCGGAGGAGTTCACAGAACACGTCCGTCTGGAGCGCAGCTGAGAGCCGACGGTCTCGCCAGGTCTGGTCGAGGGGCGTCGCCGGGCTCAGCTTGCGGGCAACCACGCCCGTGACCGCACGCCTGAGAGTCGAAAGGCGCACGCCGTTTCTGAAACCTCTCAAGGCGGCGAGGTGGTAGGGAACGGTCTCATTGCTTTTGTACGACTCACGCGCCCAGAGCTGCCAGTAGAAGGAAAAGCCTGGCGGGTACGTTCGATCGTCAGGCGCGAGAGTGCTTGGGACAACGAAGTCGTTCGGTCCGAGGTCCGGGTTGGGTGGCCACGTGAAGTACCATCCGGAGAGGCCGCACGAGCGGCCTTCGACCCACATGCGGTCCCATACGCGACCGACGCGGAAGTCTGCCTGACGGCAGCCGAAGTCGTAGATCCCGTGCTCGTCGGGGAGGCAGCCGGTCGCTATCGTGCTCCAGATCTGCGGTGAGTACATGCTGGGGATCGTCCGGAGCCGCGCCGTGTGCCCGCGCTCGATCAACCGTTTGAGGTTTGGGAGCTGCCCGTCCGCGACAAGCGGTTCGATTCTGCCCCAGCTGGCGCCGTCGATGCCGATCAGAAGGACGTGTGGCGTCGCGCACGTTGGACGAGGTGGGGGTGCAAGCAGAACCACAAGAGCGACCGCGAGCGCCGGAAGAAGCACTCGAATGGAAGAACGGCGGCTCCCTGTTGTGCGGTGTCGACTCCCGGCTGCGCCGCGTGTGCAGTAGATCGCGGCGATGACCAGCGCGGATGCGATCGGGATCAGCGAAAGAAGAGGGCTGTCGGCTGAGCCGCGCGCTGCGAGAAGCCAGACGCCCGGCATCGCAACAGCGGCAATGACGGCCGCGACGCGGGAGATCGCTTTGAGTATGAGAAGCAGTGCAAACGGGAGCACGAAGAAGAGGGCTGCGGTTGTCGGAAGCTCATCCAGAGCAGCCGGACTGGCGAGTCTGACAGCCAGGACGGAGGCGGTTCCGGAGACGAGGGCCAGAGTCGCCCACAGCGGGAATCTTGCACGGCCGGCCGCATGTGATGTGCGCAAACCAAGCCTCGCTATCCTGCAGGTTACCAAACTGCGTCGATTCAAGAATAACAGAGACGGGTCCGATGTGAAACTGCATTCCCGGCGACAACGTGAAGCGCGCGTAGCGCAGCCTGTCAAGGATGGCAGAAACGGGTCCCAACGTGAAACCGTGTTCCGACGTCAGCGCCGACTCGATCTGAGCTGCGCGAGAATGGCTCCCCCCAGCATCAGCGCGCACCCGAGGAGCGCACAGCGTGAGTTCTGTTGCGCTCGGCACTTGAATGACCCCAGCTGAAGCATTATGATATTATAGTTATGAGGGAAGTACCCCGCGCAGGCAGTAGCCGCCGGCCGGGAAGTAGCGGTCACTCAAGACAGAGGCGCCATGCTGGGACGACCGAGAACTCGATTGTTGATGACGGCCACGCTTGCCGCAGCTCTTATCTATCCTGCGACGGCCCACGCGTATGTGGGTCCCGGCGCGGGCTTCGCCGTGGTCGGCTCGCTCGGGATCGTCTTCGTGACGGTGTTTCTCGCCATCGGGTCGCTCATTTCGTGGCCGTTTCGAACGGTGACACGCGCCATCCGGAGCCGGCGACTCAAGGGCAAGGGTGAGATCAAACGTGCCATCGTGCTCGGCCTTGACGGCCTTGACCCCGTCCTCACGAAGCGGTTCATGGATGAGGGCAAGCTTCCGCATTTCGCGAAGCTTGCTGAAGAGGGTACATTCAAGCCGCTCCTGACCGCCTGTCCGTCCATGTCGCCGGTGGCGTGGTCAACGTTCGCAACCGGCGTCGACGCTTCTCGCCACAACATCTTTGACTTCCTCGACCGCGATACGAGGACGTATTTCCCGATTCTCTCATCGACGCGCATCTCAGATCCGACTCGCTTGCTAAAGCTGGGCAAATATCGGATCCCTATCGGCAAGCCGTCGATTCGGCTGATGCGGAAGAGCCGACCGTTCTGGGCCGTCCTCGATGACTGCTACGTCTCGAGTCACGTCCTCCGGGTTCCCATCACGTTCCCTCCTGAGAAGCTGAAGAACGGGGTCCAGCTCTCGGCCATGTGCGTCCCCGATCTTCGCGGCACGCAGGGTAGCTTCACGATGTTCACGACCGACCGGGAGCGGGCCGGTTCCTACATGGGAGGCACGCTGCTTCTGGTTGAGCGGAAAGCAGATGTTATCATTGGCGAGCTTCCCGGGCCGCCCAGTCCTTTCGTCGAGGACCGTTCGGAGATGACGGTCTCGTGGGTGGCCGAGATAGACAGAGGCGAGGAGCGCATTCACTTCACCTTTGGCGACAACGAGTTCACCGTCGGCCGCCGGGAGTACTCGGACTGGATCTCGATCGAGTTCGCAGCCGGCCTCGGTGTCAAAGTGAAGGGACTCATCAAGGTCTACGTGAACGAAATCACGCCGCACTTCGAGCTCTATGTGACACCGATCAACCTGGATCCATCGAGTCCCGCGATGCCGATCTCATACCCGTCGATGTTCTCGCAGTACCTTGCCAAGCTTCAGGGACCCTACGCGACTCTTGGTCTGGCCGAGGACACGTGGGCTCTGAATGAACGCATGATAGACGAGCGGGCGTTTCTTGAGCAGACGTGGCTTATCAACGATGAACGCGAGAAGATGTTCATGAATTCGCTCGAGAAGAACAAGAACGGCTTCACTGTTTGCGTTTTTGATGCGACCGACCGCATCCAGCACATGTTCATGCGCTATCTCGATCCCGACAATCCCGCGAACCGCGGTAAAGACACGGAGGTTCACGCCCACGCCATAGAGGATCTCTACGTACACATGGACGGATTGCTCGCGCGGACGATGGAGTACGTTGATGACAAAACCCTCCTTCTGGTCATCTCCGATCACGGCTTCAAGCAGTTCAGGCGCGGCGTCAACCTCAATACCTGGTTCCTTGAGAACGGGTACATGGCTCCGTTGAAGGATGGCAGGACCGGCGCGGATGGCGCGGCGCTCGACGGAAGCGGCTCATCCTGCAGCTTCGGTGGATACTGCGGCAGCAGAGACGACGGTGAAGCCGTTATCGGGGAGTATCTCTCGAACGTCGACTGGTCGAAGACGAGGGCATACCAGCTTGGGCTCTCCGGCATCTACCTGAACAAGAAGGGGCGCGAATCGAAGGGCGTCCTGAGCAATGAGGAGTACCGAGCGCTCAAGAAGGAGATCAAAGAGAAGCTTGAGGGGATGATCGATACAGAGACGGATCAGGTGGCGATCTCGGCCGTCTACGACACCGCGGAGATAATGAATGGACCGTATGCGGGGAAGGGACCCGATCTCATCATTGGGTACAACGTCGGCTACCGCGCGTCGTGGGAGGGAGCGGTCGGCAAGTCGAGTGCGGCCGCTATCGAGGACAATCTGAAGTCGTGGAGCGGTGATCACTGTATCGACCACAAACTCGTTCCGGGCGTGATCTTCAGCAATCGGAGGGTGGCGGCGGAACGTCCCGGACTCATCGACATAGGGCCGTCCATACTCGAGCTCTTCGGTGTGAAGGTTCCGAAGTACATGCAGGGGCGCTCGATATTCAGAAAGGACGAAGACGCGTAGGCGAACGTTTCTTCGTAGACGGGAGCAAGGAAGTTGAGAAGCACGAGAGTGCATAGAGGTGGATACAGGTTTCGGCCATGGGCGCTTCCGCTTGCTCTCTTGCTTGGCGCGGCGATCGCGCTTGCTTCCGTGCTTGCGGGCTGCACGGCTGATGAGCCCGATGACGCTTGCATGACCGACGAGGACAGAGCGGCGCTGGCCTCGCTTGGATACATCGAGATCGATTCCGGCCTGCGAGAGGCTGTCCGATCGGGGAAAAGAAAAGTCCTCGTGCTCGGCATCGACGGTATGGACTGGGTTATGACCTCGCGGCTCATGGATGAAGGCAAGCTCCCGCACTTCCGAGAGCTGGCAGGGACCGGCGGTTTCGGTCCGCTCCTCTCGAGCATCCCGCCGCAAAGCCCGGTTGCCTGGTCGAACTTCATCACAGGGGCCGACCCGGGAGGGCACGGCATCTTCGACTTCGTCCACTGTGACAGGACGACCTACATGCCGTACCTCTCGACGTCACAGGTCATACCTGCACCGGAGCGCGCGAATCTCCTTGGGTTCATACCCGTGAAGAACGAGTTCGCATTGCCCTTCAGCGACTACATCTTCCCGCTGGTGGGGGGCGGCACCATGAATCTGAGACGGGGCGTTGCGTTCTGGCAAGTGCTTGAGGCGGCCGGAGTCCCGTGCACCATTTTCAAGATCCCGTCGAACTTCCCGCCGGTGCCGAGCGAGACCGGTACGACGCGGAGCATGTCGGGCATGGGTACGCCCGATATCCTGGGGACGTACGGAACATTCTCATTCTACACGACTGATCCGTGGCCCGGTTCGGATGACATCTCGGGTGGCTATGTCTACCCCGTGCGCGTCGTGAACGGTGTTGTTCAGGCAGCACTTTACGGACCGCCGAACGACTTCAGGGACTACGAGAGAATCGAAGAGCGGACGGGGGAGAGAGTCTCGTACAGCGAGAAGAAGGTCGCTCTTGATTTCCAGGTTCTCGTCGATCCTGAAAACCCGGTTGCCAAGGTCGTCATCGGCGATAGTGAGGTCATTCTCACGGAAGGCGAGTTCAGCGATTGGATCGAGGTCGATTTTGAGATGGTGCCTGCCACCGTGACCGTGAGCGGCGTTGTGCGGCTTCTCCTCAAGTCGGCTCACCCGGAGTTTGAACTCTACATCACGCCGGTCCAGATCAACGCCGCCAACCAGGTCCTTCCCATCACGGACCCACCAGAGTACGGGAAGGAACTCGTCGATGCGGTTGGGCATTTCTACACACAGAACATGCCGGAGGACACAAAGGCGCTCGAGCACGGCGTGTTCGGGAACGAGGAGTTCACGAAGCAGTCCAGCATCGTCTTCGATGAGCGTTTGAAGCTGTTTGACTACGAGCTGTCACGTTTTCATGAGGGGCTTCTCTACTTCTACTTCGGTTCCCTCGACCAATGTTCGCACGCCATGTGGCGTTGCATGGACCCGTCGCATCCGGCCTACAACGCGGAGGAAGACGCGGCGTTCGCCGACTACCTCGAGGGTCTCTACGTGAAGTTCGATGCCATCCTCGGTGACGTGGTGGCGGGACTCGATGAGAACACGACGCTTATCGCTCTTTCGGACCACGGGTTCGCCCCGTGGTACCGGGAGTTTCATCTGAACAGGTGGCTCTACGACGAGGGATACCTTGTTCTCAAGCAGGGTACGAGTCCGGAGCAGGTTGAGTGGCTGATTGGGGTCGACTGGGGTCGCACTCGCGCGTTCGGGCTCGGTATCAACGGACTCTACATTAATACGAAGGGACGGGAGGCGCAGGGCATAGTGAAGCCGGGTGCAGAGGCACAGGAGCTGATCGATGAGATCGCGGCCAGGCTTGAGACACTGCGGGATCCGAAGACGGACGAGAGGATGATCGTCAAGGCGTACAAGGCGACGGAGGCGTATCACGGTCCGTACAAGGCGACGGCGCCGGACATCATCATGGGGTATGGCTGGGGCTACCGTGGTTCGGACCAGACGGCCGGCGGCCAGGTTCCCTCAAGCGTTGTCAGCGACAACACGAAGAAATGGAGCGGCGATCACTGCGCCGACTATCATCACGTGCCCGGCGTGCTCTTCACGAACAGGGCGTTCTCGCACGAGGAGCCGTCGCTCTACGACATGGCTCCAACGATTCTCAAGGAATTCGGTATCGGCAAGCGGGAGTGGATGGTCGGACGCTCGGTGTTCGAGTAGGGCAACAAGGAGGACTCAAGATGTTCGGTGGAGGTATCAAGATCGACAAGGGCCTTCTCGAGAAGGTGAAGAAGTACGCAGAGATGGCGGGCTATTCGTCGGTGGAGGAATTCGTCACGCACGCGCTTGAGAAGGAGATATCTCAGCTCGAGGAGTCGGACTCCGAAGAGGAGATCAAGGAGAAGCTCAAGGGTCTCGGGTACATCTCGTAGCTTCTGGGGCGGGTGATCGTCCGGCCGTTCTGTGAAGGGGGTCGGAGGGCAGCCGCTCCTCAGTTGGTCAGACTAGTGAGAGAGACACATGTGGCCAGTGCTTAGAGTCATGACGAAGGCGTTCGATATCGTTCTCGCACCGTTCTCGGGGATGCACCCGATTGTGGGGCTTCTCATCGTCTCCGTTGTGACCGGCGTCGTGATGCTATTCATCTTCGGCAAGACGTCGAACCAGAAGATGATCGCGGCGACGAAGAACAAGCTCAAGGCACACATCATGGAGATGTGGATCTTCAGGAACGCTCCTTCGGTCATGTTCCGCGCAATGGGCAACGTGGTGCGCTTTAACCTCCAGTACCTCAAGCATTCGCTCAGGCCGATCGTGTTCCTCTTCATTCCCGTGCTCTTCATCATGGTGCAGCTCGGCATCAGATATGCGCACGAGCCTCTGGTCCCCGGGGACGTGACCGTGGTTACGGTCGTGCTCGCGGATGCCGTGCGCGCGACCGAGGCCGACGTCACGCTTGAGACTCCGGACGGCATCCGCATCGTTTCGCCCCCGCTCAGGATGGACGCGGCAGGTGAGATCGAATGGAAGGTAGCGGCCGATCGCTGCGGCACGCGAGTGCTCTCGATCGTCACGCCGGGCGGCACGATCGACAAGGTGATCGTTGTCGGCGAGGATCTCGGTACTGTGAGGTTCGCTTCACTCAGGCCGAGGGCCGGGACGTGGAGCGCATTCCTCTATCCCGCCGAGCAGCCGATTCCGAGGGACTCCATCGTGCACTCGATCACAGTTCACTATGAGGAGAAGCAGGGGCTTCTCTTTGGTCTCACGTTCCACTGGCTCTGGATCTTCTTCGGGGTCTCCGTCATCGCGGGCTTCGCCCTAAAGGGCTTCTTCGGAATCGAGGTCTAGCGCTCATGACCGATGCTCGCATCGACCTTCATCTTCACACGACGGCGTCCGACGGAACTCTCACTCCGGAGGAGGTCGTTCTTCGTGCGAAGGAGCGAGGACTTGCCGCCATAGCCATCACGGATCACGACACGATCGGTGCGGTGAAGAACGCAATGGTGGCGGGGAAGGAGCACGGCATTGAGGTCGTGGCGGGCACGGAGATCGGTATTGCGCACGATCCCAAGCGGCATCTCATCGAGACAGATATCCTCGGCTACTTCGTTGACCCCGACCATGCCGAACTGATCGAGGCGTTCGACCTTCTTCAGAAGGCCAAGAACGACAAGCTCTACAAGCAGCTCGCCGTGCTTGCGCAGAACGGCTACGAGATAGAAAGCACGGAGGTGCTTTCTACGGCGGGCGGTGATACGGTCCGGCGTCCGCACATATGGAAGATCCTGAGAAAACACTACCCGAGCTTCCGCGCCGACGTCTTCTTCGAAAAGACGTCGTTCGGCGGAGACTGGTACGTCACGAAGGACTTCAGCCTGTCGCTCGAAGCGGCGGTGGACATCATTGAGCGGGCGGGCGGCATTCCGGTTCTCGCTCATCCCGGCGCATACAACGAGGTTTTCACGAAGCACGGCACGCTCATCGATCCTGATGTCGACAAGACGATCGCGACGTGTGTTGGAGCGGGAGTGAAGGGGATCGAGGTTTACTACAGCTACAACAAGAACAGACCCTACTGGGACGGCGATTCCCTGATCAGTGGAGAGCAGTTCTCGGAGCTCGTTGATCACTACGCGTCACTGGCCGAGAGCCACGGCGTCCTCAAGACGGGCGGGACCGATTTCCACGGCGCGAACAAGCCGCAGATCGAGGTGGGAGAGGTCGAGGTTCCGTATTGTCTGCTGGAGGAGCTTCGCGCCGCACGGCCTCGGTGATCTCACCCGGCAGGTTCCGCGCCGCACGGCCTCGGTGATCTCACCCGGCGGAATCTGCGCACGCCCTCGGTGATCCGCTAGAACTCCGAATCATCAGTAGTGGGGGGTGATCGACTCGAGGGCGGCACGGGCCGGCGTGAAGGATGGGTTGATCTCAAGGGCGAGGAGATACTGTCTCCTCGCTTCGTCATTTCTTCCAAGCTTCTCGAACAGCCGGCCGCGATTGTAGTACGGGTCGACCATGCCGGGCGCCAGGTCGCCGGCAGTATCGAGGGCTGCGAGCGCCTCTTCGAACCGTCCGGCCTCTCGCTCTGCGACTCCCAGGTTGTTCCAGAAGACCGGCTCGTCGGGGTCGAGTTCGGTCGCCCGGATGAACTCATGTGCGGCGAGATGCGGTTTCCGTGAGATGTTGTGGAGCCTCCCGAGCGCATCGTGCGCCTCGGCCGATGACGGCCTTCGATCGACGGCTGTTTGGAGCTCGGCGCGCGCCTCTTCCATTCTGCCCATCGCAATGAGTGCTTCACCAAGCCGCAGGCGGGCCGGAATCTCCGGTTGTCCTGCTCTGAGGGCTCGCGAAAAGGCCTTCGATGCTGCGAGATGGTCGCCGCGATCTGCCAGCTCATCACCCAGGAGCGAGAGGAAGACGCGTGGACGCATCGCCCTTTCCACCGCTTCGTATATGAGGCTGACTGCCGAATCCACCCGTCCGAGGCGGGATTCCGCCAGCGCCAGGTACTGAAGCGCGACCGGCCGGGACGGGTCAAGATCGACGGCCATCTCAAGAAACGGCAAGGATCTGCCGGGGTCGCCACTCTGGAAGAGCGTGCTCCCGGCGCGTTCCTGTATGTCGGGATCGTTGGTGAAGACTGCGGCCGCTGTTGCGTAGAGAGGTCCGGCGCGCTCGAAATCGTGCCATGCTTCCGCTCGCCTGGCAGCGAACTCAGTGGCCTTGGCTTTGATGAGCGGGATGTGGTCGGGAAGGACCTGGTCGATGTTGAGCACGGTGATGATGCCTATGGCGAGCGTGAAGGCCAGACAGACGGCCAGGAGGATCCGGTCGAGGTGGGGGCGCTTCCAGAGGAGGACCATGATGGCGCTCCCGATACCAAGTACGAGTGCGGGGGCAATGAGCACGCGATATGGAAGGAAAAGGGGCACGACAATGTAGCCGGCCAGCACAAGCACGGCCGTCGCGATGCGACCCGCACGTTCACCCAGGAGGACCGGCAGCGTGACCACACCGGTTGCGCCATCGCCCTTGATGTCCTTCAGGTCCTTGGCGGCGAATCCCAGCCCGAACGAGAGAACGATGAGCCAGGCAAGCCGCGGAGGAAAGAGCGCGAACGAGCGTTCCTCGGCGAATGCGGAGAACCCGATCATACAGACGAGCACTGATATGACCCCGAGACTGAGATTCGAGATCAGCGGGATTCGCTTCAGGCGGATGGGCGGCGCAGAGTAGAAGAAGGAGAGCGCCAGAGTGAGGAGCATGAGAAGGAACGTGGAGTACTTGACGTTGAGCGCCGCCAGAAGCGCGCCAAGTGCGAGAACGGCGGCAGCTGTGGCCACGTCCTTCCTTCCGACCGTTCCGCGGACGAGGGGTCGGGAAGCACCCACTATTCTGTCGCTTTCTTCATCGAAGAGATCGTTCAGGTTGACGGACGCCTGGAATGCAAGGAGAACGGCCAGAGCGATGCCGATGATTCCAAGAACGTCGCCCCCGCCGGTGAACGAGAGGCCGACTGGAGAGAAAATGGCCCACCCGAGTGCTATGCCGAAGGCGGCCATCCCCAGATAGTGAAGCGTTCTGAGCGGGCGAGTGTTCAGGCGCAGAGCCCGCTCCTTCTGCGGCGCGTAGCGTCGGAAGGCAACCCACCCGAGCGCGTACGATGCGAGGATGAAGACAAGCGCCAGCTTCCTGCTCTCGTCGGGAACTATGCCGCCCGCCCGGTAGGTGACGTTGTAGATGAACGCGAGCGGGGCGGCGGTGCCTTCGGTGATGGCCCACGAGAGTCTGGCGAGTGCGTTTGGCAGAATGCCGTGCCCGAGCAGGAGAAGATAGGTCAACAGAAAGGTCGCCGCTGCGCGAAACCAGCTCAGTGTCTTGATGCGAACGTACGCTACTGCAAGAAGGCAGGCCGCCAGGATCTCGACGCGCTGTCCCGGAGAGACGCGGTCAAGTGCGATAGTAGGGTTGAAGAACCGGAACGCCACCGACCGGAGGTCGAGGAGGTACGTTATCCTCATACCCTCACCCGATGTGATTATGTAGTCCAGAACGGGTGGGATGAGGATGATGACCCATGCGGGCGTCATCACCTTCATGACAGACCCGATACGCTCTCGCGCGAGCGCGGAGAGAAGGATAGAGAAACTGAGAAACAGACTGACGTAGAAGAGAAGAAAATGATCGAGTACCATCAGCGCGGAAGGGGAGGAGAAGTAGACAAAGCCGATGGAGCCTCTGGGTCCCAGAGCGCCCTCAAGGAGGTTTCTCGCGACAACGAGTGCGAGAAAGGCGAGTGCGAACACGCTCCAGTGGTGTGGGGAGCGTTCAA
The DNA here is from genome assembly GCA_030622115.1 of Candidatus Eiseniibacteriota bacterium. Classification (GTDB taxonomy): domain Bacteria; phylum Joyebacterota; class Joyebacteria; order Joyebacterales; family Joyebacteraceae; genus Joyebacterum. The sequence continues at coordinate 30,229 of JAUXGN010000025.1, forward strand.
CTTCGCGGATGGCCTCAAGGAGCGTTTTCTTCTTCACGTCACCTCGCTTCTGTGCTCCATGCCGTCAGTGCACGAAACATCGTCCGAATCCATCGCTGGCTGACGACACTACAACAGGTCTCGTGTATTCGTCCACCCGTAGATGAGGGGAATCCAATGCTGCCGTATTGGTTCTTGACAACCAAGTAGCTAGGGCCCTACTGTGCGGCTGACAAGGTGTAACGGTAGATAAACAGGCCACAGCGCGGTTCGCAAGTGCCGCGTGCGGAATGAGGAGGAGCGTGTGAGAACTTCGTGCATTGTTTTGGCGTTGGTTCTTCTGGCGGCCGTTGTCGTGCCTGCGTCCGGGGCTTTCGAGCTACGTACCTGGGCAACGCCTGCGGCAGCACCTGCTGATGGCAGTCCACTCTGCACCTCTACCAGTTTCACGCTTCGTTCGAGGCTGGGAGGTCCCTTCGCCGGTAGCGCGGAGAGCGCATCCTTCTCGCTGTGGGGATGCAGCGCCTACACGCCGGTTGAGGGCATCTTCTTTGCGTCCATTACCGATCCTCTGGTTGTGACGCTTCGCTGGTCGGTCGACTACCTGGGGCAGGCAGAGGGATTCAACATCTACCGTTCGACGTCCGAGAACGGGCTGTTTGAGAGAGTCAACGAGAAGCTTCTCGAGCCGGACCTCCCAGGAGTATATGTGGACAGGACCGTCTGGCCCGAGACCGAGTTCTGGTACGAGCTCTATGTCGTGCGGGATGGTTTTGAAGAGAAGGTGGGCTTCGAGCTCGCGAGCGTGACGACCGGAGGCCGATTGGTGACACGTCTCTTCCCGCCGTCCCCGAATCCGTTCCGCGGCGAGACGGTCATCATGCACGACATCGCGGCTGATGCCGGTCCTCCAAGGCTTACGATCTACGATGTGTCCGGCCGGGTCGTCAAGACATTCGCCGGCACGCCCGAGAGGTCGGGCAGGTACGAGGTGACCTGGAACGGCACCAACGACAACGGGCAGCACGTCGGGTCGGGCGTCTACTTCTGTTCCCTCGAGACCGGGGAAAACCGGGAGACACGCCGCATAGTGCTGCTCAAGTAGCGCTGCGGCCTCTGTCTGGGGAGTGGCGATTCTGTTCTTGTTTGTCTTGCTATGACGGAGGGAGAACGATGTCTAAGCGAAGCTTTGTGAGTATGGCGCTGGCTACCGTACTGGCGGCCGGTCTGGTCTTTGTCGGAATCGCTTCAGCGCAACCAGTGGGTCTTGAGGCTGGGATCATTCAGGTGGCTCCCGGAACCGACAGAGATGTCGCCGAGACTGTGTGGTTCCAGGGCTTCCTGGCCGACGAGGTCTCCGGCGATCCCGTCAATGATGTCTATATGATTGAGGCTCGTCTGTACGACGCTGCCATGGGGGGGAACACCCACTGGGGTCCTGAGACCCACGGCGCCGTCACGATCACGGAAGGGTGGTTCAGCATAGAGCTCGGGAGTATTGTGAGCCCGCTTCCTGACTTTGACAACCCACCATACTACCTCAGACTGATCATCAATGGTGAGATCCTGGCCCCGAGGTTGAAGCTCGCGAGCGTACCGTCTGCGCTACAGTCGCATGAGGCTGACGAGGGCGACGGGGACTGGACGATCGGGAGCGGGATTCTCTGGACGACGGATGATGTGCAGATCGGAACGTCCGGGGTGTCTGATGCTGAGCTTCACATCCACAGCAGCTCGCCGTCGATTCAGTTGACGAACGGGGCATTGAACGAGGGCCTTCTCGTCGCTCTGAACTCGTCCGGCCACGGGTTCCTTTGGAACTATGAAACCGATGGAAAGCTGTTCCTCGGGACCGAGACCGCGAACAGAATGACTATCGACGCGAGTGGACTCGTAGGAATCGGGACAACGCTCCCGGATGCTCAGCTCGAAGTCGAGACGTCCAAGGAGTACGGAGTTGCCGTCTACTCAGATGCGGTTGGGGATCCGGATGTTATCCACGCCGAGTACACCGGCACCGATGACACCGCTGTAGCAGTCTACGGTGACGCCACGGCCAGCGATCCGTGGGGCGTCGGCGGCAGGTTCAAGGGAGCGATGATAGGAGTCGAGGGGACGGGAGTGAGTACTACGAGCACTGCGATTGTCTATGGACTCCTTGGTTACGCTGACAACAGCACCAGTACCGCTACATGCTACAGCGTCTACGGGGAGGAGCCGACCGGCGCCGGTACGTGCTACGCCGGTTACTTCAATGGCGATGTCCACGTGGACGGCACACTGACGAAATCGGCCGGCTCATTCAAGATCGACCATCCTCTGGATCCGGCAGGCATGTACCTTTCTCACTCGTTTGTCGAGAGTCCCGACATGATGAATGTCTACAACAGCAATGCCGTGCTTGACGGTTCGGGTGAAGCCTGGGTGGAGCTTCCTGAGTGGTTCGATGTTTTGAACAGGGATTTCCGCTACCAGCTCACGGCGATCGGCGCACCGGGTCCGAACCTCTACATCGCCGACGAGATCTCAGGCAACCTGTTCAGGATCGCGGGCGGCGAGCCTGGGATGAAGGTTTCATGGATGGTGACGGGCATCCGGCAGGACAAGTATGCCGAGGAGCACAGAATCGTCGTCGAGGAGCGCAAGACCGGGACGGAGCAGGGGAGATACCTGCATCCGGAGCTCTACGGTATGCCCGAGACGATGGACGTTACCTACAACGAGGACCTGGAGAAGGTGAGAGCGGCGCAGGCCGAGGCTATCGCTGAGAAGAAGGCCCTTCGCGCAGAGGCCGCGGTGAATGAAGAGGAGCTTCGCCCGACGCCCTAGGTGTCACATTGGATATGGACAGGAGGAGTGATGTCAAAGCTCGTAATGGTGGTTACAGCCATCGCGGTTGTGCTCGCGGCGGGTGTTGCTGCGCCGGTCTTGGCTGACGGCGGCGAGAGAAGTGTAGCTGAAACGGTGTGGTATCAGGGTTTTCTCGCCGACGTCGATACGGGGGATCCCATTGACGGAGTCGTGACCGTTGTAGCTACGCTCTACGACGCGGTCGTCGATGGCAGTATTCTCTGGGGTCCGGAGACCCACACCGGGACCGTTGTGACCGAGGGGTGGTTCAACATCGAGCTTGGCGCCACGGTTTCACTCGTCGCCTTCATCGATCCTCCCTACTACCTTGAGCTTATGGTAGCGAGCGAGGTTCTTGAACCCAGGCAGAAGCTTGCCAGCGTGCCGATGGCGCTTCGTTCGGCGGCGGCTGACTCGGGGGACGGCGACTGGACCATTAGTGGGACCACCGTCTACCGCGAGGTGGGCCGCGTCGCAATAGGGACGTCCGTGACGAATGGCCTGCTGACTGTCAGGGACGACGGTAACGCGGCCACGAGGATCACGATCGAGAACCAGAACACCGGCGCGAGCTCGGCCGAGCGGCTCAGTTTCAGCAATGAGGACGGCGATGTTGCCTACATCTCCTGCTACGATGACGACAGCGCAGGCTACAAATCGATGATGGTCATCGCCAACAACCGTCCCGGCGGCCGGATCATGCTTAATGCCAACGGTTTCTCAACTGTCATGGTCGACAGCACCGGGAATGTCGGGATAGGGCTCTCCTCACCGGAGTCGAAACTCGATATCGACGGCACCGCGGAGATGCTTGGATTCAAGCTGACGACCTCGCCATCCGACGGCTACGTGCTGACCTCCGACGCAAGCGGTGTCGGGACGTGGCAGATCGGAGGAGGCGGAGGCGGCGACAGCGATTGGACCATCGTCGGTGACAACATGTATGCGGCCGTGTCGGGAAGCTTGGGTATTGGGACGAGCACACCCGACAGCAAGCTGCATCTCGTCAGCAACGCCCAGGAAGATGTGATCTTCGAGTCGACCGAGAACTCGGCGTCCGTTGAGATCATTGCTAGAACGTCGGGAGGAGTGAACGACTACCTCAGGCTCTACAAGGGCGGACCCACCGCTGGAGGAACGGCCGCCGGGATTCCACTTGCAGGTCTCGGGAGGGTCATGTCGGGCGTATCATCGGACGGGCTGATGCTTCAAGTCGCCAGTGCCGACCCGATGTACTTCGTCACCAATGCCGTCGAGCAGATGAGGATCTCATCTGATGGCGATGTTGGCATCGGGACGGTTACACCGGGTTCCAAGCTTGACGTCGACGGCACGGTCGAGGCCACAGGGCTCAAGATGACGGATTCGCCCACCCACGGCTACGCACTGACCTCCGATGCGTCCGGGACGGCCACGTGGCAGCCCCAGCACCTTGTCGACGTGCACGATGAGGAGACGGTGACGATGATCGGGGGGACGGCGACGCAGTTTGATGACACCCAGGTGAGCTTGACGGTTCCGGGTCCGGGCTACATCATCTGCACATCGACGGTTTGGGTCGGGATCAACCATGCGAACAACACGTCGGCCGACCACCTGCAGCTGAATCATTCTACGAGCCCTACTGACATGGGGAGTGCTCCCACGACAGTGGCTTACCTCATGATGGCGAGTGAGCCAATCGGGAGCTACTACAGATCGTTCAGCGTTCACAGCACGCATTCAATCGTGAGCGCCGGCACATACACGTACTATCTGGTGGGCAAGATGCTGAGCGGACAGGATGCATGGGACCAGTTCGTCAAAGCTCAGATGACGGCCGTCTACTACCCGCGCTAGGTTCTGTGTGGGAGATTGAGGATCAGCAGAGGAAGCCGGCCGGCGTACTTCGCCGGTCGGCTTCGTTGTATGGCGGAGTCCACGGGTCGCGGCTGCTGCGGGGCAGAGCCCACAGGCTGCGGCAGACGTGCACTGGGATTTGCGGGGTCGATGTGTCGGCCTGGTGCATTGACAAAGTGCACCACTTGGGAGATAATGGAGCCATGAATCGTGTGGTTCTCGCCAAGGAGGGCATGATGAGAGCGACAGCAACGGCGATTGTGTTCATGCTTGCAGCGGTGGCGGTCGTAGCCGCGGTGCCGGAGACCATGAGCTACCAGGGTGTGCTCCGCGATGACACAGGCAACATAGTGCCGGATGACGCGTACCCGATGGTCTTCATGCTCTACAATGCCGAGTTTGGCGGCAACAGCGTGTGGGCGGAGTCACAGACCGTAGATGTCGTCGATGGCATATTCAGCGTCATACTGGGCGAATTCGAGTCACTCGATGCGTCGTTCGACAAGCAGTACTGGCTTGAGATCGAAGTTGAGGCGAACACTCTCTCGCCGCGAGTCAAGCTGGCATCCGCGCCGTATGCCCTACGCGCGGCTGTGGCCGATTCGATCTTGGGCGGTATCCCGGAGGGAGACGATGACTGGGAGATCAACGGAACCGATATCTGGCATGAGGGCGATGTTGGGATCGGTGCAGGTTCCGCAGATCCCGTTGACGCACTTGAGGTCAGGGGAAAGGTTTCCTTCTACAACGATCTCGATGTGTTGGGACCGACTCAGTTCAGCGATGATGTGGGCATCAGCGGCACCTTGAATGTCGCGGGCGCCGGCGGCATCGTGTGTACGGCTCCGTTCAGCTGCGACGGTACGATTACGGTAGACGGCTTCAAGATGAGCACCGGCGCATCGGACGGGTACATCCTCGTGACCAATGCCATGGGTACGGGAACGTGGCAGCAAGCGCCGGCGAGTGGCGACGAAGACTGGGTCATCAATGGTACGGACGTGTGGCACAGTGGGAACGTTGCAGTCGGACCCGGCTCAGCGTATCCGTCAGAGGCGCTCGAGGTCGAAGGCAACATCCTTGTTCATGGAAATGCTGTCGCGACCGGGACAATGACAGTGAATCAGAGCACTCAGCTCGAAAGCGGTCTGGCGGTTTTTGGACCATCTGAGTTCGTGGGCGCCTCGTTCTCCGGATATGTCGGCATCGGAACAGGAATTCCTGCGCACGCTCTGGATGTCACCGGTGATGCGGGCGTCCAGGGCGTGATCCATGTAGGCGGACAGGTACTGTCCACTCTGCCTGGTGGGCTCGCGCCGGTAGTCGTTACCTCCACCACCGAATGCACGAACCTCAATGCCGATATGGTCGACGGCTACGGAGCCGGCAACGGGAGCGGCGAGATCGCTGTGAGCAACGGCACTGTCTGTACGAATCTCAACGCAGACATGCTGGATGGGTACAGCGCCGGGAACGATAACGGTCAAGTCGCCGTGAGCAATGGCGCAATGTGCGACGATCTCAATGCCGACATGCTGCATGGCGACGTTCCCGGCAACAGCAG
>JAUXGN010000035.1 GCA_030622115.1 Candidatus Eiseniibacteriota bacterium
CTCGTCGTATGGAATCACGCCACGGCCCCGGAGAAGCGAGAGGACGTGTGCGATGGAACCGTCTTGGTTTGTCTCGCCTCTCAGGCGTAGAAGTCTGCCCAACCGCACCACTTCCCAATGCTCCGGCACGTCACCGAGCCACTCGACGCCGGAAGGCTTGAGGCGCACGTCGGGGTCGAGGCCACGGGTGACGGCGCGGTGGATGATGGCCTGCTTCTGCTCCTCCAGCAGCTGAATCAGCTTCTGCTTGGCGCGGATGTACCGACGCACCCGTCGGTCAACGTGGTCGAGGTACCGAACGATGGCGGTCTGTTCGAGAATGGATGGGAGGGGCAACCAGACGGACCCAATGCTGTCGTGAGAAAGGCCATATCTCGTTACACCCTTAGCCCTAACATGGAACTGATAGGCAACTGCCTTGCTCTGTAGCGCGCGGAGCAAGTACCCACCTGAAAGCAGACCAGTGAGAGGTCGTAGCAAGGCCAGGTGATAGCCAGAGATGAGGTCGTTCGCTGGCTCCGTGACAAGGGCGGGAACTCCTATGTCGTCCCAAGTTTCAGAATCCTTCGTCATAAGGACATCGCCCGAAGCTAAACGAAATCGCTCGATTTCTTCGGACGTCGCTGTCGCCCGCATGAAGTCCATCTCTTCGCTAATGCGATCGTTCTTGTAGACGTCGACATAGTTGCAGAGTCGGACCGGTATCTCGTCTTCCTTGGCGTGCTTGTCGACATTGCTGACCCGCATTCCTGTAATGGTCCGGAGCCGCCGCACTTCCCAATGCTCCGGCACCTCCCCCAACCACTCAACACCGGAGTCCTTCATCGCAGCGTATGGTTTGAGGGCGGCGATCATGCGTCAGTCCTCCGCTCTTCCAGCCGTCTGCGAGACAGTTCAATGGCGTCATGGAGCTTCCGCTGCAGTATTTCCCTGGGAGGCAAAGCGGTGAGGTACTCGGCCACATGGATACCGGATTCGCCCAGCTCAAGCAGCTCTATCTGTTCTTCCTTCTTGCCGGCACAGAGAATGATACCCAAGGGTGGGGCTTCCTCAGGCCCGCGCTCGTACTTGTCCAGCCAGCGCAGGTAGAGCTCCATCTGACCCTTGTAGCCGGGCTTGAAGTCTCCAAGCTTCAGATCGATGGCCAACAGACGGCACAGTTTTCTATTGTAGAATAGGAGATCGATGTAGAAATCATCACTGTCAATCTGTATCCGCTTCTGCCGGGCGACAAAGGTGAATCCCGCACCAAGCTCCAGAAGGAAGTGCTCCATCTCACGCAGAATGGCGTCTTCGATGTCCTTTCCCAGGTAGCGGTCATTCAATCCCAGGAAGTCGAGGAGATACGGGTCCTTGAACACCAGGTCCGGGGTCATCCGGTCCTCGCCGCGCAGCGCGTCGAGTTCGGCACGAGCGACCTCTTCGGGTTTCTTCGAAATGGCGGTCCGCTCATAGAGCATGGAGTCAATCTTCTTGCGGAGGGTCCGAGTGCTCCAGCGTTCCACCCGGCACATCTCGGTGTAGAAATCGCGTTGAAGGGGATCCCCCAGGTAGATGATGGTCAGGAAGTGGGTCCAACTCAATTGTCTCATCAGTGCTGAGACAATTCGCTCCTCAGGGAAAGCCTCGGCGAATCGCATCATGTGCCGCAGACTCTTCTCCGAGAACCCCCGCCCGTAATCCCGTACCAATCCTTGTGACAGTGCTACGAGAACTCCCTTGCCGTATTCTGCCCGCTCTCCCTTCAAGATCTCCGCACCAATTCGACGGCCGACTCGCCAGTAGAGTATCGTCAATCCTGCATTGACGGTTGCGGCTACTGCGCTCCGTGTTTCTTCGATCAGTTCCCGAATCTCGGCAACAAGATCGAGACTGCCGGGAAGCGCGCTCCCCTTGCGCGACAACGCACTCTTGCCTTCGCTCACTTGCCCTCCTCCCCCACGATCCCCTCCAGCAACCCCTCAGTCTCCTTCTCCAGCGCAATAATGTCCGCGCGAATCTCCTCGAGCGTCCGCATCGGCTTCGGTTTGTAAAAGTAGCGTGTGAAGCTGATCTCGTATCCAATCTTCACACTGTCCTTAGAATACCATGCATCGGGAGCGTACGGCAGAACCTCGCGCCTAAGGAACGCATCGATGCCGCCATCCTCCGTCAGCGGCACCTGCTCCGTGTCGCGAAGGTCAGTGTCCGGTTCGTACTCGACGGCGGCGGGCTTACCGTCGATTGTCGCTTCAAAGAGCCCGTGCAGCGGGTCGGGCACGATGCCCTTCTTGTGGATCTTCCGGATGACCGGCGAGGCGTCTTCAGCACGCTCGGTGGTCTCCTTAAGTTCCTTGATCTCCTTGGGCTTGTAGGCCCGACTCTCGTCGATGCCCGTGAAGCGCAGCGGTCGCTCGACCGTTACCTTCCAGTAGCCGAAAGCAGCGTTATCGAAGATCTTCGATTGCTCGGTCTCCTCGAAGGCGAGGAACGTATCGCAGATCCGTGTGATCTCGGCCTCGCCCAGTTCACAGTTCTTCTTACCCAAGTTCTTGCGGAGCGACTGGTACCACTGAGTCGCATCGATGAGCTGCACCTTGCCGCGCCGGTGCTCTGGCTTGCGGTTCGAGAGCACCCAGATGTAAGTGGCAATACCTGTGTTGTAGAACATGTTGAGCGGGAGGGCGACGATGGCTTCGAGCCAGTCGTTCTCGATGATCCAACGGCGGATGTTGCTCTCGCCCTGGCCGGCATCGCCGGTGAAGAGCGATGAGCCATTGTGCACCTCGGCGATACGGCTGCCAAGCGACGTATCCTGCTTCATCTTGGAGAGCATGTTGGCGAGAAACAGCATCTGGCCGTCGCTGGATCTCGTGACCAGCGAATACTCCGGGTCTCCGTTATGCTCAACGAGGAAGCGCGGGTCCTTCATGCCCTTCTTGCCGCCCATGCGCTCGAGGTCGCTCTTCCAGCTCTTGCCGTACGGCGGATTGGAGAGCATGAAGTCGAACTCGCGCGACGGGAACGCATCGTTGGAGAGCGTGGAAAACTCGGGTCCCCCGATGATGTTGTCTGCGGCGTCGCCCTCCCCTTTCAGCAGAAGATCGGCCTTGGCAATAGCGTAGGTCTCGGCGTTAATCTCCTGACCGTAGAGATGGGTGGCAACCTCCTTGCTATGCTCCTCGGCAAGCTGCTGGAGCGTTTTCTCAGCGACCGTGAGCATGCCGCCCGTGCCGCACGCGCCGTCGTAGAGAAGATAGGTGCCCGACTCGATCTGGTTGGCGATGGGAAGGAAGATGAGCTTGGCCATCAGCTTGACGGCATCGCGTGGGGTCCAGTGCTCGCCCGCTTCCTCATTGTTCTCCTCGTTGAAGCGCCGCACGAGCTCCTCGAAGATGGTGCCAATTGCGTGATTGTCGAGGCCGGGGTGCTTGACCGAACCGTCGCCGTTAAGAACCGAGTTTGGACTCAGGTTGATGTCGGGTGAAGTCAGCTTCTCTATCAGCGTGCCCAGAGCGTCCGCCTTGGAGAGCCGCGGAATCTGATGCCGGAACTCGAAGTTCTCGAGGATGTCCTGCACGTTCGGCGAGAAGCCGTCGAGATAGGCTTCGAAGTCAGCTCTGAGCTGTTGCCGACTCGCGCGAGCCCTGAGGTCGCGGAGCGTGAACTTCGAGGTGTTGTAGAACGCCTGGCCGGCCGCCTGTCGGAGAGCCTGATCCTTATGGACAATGCCGGACTTGTCGAGCGAGGCTTCCATATCGAGCACGGCTTGCTTGGTCGGTTCGAGCACCGCGTCAAAACGGCGCAGAATCGTCATGGGCAGGATGACGTCGCGGTACTTGCCGCGGACATAGAGGTCACGCAGGACATCGTCAGCGATGCCCCAGATGTAGCCTGTGATCCAGGTGAGGTGTGATTGGTCCAGAGTGGGACTCCTTTGTTGTTTGCAGTTGGGATAACGAGTTGTGCAGCTGCTGCGAGCTGAACCCGCGTGGTTCTGGCGACAACCGAGACCGTGACAGGGTGGGTCCATCAGCTTCGACGCGTTGTCAGATCATTCATCTCTCAAAGTGCTATTATCTGTCTAAGGAACTCGACGGATTCGCGTTTATCTATCACCGAGTCTGGCGTGGCAATCAGGTCGTTGATGGTCTTTCCTTCGAACTGCGTCACGCCCCGAGAGTTTCGACCGGACCAGTGACGGAGCACTATTGTGCAGCGAAGTAGATCCTTCTGGAACATCGAGACCAGCACAGTATTGACGATCCTACCCGGATCGAAGCCGACGAAGTAGAACATGAATACAGACCTCTTCTTGGCGAGATACTCAAGCACCTTGTCCAGATTGTAGGCTTTCGGGTTTGAATTGAGGATCATGATCTTCGTCTTCACATCCGTTTCGGTATCGAACGCGTCGAATCGCCTGTGGTAGTCGCCAAGCGTGTTGGCCGTCTTGAACTGGGGGATGCCCCTATCCCCAGTCTTCAAAGCGGAGATGAGCTCTTGGCGAAGTGCTTCATCCTCCCCTGCGATGAGGTATTCGATAATCCGACCGCGAACATTGACATTCTCAATGTGCGCGGCCAACAGGATCTCCGTCCCATACTTGTCAACCTGCGCATCCAACTCCGCCTTGAGCACGGCACATTCCTCTGCGGCAACAAAGCGTATCGCTCGTTCAGGAGCGTCAAGAATCGCGGGCAACACCCTCTTACTCACGTGGTACTTGGATCCGGAGGGGGAAATGTTGTTGGTCGCTTCTACAAGGCGGGCTAGGTTGCCATCAAATCCAATCCCCGCATGGATCGCAAACAGTCTGCCGATGTTCTCACCCGTGTTGCGAATCCCCGCAAACTCTCGGACGATGTCAGACCCATTGAAGCTTCCTCTGATGTTGTTTTTTCTGAGTTCTTGCGAACTGTGGCTGATCTGGAGTTGACCCGGTAGCACGGACAGCTCACATCTTGTGGTGATGCCGCTTCGGCACACCGCTTCCTCTCGTAGTTGATTGGCGATAGTTGGCCCAGCCCGGAGTGACGACGATGCGGATTGTAGAAGCCTTCAATGAAGTCGAAGACAGCCATCCGCGCATCCCGCTGAGTCTTGAGCCGCTGCCGATCCAGAAGCTCACATTCAAGCGTCGCGAAGAACGACTCGGCCATGGCGTTGTCGAAGCAGTCGCCCACCGAGCCTGTCGAGGGCCGCACACCGGCCTCCCGGCACCGTTGCCCGAACGCGATAGACGTGTACTGGCAGCCCTGGTCCGAGTGGTGGATCACCCCTTCGGGACGGCGCCGCCACAGCGCCATCTCCAGCGCCGACAGCACCAGTTCCGTCCTGAGGTGCGTCGCCATGGACCAGCCTACCACCCGACGGCTCCATACGTCTACGACCACGGCCAGATAGAGGAAGCCCGCCCAGGTCGGGATGTAGGTGATGTCGGCGACCCAGAGCTGATCTCTTGCCTCAGCCGTGAAGTCGCGGTCGACCAGATCCGGTACTGGCCGGGCGGTCCTGTCTCGCTTCGTCGTGCCCTGCTTCTTGCGTCGACTTACGCCCACGATGCCGGCGGAACGCATCAGCCGGGCCACCCGCTTGCGGCCCACATGGATGTCTTCGTCCGCCAGATCTGCGTAGATCCTGGGCGCACCATACGTGCATCGAGACGCCAAATGATGAACCTTGATCCGCTCGGTCAGATGAGCGTCGGCAACGGCTCGCGCCGACGGCGCACGATTAAGCCAGTCATAGTACCCGCTGGAGGAGACACCCAGCACACGGCACATCACTCGGACGGCATACTCGGCATGGTGAGCCTTCACGAACCGGAACCCCTCTTGGGGGTTGAGTCGGCCTCCTTGGCGAACCAGACCGTGGCTTTTTTTAGGATCTCGCGCTCCACGCGCAGAGTCTTGTTCTCGCGGCGAAGACGCCCCAACTCCTCGCGCTCGACGGTGGTCAGGCCGTCAGCCCGACGGCCTTCGTCCAGATCGGCTTGCTTGACCCAATTACGGATGGTCTGGGCCGAGGGCTCGAACTCCTTGGCGAGGCTCTCGGGGGAGCGACCGGAGCGGGCCAGCTCGACCAGCTCCTTCCTGAACTCGGGCGGGTACAATGGTCTCAGCATAACGGACCCCCTTCGCTACCATAGTAGCATGGTGTCCGTGCTACCGGGTCAACTCCACTTCCTCTGATGTTGTTTTTTCTGAGTTCTTGCGAACTGTGGCTGATCTTCTTCAAGAATGTCGTGTTCGCGATGAGGCAGTGGTTCTTTGAAGGGGTTATGAGACATACGATGAATGGACGATCATCATACTTGCGAAGACTGGATAGAGACAAGACTGTGTTGCCGAAATTGCGCCCAGCCGATGAGCTGAACCGCAATGCGTAGTCGGCGCAGTAGTAGACTGAGCGGTCTTTGACGAGATCAAATGCATCAGCCAAGATGGGTGCCAACCGCGACTTGTCGTTGATACCGTCATTGTCCTCAATCAACTCCAACAGCCGGTGTAGGGCGTCAGTCATTGAATAACTCCAAGGCTTCTTCGGGGGAGGTCTTTGTCGCTTTCCGTGTTTCTTGGTCACTGAGGCTGTTCCGTTCCCAGAAAATGCCATCCGCGTAGCCTTGGATGTTTGTATCTGTCTCAGCCTGCAACAGGCGTTTGGCTGCCCAGCAGCAGTACTCATGGCTCAGTTCGATTCCGCAGAACCGCCGATTGAGCTTGCGTGCGACAACTGCAGTTGTGCCGCTCCCAAGGAATGGATCGAACACGAAATCACCCGGATTCGAGCTGGCAAGAACGAGTTTGGCAATTAGCTTCTCCGGCTTCTGAGTAGGATGGTCCGTGTTCTCTGGCATCGACCAAAAGGGAACTGTGATGTCAGACCATAGGTTTGATGGATATGTAAGCCGGTAGTTTCCATTCTGAGATTCCACCCAGTCTTTGGGCTTTCCATCGTCAGTTCGGTAAGGCGCGATGACACGCCTCTTGAGCTTCACATCATTCACATTGAAACAGTAGTCGTCCCCGACTGTGCAGAACCAGATGTCCTCGGTGTTGTTCTTCCAGTTAGTCTTCGCACCACGCCCCTTTTCTCTTTCCCAGGTGATTCTATTCCGGACATGGAGGTGCTTGTCCAGGACGGGAAAGACAAGGTTGGAGGTCTTCCAGTCGCTACACACATACAGGGATGCTTTGGGGCGGAGTGTCGGGAGGAGAGCCGTGAGAGTTCTGGCAAACCAAGCAATGTAGCCCTCCGCGTCACGGGAGCGAAAGACGTGGCCATTGTAGTTCTTCGTTAGGTTGTAGGGGGGATCTAGGATCAAGAGGTCAACAAAGCCGGTGGGCACAAACGGCAGCGCGTCGCCGAGGTCTTGGTTGACAATACGATCGGCCAGCATCTCTGGGCTTGCGGGCGCCGTGAGTCGGAGCAGCCCCCCCGACAACGATTCCAACTCCGCTTCCGTGCACGTCAGTGTTCTGTTTCGTGGAGCACGTGTCTTCATATTCTCTCTTTGATCCAGCAGGTGTCGGGCCGCTTGCTCAGTTAGCTTCAATCGGCGGCATGTGGACTGCAAACTCAATCCGTCGTCGACGGGCATCCGCGCCAGCTCCGATTCTGATCCACACTCGCAGGCCAGCACCGACGGACATGCCATCGATCAACCATCAACGATTGTACTCCCATTGCCGAGAGTACCGCGTCATGCCTTGCCTGCCACCGCGCCAGCGCTGCCCTGCTACACTACCGGCGTCGGCGATAGCCCGGATATGGCCTGCGATCCAAGCGAACCGTGGTCGCGCCATCGACTCTTCTGCGACGCTTTTCGAACACCATCTGCCGCCTGACAAGACCATTGTCGTGAGCATACACCAAAGATGAATAGCGGTCAAACCTCTCAGCGGGGAGGCGCTCGGGAGATGCACTCAGCCCCGCCGCCCAGAGATCTCCGCCTCCCCCAGAAGCGCGGCGACTCCAGCAAGCTGTGCGGGTTGGGAACCATCGTAGCAGCAGAGGACGGCGTCGGCGCCCTTGAGGACGTGCGCCAACTGCGGCCCGGCGAAGAGGAGGGCGATGGACTGCCGGGAGGCAGCAACGAGCCGCGTGATCACCGTGGCGACGGGACCGTCAGGGCCGGAGTGCCCCTTCCACGCAGATATCTCGTCGAAGAGGGCGATGATGCAGAGTTCGGAGGTCGAGGCGTTGTCGATGATGCCGTTGCCTTTCTCCTCAGAGCAGTCCGCGTCGAGGATGATTAGCTCCGCTCCGGGGAATTGCGACTCGAGCCTCTCCTTGAGCCAGGCCACGCCATCGGGTTGCTTCGGATCAGTGACCACGACGAGTGACACCGCGCCTGATAACGCCTCGGCCGGAAGGGGTACTAGGCCCCGTTCATCCCGGAGAAGCGTCACACCACGTGTGGCAATTGCCGCTGCCACAGTTGCAGGTTCTTCAAACGCAATGCCGAGACCCTCGGAGAACCTCGCCGTGAGACCTCCCGGTGCAGGACCTGGCATCGCACGCGATGCGAGCCATGCGAGAAGTTCCTCGGCTCGCTCTATCGAAGCATCAAGGCGATCCTCTGACAGCCGACCGCTCTTGGCAGCTTCGATGATGCCGTCTACTGCCGCCTCTACATCAGCAGGCATCAGGAGCACGTCCGCGCCGGCCAGAAGTGCGAGCACTGCGGCCTCGCCCGGGCCATAACTCTCGGTGATCCCGCCCATGAGGAGCGCATCGGTCACGACGAGTCCTTCGAACCCGAGTTCTCCGCGGAGGAGTGCAGTAGAAATCGCAGGTGCCAGCGTTGCGGGCAGGCTGTTCACGGCACCGCGGCGGCTCGTGACCGCACCTGTCTGCTTCTCCGGCGCTTTGTCGGCCGGAGCGTTTCTCTCAGCCAACCCCGGATACGCCACGTGCGCTGTCATGATCGCCTTGACGCCTTCATCGATCGCTGCTCTGAATGGAACCAACTCACGAGCATGCATCGTCACGCTGTCCGCTTCAACCACGGGCAGCTCGATGTGCGAGTCGCGCACCGTGTCACCGTGGCCGGGGAAGTGCTTGGCGGTCGCTGCGACGCCCGCGGCCTGGAGCCCCCGCACGAACGCACGTGTGAAGTCTGCGACCATCGAGGGGTCGGTCCCGAACGCGCGCACACCTATGATGGGGTTCGCGGTCTCAGAATCAACATCAGCTACCGGGGCGAAGACGAGGTTGATACCCACACGCCGGGCTTCCGAGCCAGTCACCCAGCCCTGCGCCTGGGCCAACCGGGGATCACCCGTGGCGCCGCACATCGCGAGCGACGGGAATGCCGTGGCGCCCCGGACCTGTTGGCCGAGTCCGCGCTCGAGATCGGATGCGATGAGGAGCGGGAAGGTCGAGCATTCCGAGAGTCTGCGGATCATCTCCGGTGTGCGGTCAAGCTGACCACCGAAGAGGCAAAAGCCGCCGATTCCGAGATCGCGGATCTCGTGCTCGACGCGGGCGCATTCGACGCTCACATCGTCTCCAGCCCGGTCGGAGATGTGGCTCATGATGAGCCGCGCGGCTTTTCCTCTGATGTCCACGTCCGTGCTCCCAACGTGTGCGCAAGCTCGCGCATGTCAGTTGCCGGCTGATACCGCCGGACGCTAGATCCCCACGCTGATCTTGCCCAGGACCACTCCGGTTCGCGCACCGGTCGCAGCAGGCACGTTTCCGGGGCAGCCGCCCAGTGTCTCGTTTGCGAGGATGGCAAAACCCATGGCTTCCTTGGCGTCGGGGTCAACCCCAAGCATCGACAGGCTCACGACCGGCGTCGGCGCGAATAGCTCCTCCAGCATTGCCATCACGGCCTGGTTCTTCACACCTCCCCCACTCACCACGACTTCTGCGATCTCTGGGTCACGTGGAAGGAAGGCGACTGCACCATGGATCGAGCGCGCGGTCACTGCCGCGGCCGTCGCCAAAAGGGAATCCACGTCGCTCTCGGTGAGTGTGGCTGGCTCTCGCCCCCCAAACACCATCTCAGCCAGCTCGCTCGCCGCAGCACGGCCAAAGAGCTTCTTCCCCGTCGACTTGGGTGGGAGAGCTGAGAAGTACGCCTTCTCAAGAAACCGGGCGACAGCCTTCTCATCAACCGTCCCTCGCAGAGCCCGCTCGCCGCCCTCGTCGTAACGCGAGCATCGAGCCGTAGCCGCCACCACGATCTCATCCATGAGGGCATTGCCCGGACCCGTGTCAAATGCGCGAACGCCTGCGAGGTCCTCAACCACATATGTCACATTGGCAATGCCGCCGATGTTCACCATGAGGCGGGCACCGTCGTCCTTGCGAAAGAGCAGCCAGTCCACGAGCGGAATGAGCGGTGCGCCCGACCCGCCGGCAGCCACATCGGCCGTGCGGAAGTCCGAGATCGTAACGACTCCCGTTCGACGCGCGATGACGTCGCCTTCTCCCACCTGGAGCGTAACTCCGGGTCTGTCCCCTACGGGCGGATCATGGAAGATGGTCTGACCGTGGGAGCCGATGAGGTGGACGTCCGTGGGACGCACGCCGGATCTCTCAAGAAGCCTGAGCGCAGCATCGGCGAACGCTTCGCCCACATCGAAGTTCAGCCGCGCGACTTCGGCCACACCCGCACGAGGGGCGGCTGTGATCCGCTCGGCAAGCGGTGGATCGAACGGAATGCAGACGTAGTTCATAAGCTCGGCCTCGAGCCAGTGCCCCCATCCGTGCACTCGGACAAGCGCGGCATCGATTCCATCGATGGAAGTCCCGGACATGAGTCCGATGACCATGCGTTCCTCTTGCGAAGCAAGCCGCGAGAGCGTTCTGATCAGTCGGCTGTCCGAGCTAGGCTTCGCCAAGCGCCCTCCTCACGAATCCGTCGCTCTCCTCTAGCCTGCGCTCTGCCTCCTCTCGGCCGACGCCGGCCTTACCCATGACGAGCGCCACCTTGACGGATCCGCCAGCCTCACTCATGAGATCCGCCGCTTCCTCATACCCTACATCCAACGTCTCGACCAGGATCCGGCACGAGCGGTCCCTCAGCTTGTCGCACGTAGCCATGAGATCGACCATCAGGTTCTCGTAGGTCTTTCCAAGAAGAACCATCGAGGCCGTCGTTATCGTGTTAAGAACGAGCTTCGTCGCTGTCCCCGCCTTCATGCGGGTAGAGCCCGTAACCACCTCAGGGCCAACGAGCGGCGTGATGATGACGTCCGCTGCCACTTCACCCGGATCTACGGGGCTGCAGGAGAGGAAGATGGTCCCGGCGCCGATCGACCGCGCAGCAGCGAGCGCTTCGTGCACGTACGGCGTCACACCGCTTGTGGCGATTCCCATGACGACGTCAGCGGCCGTCGGCTTTCTCTCTGCAAGATCGGACGGACCTGCACCAGCCTCGTCCTCAGCGCCTTCCTGCGCGCGAATGAGCGCGTCATAGCCTCCGGCGATCAGACCCTGGACCATCTCGGGATCGGTACCGAAGGTCGGCGGACACTCGGAAGCATCGAGGACGCCCAACCGCCCGCTAGTCCCCGCACCGACGTAGATGAGTCGACCGCCACGTCGGAAGCGCTCGACGACAAGTTCGATGGCTTCCGCGATGTGCTCTCGTTCGCGACCAACCGCTTCGGGAACGGTCCGGTCCTCGGAGTTGATGAGATCGATGATCTCCATCACCGGCATCGTGTCTAGGCTGGTGGAGCGTGGGTTGCGCTGTTCCGTGAGGACGGCGTCCATCCCGGCCATGTCGCGGTCCGGCGGGCGCCAGTTGTTGTCGTGATTGTCGGCCATCTGGTCTCCATTATGCGAGTGGTGGCTACGCGCTCCAGCTCGCGGGCCCCGACTCGCGGGCGCTGGCTGCGCGGGCGCTGCCTGCGCCGTGCTAAGCAATCACCCCAGGCTCCTCATGCCATGCATCGAGGTCGGCCCTCAGTGCATTGTAGAGCAGCGTCCAGAGCGAATACGTGTAGGTCGTGAACGCTCCCGACAACACGAATATGACCGCAATACCGAGCGGTATGCCGAGCACAAGCCCCAAGACGAGGTTCGCCATGCCGATCAGGACAAACGGTATCGCCAATATGAGAAGCACCAGAACAAGACCCATTGCAAACACGATCCCCGACGCGAGCGACACGAGCCACATCATGAGCGACTTCCCCGCGTATTGCTTCGTCATCTCCCATCCGGCGCTGATACCGCTGAAGACATCGACGCCCCTCAGCACCACCTCGCGCTCTGCGTAGGTAATAGTGAAGGACAACGCGAAAAGAAATGCGATGAAGGGAAAAAACAGGACGGCGCCGATGACTATCGCGATAACAATGCCCACCTTACCTGCCGCCAGAGGAAGGAGGATCGGGATCGCGAGGGCTATCATCACAACCAGTACTGCCGCGAATGAGAGCATTACAAGCCCTAGGATCTTGAGAGCGTTCCTGACACCGATGTTCCACTGACCTCCGAAGGCAATCTGTCGCCCCTGATCGCTCTCGGATACCCCGCTTATCAGAGCCCCTTTGGAGATCAGGCTCATGACGACGAGCGCGAGCCACAGGACCACGGCGCACACTATCAATACCGTCAGGAGTTCCACGTGAGTGATCATCCAGTGCCGGACCTCCGGACCGATCTCATTCCCCCAATTGCCGCCGCCTCCCCCTCCACTACCAAGGAAGAACCCGAAGAACCACAGGAACTTGTGCTTGAAAACGACTCTCTGTGACCTCAGCACGATGTCCCAGTAGTCGATTGTGAGCGCTGCGTGCATGCGAGCTTTCCTTCCTACATGAGTTGCTGCCGCTGATGTGAGACGCGGCTGCGGTCAGGCCCTGATCGCTACCAGATGGAGCCTCTGTGCACGAGCCAGAGCGCAAAGAGGTAGATCGGAATCATGCTCAGGAGGAGCGCCCCGTGCCTTCGGGATCCCGACCTGAACCAGCCAACCTTCAGGCCAGCCAGCACGATTGCCGTGAGTACCAGTCCGGACGCCACATTGACCATGTTCAGGGGAGACACGTCCGCCCAAGCCGATGTCCCGGTCGCCGCAACGTGAACCCCGGCGCCGATTGCGAAGATGAGAATGTTGATGCTGTTACTTCCAAGCAGGGTTCCGAGCGCCATGTCGGGGGACCTGGCGCGCCGGACCGCCGCGAACGCCACCGTCACTTCCGGAAGCGAGGTCGCGATGGCGACGAGCAGCGTCCCGACGAGCGTCTGACCCAGAGTGCTTCCTCCCGGAAACTCGTAGAGAGCTATGCTGTTGGCCGAGCGCGCCATGATGAACCCGGCGGCCACGACGACGATCGCGAGAACGGCGAACCAGGCGGCGTGCCACGCAGTCGTGCGCTCGCTCCCGGCGGCCTCAGCGCCCTGGCCACCTTGCTGCCCAGCGTCAATCTCCGCGCCCTGCCCACTCTCTTCAGAAACAGAGAACTCGCCGCGCACTGACTCGATGATGAAGATAAGTGCGATCGGCACGCTGAACAGGAGAATGGGAAGATAGACTGAGCCTATCTTTTCACCAAACACCACTCCGGCGCCAACTATGGCCGTAAGAAGCAGGAGCGCTGCGCACGACTTGGCGTAGCGCGCTGAATCCACGGCCTTCAGGAATGCGCCACCCACAAAGGCCATCTCGAGGAGGGCGATTATCGTCAGGTTGAAGTTGTTGCTGCCCAGAATGTTGCCGAGCGCAAGGTCGGGCGCCTCTTCCCTGATCATGGCGCTCAGAGTCACGCTCAACTCAGGAAGAGAGGTGATGATCGCCAGCACGAACAGGCCGGCGGCGACAGCTCCTATGCCCAGATGCCCGGCCAGAGCCTTCCCATGAACGGGAAGACGGCTACCGCTCCACCATATGGCGGCGGCGCAGACCACGAAAACGAGAACGTTCCAATGCAATATATGGTCTCCTTTGGAGGTATTCAACGAGTATAGGAACGACAGTTCCCGGGTGTCAATGGAAACGGCCCCCGACCCGAAGGTCGAGGGCCGCGCTCGTGTGGAGAAGCTTCCCGACTGCCACATGTCGCGATCCAGGGCGCCCCGGCAATTACATGCCGGAATCAGGCGCCCCCGGCGCCTACATACCGGAGTCAGACGCCCCCCGGCGCCTACATGCCTGAATCAGGCGCCCCACCACCGCCGTCCTCGCGATAGAGTGCCTTTATCCTGCTCCATGCCATCGATTCGACAGGAGAGCCGGTGTTCGTGTCACCGGGCGTAGGCGGCAGGTTGGTGGCCGGCGGATCCAAGGGATTGAGCTCATCGAAGAGCCACCAGTCTCCACTCCCGTCGGGCATGCGTCCCCATGAGCAGTCGTCCCGGACCTCGGAGCTCGTGTACGCCACGATGTCGGCCACCGTCCCATCGCCTCTCACGAGCGAGATCGTATCACCTCCGTTGTTGAGCGAGAGCCCGTTCTTCAGATAGCCGAAAGCCTCTTCCCAGTCGTATGCCTCGTTGCCGTAGACAACGAAGATCTCTCCGGGCTCGAGAACGCCGGAGAACCCATACTTCCAACTGGAATCCGAGATCGCATCCCTGAGTCTCCACCCCGTGATGTCGACCGAGCCGGGCCCGGTGTTGTAGATCTCAAGCCACTCGTCGTCGAGCGAGTCGTAGACGAGATCACCGTCGGACGGCGACCAGTCACTTGCCGGGTCTGCCATGAACTCATTGATAACGACCGAGCCACAGGCTGACCCTGTCACGACCGTCAGGAAAACCAGTGCGAGAACGCACACAGGCGTGAACTTCATTTTCACTTTGTTCCCTCCATTGGTGATGTGCCCGGCCGGGGAAGCCGAGCGATGCTCCTAAGCTCGCTACCGAACAACTGGGGAGGCCGCAGGGTCAAATGGGAACCGCGGCGACGAGGACGCCGCCGTTCGACTCATACCTCTGTACACGGGATAGACAACTGAGGGGAATAGACCCGCTCACAAGCAGGATGCGTTCCGCATCACTTCAGCATGACCATCTTCTGCGTGTCGGTGAAGCCCGGCGCGGTCATGCGGTAGAAGTAGACGCCGCTACTGCACTTCGCACCGGTGTCATCCTTGCCGTCCCACATCACGAAGCCGGTCGTACCCGCATCGAGCCTATCCTCAAGGAGCGTGCGCACGACCCTGCCGGCGACGTTGTAGACCTCGATGGTCACGAGACCGGCCTCGCGGATGCTGTACGCGATCCTCGCGGTCGGGTTGAACGGGTTCGGATGCGCATGCGCGAGTGTGTTCCGGTACCCGTCCGAAACAGGCACATCCGTAGGGTTCGTGGTCGGGGTCTTGTTGAAGTAGGTCAGGATGTTGCCCATGATATTGACCCTGTCCGCGATGCCCGTGTCGTAGTAGCCGGTCGATGGGTCGAGGCTGTCCTGCATGAACTCCATGCCGAAGCCGAGAGCGACGGTCTGGTACTGAAGCGTCGGATGCGTGTACGCAACGCCGGCGGGGAGCTCGCTCGCGTCCTGCTTCACGTACTCGGCGACGATCTCGGCATCACTGCCCGGGTACGGCTGGATGACGTCGAACTCCATGAGGATGGGACAGCCGCCCGTGAGGATACACGCGCCATCGTCGTGGTTCATGAATGTCGTGCCGCCCGCGTGATCCCTGAGCGTCGGTAGACTGTCGACCATGAAGTCACCGACCGCGTCCTGGACATAATCCACCGCCAGCCACTGCGTCACGAAGTCGAGCGTCTCTCCACCTGCCTCCATCATCTCGTAGCACCAGTCGTTGCCGGTAACGAGGAAGTTTCTCTCGTTGCCGGCGCCGGCTTCGCTCAGCCAGTTGATGATGTTCTCCTGGTCCTCGTACCAGAACGTATACGCATTGAACTCGTTCGTGATCCAGATGATCGTATCATAGTACTTCCACGCCATCGTGTCCGGCCCCTCAGACTGAGCTGTGCCTGACGGAACATCTACGTCGTACGTCTCCCACTCGTAGCCGAGGATTCCCAGGGCCTCGCGGAAGTAGTACTCAGAGCTATGGGAGTAATCCCGCCGCTCGCCCGGCGTCCGGCGGCCGTGCTTGTCAACGAGCAGAATGCCGGGGTCCGAGACGGTCGCGCTGATCGGCAGGATCGAGAACTCCATGTAGTCACTCGGGGCCGTGCTCGGGTACGTCGCGATAGTGCCCACACCGTCCATGGACTCGAAGTAGTAGTGGATCTCGCTGCCGAGGTTCATCTCGGCCACAGGAGGCGGGGCTCTCCAGTCGTTGCCGAGAGAATCGAGACGACGACATGGGTACGCTGCCCACGACGCACCGTCGTCGTCAGACGCCATGAGCGTGAGAGTCGCGATGTCGTCGGCGTCCGTGACCCTGATCTCAGCCGAGTCAAGGAGAGCCTCAGCCATCTGCTCGATGTACCAGTCGTTGAACCGATCCCAGTAACCGTAGGTGAAGACAGTCCCGGCATCACCCGATGGGATGCCGACCTTCTGTCGGTTCAGGAGGATGCCGGCCCTGTGCGATCCCGGAGCCGCCGGCTCGGAGTTCTCAAGCTGCCACTCGATTGCCAGCCAGTTCTTGCCCGAGTAGGCATCCCAGTCGTCGCTCCAGACGCCCCAGAACGGACCGCCGTACCAACCACCTGGATCCGGCTCCCAACCGCCAGGCTCCCCCGGACACCCGCTCACGTCGTAGGAAGACACCCAAATGTCGAACCTGTTGTTGGATACGAGCGGAAGGTCGACCCAAATGTCATAGAGACCTACCAGCCTGTCGGCGCCGCTGATGTCGATCGGCGGGCTCAGGAGATACGTCTTCATTCCGTCGACCATCGTGCCGGTGAACGGGTCGACAGCGCCCATCATCCAGCCGACACGGTCCTCACATATCGACGGACGGCCGGTCTCGAAGTCCACGCCGAAGAGACCACGGAAGAACGTGATGCCCGTCTGACCGGTCGCGGCGATATCCTCATGTACCCAGCCGTTGTCGCCGGGCGACTCTGCATCGTCGGACCACACGGAGACGGAGTTGACCTTGATGTCGAAGTTGTCCAGCTGCCACGCCCCGTCGAGCACGGAGTTGCGCGGAGGACCGTTGTTGTACTCGTCCTGAGCCGAGTAGGCGCCGTCCGACTCGAACCGGAGGCGGAGCGTGATGTCCGTGCCTGCCCACGAGTCAAGAGTGATGCTCGGGTGCCCCCAGGTCAGGTCGTCCCAGTCCTTCGAGAAGCCGGGCTTGCCGGCGAAGCCGGGGTTGCTCACGGTGTAGACCGTGACCCACGTCGAGCCTTCGTCGTCGGAAACCTCGACGTAGCCGTAATCGTAGTCCTTCTCGATCGCGAAGCGCTGATCGAACTCCAGGACGACGTCGTCGCCCGGGACACTCCAGCTCGACAGCTCAAAGTTGCGGTGCATCAACTGGAGCCAGTCATTGCCGTAGCCGCGTGGCTGACACCAACACTCGTTGTAGGTCCCGCACCACCACGTGCTGTCCCCAAGATACGACTCAGTCAGCCTGATGGTATCCTTGTGCCAGTAGTTCTCTTGCCCGAGAGTCCCGGAGAGATCCAGCGACGTCCAACCGGCATTGTCGCCGGTCAGATCCTCGAAATCAGCATCGAAGATCCAGAGTGTCTCCGTCCGAGACCCCTGAAGCTCGCGGCCCGCGTGAGACACATTGGGTAGAGGCGCGTGCGTGTCCATGCGCCCGTGGTCGAGCGCCCTCGCGTCGGCCCGACCCTCGACCGGCATGACCAACGCTACCAGCACCGCCCACGGCACCAGCCCTATCAGGATCTTGCCGTTCATCAGCTTGCCTCCCTCTGCCGATGAGCCGATTCGCTTCCTTCCTACCGCTTGCCGGCCGGCAGGTCTTCACAGCCAGTCTAATTTTCCAGCGCAATCATGCTACCACGCCCGCCACGTACCGTCAAGCCCATAGTTACTGAGCCCCAGTTCATCCACGCATGGCCATGGACTCCCCCGTGAATGAGGCACCCTCCCATACGAAAGAGCCCCCGCGCCATCGGCACGGGGGCCCTTCTACTACAATAATGGCGCCTCAGATTCTACTTGAGGAGCACCATCTTCTTGCTGATCTCTTCGTCACCAGCGACAAGCTTGTAGAAGTAGACGCCGCTGCCGACCTGCTCACCGTTCTCACCACGTCCCGACCACTCAACGAAGTGGCCACCTGAACCGAGGCGGTCATTCATGAGTGTGACAACCCTGCGACCGGCCACATCGTAGATCTCGATCGTGACATCGGTCGGCTCGGGCAGTGTGAAGGCGATGGTCGTCTTCGGGTTGAACGGATTCGGCATGTTCTGGCCAAGATCGAGCTTCAGCCCGACGACGTCGTCACCGACACCGACCGGGTTGACGGCGATATCAGCGTCGTCGCGCGGCTCGAGCTTGTAGTTGCCGTACATGAACATGACGGTGCCGAGGACGTAGACATTGTCGCCCACGACTGGATCATAGGTGTACTCGGCGTCATCATCCACCCGACACGTGTCACCTGCAGCCCCGTTCGTGATGGCCCACTCGCCGTAGCCACCGCCCAGATCCGCGACCTCGACCGTGGCGTTCTCGACGTGGACGTACACGCCCTCGTACTGCTCGCCGGTGGTCTTGGTCTGGAGATCGGCCGTAGCGATGGAGATTGGATCGGGCATACTGCCGCGCGACTCGACGAGAACTGCCGCCTCGACGAAGTGCAAGGAGATCTCAGTCTCGCCCCAGTTCTCCTGAACCTCGCCGCAGACGATGACCTCATCGCCGCGCTCGAAGCTCGCCGAACCGGTGCGATCGTAGACCTTGATTCCCTGCCACACGCCACGGGTCGGGAATCCGTCCTCGGTCTGGATCATGAAGTAGTAGTCGCTGTAGATGCCCGGCTCCGCCGTCACGATTCCTGTCGTGTTGACCGCAAGCTCATCGAGCGGCGACGCGTCGTCCACATCAGGCGCGGCGACGTACTGGATGGCATCGATGTCGATCATGCCGATGTAGAGGCTGTATGAATCCTCGCTCGGCTTCCTGGCCGTGATCACGCCATCACTGGCCTCGATGTAATAGTAGATCCTGTCGCCGTCGGCGTACGGACCGACCGTCGCGGTGTAGATCTCGCGCGACGCCAGCATCGGCTCCTGGCTCCAGGGACCCGCCGCAGAAAGCGCATAGTTCAGCGTAGCTGAATCGACGCTCTGATTGTCGCTGATGTCGGCAGTAATGGTAACATTGCCGGCCACCGGCGGTATCGGTGAATAGCGAACGTCCTCGATCGTCGGCGGGCCGACGATGTCTTCGTCGTAGCGCGGCTCGATCTTGAACTGATCGTAGCCGTACATCAGGATACCGCGGACCTCATCGAGCACATCGAAGAGCTGCGGGTTGTAGCTGTAGTACCCGTAGTCGTCGACCATGGCACCGACTGCCGAGACGTCCTCGATATACCACTGGCCGTAGCCATCGGGCTCCGCCGTTACCGTCACATCGCTGACACTGACAAGCTGACCCTCGTACTTCTCGGAGTCGAGATCGTCAGGGTCGATATCGGCTGTTGTGACTACAGCGTACCCGTAGTTCGCGTTACCCGTCGAGACAACCGTGACGGCCTCTCCGAACGGGATATAGATCTCGGTCTCACCGTAGTACTCGGTCACGAAGCCGGAGACCGTGATCTCGTCACCCTCGTTGATCTCGCCGTCATAGTTGTACGTGGCGTAGATCTTGATGCCCTCGAAGGCCCCATTGCCTTCGTGGAGCATGCAGAAGGAATCCGAGTACAGGCCCTTGGCGGCTGTCACGATGCCCGTCACGTTGACAGTTCTTCCCTCGAGAGGTGATGCATCACCACCGCTCGGCACGAACTGCACATCGTAGATGGTTGTGAAGCCAACCGAGTAGGCGTATGGATCGGCGAAACCCTCGGAGGGGTAGTTGATGCCCGCGCCGTGATTGTCAACCGCACGCACGAAGTACTCGACCTGAGCGCCGTCCGCCTGGGCCGGGACAGTACCCGTGTAGAGCGTATCCGGCGTCGAAGCGGCGACCTTCCCCCACGATCCTTCGTCCACACGATAGTAGACCATGACCGAGTCGATTGTACCGTCATCGGTCACGACAGCCGTGACGTCAACATCGTCCGTGTACATCGGCGGAATCGGCGAGTACATGACCGAGCGAATCCACGGCGGCGTGTTCTGAATGTTCTGAGCGCCGGGCGTGGGAGCCTGCATCTGCCAATCAGTGATGCTGCTGTCGGTATCAGTGCCGGCGCCGTCACGACCGAGCGTGTTGCCGAGGTACGGAATCTCGGGAAACGCGTTGTCTGTGACACCGTCATCTCCAAAACACGGATCCTCGGTGCAGATGTCCATGTCGGCGTACTCGACAAGGTCAACCAGAGTTGTCAAAGATGGTGTCGTGTACAGATAGACAACATCAGCCTCACTCGTGTAGCCACACATGATGCCGTAGCCGTTGCCGCCGACGAGCTGAATCTCGTCGCTGTAGGTCTCCGCTGGATCGTCGTCCAGGAGAACCATGTTCAGGACGAACGGACTGTCGAAGTCATACAGAAATGACGGATCGAACATCTCGAAGTCAGGGTAGATCCCGAACTCCTCGTAGTATCCATCATCGCCGTCGGCCCCGTCCTTCGCAACCGTGAGGTAGCCGCCGGCCGCGATCGAGGTTGAAGCCGGGAATTGCCAGCGGTCTTCGCCTCCGCAGAGCTGGTCGTACTCGACTCCGCAGAGAACCCAGCCGCTGATGTCGATCGAGTTATCAGTTGGGTTGTAGAGCTCGATATACTCGGCGCCGTCATAGTAGCTGGCGGCGTCCGCGTAAATCTCATTGATAACAACATCGGTACCTGAAGGATTGGCCACGGCCGCCCCGAATGTCAGAGCGAGCACGGCAGCGACCAGAACAGACAGCTTCATCATCACATGACCTCCTTGATGTTCTCCCGCCGTTGCCAACAAATCTCCCGGGGAAGCGATTCCCAAGTCGCTTCCTCCGCCTGTCATCCCTTTGGATAAACGATCCCACTCCGCCCCGAAGACACAATAACCCTACCTTCGGGAAGGGTGATAATTCACGACGCTAGATTATACCACACGGAGCATCACTTGTCCAGCGCTACCCGCAAGGCCGTGGGCCTCTTGTCCAGCGCTACCCACAAGGCACGCATGGGACAGGACTCTCGTGGGATGCCGCACTACGCGACACCCGCCCAGCCTTGCGACCGGGCGGGTATTCCCTCACTCACTTCGTACGTCTGCCGAGCCTCTTCGGCCTCAGACGACCTCTCTCTCAACGAGCTGCTAGTAGGGCCCACTCGCCTTCTCTACCGGGGACACGAGCGGCTCCATCCCCTCCATGGCCGCGACGAGAGCGGCGCTGACCTCGGCTTCATCATCCCTCACCCATCGCCCATCGAGCTGGAGCCCTATCGGGGTATGGCGCTCGATGTAGTGGACGACCGCATCCATGCACGTCGTCGAAGTTCTCCGCTTCTTCTCGTCAGGTATATCCGGAAGCATGTAGAGACCCGCATTGCCGACCGCAAGGAAGTCACTGGTGACGACCCGGTAGATACGGTCCGCCTCCCACGGCTCCCCGCCGATCGTGAAGGAGGTCAGCCGGTCGTAGTCCGGCCTTGTCTTGTTGTAGACAATCCTGCCGCCGGACATGTAGACGCCATGGTGATCGGCACTGACGCGGTACTCAATCACTTCCTTCAGCAGTCTCCCGTCCATCTCGAAGACCATGAGGCTGTTGCCGAACGGAAGAACCTTGAAGACCTGGCGTGGCGTGACGGCTCCGGCCGGAATCTCGTCACGGATACCGCCGAGATTCGTAAACGCGAAATCAGCGTCGACTTCTTCGCGCATCGCATTGCAGACCAAGTTCCCCATTCTGGTCTCGCCGTCGCCTCCCCGCGAAAGATCAACATCGGTGTAGCCGATGATGCCATCCATCCCGACCTCCGCCTCCTCTACCAGAGCAGTGATCAATTCGGTGGTTTCCGGATCCGGCCACCACTGATCTTCGAAGAGCGTAATCAGATCACCACGGTACGACGGGAGCTCGTATCCGACCAGCGACTTCGTCACGGGATCTATCAGGAGATCAACATTGCCGACTCCAGAGCCCCGCCCGTACGTCTGGAAGAGAAGGGTATGTGTGGAAGGCTCTTCCCACGGCTCGTTGAATCCCTTGTGGATATGACCGGCAAAGAAGATGTCGATGCCGGGAACGCTGTGGGCTATCTCCATCGCATTCGCGCCCCACTTCTTCTCCTCAAGCGGTTCGCGCACGTCCTCCTCATCCCGTTCCTGCTCCTCCTCGATGATTTTCGCATAGCCGGAGACGGGATCGTATGGAATCCCCATGTGCCCGGAGAAGATCACGATGTCCGCACCGGCTTCCCTGACTTCCTTGACGTAACGCTTCGCCGTCTCGATAGCAGGCAGGAAATGCACGCCCGCCACGTGCGCGGGGAAGGCCATCTTCGGGGTGTCCGTCGTGGTCAATCCCACGATGGCTATCTTGACGCCGCCGTAGTCCTTCATAATGTAGGGCTCGACATAGTCGATCAGCTCTCCGGTCTCCTCCCACACAATGTTCGCTGAGAGTACGGGCATCTCCGACATCTCAATCAGATGCCAGAGGTTCTCGGTCCCTTCATCGAAATCGTGGTTGCCGACCGTCCAGAGATCGAATCCGACATGATTGAAGAACTCGATGACCGCCTCACCCTTTCGAAAGTTGCCGACTGGAGTACCCTGGAAGATGTCGCCCTGGTCCATCACCAGGACGTGGCTCCCGTCTTCCCTTGCCCTCTCCCGCAACAACTCAATATAGGTGACAGCCGAGGCGGCTCCACCCAGAGGCGGCGGGAACTCCCTGTTCATGAAGGTAGCTCCGGATGGGTCGATCCCGCCGTGAATGTCGTTGGTAAACACGATGGACAGGCGAATCAACCCATCGGAGTCTGAAGCGCCCCACGCCGGCGCCACAGCCATGACAGCTACGGCAACCGCAAGCACCAGCGTGAGCCTTCGTCGGATTATCATCATCCACTTCTCCTCGCCCGGCGACCGGGCGGCTAGAACCGGTGCGTAAGGGTCGCCATCGCCGTGGTCGTCGTCTCACGGATGCGACCGTCTTCGACGTCGTACTCCCTCACCCCCAGCTGCCCTCCCACATCCAGCCTCACACCGACGATGTCCAGCCCGAGACCCATACAAAATGCAGCTCGTGTGGTCTCCTCATCCGTGTAGGAAGGCTGGTAGAGAAAACCGAATCGAGCCTGCGTTGTGTTGAAGAACTGATGCTCCACGCCGACCCGGTACTCGATGGTGTCATCCAGATCCAGATCGTCAACGAGGCTATCCTCAAACTCCGACCACTTCGTGTACTCGATGTCCAGACTGACCATGGTCATTATCTCATTGCGCGGGTGGTACTCGAACCCCACCCCTATCGCTGAGGGATATGAATACTCCAGGTTGCCTTCGACCACGTCGCCCTCCGTATTCTCACCACTGTAGTCGGCGGCCAGTTCGAAGCTCGAGCGATAGACGAGGGCCACGTCCACGCGATGCAGCTTCTCGACGAGAAGCCCGACGGTGAACTGGGTCCCCGAGAAATCATCCGACGAGAACCAGCTGTCTACATCGTCCTCCTCAGAATACTCCGGATAGACCCATCGTTCCTCTGCGTCCGCCTGCCCTCTCAGGAAGTCGACGCCGAGCCCCACGTAGACTTCCGGCACGACCTCGTGAGCCAGAGTCACGGTGAAGGCGTTCACGCCCCCGTCGCCCTCGGTCCAGTAGTCGTAGAGGATCTTGTCCACCGGCTCCGCCTGCGTGTCGGAGTCCCTGTACTGAACGTGGTAGCTGTAGCTCATGTCCAGCTGCGGGCCATACCCGATCGCCACGGCCGGCGCCCAGGCGTAGTCGCCCGACGGCTTCCATGAAACCGTTCCAATGTAGCGATCGTACAGCGTCGTATTGAAGGCGTACGTGTTGTAGCCGATGATGCCCTCAAAACTGTCGTAGAGAGGCGCCTCTCGTGACTCCTCCGCCGTTACCACCATCGCTGTCGCAGCGATCTCCAGTCCGACGGTCTTCGCGATCAGCGCGGGGTTCAGACCCGCACCGCGCGCGCCGTCTGCGGACGCCAATCCGGCCCCACCAAGCGCCAGTGACCTCGCGTCACCGGCGGATATCAGCTCCCCGTAGTGCCACTCGGCGTACGAGAACGCTCCGGCGCTCCCGCACAGACTCGCGACAGCGAGGAGAGCCATCACGACCGTCAATCCTCGTCGCATATTCTGCCTCCCCAATCTGTTGATTCCCTGGCTTTGCTCTCGATTCATATCCATTGCCTCCGCTCGGACTACCACGAGTAGTCAAGCTGGATTCGGAACCCCGCGTTGTCATCCCTGACGTACCACCCGTTCGGCTCCGGGTCCCCAGGCGGGTTCTCCCCGTATTCCCTTCCGTCCACATAGCTCAAAGGGAATGACTGATTGTTGGTCCACCTGAATCTGAGTGACAGGTGATCGGAGATCCGGTCCGAGATCGATATCCAGTACCTGAAGGCGTGATCGTCGATGATCGTGAACGACCCATCCTCGAAGAGCCAGATGAAGCCGTCGTAGTAAAGAACCGATCCTGTCACCTTCAACCAGTCGCTGAAGTTATGTGTGACGGCGGCCCCGATCGCATACGACGGTACTGCGGCCGACCCGATGTCCGGATACTCACCGTCAGCCTCCGGATTGCCCGAGAGCCGCGGCCTTGGCGGCCACTCGATCCACGATCTCGACAGCAGAAACTCGACTTCGTCGTACTTCGAGAGCCTGTACTCCAACCTGAACCGGGTCTCGACCTGCTCGTAGGCCTGTGGCGTCAACGAGTTCTCGCCCAAGCGACCCTGCCACTTCTGTCTCAGATTCATCACGATGTTGTAGATGGGCTGGAACCTGAGCTTGAGAACCAGGCGTGAGTAGTCGGCGCCGTCGGACTTGCGCTCCCAGACATCGTACTCGATCGACGGAGTCAGACGATCGGAGAACCTGTACCTCGAGTTGATGTACAATCCCCGCTCCGCCTGTGGCGCGACGGAGTTCACATAGAGAAGACCGTAGATCGGATCCGACAGGTAGTACTGATCCTCGAGTATCGTTCCCTTGTACCGCTTGTACTCAGAGAACGCTCGACTGTAGGGGTTGTCGAAGTCCACATCGTAGTCCCTATAGAGAGCGAGGAAGCTCAGGTTGCTGTAGGACGCGTAAGCATTGACGACGAAGGCACGCGCGTCGTCCTCAAGCTCGAAGAGGTCCCCGTCCTTGTCCAGCGCGGCGTACTCACCGGCGAAGGCAACGTTGTCCACGACGTACTGGAACTCCGCGCCAAAGACACGCCTGAACTTGCCCGGGCTTGTGTAGCTTGAGAAGTACTCGCCGTCGGCGGTAACGATCTTGTCCTCGTTGTTCTCCGGAACAATCCAGGCCACATCCATCGTGCCGTTCGGATCGTATCCCGACTTCCAGTACTTGTTGTAGCGACTCTCGTAGGCGCTCACGCCTATCCATGTACCCGGCGCGAAGCCGTACTTCACATTTGCGCCCACTGTCTGTTCATGAACAACGTCCTTCATGTCGCGCATGCCGGCTGCGGCCAGATCATCATTACTGATGCGGGGCGACATGATGATGTACTGGTTGATGGTGCCGTCCGGATTGAGAACGGCGTCCTTCCAGTCATCGGAGTAGAAGACCACGCTCTTCACGTTGCCAAGCGTCATCTCCGTGGCGACACCGTTCAGCTGGTACTCCTGCGTCGGAGAAATGTCGCCCAGAACACCCATGTACCTCTTGTCCCACCCGTAGCCCGAGTTCCTCGGCTTGAAGTAGTCGGTGTTCTGCATCACCAGGCCCTGCCCGAAAGCGAGGGCGTAGTTTCCAATGACTATATTGTCGAACGTCACCGGACCGAGCGACTTATCCCTTATCGTCGCGTGGAACTTGAAGGCGGTGAGTTCGTCATCACCGAACCCTTCGTTCGCCAGAACGCCGGCGTTGATGTCCTGCCCCCATCTTCCACGGAACTTGTGCTGGTAGATGGGACCGGCGCTATCAAGATCGAGACGATCCCACCAGGAATCGTACCCTCCGTCGGCGAAGTTCCGGTCCTCCTTGAGGAGTTCCTCCGTGTCGAAGATCGAAGGAGTGTCGTAGACCCGGAACTGGTAGCTTCCGTGGAACGGAGCGTCATCGGCGGGCTCGTCGTAGCGCACGAAGTTCCGCACGTTGTAGTAACCCCAGTACGTGAGTCCCGGTACATTCCTCAGCTGCGATCTCCGCTCCACGCGGTTCTTCCGCATGTGCTTGAAGATGGCGGCCGCATCGGGAGGCGACACGCTCTGAAGATTGGCGATCTCGTTGTAGCTCGCAGTGTTGACGTTGACCGGATCCTTCGCAAGATCGATCCAGTGATCCACGAGCGCCTCACCACCACCCTCCTCCGACTCCCACTGTCTGATCCGGTAGTAGATATCGTTGATCCGTTGAAGCTCCTCATCCTCGATTACCACGGGAGAGATCTTCACAAGCGGCTTGATCCGCTGAAAATCCTCCGTTGTCACGCCGGGGAGAGCCCTCAGGTCGTAAACACTTCCGAAGTAGGAGGTGTACTCCCTGTAGCGCCAGATCGTCTCGGCGACATCCTCGGAGATGGGCAGCGCCCGTATCTCCTCAAGCGTCGCTCGATTCAGATCGAGCTGCTCCTCTGCGCGAACACATGGGGCATTTGCGGCCAGAATGAGACAGACCAGCACCGCCAC
>JAUXGN010000052.1 GCA_030622115.1 Candidatus Eiseniibacteriota bacterium
ACGTTCGATATCATGAACAACCCGGAGACGCCCGACTACGAGCTCGTGAAGGAAGAAGTTCCCGGCAAGCTTGAACTCCACGGGGCGTGTCCGGTGCAGTCCCCCAAGACATTCCTTTTCTACGCGCGAGAGGTGGTCTCGAAGTATCCAAGCAGCGATCCCGAGGCGAGCGTGGAGGCGCCGGCAACGATCATCGTGGGCCCCCGGGCTTGTGATCTTGACGGGCTCGAGAAGTTCGACAAGGTCTATTGGAGCACGAAGCACTTCACGGAGGAGCACGACGACCCGTTCTACATCGAGAAGCGGCAGAATACGATCCTCGTCTCCGTCGACTGTACTGCGGCGAAGGAGACCTGTTTCTGCACGATGATGGGCGGGAAGCCGTACGCCGAGAACGGGTTCGATCTCAACATCTCTCCGCTCGAGTCCGGATACATCCTTACGACCGGTTCCGACAAGGGGGAGAAGCTCCTTGATGGGAGCGACGAACTCTTCACTCCGGTCGATTCGAACCACAAGGATGAGCGGACCCGAAGCCGAGCGTCCGTGACGGCGGCGGTCGAGCGCCAGAACGCTCAGTACGCCGTCGACGTTGCCTACGACAAACACGAGCTTGGCAGCGATGCAGCGGCGTGGGCGTACGTAACGCAGAACTGCGTCGGCTGCGGAGCATGCAACCGCATCTGTCCGTCGTGCACCTGTTTCCTGCTTGTTGACCAGAGGGCGGAGGGCGGCTACGAACGGACACGGAACTGGGACACCTGTCTATCAATCGGCTATGCCAGGACCGGCGGAGGCGGCAATTCAAGGCCGAACCTGCCGCAGCGCCTGGAGAACCGTATTCGCTGCAAGTTGGAGTATTCACGTGACAGGTACGGCGCAGTCTCGTGCACCGGCTGCGGCAGATGCATCGATGTCTGTATGGGCCGGATCGATATGAGGGAAGCTATCAAGCACGTCGTCACGGAGATGGCAAAGGCATGAAGAACATCTATAGGCCAATAGAGAGTGTGATCGAGGACATCAAGCAAGAGTCGCCGAACATCACAACGTACAGATTCCGCCCGAAGGAGCCACTCACCTTTGGGGCGGGTCAGTTTGTCGAGCTCACGGTGCCGGGAATCGGAGAGGCTCCGTTCACGCCGTCGTCGAACCCCAACGTCACGGAGACGATGGAGATCACGATCATGGACGTCGGCACAGTGACGCATGCGCTCACGAAGATGAAGGTGGGAGACACCGTTGGGATACGCGGACCGTACGGCAACGGCTACAACATGGCCGACTTCGACGGCAAGGAGATCCTGATAATGGGCGGCGGCGTTGGACTGGCCCCGCTTCGGTCGCTCATCCTGGCGCTCTTCGACGACATCGATCGCTACAAGAAGGTGTCGATCCGCTACGGAGCGAGGACGCCCGAAGACATTGTTTTCAAAGATCTTCTCCCTGAGTGGGAGAAGATGAAGAACACCGAAGTGTTGCTGACAATCGACGAGCCAGCCGAAAACTGGACCGGTAAGGTGGGTGTTGTTACTGTGCTCCTCGACGACCTTCCTCTTCTTACCACCGTTGGTGTCGAAGGACTACCGTTCAGCGCGGAGACGGCCGTAGCCTGCGTCTGCGGGCCCCCGATCATGCTCAAGTTCGTCAACATCGCGCTTCTCGAGAAGGGATTCAAGCCAGAGAACATCTACCACTCGATGGAGCGCAATATGAGCTGTGGGTTGGGTAAGTGTGGGCACTGCATGATGGGCGAGCTCTACATCTGCAAGGACGGGCCCGTCATGACGGCGGCACAGATAGCCGCGTTCGAGGATCCATTCTAACCGATCAGTCTCAGGGGAAGTCGACATGCCAGAGATCAGGAAGGCGTCTTGTCTCATGTGCTCCCTCCAGTGCGGGTTCGTGGTGGAGGTCGATCAAGGAGTGCCCGTGAGGGTAGACTTCGATAAGGAGTCGCCTCTGTCCCGCGGGTCGCTCTGCGCCAGAGGACACTACAACCTCGAGATTCTTCTTCACCCGAAGCGATTTCTTGCGGCTACCGTCAACCGGCGGAGGGTGCCGTGGTCTGTTGCGGTGACGAAGATGGCCGGGAAGATGGACGAGATAAAGAAGACCCACGGAGCCGACGCGCTCGGCGTCATTGTCGGGACAGAGCTCTCGAACGAGGACTACGAGGCGGCTGTCAGTTTCGCCACCCACGTTCTTGGCACCACGAGCATAGGTGTTGCCTACGACGGGAATGACTACGGGTTGCTGATGGGGGGAGGGATCGGCGATGCGACTCCGGAGGATCTCGACGAAGCGGACTGCTTCGTTCTGATCGGGGACGTGTTCTGGGGGCATCCGACCGTCTCGAAGCGCATCATCGAAGCAAGGCACAAGAGCAGGTCGAATCAGATCATTACCGTCAATCCGTACCGTTCCAATACCGACTGGTTTGCCGATCTACACATCGAGCCGCCGGCCGGGAGCGAACCTCTTGTTCTTGCCGCTCTGCTCAAGGCCATGAACGTGCAGGGTTCGCCGTCGGTAGATGTTGAGGCGGCGGCCGCTGCGGGCGGGATGTCGAAAGTCGGGATCGAGAAGCTTGCCACGAGACTTCGCAGTTTCCACAAGGTCGTGGTCGTCGTCTCTTCGAGGCTCGGCGACTCTACGTCCGGCTATCTGACGGGTCTTCTCGCGGCAAAGCTTGCATCGGCCACGGGCGGCAAGTACGCGCCCCTCTTCCGGGGCGGGAATGCCATCGGCGCTTATCAGCGCGTGAGTTCCGACCGGACCGCGGCGGAGATCCTCTCCGGCGTTGCCGACCAAAGAATCAAGGGGCTCCTGGTGTTCGGGCCGGATCTTGTGCAGCTCTATCCCGGGGCGGTAGGTCCGGAGGATCTGGAGGGCCTTGAATTCCTCGCGGCCTCCGCGATTTTCGAGAACGACACATCGAAGCACAGCGATGTCGGACTGCCGCAGGCTGTCTGGACGGAATTCGGCGGAAACTACTCACCGTCGTTCGGCTTGTCGACGTCGCTCGAGGCATGCGTGAAGCCGCAGGGCGACGCGCGGTCTGTGGGCGCGATGGTTGCGGATATTGCAGCTGAGATGGGCACTGGGATTCCGGCGGGCGGAGCGGCTGCCACGCATCCGGAACTGGCCGTGGATATCGAGGCGGCGCTTGGGAAGTTGGCGACCTCGCCCAGGAAGGGACTTGAGCTTGTCGAGGGCATTCACCCGCTCCATCGCTGGGACGGAACGCTGACGGGGCGCATGAGCTTCCCGCAGTCGCAGAACCCATACTGCGAACTGTGGCTTTCTGAAGAGGCCGCGAGTGAGGCCGGCATCGAGCAAGGCTCGACCGTGGCTATCTCGACAGGGAGAGGTGAGACTCGTCTCATAACGATGGTGACGGACAGGATGCCGCCGGGGCTCGTGGCGATTCCCTCATATGTACCTGACGCACGCGGGCTGATGGCGTGGACCCTGAATTCCGGCACCAAGTGGTTCGACGTAACCTCCTCCGATGTGAAGGTTGTGTCGGAGGACTAACGGCTGACGCGGTCCCGCCGCCGGCGGGCTGCGCGAGCGCGATAAAGCAGGAGAGCTGGATGAACAACAGAAACGTCCTTGACTACGGACGCTGCATCAGCTGCAAGAGCTGCCTCGCGGCATGCTTCTACTCGCACAATATGCAGAACCAGCTTGAGGCTTCGCCTATCATGACGAACATTGTGCTGCAGATGAACTGCCGGCACTGTGAGCAGCCGCTCTGCGAAGCGGCTTGTCCGCAGGAGGCGATTCAGCGCCGTGATGACGGTCTGGTCATCCGCAGCAACATCAAATGCAGCGGTTGCACGTCGTGCGCGCAGGCGTGTCCCTTCGGAGCGATCGACCTCCTGAAGACACGGCACACGCTCGACAAGTGTGATCTCTGCAGCTGGCGAACTCTCGAGGGGAAGGATTCGATGTGCGCCGGGACGTGCGTCTCGGGGGCTCGGACCTTTGAGGATATCAGCGACATGGAGGCCCAAAAGGGTGTTCCGATGCGTGGATCCCGTACTGTGATGAAGACGGTGAGGAGGACGAGGTAACGGGCCCGTCGGATCAGACCCTTTTGCATTCAAGTCAACGAGAGAGGTAACAGGATGGCTTCAACACTCCGGTTGGTTCTGAGCTTTCTCATCTTCCCCGGTCTGCTTTTCACAGCGGTGATAGGGCTGGTCACGCAGTGGATAGACCGTAAGGTGAGTGCGCTGGTCCAGTGGAGGGTCGGCCCGCCGTGGTACCAGCCGTTCGCCGACGTCCTCAAACTGATGGGCAAGGAGATAGTCATACCGGCTGGAGCGAGGCGGGCAGGATTCCTCATCGCACCCATGGCCGGATTTGCCGCCATCGGTGTTGTATCCACGATGCTATGGCTCACGAACATGCACGGCACAGGCTTTGTGGGAGATCTCATCGGCGTCATCTATCTTCTGACAATCCCGTCGCTCGGGATTATTCTGGGCGCTTCAGCCTCGAGCAATCCACTTTCCAGCGTCGGCGCCAGCCGCGAGATGAAGCTCGTTCTTGCCTATGAACTTCCGTTTGTCATCGCGATCTTCACGGCCGTTACCAAAGTGTCTCCGATGACACTGAGACTCGACGGAATTCTTGAGTACCAGGCGGCCAACGGTGTCCTTCTCGGCAACGCCTCCTGCATCTTGGCGTTCATCGTCTGCATTCTGGTGGTTCAGGCGAAGCTCACGTATCCGCCGTTCGATATCCCGGAGGCTGATACTGAGCTGATGGAAGGGACGCACATAGAGTATTCGGGCGCGGCACTCGCCGTCATCAAGCTTCAGCAGGCCATGATGCTCTTCACGCTGCCCATCTTTCTTATCACGGTCTTCTGGGGTGGACTGGTTCTCTCGGGGTGGGGCATTCTCTACACGATCGTGAAGTACGTGATAATTATTGTGATCATTGTTCTCATCAAGAACACAACTCCGAGAGTCAGGATCGACCAAGCCGTCAGATTCTTCTGGGGACCTGTCACCGTGATCGCGGTCGTCGGCATGATTCTCGCGATCCTCGGATTCTAGATCGAGAGCGGACGAGGAGCAAATGGACCTAACTAAGTGGGGATTCAAGAAGTCGCTGTGGGTGTTTCACCTGAACGCGGGCGCGTGCAATAACTGCGACATCGAGGTTCTCGATTGTCTGTGCCCGAAGTTCGACATAGAGCGCTTCGGGATGAAGCTTGTCGGCAGCCTGAAACACGCCGATGTGCTTCTGGTTTCGGGCAGCGTGCCGCGAAAGGTCGTGCCCGATCTCATCGAAGCGTACGAACAGGTGCCACAGCCGGCTGTGGTGATAGCTATCGGGGCCTGCGCGTGCACGGGCGGGATCTTCAAGGATGGGTACAACTTCGCGGGACCTGTCGACAAGCACGTTCCAGTCGCTGCGTATGTCCCCGGGTGCCCTCCGCGACCCGAGGCGATCATCGGCGCGGTCGTGAAGCTTTTGGGGACGCTCTAGCTGAACAGGATGAGCCGGGGGTGAAAGAGGTGGTTGGGGTTTGCCGCCCAAAGGTCCGGGCTCGGGGAGTGACAAGACGATGAGCAAACGGGTTCTTGAGAACTTGAAGACAACGTTCGGAGACCGCGTGGAGATTCACGAGCACAGCTCCAAGCGTGCTTACGTGGCAGTCTCGAATGACGATTGGATGACCGTATTGCGGCACATGTACGAGGTGGAGGGCGGGAGGCTCACGACGGCGACAGGGAGCGACCGGCCAACGGGGGTGGAGCTCCTGTACCACTTCGCATTCGATCGGGAAGGCACGGTCGTGAACATCAGGACAACGCTCGACAAGCCGTTTCCCAGAATCGAAGCGCTTACGAAGTACTACCCGGCCGCAGACTTTATCGAGCGAGAGATTTTCGACTTCTTGGGCGTCGAGTTCGTCGGCCATCCGGATCCGCGCAAGATCCTCTCCTCCCACGATAGACCGGCGGATTTCCATCCAATGAGGAGAGATGAATAAATGAGCACAACCATTCCCATTGGGCCATTCCACCCCGTCCTCGAAGAGCCGGAGTACATTACTCTGCAGGTCGAGGGGGAGACTGTGCTGAGCGCCGACATAGAGCTTGGGCGCATCCACAGAGGGATGGAGCTTCTGGCCGAGGAGAAGACTTTCGATCAGGATGTATTCCTGGTTGAACGAATCTGCGGCATCTGCTCGGCTTCGCACAGCTGGGCGGCAACGCTTGCGATGGAGGATATCGGCGGGATCACTATCCCCGACCGTGCCCGTTACCTGAGAACCATCGTCCATGAGCTCGAGCGGCTGCACAGCCACATGCTCTGGGTTGGACTCGCCGGACACATCATTGGCTACTGGACCGTCTTCATGTGGGGCTGGAAATACCGGGAGCCCGTGCTTGATGCGCTCGAGGCGATCACTGGAAACAGGAACAACTATGCATGGTACTGCCCCGGTGGCGTCAGGCGCGACGTCCCGGATGAGGTCTGGCCGCCCGTCCTGAAGTCGATGGACGAGTTTGCGGAAAAGACCAATTTACTCATCGGCGCCATTCTCAACGACCCGGTGATACTGGGGCGCTTGAAGGGCGTCGGTATCCTGACCAAGGAAGACGCGATCGCGTACGGCACCCTTGGACCGACCGCGCGAGGTTCAGGCGTCGACATCGATGTTCGCAGGGACGAGTCGTATGGCGCCTATGACGAAGTTGACTGGAAGGTGATCACTCAGCCGGACGGCGACTGTCTGGCGGTAGCGGTGGTCAGGCTTCTCGAGATGATCGAAGCAACCAAGATCATTAAGCAGTGCATCAAGAATCTGCCCAAGGGAGAGATCAGAAGCGAGGTGCGCGAGATCCCGCGTGGAGAAGGAATCGGGCACATTGAGGCGCCGCGTGGAGAGAGCTTTCATTTCATTCGCTCCAACGGCACGAACATGCCTGTGCGGCACAAGATGAGGGCGCCGACCTTCCTGAACATCCCGTCCTATCGACCACGCGTGAAAGGTGAGACCATCTCGGATGCAACGCTCATCTTTGCTGTCATCGATCCGTGCTACAGCTGCACGGAGCGCATGGCCGCGGTTGACCCTGGCGGCAAAAGAATCGCGAACGGACACGATCTCATCAAGCTGAGTCATGAGAAGACCGAATG
Source organism: Candidatus Eiseniibacteriota bacterium (assembly GCA_030622115.1). GTDB lineage: Bacteria > Joyebacterota > Joyebacteria > Joyebacterales > Joyebacteraceae > Joyebacterum. The sequence goes on from JAUXGN010000052.1 coordinate 7,174, forward strand.
GCTTAAAAAGAATCTCTAGAGGCTCGGGGGAAAGTAGATGCCACAGATTCTGGTTCCCATAGTCATCCCAGCCGTCGCCGGCCTGCTCTGTCTCTTTGTACCGAAACGGGTCAAGGGCGTCAGGGAGGTGATCGCACTCGCGGGCACCGCGTGGGCGTTTGTAGCGGCGCTACAGCTATTCGGGCAGTGGCCGCTCTCGTTCACGAAGGACTGGATGGTGTTTGGCGGCCTTGACGTACAGTTCGATCTACTGCTGAACCACTTCAGCGCTTTTGTCATCGTGTTTGTGGGGTTGTTTGGGTTGGGTGTGGGGATCTACTCGATCGGCTGGCTCGAGAAGGAGCACGACGGCAGGCGCTACTACGCCTATCTGCTCTGGACGGTGGCAGCCAGCTGTGGAGCGGTGCTCTCGAACAGCCTGCTTATCCTCCTCATTTTCTGGGAGGCGCTGACCGCGATTCTCTACCTGTACATCAACCTCGGCAGGAAGAAGGCCGAAGCCTCGGCGGGTGCATCAAAGAGCTTTCTCATGCTCGGTTTTTCCGATGCAGCGCTGTTCCTTGCAGTCGGGCTGATCTGGGTCAAGTACGGCACGCTTTCAATGAGCCACCTCAGGATCTTCGTTAGCGATCCAGCATCCACGTTTATCTATCTGCTGCTGATGATCGGCGCAATCACGAAGGCCGGCGCAATGCCGTTCCACACTTGGGTTCCGGCAGCGGCCAAGGGCGCACCGACACCGGTCATGGCTCTGCTTCCTGCATCCATTGACAAGCTTCTGGGCATTTATCTTCTCGCGAGAATAAGCCTCGACATCTTCAGCATCGGCCCGGGTCTCTCGCTTGTCCTTATGATCATAGGTGCAGTGACGATATTCGCGGCCGTGATGATGGCGCTGATCCAACACGACCTCAAGGTCCTGCTGGGCTATCACGCGGTCAGTCAGGTCGGGTATATGATACTCGGTATCGGCACGGGGATTCCCGTGGCCATTGCCGGTGGTCTTTTTCATATGCTCAACAACGCGATCTACAAGGCAGGCCTGTTCCTGGGGGCGGGGTCTATCGAGAAGCAGGCCGGAACGACGGAGATATCGAAACTCGGAGGTCTTGCCAGAGCGATGCCGGTCACATTCATCACGATGACGATCTCGGCCCTTGCTATTGCGGGCGTGCCTCCCCTTAATGGCTTCGTCTCGAAGTGGATGATCTACACCGGCATTGTTGGGCTTGGTAGCAGAGGCTTCAGCGCGTATTGGATCTTCGTTCTGGTGGCCATCTTCGGGAGCGCGCTGACGCTCGCATCGTTCGTGAAGGTCCTCTACTCAGCGTTCCTTGGCCAGCAGCCGAGCGCGCTCAGCCACGTCAGAGAATCATCCTGGTTCATGCGGGTTCCCATGTTGGTTCTTGCCGGTCTCTGTGTTCTCTTCGGTGTCTGGGCGAAGTTCCCGCTCGATACGTTCATCAACCCGGTCGTCCACGGAGCGATAGGCACGACATCGACGGGCGCAGTTGATCTCGGCGCCGGATACTGGGATCCGGCAAGTGCGACCGGTCTGATCATTGTGGGCGTGATCATGGGTCTTGTTGTGGTACTGATGGGGAAGTTTACGAAGAGGCGGACAGGCCGCATCTTCGTCGGCGGTATCAGACCGCCGGAGCGCATGGATGCAATGCATGTGACCGGGACCGGTTTCTACAACACCATCAAGGAGATGATCCCGTTCAAGGGCTTCTATATGAATGCCGAGCAGAAGGTGTTCGATGTGCACGTGGTTGGTGGTCGGATCGGTGGTGTTCTTGTTAATGCGCTAAAATCCCTGCACAGCGGCGTTCTGTCGACGTACCTCGCGTGGTGCGTTATCGGTCTTGGTGCGATAGTATTCGCAGTACTGGCGGCGCTGCTCAAGGAGATGGCTGGCAGGTAGTGGGTATTCTGGGATGACACACAAGGTTGATCGAGACAGGCGGGAGACGAGTTAATGGAAAACATCACTCCTCAGCTCTACGCACTCCTGGTGTTCATGATCGTGGGATCGATCGTGGCCATTGAGACCAGGAATCTCCTGTCCGCTGTGATCTCGGTGGCTGCGGTCGGTTTTGCGCTGTCTGTCGCGTTCCTCTTCCTTGGAGCGCCGGACATCGCGATCACACAGCTGGTTGTCGAGGTTCTCGTGCTGATCATCCTGATCAGGGGAACAATCCTTCTCGACAATACGGCGGTCGAATCGCATCGAGATACTCTGGCGGTCGTAACATCGTTGATCTTTTTCGGGCTCCTCCTTGGGTTTGGGGCGATGATATTTGGGGGCAGGGGTTTTCCGGAGTTTGGCGAGCCGCTCATGCGCGTGTCCAGGGTGTATGTACACACGGGACTTCCCGCGACGTACTGCGCCAATATCGTATCGTCGGTGATCCTTGACTTCCGGGCTTACGATACGATGGGCGAGGCCACGGTGCTCTTCACCTCGATTCTCGGAGCGCTGGCACTCTTAAGGAAAGACGGGAAGAGGAAGGAAGAGGAGGTGGTCGCCGCATGAAGGGCATGACTCTCATAGTCAAGACGATCACGGACTTCGTCGTAGGCTTCATCGTTGTTTTCGGCGCGTACATCGTGCTGTATGGCCACTTGACGCCCGGCGGGGGATTCGCCGGAGGCGTGATCATCGCGTGCGCCTTCATTCTCCTGATGCTGGCACACGGGAAGGACGTGGCTTACTCAAAGCTGTCGGAGAAGGCGGCCCACGTTCTCGACAGTGCAGGAGCACTCGCGTTTCTGCTCATTGGTTGGTTTGGCGTGACGGCCGGTTTCTTCTTCATGAACACCTTTGGCAGGGGGGAAGCGTTCCGGCTTCTGAGTTCAGGGATGATTCTGCCGCTCAACATCGCTATCGCGTTCAAGGTCGGTAGCTCGCTCTTCCTGGTTTTCTCGGCGCTGGCGGTCTTCCGTAGGCGTTCCTTCAGGGCCATGATCGAGGATGAACTGGCATGACCGTCTATTTCATGTGCATAGTTCTTCTGACAATGGGGCTCTATTGCCTTGTGGCCAAGAAGAACATCGTGAAGAAGATTCTCGGGATAGTCATTATGGACTACGCCGTGAATCTGTATCTCATCATCATCGGGTACAAGACCGGCGGCGTGGCGCCAATCATCGAACCGAACATGCCCGCTGCCACCCTTGAACGCTTTGTGGACCCCCTTACACAGGCACTGGTTCTGACGTCTATCGTCATCGGCCTGGGAGTCCTGTCTCTCATGGTGGCAATGTGCATTCGGCTCTACGAGAAGCACGGGACCTTTGACATGTCCGTGATCAGCAAGCTGAGGGGATAGCCAATGAACCCTTTACCACTCTATGTCGCGATCCCGCTCGGAGCGGCCTTTCTCATTCCCCTTTTGGGGATCTGGTGGAGGAAGAGCGGGGAGACCCTCGCCCCCCTGTTCACGCTGGTGCTGGCGATCATGGCAGTCCTGCAGGTGACGAGACCGGCGGCCGTGTATCACATGGGAGGCTGGGCGCCACCGGTGGGAATCGCACTGGTGAGCGATGGTCTTTCGACGTTGTTGCTCATAGCAATCAACGTTGTCGGATTCCTCTGCATTCTCTTTTCGCTCAAGTACATGCAGACGTACACGGGTCTCACCAAATACTACTCGCTCTTCATGCTGATGGTGGCCGGGATGAACGGGGTGGTTGTGTCGGGAGACCTCTTCAATCTGTACGTATTTCTGGAGGTCGCATCGATCGCATCGTACGCGCTTGTCGCGTTCGGCGTAGGAGCTGAGGAACTTGAGGCCGGCTTCAAGTACCTGATTCTCGGCAGCGTGGCATCAGTGATGCTGTTGTTCGGGATCGGGACCGTCTATGCGGTGACGGGTTCCCTTAACATGGCCGACGTGGCGCGCGAGATCGCAATGAGGTTCGGCGGGGAGATGAACCCGGCGCTGCTTCTTGCCGGGGCCTTCTTCCTTATGGGCTTCGGATTGAAGGCGGCGCTCGTGCCGTTCCATGCCTGGCTTCCGGACGCTCATCCATCTGCGCCCGCGCCGATCTCCGCAATGCTCTCCGGTGTGGTCATCAAGAGTCTCGGCATCTACGCGATCTGCCGCATCTTCTTCAATGTCTACGGCATCGCAACGGGTTCTGCCGGATCCATCATCTTCGCGAACGCCATGGTAACGTTCGCGCTTCTGTCGATCATCGTTGGAGGTCTCCTGGCGATCGGACAGTGGGACTACAAGCGACTTCTGGCATACAGTTCGATCGGACAGATCGGATATGTGATGCTGGGAATCGGCGTAGGCGCGCGCGTGCTTGCCACTGGTGGCCAGCTTTCCGTCGCCGGCCTCGCAATCCTGGGCGGCCTTTTCCACATGTTCAATCATGTCGCGTTCAAGTCTCTCCTGTTCCTCTCGTCCGGCGCTATCCAGCACGCGACCGGGACCAGGGACATGAAACAACTGGGCGGCTTGAGAGAGAAGATGCCGATCACGTCCTTCACGACGAATATGGCCGCGCTCTCCATCGCCGGAGTCCCGCCGTTCAGTGGATTCTGGAGCAAGCTTGTGATCCTGATCGCAACGATCAAGGCCGGGTACACGGGCATCGCGATCGTGGCTATCATCTTCGCGTTTGTGACGCTGGTCTACTACATCAAGGTTCAGCGGGAGATCCTCTACGGGACCGTATCGAAGCTTGTCGAGAAGGCGAGGGAAGTTCCCGCCCTCATGTACGTACCTCTCATCATCCTGGCGATAGCCTGCGTCGGATTGGGGCTCCTGTACCCCGTGGTGGGGCCGCGAGTTCTGGAGCCCGCCCGCGACGCTCTTATGAATAGTGCAGAGTACATCCAGCTGGTCCTCGGATAGGGGGCAAGGAGCACTGATGGACACACTGAAGCGAAGGCTCCTGGATCTCACGATCTACTTTGCCCTATGGTTGCTCCTGACCTGGTCGCTCGACTGGCAAGGGGTGGTTGTTGGGGCGGTACTGGCAGTGTTGTTCGCGCTGGGCCTGTCGGGACTTCTGCCAGAGAAGGCGGAGAGGCTCTTCAGTCCGGTGCGGTTGTTCTGGGCGGTCATGCATCTGCTTTCTCTCCTGTTCTGGATCATCGTGGCGAATTTCGACGTTCTCTACCGGGTGCTTCATCCGGATCTGCCTATCCGCCCGGGAATTGTCAAGATCAAGACAACACTGAAGAGTGATGAAGCCAAGGCGTTTCTCGCGAATTCGATCACACTGACGCCGGGTACGCTGACCATCGACATCATCGACGACTGGCTCTATGTTCACTGGATCAACGTCCACGAGAATCTCGAGGACACGGAGGCGATTACCAGGGACATCGCGGGTCGGTTCGAGGTCACCTTGAGGAGGGTCTTCGACTGATGACCGTAATCCTGTTTCTGCTGATCATGGGGTGCTTCATGTGCCTCTACAGGGTGGCAAGGGGACCAACGCCGCCCGACAGAGCGGTTGCGATAGACACGATCGGCGTGATGGTGGTGGGGATCTGCGGCATATTCGGAATCGTGACCGGTCAGGACTTCTATCTCAACATTGCCATCGCTTGGGCTCTGCTGGCGTTCATTGGTACACTGGCTCTGGCGAAGTACCTGGAGGGGAGGGGATTCGATGAGTAGTCAGATAGGACTCTTGCCCATCATCCTTATCTCCATCGGCGTGGCGTTCGATCTTGTAGGAGCGCTTGGTCTGATTCGGCTTCCCGACGTCTACAACAGGCTTCAGGCAGCGACGAAGTGCGTCACCCTGGGCACGTTCCTTGTTCTTATGGGTGTGCTCGCGCACACAGGATGGAACGCGATGGGGATAAAGGCGCTCCTGGCCGCAATCTTCGTATTGTGGACGTCTCCGACCGGAAGCCATGCCCTCGCTCGCGGCGCGCATATCGCCGGCGTCAAGCTCTGGGAAGGCTCGGTCGTTGACAAGTACAAGGAAGACACGGGTCGGTAGAGTCGGGGCGCAGACTTTGCACCGGACAGGACCAGAGAAGTCGGTGCGCGCACGAGTAGCCGATCGATGAAGACAGGAGCAGCAATGAAGACACCAAAGGTGCGGGAGCTCAAGGAAGCGATCACAGCTGTGATCAAGGGACCGTACACCACTACGTTCCCGCTTACTCCCTTGAAGCCGGCGGACGCCTTCCGTGGCCAGCCGGAGTTCCACGAGGACGATTGCATCGGTTGTGGGGCGTGTGCGGAGGTGTGTCCGGCGAGGACGATCGATGTGATAGATGAGGGAGACACTCGGACTCTTATCCATCACTTCGACAATTGTATCTACTGCGGGCAGTGTGAGGCCTACTGCACGACCAAGAAAGGCATCATCCTCTCGAACGAGAAATATGAACTTGCGGTCTTTGACAGAGAGCAGGCCGTCACGAAAGTGGAGAAGGAACTCGTCCGCTGTGAATCCTGCGGGGGAGTCATCACGACGCGGGATCATCTGCTGTGGATCGCGCGCAAGACAGGTTCACTGGCCGTGGCCAATCCGGTGCTGGTGACGGCACTGAGCATGGAACTCGGCGCGACCACCGATCCGCCGGTGCGCGGCGATAAG
>JAUXGN010000054.1 GCA_030622115.1 Candidatus Eiseniibacteriota bacterium
CGACAACGGCTATCAGTTTCGATACGCCGCTTTCGGACTACCTGAACCTGACCGAGGTTGACTCGGGCTACGTCTACATCAACACCACGACACTCCCGATTGGACTGTATGAGGGTACTGTCAGGGTGTTCGAGGACGTGCACGGAATCCTCATCAGTGACCCGCCGGACGGCGTCTGGCAGGGCGACGAGACATTCGACACGTTCACGCTGAAGTTCTATCTCGCGCTGCCGGACATCGACATCCACGATGACTACGCGAACATGGCCGGCAACCAGTTGGAGATTGACGTGACTCCTGGTGACGTCGACATTTCGATCGGCGTATTCCAGGTGTACGCGGCCGGAACCACAACCAATGCTACTGTTGACGATTGGGACGGTCCTGGCACCGAGAGCATTCTCGATCTCCAGTACTACGATCCGACCACTGACGTGCTGACGAAGATCCCGGCCGACGGTGTCTCGACACCGGTCAGCTTCTGGGTCTACTCGCCGGACGGTGAGTACTCCATCGAGATTCTCATCGATGGTACGATGGGCGACACGCTCATGCTGGATGGCCCGTCGAAGATCTACCGCCTGAGGGTCGCCGAGATTCCGTTCGACCTCCCGGCAGGCACGTACAGGACGGATCACCCGGCAGACTGGGTGCCGGGAGACGGCACGGTTCCGATCTGCGCCAGAGGCTGGGCCAGTGGCATGGGCTGGCTTGCCGGTGAGTTCGGTCCGGCTGTTGTGTACGATCCCGACATCGACGCAGTTGCCGAGCTGATGGATTACTTCCATCTGACCGTCAACGTCGCTGCCGTGATTGATGTGGAGTTCGACAGTCCGCTGGTTGTTCTGACCGGCGACCCGGGCGATGAGGCCTGCAACGCAGCAACAGTGAACAACATCGGCAACTACCTTGCTGACGACATTCACTTTGAGGCTCCGGCCTACCTCATCGGCGACGACACGGGCACCGCGGTTGTTGGCGCTGTCCTTGATTTCGCTCCTCCGAGTATGTCGATTCCGCTTGGTGAGTCCGATGACGTTGAGATCTGCGCTGCCATACCGGCGGGCCAGAGGGCGGACACGTACGTTGGTACGATTGCCCTCCTTGCCGACGGTGAAACACAGTTCGACGAGATCACAGTCAAAATGGTCGTCAACTGTGTTCCGGCGATGGAGATCACTGATACGGACTACGACCTCGTGGCGGGCGTGATGGACTACGTCGCCGGCGCCGGTGGCACCGGGACGGCCCAGTTTGAGATCTGCAACCTGGGTAACTGCCCGGTCGAGGATCTTGTTGGCACAGTAACCGGCCTGGATGCAGGCCTCAGCGGCACCGTGACGATTGACGGAACACTTCCGTGGGATGATTGCCTGGTCGGAGTTGTGGAGGTCGATTGGACCGACCCGGCTCTGAGCGGCTCGTACACGGGCACCGTCACAGTCACGGACGGCACGCTGGTTGATACGTTCACGCTCAACGTCGAGTGCCACACGGCCTTGAACGTTGTCGATAACGGCTACAGCGTTATCGGGAACATCATGGATCTGGCTCCTGCTCCGGATGCAGTTCCGGTCACGGGTCAGTTCGAGCTCGAGAACGTCGGTAACGACGACATCGCGGGCATCGCTGGTGCGCTCGTCGTGAGGAATCTCCCGGAAGGTGTCAGCGCCACTGTTACGATAGGCGCTACATGTGACTGGGACGACGCCATCATTGGAACGGTCGACGTAACGTGGAGCGATCCTGAGGTAGTCACCGGACTGTACGAAGGCACGGTGGAGATCACGGGTGACGGCGGGCTCTCGGACGTGTTCACAGTCCGCGTGTTCGTCGAGGCGCTCCCGTCGGTTGCCTTCTACACAGGTGACGTCGACGTGGATGGTGTGGCCGGTGAGATGGTTGATGCGACGGTGACGGTGGAGAACACCGGAAACGTCGATATCGCCTCCGGTCTCCTGTTCACGGTCGAGGATCTGGTCGGAACGACCGGCTCAGCGATTCCGAGTGCGAACGTCACGTTCGAACCTGAAACCGCCGCGATCGCGGACGGTGCGACGGAGGACTTCGTCCTGCACATCACTGTTCCTGAGGGTCTCCTCGGTCAGGATTACGAGGGTGTACTGACTCTCTGGCTCGACGGTGAGTACATGGATGAGGTTGACGTCACCGTGACGATCGAGCGCGGTGAAGCGATTGCGATCTACCCGAACCCGTACCGTATGGACGAGTGCGAGGGCGGCATCACGATCGCACTTGGCGATGTGCGTGATGATCTCGTGGTGAATGTCTACGACATGTTCGGTGTTCTCGTTGCTGAGCTGACCGGCTCAAGCGGCGCGCGCGGGGACGTGACGTGGGATCTCACGAACGACGACGGCAAGACCGTTGCGAGCGGTATGTACATCGTGACGATCGACACCGGCGACGAGGTCGTTACACGGAAGATCATGGTCATCAAGTAAGAAACTCTACTCGCGGGGAGCGGCGGTCGGCGCCGTCGCTCCCTTGCGAAGTAAGGAGGCTAAAGCATGACTAAGAGGCTCGGTCTTCCTGCCTTGATCATCATCGCCGCGATGCTGCTGTCGAGCGCTGCATGGGCGGGCGATGGCAAGGCTGGGAGTACCTATCTTGACGTCTTTGCTATCGGTGTTGGGGCGGGACCCAGTGCCATGGCGGCCTACACGGGCGCGCCTGGTGACATCTGGAGTCTGACCTACAACCCGGCCGGGCTGGCCAATATCGATCGGCTGAAGCTCGGTGTGAGCCAGATTGAGTGGCTCGAGGACACGTCCTACAGCTATCTTGGTGTAGGACTCCCTCGGGGTGACGGTGGACTCGCGATGGGTCTGGCGTACTTCAATCTCGGCGGTGTCGAGGTCTACGATGAGCAGGGGACGGACCTGAACGAGTCGGCAGAGGCTTACAACTTTGGTTTCGTCGGTGGCTACGGTTTCGACGTACCGAATGTTTGCGGGCTTGCAGCCGGTATCTCGGGTCACGTTATCCAGGCCAATTTCGATGAAGAGACCGCGACGGCAATAGGTCTCAACCTCGGACTGCTCTACGGCATGATGGACGACCAGGTTCATTTGGGCGTCGCCGTGAAGAACATGGGCACCAAGTTCAAGTTCGAGGGTGATGAGGACGGCCAGACGATGACGTATGTCGGTGGTGTGTCCTACGCGACGGTTCCTGATCAGATCCCGAACGTGGGTCTTCTGGTCGGTGTCGACGCGATGATGCCACAGGATCAGGACATGCAGTTGGGTGTGGGTGGCGAGGTCTGGATCTATGAGATGCTGGCTCTCAGGGCCGGGTACAAGACCGGTTCGGAGATGGGGAACCTGAGCTACGGCGCGGGCTTCGCCTACAGCGATTTCCAGCTCGACTATACCTACAGCGACTACGAGGATCTTGAGGCGACTCACAGGATCTCACTCACGATGGCGTTCGGGGACTAGCCGGCCTCGAAACGACATCTATAATCCCGGAGAAGGGCGTGTCGCATGCGACACGCCCTTTTCTGTTGTGTAGAGGTGGATGAAGAGGGGCGCGGTCAGACTCTCGGATTGTGCTTGACTGGAATGGGGGGGGGCTCAGCTATGATGGGGTTTGTCATGACTGACGGGGACTCGCGCCCAGAATCCCTCCCATCATCCGATGAGGTCGAAGAGAGGACCCCGTTCTGTCGCCTGATATCGCAGGGTTCAGCATCGGTCAAGAAAGTGGTACCATTGAGGTAGAAGGTGCTCCATGAGGCGGCGCTCTTGTCCCGACCCTTCAGAGTGGAAGGGGATGATATGAAGGCAATAGTGAATGTACTGGCTGGCGTGGTCTTGGTGATCTCATCTGCAGCCTCGGCCGGCACGGTCTACTGGACTGCCGCGCACGAGCTGGCGCCGCAGGGGCATAGTAGCAGAATGGCGTCAGGAGATCTGGATGGCGATGGGGACATCGATGTCTCGCTGTTTGATTCCGACCCCATCATCCAGTTCTGGAACATAGGCACACCCGCGGAGCCCGCGTGGCAACTTGGTCCCTCGCCGTATGAGGATATCCCGGACTGCACCTACTTGAATGGCACACTTGGAGACCTCGATGCTGACGGAGACCTCGACCTCGTCATCATCTGCTGGTACGACGAGTTCGTGCGCTTCTACTGGAACATAGGGACACCGCAGCAGCCGGTGTGGGAGGCAGACCTATCGGTCTTTGAGGGGGTACCGAAATCTCTGAGCACCGGTCAGCCACGACTGGCTGACATGGACGACGATGGCGATCTTGATCTCATGCTCGGAAGCTACTCGGGCAGGATACGGTTTGCGCGGAACAACGGCACGCTGACAACCCCGGATTTCGACTATGAGGGGTGGGTGGATGGCGTGACAATCGCGGGTCCCTGTCCAACAATGGGGCTCGGCGATGTGGACCAAGACGGTGATATCGATCTCGTCAGGGTCACACGCGACGCGTGGCCCCAGTGTTTTGAGAACGTGGGTACGCCGGAGGTATTCGAGTTTGTCGAGAACCCCGACATGTTGATCGGGCTAGAACTCAGAATCACCGGCGCATTCGGGATGGACCTGCTTGACATAGATGCCGATGGCGACCCCGATATGATCCTGGCTGTGGGCATGGGAGTAAACCTCCTCTTCCTGAACGAGGGTGCAACCCCCGTCGAGCGCACAAGCTGGGGCGTCATCAAGGCGATGTATCGGTGATATGGAACAGCCGGTGAGCCTCCTTCTGCTCGAAAGGCGGGGGCTCTCCAGAGACACGTGTGCTGCCGGTCGGACCGGAGATGGTCCGACCGGTTCTCTATGGTGTGGTGGGCATGGCACATAGCGCCGGGAACGGCAAAGCGGGAGCCTGAATGGCCTTGAAGGTGCTCTCGGCCATATGCTACCATGCCGAGTACATACCGGGCGGAGCGGCTATGCGGCGGTCGGCCGGAATGATGGGATAGATAGAAGGGGAGAGGGCGAGATGACCGACGAACAGCTGCTGAGTCAGGCAAGGGACGTGAAGGCACGAGCGTACGCACCGTACTCAGGCTTCTCCGTGGGCGCGGCGCTTCTGTCCCGGGATGGCCGGGTCTTCACCGCGGTCAATGTGGAGAACGCATCGATCGGTCTGTCGGTCTGCGCCGAGAGAAACGCGATAGCGAAGGCGGTCTCGGAGGGCGCACTGGAGTTCGAGACGCTGGCGATAGCGACGGACTCACCGGAGCCGACCATGCCGTGTGGCGTGTGCAGGCAGGTTCTGTGGGAGTTCGCACAGGATCTCAGGATAGTCGTCGGTGGCGCCGACGGTTCGTTCGTGACCACGACCATCGCGGAGCTCTTTCCGCGCCCGTTCACAACCTACAAGCCCTCCGACTGAGAGGAAGGGGCGACAGGATCGAGAGCGCCCACCCCTGACCACGACCGAGATCACCGACGGAGAAGGACACCATGCCAGTCGAGCGAAGCGACGTCGAGCGGATAGTGCGCGAGATTGTGGGTGCGTCAGAGGGTGCGTCAGAGAGCGCGCCGGGACCCGCGGCCTCGGGTTCCTCCTCTGCCTCTCCGGACCTGCTGGCCGGTCGCCGCGGTGGCGTTACCTCGGCCGATGGCAGGATCGCTCTCGGTTCCGACCACGGTGGGTTCGAGCTCAAGGAGACCTTGAAGAGGTATCTCACCGAGGAACTCGGCTATCATGTGAAGGACGTCGGGATTCTCGATGGATCATCGTGCGACTACCCTGACTATGCAGCGGCGGTGGCCCATGCTGTAGCGAGCGGAGAGTGCGTCCGCGGCATCATGATAGACGGCGCAGGGATCGGCTCGGCTATGGCCGCGAATCGGGTTCGGGGCGTTCTCGCCGCGTGCTGTCACGATATGGCGACCGTCGCCAACAGCAGAGAGCACAATGGGGCAAACGTTCTGACGATGGGTTCTACCGTCGTCGGTCGGGGACTTGCAAGGCAGATGGTCCGAGCATGGCTTGCGACCCCGTTCGGGGGTGACAGACACGAGCGCAGGGTCAGAAAGATCCTGGCTTTGGAGAGCGAATGGAACGCGAAGAGCTGATTGCGCGAGTGACCGACGAAGTTATGGCTCGACTGAAGGCGCCCGGCGCCTCATGCGAGAGCGCAAACGACATCAACTCGATCATCGAATCAGGGGCGTCGCGCATAAGCTCGACGTGCGGCGTTGATGATGTCAGGCGCGAGCTGGCGGGGATCATCGATCACACGATACTGAAGCCGGCGGCGACATCCGCGGAGATCACCGAACTCTGTGAGGAAGCCCGGCGCTGCAGCTTCGCTTCGGTCTGCGTCAATCCGACACACGTCTCCATCTGTGCGCAACTGCTGCGCCTCACGAACGTCAAGGTCTGCACCGTAGTCGGCTTTCCCCTTGGAGCAAACACCCCTGAGGTCAAGGCGTTTGAGACGGAGCGGGCGATCTCGGATGGGGCCCAGGAGATCGACATGGTCATCAACGTGGGAGCGCTCAAGTCGCGGAACTACGACCTCGTAGAGCGCGACATACGCGCCGTCGTCGGGGCGTGCAGAAGCATCGCGGTCTCGAAGGTGATCATCGAGGCGGCCCTTCTGACGGATGAGGAGAAGGTCAAGGCCTGCCAGTTGGCGAAGGCGGCGGGAGCGGACTTCGTGAAAACCTCGACGGGGTTCGGGCCCGGTGGCGCCACCGCCCACGATATTTCTCTTATGAGGTCCGCGGTGGGTGGCGAGATGGGGATCAAGGCGGCAGGCGGGATCAGGGATCTTGAGACGGCTCAGGAGATGGTCGAGGCCGGCGCGACGCGCATAGGGGCAAGCGCGAGCGTGAAGATCGTCGGCTGCTGACACGGTGTGCCCGATTCAGTTCTGGTGCAAGGACCGGCGGTGTCGCCGGTCTTCCAGTTGGAGGCCACGCGGTGACGATCTACGAGATAATCAGACGAAAGCGTGACGGCAGTGAGCTCAAGGGAGCGGAGCTTGAGTTCCTCGTTCAGGGGTTCGTTGCTGGAGACGTCACCGACTATCAGATGTCGGCATTCCTGATGGCCACGTTTTTCACGGGTATGACGAGAGGGGAAACGGAGACGCTTGTCCGCACGATGCTGGCATCCGGTGAGACGGTCGATATGTCCTCCCTCGCCGGACCGAAGGTGGACAAGCACTCGACCGGGGGCGTCGGAGACAAGCTGTCGTTCATCGCGGCTCCCATAGCCGCGGCCGAGGGCATTCTGATCCCCATGATCTCGGGACGAGGCCTTGGCCACACGGGGGGAACTCTCGACAAACTGGAGTCCGTTCCCGGACTCAGAACCGCGTTCTCACCCCGTGAGTTCCGCGACCTCGTGGAAGACGTGGGGATGGCGATCGTCAGTCAGTCGTCCGAGATCGTCCCCGCCGACAGAAAGATGTACGCGCTCCGCGACGTCACTGCCACCGTGGAATGCATCCCGCTCATAGTCGGGAGCATCCTGTCGAAGAAGCTCGCTGCTGGATTGGACGCACTGGTTCTGGACGTGAAGGTCGGGCGCGGGGCCTTTATGGACAGCCTGGAACGCGGGAGGGAGCTCGGCAGGTACCTCGTCGACACCGCCGTTCGTCTGGGGCTCAGGGCGACTGCCGTTCTCACGAGCATGGATTCCCCGTTGGGCAGCGCGATCGGGAACGCCCTCGAGATGACCGAATCGGTCGATGTTCTGAAGGGCCAGGGGCCCATGGACGTCCGGGAGACGAGCATCGAGCTTGCCGCGCACATGATTCACCTTGGCGGCCTGTCGAGCGACCTCGGAGAGGCCAGAATACGCGCCACGGCGGCCCTGGACTCGGGTCGGGCCCTTGAGGTGTTCACGCGGTTCATCGTGGCTCAGGGGGGAGATCCTGCGTTCATAGACAGCCCGTCGGCTCTTCCGACAGCCCCGGTGGTCCACGAGGCCACGGCGCCGGTTGGTGGCTACATTGATTCGATCGATGCCTTGGAGATAGGTCTCACATCGGTAGAGCTGGGAGCAGGACGTCTGACGATGACTGGAAGCATCGACCGGGCGGTCGGGATCGAACTCCTGGTATCGGTTGGTGATCACATCGAGGTTGGATGCCCCGTGGCCAGGATTCACGCTTCAGACGACTCCTCGAACGCGTCCGCCATCGTCCGCGTGCTTGCGGCGATCCGTATCGTGGATGAACCGCCGACCCGGGTGGGTCGGATCATCGAGATCATATCTCAGGTGGGGTAGTCGATCGGACGCACTTCAGATGCAGCGGCTGGTCGGGCGATTACATCTCATGTGGCGATTACATCTCATGTGAGGTAGTGAGTTGTGAGGTAGTCAGTTGTGAGGTAGTCAGTTGTGAGGTAGTCAGTTGTGAGGTAGTCAGTTGTGAGGTAGTCAGTCGGGCGAGAGATGCGTCGATGATCAGTGCAGGAATCGAATGAGAGAACGCGGCTCCTCCTCGATCTTGGGCGTATGCCGCTCGCAGTGCCTCACTGGTTCCATCCCCTGAATGAAGATTTCCTCCATGATCTTGGGACAATCGTCCGTCGCCAGAAGTCCCGTTTCCGCGCATATGGTTCGCGTTACGATTCCGGCTGGCCGTTCGAACGGCGCTTTCGGCAGACCAACGTGCGCCGCCTTCATGAACTCGGTCCATATCGGAAGAGCGACGCGCGCCCCCGTCATGCTTCGCCCGAGCGGTTTTCTCTCATCATAGCCCGACCAGACTCCGCAGATAACATTCGGTGTAAACCCGATGAACCAGGCGTCGGCGTAGTCGTTCGTCGTGCCCGTCTTGCCGGCCGCCGGGCGCTGGAATCCCCATGCTCGCGCGGCCCATCCGGTTCCGCTCGACATGACGCTCTCCATCATGTTCGTGACGATGTATGCGGTCTCCGGAGGAACGATCATCCGGCTCATGCCTGAGTGCCGTTCGAGTACCCGACCGTTTCTGTCCTCGATGCGGTCGATGGCGTACGGCTCGAGCCGGACCCCCTGGTTGGCGAGAACACCGTACGCGGTCACCATGTCCATGAGCGTTACCTCTCGGCTCCCGAGCGGCAGCGACGGCACTGGGGCGAGATGAGTCGATATCCCCATTCTGTTGGCGTAGTCGGCTACCTTGTCGGGGCCGACCAGGAGTCCCAGCCTCACAGCGACGAGATTGATCGACTTCTTGAGGGCGTATCTGAGTCTGACCTGCCCGCTGAACTCGCGGCCGTAGTTCACGGGCCACCAGTCGGTTGGTTCTTCGTAGTCGGGCGCCGCATCTCCGAACTTGATCGGTGCTCCGGCGCCCGGGATCAGAAGCGGCGCGTCAAGAATCGTGTCCGCGGGAGAGAATCCGTTGTCGATGGCCGCCGTGTAGAGGAACGGCTTGAATCCGGAACCCGGCTGTCGCGGCGCCTGTGTTGTGCGATTGAAAGGGCTGTCGGCGAAGTCTCTTCCGCCCACCATGGCGAGTATTCCGCCGGTGCGGACATCCGTCGCGAGAAGGGCCGCCTGCACGTACGGGATGAAGGCCAGCGTGTCCAGATCCAACGTGTCCTGCTTGGTGATCGGGAAATCATACTCGATCTCAAGACGCGACATTCTCGCCTCGACCTCTGTCTCAGCGATCTCCTGCAGTCGCACGTCCATGGTGGTGTAGACACTGAGGCCACCGGAGTAGAGAGCCTCGGCGCCGTAGCGCGCTATCACATCACGCCGGACATGTTCAATGAAGTACGCACCCGAAGCGACCACGGCTTCTCTGTCCAGAACGCAGAGAGCCATGGTGTCGGCGCCCGCAGCCTCCTCGCTTGTGATGGCTCCGTACGCGACCATCATATGGAGGACGATGCTCCTTCTTCGCAAGGCGAGCTCAGGATGCCGTCTCGGCGAATAGCCGTTTGGGCTCTGCGCGATTCCGGCAATCAGCGCGGACTCATGCAGGTCGAGTTCAGAAGCGTGCTTGTCGAAGAAATCGAGAGCTGCGGCCTCAACGCCGTAGGAGCCGTGGCCGAGGTAGATCTGATTGAGATAGAGCTCGAGGATTCTGTTCTTCGAGAATGTCTGCTCGATCCGGAGCGCGAGAAGCGCCTCCTTCACCTTGCGAGTGAGGCTGACCTCCGGCGTCAGGAACAGATTGCGGGCAAGCTGCTGGGTGATGGTGCTTGCCCCTTGCACGACCCTGCCGGCCCGGATGTTGATGATCGTTGCTCTCGCTATGCCGGCGATGTCGACGCCCCAGTGCTCGTTGAATCGCTGGTCCTCGGCGGCGAGAACGGCATCGATGATCTTCGACTCGCCGAGGTCCGCTACCCGGACCACAACGCGGTTCTCCCGGAAGAACTCGTGCATGATCTGGCCATCCCGTGCATAGACTGTCGTCCCGACCGACGGCTCGATCGATTCCAGAAGCGACGGCGAGGGCAGATCCTTCTGAAGCCAGAGGATGCACGCGACCATGGCCACGACAATGGTGATCAGGGTCACTGCGAATGTTACGAGCCAGCGTCTCATGTGTCGGTATCCCTTGTGTTCCTTGAGAGCTGCGCGGGTGTCAGCGCGGTCGGATCACCCCAAGCATCCCGCAAAGCTAGCCTACGTCGGCCGTGAAGTCAACCAACCGCTCCAGACAGTTTCCCCTTGCGACATCCATCCCCGCTTGATATGAACGTGCTGACGCAGAAGCAGAAGGAGAAGCGATGTCATTCCTTAGGACGTTCTGAGACATCGAGGCTCTTCGTTCGTCAAACCACGGGTGTGGGAGAGAGGGGAAGTGCTGTGCTGAGTGCGAGGGAGCAACTCGACATACTGAGGGAAGGTGTTGTCGAGATCATCAAGGAAGAGGAACTCGAGGCCAAGCTCGAGCGGTCCGTCCGTGAGGGGCGCCCGCTCAAGATCAAGCAGGGGTTCGACCCCAGCGCACCGGACCTCCACCTCGGGCACGCGATCGGTCTCAGGAAGCTCAGGCAGTTTCAGGATCTTGGCCACACCGTCATCGTCATCATCGGCGATTACACGGGGATGATCGGTGACCCGACCGACCGGTCGGAGACCAGACCGAAGCTCACGCACGACGAGGTTCAGGCGAACGCCAGGACGTACACCAAGCAGCTCCACAAGATACTCGACCCGTTGAAGACGGAAGTGGTGATGAACGGTGACTGGTTCTCGAAGATGTCATTCGCCGAGGTGATGGATCTTGCCGGGCGCTACACCGTTGCGCGCATTCTCGAGCGGGATGACTTCACGAACCGCTTCCAGAACCAGCAGCCGATCAGCATTCACGAGCTCTTCTATCCACTGATGCAGGGCTACGATTCCGTTGCTATCAAGGCCGACGTGGAACTCGGTGCGACCGAGCAGAAGTTCAACTGTCTCGTCGGGCGCGAGCTGCAGAAGGCGTATGGAGTCGAGCAGCAGGTGGTGATGCTTCTTCCTGTTCTGGAAGGCACCGACGGTGTGAGAAGGATGAGCAAGAGCATCGGGAACTACATCGGCATAGATGAATCACCCAAGGAGATGTACGGCAAGACGATGTCGATTCCGGACACGATGATCATACGCTACTTCGAGCTTGCAACCGTGGTGGGGTCCGAGG
This sequence comes from Candidatus Eiseniibacteriota bacterium, assembly GCA_030622115.1. GTDB lineage: Bacteria > Joyebacterota > Joyebacteria > Joyebacterales > Joyebacteraceae > Joyebacterum. The sequence goes on from JAUXGN010000054.1 coordinate 11,588, forward strand.
AGGTCGCCGCCGTCCGTCGCGAACTCGAGGGTTCCGAAGCGAATCCGCGCGACACGAAGCGGAAGCTCGCTCGCGCCATCGTGTCTCTGTACCATGGTCCCGAGGCCGCCGTGTCCGCTGAGCAGGAGTTTGACCGCATCTTCGCCAAGGGTGGATTGCCTGATGAGATCCCTGAACCGCATGTCGTCCTCAAGGGAAGACCGGACGAGAGGGGAGGCGTGTGGATAGTCGCTCTCCTTACGGGTGCGGGTCTCACGAAGAGTAATGGAGATGCCAGGCGCCTCATCAAGCAGGGTGGAATAAAGCTTGACGGCAGTCCGGTTACTAATGTAGACTCCGAAGTTCCTCTGGATGAACCGCATTTGCTCCAGGTGGGGAAGCGGCGGTTCGCGAAGATCCTCCCGGAACGAGTGACCTACGACGGTCGCGAAGACTGAGATGGGGTGTTCAGAGGGGCTCTTCTGGTGGGGCGAAAAAAAGTGGTGGGAAGGCAAAGAAACCGCTTGACACCCCTAGCCAGATCGACTACACTATCATGCTCGTCGCAGATTAGCAGATGGGCGCGGCGAGACAGATCTTTGACAAGTGAATAGCGTGCTAAGTCGGTAAAGTTTGACGTGGGCCCTGTAGGGATTGCGTGCGAACGCAGACCCACGGGGTTTCAATTTTTTTGATATCCGAATAGCAGCCACCCACGGTGTGGGTGGTTCACAGGATAAACTACTACAACGGAGAGTTTGATCCTGGCTCAGAATGAACGCTGGCGGCGTGGATTAGGCATGCAAGTCGAACGCGAAAGGGATTCTTCGGAAACCTGAGTAGAGTGGCGAACTGGTGAGTAACGCTTGGGAAACCTGCCCTTGAGTGGGGAACATGTCCGAAAGACGTAAATTCCGCATAACATCTCCTGCTCGCATGTGCGGGAGGTCAAAGGTGCCCTCTGATTCAAGGTACCGCTCAAGGATGGTCCCGAGTCCTATTAGCTTGTTGGTGGGGTAACGGCCTACCAAGGCGATGATGGGTAGCTGGCCTGAGAGGGTGGTCAGCCACACTGGGACTGAGATACGGCCCAGACTCCTAAGGGAGGCAGCAGTCGAGAGGCATCCGCAATGGGCGAAAGCC
>JAUXGN010000039.1 GCA_030622115.1 Candidatus Eiseniibacteriota bacterium
ACTCACGCTTGGAGCAAACATCCAGGACGTGACGACTACTTTCCTCGCGTGGGACACCAAGGAGCGGGAGAGAATCATGCCGACCGCCAAGCTCGGGGTCGCTTACGTGAAGGAGATCGCATCGATGGACGGTCGCATTGTGCTCGCGGCTGATGCGGACTTCAGATTCGAGCGAAGATGGATGGCAGACGAATACCATGTGGGTGATGTGACGTTCGATACGCACTATGGTCTCGAATTCTCGTATCGCGACCTCGTCGCGGTGAGAGGTGGATTGGCGATTGGACAGCTGACGGCTGGAGCCGGCATCGGGATCGGTGGCTTCATTGTGGACTACGCGTACGGGAAGCACCAGTATCTGGACTCGAGCCATAGAGTATCTGCAGCGTATGTTTTCTAGACGGTTCCCTATCGATCTCCGGTCCTCTGGGACTGGTCCTCGTTGTTGCCCCGCCTGAGCGCGGCAACGCTGGGGGGGGGGAAGGACGGATGTGCCCCTCGTGAAAGGAGTATCGTTCGATGCTTGGATCGAACCGAAAAGCGCTTTTTGTTGTCCTTGGGGTTCTTGCGAGCCTGAGTATGCTCGTATTGATCGGATGTAGCTCCGTCGAGCCCATGGGGCCGGACAATAAGCCACCGACAGGGACGACGGTCACAAACCCCGAGCATGGCTCCGCTGTCAACAGCCCCGTGATCAATATCAGGGGCCGGGCTGAGGTAGGAGCCACAATCAGAATACTCGTCGACAACGTAGATGCGGGAAGTGCCGTGGCCTCACCTGCAGTTCCGCACGATAGTGGACTCGGTCGCTACACGGTGGAGGATGTCGATCTCGGGGTTGAAGGACCGAAAGCTCTGAAGATAGTTGCTACGGATCTCTACGGCAATGTGACAGACGATCCGATCGAGATCAGCATCCTGCTTGACATGACAGCGCCGCCGGTCGCTTTCGAGACCATAAACCAGGCCGAGTGGAATGACGACGAGCAGTACTGGCTGTCTGGCGTCCCGATGATCCGTCTGGTCGGCAGGACGGATACGCTGGCTGCCGGAGCCCGAGTTCGCCATGGCATACAGGAGTATCTGCCCGACTCTACTTACGTGTTCCCGGCTGGAGCGGAGGAGCCGGACTCGATGAGATTCTGGGTCACTCTGAGCGTTCCTCCACTCACGACTGCCGCTCCGAACTCGCTCGTCACCTACATCGTTGAGGCATACGATGCCGCCGGTAACTCGGCGGGGGTGCCGGTAGACGTATTCTGGAATGCTGAGGGCAAGGACACGATTATGAGCTGGCTGCTAGTCGAGGAGCCGATCTCCTTCGATGACTATCTCACCGGACAGGCAGGCATGCAGCAAGCCGTCATGTTTCAAGCCCCGGTTTGGGCCAACTACGTAATCGGGGCCAGGTTCTTCATCGGCAACGACGGAATCACGGGTTCACCGAATCCCGAAACGCCGACGACCCAACCATTTACCTTCCTGGTCTGGCGCCCCAATGCCGACGCCGCTCCGAAACCCGGCGTCATCGCGAACGAAGGAATGGACAGCGGTTCTCAGTATCCTGAGATGGAGTGGCTTGAGCTGCCACTGATCAACGCAGTTGATATCAGCAACAATAGTCTCTTCCCCGACAAGCACTTCTTTGTTGGGCTTGAGTGGGACAACCGGAACAACCCGCCCATCGGAATCGATGCGACCGAAGATGAGGTAGATTACACAACATGGCGCCTCCCTTGGTATCCGCCGTGGGTGATGCTGGAGTCCGGTGACGTCATGATCGAGGCTATCGTCTCCGATATCCCGAACATGGCGGAGGCTCGTATCGCCATCATTGGGGCTGGAGGCAGCATCCGCCAGCTCGACCGGTAGACAGCAGCTAAGGGCGCCTTCGGGCGTACCGCCGTGCAAGTAGGTAGATTGGAAGAGGCTCCCAGGGCAAACCCTGGGAGCCTCTATTCTTGTGTATGATGTGGGGGCACAGGGGGTCGATCCAGCATGATTGTATCGATCTACACTGTGAATCCGGCGCCGCTGGATCGGTCTACATCGGAATCCGTATGGTGTCGCCCGGGTATATTCTGGAGTTCCAGCCCAAGCCGTTGGTTCTGAGAATCGCTCTCGTGCTCTTGCCATGACGACGCGCTATTGAAGAAATCGTATCGCCGCGTCTGACCCTGTAGTGCGTGACGTCATCCGTACCGGATGAGTAGCGGCCGGCGGCCGATGCGCCATCGGGACCGATCGGGATGATAAGATAGTCGCCCGGATAGATCCTATGCGCACTCCTGAGGTCATTCACCGACATGATGGCGCTGATGCTCGTTCCATATCCGCCGGCGATCTCGGATAGGGTCTCACCCCGTGTGATGCGGTGACGCTGCCACGTGACGCGTTCGCTCTCAGGTACGTCGGCGATCGCACTGATACAGAGTTCCGCCGTTCCCAGCGGGACTCTCACGGTCGTCGAACTCGCGGAGGGCGGCGTGCACCATCTCCGAAGCGCAGGGTTCAGTTCCCTGATCCGCTCTACGGAAGTGCCGGCCGATGCTGCGATGAGACTCAAATCGGTCGCCTCAGTCACTTCCATGGAGTCGTATTCGAGTACCGCCTCTCCCGGATTGTCTGCCGCGAAACCGTAGGCCTCGGGATCGTTTCCTATCAGAACGGCTGCCATGAATTTTGGAACGAAGTTCTCGGTTTCCGAAGGCAGGTCGAGGCACCAGTAATCGGGGCACGACGGCCTCCGGCGTTGCGCCTTCGCGACACGCCCCTCTCCGGAATTGTACCCGGCGAGGGCGAGTTCCCATGAGCCGAACATGTCGTGGAGTTCTGCAAGATAGGCTGCTGCGGCCCGCGTCGCCTTCTCGGGATCCCGTCTCTCATCGACCCACCAGTCGACCTTCAGATCGTTCATGCGCGCCCTGCTGGAGATGAACTGCCACATGCCGGCCGCGTGAGCTCGTGAATAGGCGCGAGGATTGAGGCCGCTCTCGATCAGAGCCAGGTAGAACAGGTCCTTCGGCAGACCTGCCTCCCCGAAGATCTCCTCTACCATCGGCTGATACCGGGATCTTCGATCCAGCCACTTCTGCATGACCGAGTGCCCACGCCCCTGAAAATAGTCGAGCCACTTCTCGACCCGGCTGTTGACCACGATGGTTATCACGGGTTCGACGGCTCCGGCCTCGGTCTGCTCCGTCACAATGGCCTCAGCCAACGTCTCAACCATGATATCGACTACCCGGGGAGCGGGAATGGTCTCAGCGTGGCTCCGCTCGTATCCATTCCGGGCAACGACAGCAAGGAAGTACTCAGCTCGCGCCTTCAATGAGGCACGCGATGACTCCAGTCCGGAGTCGCCGGCGGGATCGATCGAATCGAGCTTCCGAACAGCCCTGTCCAGGAGTTCCCCCGCGCCCTGCCACTCATCCACGACATAGCGGGCCAGCGCTTCCCTGTAGAGGTTATCAGCCCCTGCAAGGGAGTCGGCCCAGGCGTGCTCCGCCACGGATCCCGATGATATAGGCTCGCCGCCACGTACGCCTACGCCGCCGATCGATGAACAACCGGTTGCGACAAGAAGCGAGCAGATGCCAAGCGCTAGAATCAGTCGTTTCATAATGTGACAGAGTACCGATGAGGCCATAGTCATGCAAGCGAAATCTCAACTCTTGAGAACGAAATGACACCCGTTTCAGTTATGCAAGCACAGTGCCAGACTACGCCGGTCAGAGTGCAACATGCGTGTACCGGGAGATCACCGAGGATTCGCTGCTTCGGCAGAGCACCGTAGCAGCGCACAACCGCGATTGACTCGTTCTTGACTATCAGCTATGATTGTTTTCATCATGATGACCGTCAGAAGAAAACAAGAGCTTCCCCTTGCTCAGTTCGTGCGTGACCTTATCCCCGTCAGTCGCCTGGATGCAAGGGGACTCGAGCTGTATCTCGCCATGACCAGCTGTCGATCTCAGGGGCAGCTCGAGACCCGCACGGTCGATCTGCTGGAACACTTGTGCGAGCTCGGCGTCATGCGGCGCATCGAGCGCGTTGAGAGGGATGGACGCATTCATCTGAAGTACCGGGACCTTATCGGCCTAGACACCTTCTCGATAACCACGAGCGCAGGCGGGCATGACGAGGCGCCGACCCAGGAGGTCAAGACGGGGGCCCCCGGACCTCGCGAAGACGGACAACTGGATCTCTCGGTTCCTCGAGCGATTCTCGATGTGGTCGCAGCATCAAGCAGACGCGTGGATCTTGCCGGGCCCTTTGGCTATCTGTACGAGTTCCTCAGGGAAACCATCGGCTACGATCGTATCGCCCTGTTCTTGTCGAGCGATCTTCTGAACACACAAGCGAGTACGCTCAGGGAACTCGAGGGGATAGCCCAGTGGGCCGAGGAGGAACAGTTCTGCCCGACTCGGGTGCGAAAGGACGTCGAAGAATCGGCGCGTCCTCTTGTTGTGACCAACCTCTCGAAGGATGAACGCTTCGTCCGGAACGCTCCCAAGGCAGCCTACGGATCCATGGTGGTAGCTCCATTAACATCGGAGGCGTATGTCTACGGAACTCTGGAAGTATGGAGTTCCAGAACCAACGCTTTCACAGCCGATGATGCGGCTCTCGCGGCATTCGTGGGGGAGTTCGCGGGGGGACTGATCAGACGCAAGCTTGAGATCGAGGAGCTGGTCTTCATAGACCACACGACACAGATCCACAACCGACGCTACTTCGAAGAGCAGCTGGACCGAGAGATGGAACGAAGCAAACGAAGCGGCGACGCGGTGGCTCTTCTCATAATCGACCTCGATGATTTCAAGCTGGTGAACGACACGTGCGGTCACGCGACCGGAGACAGTGTGCTTCGTCAGGTGGCGCACGTGCTCGTTGAGAGCGCCAGACAGGTCGACATCGTGGCGCGGTATGGAGGAGAGGAGTTCGCGGTGATCCTGCCTGGGATCAATCGTGAAAGTGCCATCACTGTCGCAGAGCGCATGAGGGAGAACGTGGCACAGCACACCTTCGCCACCGGAACGGCCGACGTCGCGTGCGACGGAGTAGGACAAGTGACGGTGAGCATCGGTGGTGCACTCTATCCGACAGACGCAAGATCAAGGAGTGAACTCATGGATAGGGCCGATCGCATCTGCCTCTATGACGCCAAGCGTCGGGGCAAGAACAGAGTGGTCTTCTGCGAAAACCCAGCATGACATCAGACTCCGCAACCACGCTGGTGGATGCGCTCGGCGTTGCTGCCGGTGACGTTGTAGCATTCACGGGCGGTGGCGGCAAGACGAGCGCCATTCTCTGCCTCGCGGAGGAGCTTCAGAACTTGGGCGTGAGTGTGCTCGCAACCACCACGACGCTCATTGGCGAGCGTTTGACCTCCATGCTTCCCACGCTGACAATGGACGGTGAACCCGATAGTCAGGATCTTCTGACGAAGCTTGAATCGCATCTGAGAAAAGAGGGAGCGACCCTGTTGGTCCGGCCCGTGACGGGGAACAAGTACTGCGGTCCGCCGGCCGAGTTGCTGAGAACGATCACATCTTTTGCCATGGCCGACGTCACACTGATAGAGGCTGATGGCGCCAGGCAATGCCCACTCAAGGCCCCCGCGGACCACGAACCAGTTGTTCCCTCGTGCACAACGATTCTCGTACCGATGGCCGGCCTCGACGCATTGGGACAGTCCGTCTCCGCCCCGGCCGTTCATCGTCCTGAACTCGTGCTTGCGATATCACCGGAGAGAACGGTTGGTCCCGAAGTGGTGGCCGATGTCCTGGCGTCCCCCAAGGGGGGGATGAAGGGCATCCCCGGAGGGGCTCGCCTTCGACCGCTGCTGAACAAATCACACGGCATCGATCACAAGGACGCGCTCGCGACGGTGGACTCCCTGAACGCCAAGCTCCCGGCCTGTGTCGACCGCATCATCCTTGCGGACATTCTTGAGAACGTATTCACGGTGTTTCAGCGCGACCGATGTTGACATGACTGCGATTTTGCGGCATCCTCGGGGTGAATGAAGGCAGCGGCGCCAATGTGGCCGTCCTTGTGGACAACGTGTCGCGATATCGATGCGCATTTCATTCGGAGCCCAAGGAGGTCTGATAAGTGGCTAGAGCATACGTGAAGATCAACGCCGCGGCGGGGAAGGAGAAGGCTGTGCGCGATGCCCTTCTCGACCGCCCGGAGATCAAGTCGGCCGATCTCACGAGTGGCGACCAGGATATCATCGCTCTCGTTGAATCCGACAGCTTCGACGAGCTTCTCGATCTCACTCTGAACCAGCTTCGGACGATCGACGGAGTCACGAGTACCGTCACCAACCTCATCATCGACAAGGACGACTAGAGGAGATAGGGGATGGGGAGGGAAGTCCTGCCATGGCCGTCGTCCAGGTAACCATCGTACCATCCGGTCCTGCGGGGGCGAGTATCAGCAAGTACGTGGCGCACTGCCTCGATGTACTTGAGGACAGCGGCCTCAAGTACAAACTCACGCCGATGGCCACAGTGATCGAGGGTGACCTCGATCGAGTGATGGAAGCCGTGCTTCGCATGCACGAAGAGACCTTCGGTGGCGAAGTGGTTCGCGTTCTCACGAGCGTGAGCATCGATGACAGACGTGACAAGAGCGTCAGCATCGATGGGAAACTGGCCGCCGTGAAGCGGCACAGAACCGGATAGGCGAGAGTCATGAGGGCGGAGAACGCGCCCCTGTCGGATATGATCTGAGGGGGCGTTGCTAGATCGGATCTGGATCGGTGTCGTCGATCTTCTGGAAGAACCCCTCCGGGACTGTGGTCTCGATGGAGCGACTTGCAATCCAGGCAACCATCGTGCCGGTGAGAAGAGCGATATCGGCCACGATAATGATGAACGGGACTGAAAGACAGAACGTATTGGAGATCAGCACGGGGATGGCGATCCCCAGCAGTTTCGCTGTCGGGCTCAAGTTGGACTCCTTAGCAGTCTGTCTGTCTGACTCTCCTCCAGCGTGTGCGGTGCAGCATTTCCTGACTCACCTATGAGCATAACACAACTCTGCTATATGTGTCAAGCACACATGGAGGTACACACCTTGCCCCCGAAGCCCTTTCCCGAGGCCGATTCAGAGCTCAAGCTTGAGCTTTCGGCTCTGGCCGAAGCCATGAAGACCATTGCGTCCACTCTCGACCTTGGCTCGGTTCTCGATCGCCTGCTCTATCTCACGAACCAGATGCTTGGATTTGAATACTGCACGATTCTCCTGATCGATGAGGAGGACGAGCGCCTCACGATCGCGGCACGCTACGGATACCCGCAGAGCATTGTTCAGGAGGTGGGACTCGCGATCGGCAAGGGGCTCACCGGCCGAGTCGCTGAGACGGGCGAATCACTCATCGTCGCGGATGTCAGCAAGGAGAAGCGCTATCTCGCAGGTATCAAGGGGGCTCGCTCCGAACTCGTTGTCCCGATGAAGTTCGAGAACCGTGTCATTGGCGTCTTCGATGTCCAGAGCACGAATCTGGACGTCTTCACTGAACATGACAGAGGACTCCTGAGTGTGCTGGCCGACATCGCAAGCGTCGCGATCACCAACGCCAGGAATCATCACGAGGCCCTCAAAGCTCGGGATGAGCAAAGTCGCAGCAGGGCCCTCCAACGTGAGATTGCCCTCGCCCGAACTTTCCAGGAGCGCTTCCTCCCACTTCGCGATCCGGAGATCGCAGGATTCGACATTGCAGGGATGAACCTCCCCGGCACGACCCTGAGCGGTGATTACTTCGACTACATTGAGCTTCCAAACGGCCACGTCGGCGTGGCAGTCGCGGACGTATCGGGCAAGGGGGTGCCGGCAGCGCTTCTCGCGGCGTCCCTGCAGGCGACGCTCAGATCGCACGTTGAGAACGTCTACTCGATTGCGAGGATCATGGAACGGGTGAACGATCTGTTCTGCCGCATCACATCACCCGAGCACTTCGCCACTCTCTTCTATGGAGTGTTCGATCCAACCGGGTCTCTCACCTACGTGAACGCAGGTCACAATCCACCCATCCTGATCTCGGGGAACGGGACCATTCGGGAACTCTCCGATGGAGGTACGGTGCTGGGGATGTTCCCAGGCCTCAGCTACGATGAGGGACGGATAAGGATGCTCCCCGGAGATACTCTCGTCATCTACTCGGACGGGCTTTCCGAGGTTTGCGGCGGTGGTGAGGAGTTCGGAGAAGAGCGAATCGTGCAGACCGTTCTGCGAGCGACAGGGAGCACAGCTCGAACTCTGGCCTCCATGCTCATTACAGAGGCGGACTCGTTCGCCGATCCTGAAGCTCTGGTTGATGATATGACCGTCGTTGTAACCAAGAAGCTCGCAGACTAGAAACAGAAAGCTCGCAAGCCGGAAGCACACGGGCACGCAAGATGCTCACCTGCCGCATACATGAGAATCCCCGCCTCTCACAACACCCCTTGAGTCCCTGACGATCAGTGAAACACGCGGACATTCCAGACGGCGGACTTGGCCGCGCGCCGGCCTTTGTGATCGCCTGCGCTCTCTTTGCCGGCATGTCGGCCGGCCGAGCCGTTTCTCCGGAGCACCTGCCCAAGGTGGTCGCACTGGCGGCTCTCCTTGCGCTACCGGCAGGCGCCGGCGCCCTCTTCTCTCTACGCAAGCGCGTGGGCGTCAACGCAGTTGACGATTGCCGAAAAGCGCGTCCTGGTTGGCCGGAGATCGGCCGTAGGCCGTGCGGCGACTACCGATCGGCGTTCGCCGTGGACTGCGCGCTGTTCCTCTCCTTCGCACTCTGTGGCGCCGCCCTTCTCTGCTCAGCTCACTCCATGGTCGATCCGGACGACATCTCGCTTCTGCCTGCGAGCGTGGAAATCCATGCTGAAGTCCGCGTGCTTGAGACACGCTACCCTGAACACGGACGTCCGCGAGCCGTCGTCGCCTTGCGCTGCCTCCAGATCGGAGACGCTGAGAGCCGCTCCGCATCGGGCAGCATCTGGGTCACACTGCCCAAGGACGCTCCGGTTCTCCGGAGGGGAGACCTGGCGCTCATCATCGGGACACCCGAGATGCCCACGGGCAGACGCAATCCGGGCGCCTTCGACTTCTCCTCGTACCTCCACAGAAGGCGTATCGGCAGAGTCATGCGGCCGCGATCGGTCGAACTCCTTGTGCGTCCTCAAGGGATTGAGGACGTGTCCAAGGGAATAGAGCGAACCATAGACAGGCACCTCTCGGGAGAACCGGCGGCTCTCCTCAGGGGGCTCCTGCTCGGACGCACCGACCGCCTCAATGATGACCTTGTGCAATCCTTCCGAGACTCCGGCACAGTGCACGTGCTGGCCGTGTCCGGGCTCCACACGGGGTTCATCCTGCTCATAGCCTTCGCGCTTCTGAGAACGCTGCGAATCCCGCCGAGCGCTGCTCGACTGGCGAGTATTCCGCTTCTGTTCATCTTCGTAATGGTGGTCGGGGGGCGCCCGTCTGTTATCCGCGCAGCTCTGATGGCAACGGTCTTCATCACGACATGGTCGCTTCAGAGACGGCCGAGCCCGCTGAACGCCGTAGGGCTCGCCGCGCTCATACTGCTTCTGACGCGGCCAGGCGCTCTCTTCGATCTGGGCTTCAGACTCTCCTTCGCCGCGGTACTCGGGATCATATTTCTGCGGCAACCGATGCTCCGTGCCATGAAGCGCGCCCTACGATGCACGACGCACGAAGCGAATGAGCGTCCCGGCTCGCGCGTTCGCGAATTCCTTCTGGGGGCCTTCGCTCTCAGCATCTCAGCTCAGACGGGTGTTGCTCCGATCATCATCAGCTCCGGCGGCAAGGTCTCATTGGTGGCGCCGTTTGCGAACCTCCTTGTCGTCCCACTGGCGGGTGCGTCGGTGGCATCGGGTCTGGCCACACTGGCTCTCGACCCGTTGACTCCCGAGGTCGCACACCTCTTCTCCGCCGCGACCTGGGCCACCCTCAAGGCGCTGATGGTCTTGGTCCGCATGGCGCGTGACTTGCCCGCAGCCTCTGTTACGCTGCCCACGAGCCTCGCGGCTCCTCTCGGCCTTGCGGTGGTAGCCCTTGCAGTGAGCGTCCGTGCCCGCCGTCGCAAGGTAGTGGTCTACCTGCGAACGGCCACCGTGGCACTGGCGCTCGGCGGTCTGGTTACGCTCTTCACGGGGCCAGGTCTCACGAGTACCCGCGTGGTCTTCTTCGATGTGGGGCAGGGGGACAGCGCCCTGATCGAAGTCCCGTACGGTCACCGCGTACTCATCGATGCGGGGCCGGCAGCGTTCGGCTGGGATGGTCCCGACTCGGGACGTGATGTCATACTGCCCTATCTCAAGAAGAGAGGGATCCGCTCGCTCGAGGGAATCGTGATCACTCATGGCCACGCGGATCACTACGGGGGAGTCGCCGCCATTCTCTCGTCAGTCAGAGTGGAGAAGCTCATCGTAACGACTGACTTCATTGAGACCGGTCGTGTTCCGAGGCTGCTTGAGCAGGCGGAGGCGCTGGGAACTCGTATCGTCGCTCTCGCATCCGGAGACAGTCTGCGGCTCGGCATGAACTCCGTGCTTGTCTGCCTCTCGCCCTCAGAGCTGTGGGCATCGCAAGCGCCCACAGAGAACGATCGCTCGATCGTGCTATCGGCGCGACTGGAAGGGCTCCGGGTATTGCTCACGGGTGACATCGAAGCATCAACAGAACGCCTGCTCAGTGCGCCCGGTTCACCTGTTGAGATAGACATACTGAAGGTGGCGCACCACGGCTCATCGACATCCAGCACCGATGGCTTCCTGCGGACGTTCCCTGCACAGATCGCCGTCATTTCGGCAGGCGCGAAGAACCGCTATGGTCACCCGTCTGCGCAAACCGTCGCTCGTCTCGATGGAACAGTCCAAGAGCTATTCCGAACGGATCTTGACGGCGCCGTTGTTGTTGATGTGGGCAGGAGAGGAACGCTCGTCTGGTGCGTGCGCAGCGGACGTAGCAGGTGTCTCCATGATCGCGGGGTGGACGCCGTTCCTGCTCCACGACCATAGACCGATCGAACGAGCTGCAAGACGGAACCGAATCGCGTGAGCTACGAGGTGGAGTCGAGACCGGGACCCACGAGAACCAGCGACAAGAGATCAGGATGAAGAACCCGCCGCGCTGCCGCGAGCACCTGCTCCGACGTGATGGATCGAATGATATCGGGATACCTGTCATCGTAGTCAAGACCCAGAGAGTAGCGCTCGATTGAGACCGCCCTTGCGGAGATCCCCTCTGTGGTCTCGCGATCCGCAAGATGCTGCCCCAGGAGATAGGCGATTGAGGACTCAAGCTCCTGCTCGGTCGGGCTCTCGCTTCGCGCCCTCTCAAGTTCCGAGCGGATGCTCGATATGGCCTGCTCGGCCTGCGATGGCAATGTCGCCGTGTACACCCAGAACAGACCCGGGTCGAGCCCCGCGGACCCGGCGACATCGCTTTCGATGACGTACGACAACCCCTCGCTCTCCCTCAGGCGCATCGCGAGACGGGATGCGAAACCGGCGCCATCACCGAGGATCACATCCAGGACTCTGAGAGCGTAGAAGTCAGGATCTTCGCGCGTTATCCCCAGGTGGCCGAGCACTATGTGCGCCTGCTCGCGCCGCATTCGAATGTCGCTCCGCAGTACCGTCGGCAGACCTGGGAGCGCCGGCTCCGCCTTCTCCGACCTGTCTCCTCTCCAGCGCTCGAAGCAGCCTTCCGCCAATTCAAGCGTTCTCTCCGAGTCAAGATCACCGACGATCGACAGCACAGCGTTCCCGGGTGTGTACCTTCGAGCGAAGTGGTGGGTGATATCCTCGCGCCTCAGGAGCGCTACGCTCTCACTCGTTCCGTTCGTCGGGCGACTTCGCGGATGCCCGGCGAAGACCCTCGCAAACAGCTCGCGCTGGGCAACGTGATATGGGTCATCGACGTCCTCCGCGATCTCCGAGAGAAGCGCCCTCCGTGAATCCTGTATCTCGATCGGGTCGAAGAGCGGCTCAGATACTATTTCATGCAGGAGTCTGAGAGCATCGGTCACGTAGCGCGAGAGCCCGGTGATCGAGAGAACCACGGTCTCGTAGCCCGGCACGATATCGAGAGTGGCTCCGATACCATCGATCGCCTCCGCGACCTGAGCCGCATTCCGGCCGGCCGTGCCTTCGGTAAGCACACTCGCCGTCAGTGCCGCAACTCCGGCTGTATCATCGCGTTCGTAGCGAGAGCCGGCCTCGATGGAAAGGGTAGCTGTGAACAGAGGTTCCTTGTCCTCGCTGGAAGCAAGAAGCACGAGTCCGCTGTCAAGAACCCTCCGGACTATTCCGGCGTCACGAGCCATCCACTCGTTCTCCTCTCCGGACGCAGATAACGGGTCAGAACCTCCGTCAATGCAGCTCCATCCTTCTCGAACAACGATCTCTCAAACTCCTCACCGTACTCCAGAGAAGCCACGCTGTCCCAGAAGCCAAGAGTGGAGGTCGACCCAAGCACTGTCTCCCGAGCCAGCATCGTGTCAGCCGCGACGAGTCTTCTCGCCGTCTCCACCTGGCGTTCCGAGATGCCCGTCTCGCCAAGCTCATGCAGCAGCTCCACAAGAGCGTTCTCGGCCTCTTCAAGACTGGAACCTGGGTGAAGCGAAACAGCTATCCAGAAAAGCCCGGGGTCTTTCTGCAGCAATCGTGTCGCTGACACCTCAGTCGCTATCTTGCAATCTCGCACGAGTCGCCTGTAGAGGACGGAGCTGCGCCCGGCCGCGAGCACCGTCACGAGAAGCTCGAGCGCGGCGCTGTCCGGATGCTCGGCCGCCGGTACGTGATACGCCAGAGTAAGACGAGGTGTCGCGTGGTCGGTCTCAACTCGTGCGCGACGCATCTCAAGCTGCTCGGGCTCCACTGACGGGAGTGGCACTCTCGCTTCGCGCGCCGGGATTCCCCCGAAGCGGTCCTCCACGGCCTCGACGACCTCACGGTGTGTCCTCGGCCCCGCAACTACGAGAGTCGCATTGGACGGCACGTAGAGCTCATCGTGGAATGCCCTGAGATCATCCACCACAAGAGCCTCGATACTCTCGCGCCTTCCTATCACCGGATTTCGATAGGGGTGAACCGTGTATGCCACATCATCTACGGCTTCATCGAGAGCGTACTCAGGATCGTCGACCGCCATCCTGTGCTCCTCGAGCGCCACACGACGCTCAGTCTCAAATGACTCGCCACCGAGGGGACTGTTGGCCATTCGATCCGACTCTATCTCCAGCGGAGTCTGCCAGGCAGACTCCGGAACGACGAAGTAATAGGCCGTGTAATCAGCAGTCGTGACTGCGTTGTTCCACCCTCCGAGGCGCGCCGTCACCTCATCTACGGCTCCCTGAGGAAAGCGCGCCGTCCCGCGGAACATCATGTGCTCCATGAGGTGTGCCAGTCCAGTCTTCCCCTCAGGCTCGTGCAGCGATCCGGCACGGTAGAGAAGCGTGGATGCGGCAAGCGGTGAGCGCGTTCTCGTCGTGCTGATGATGGAAAGACCGTTCGAGAGAACGGTCCTTGATGGTTTCAGGCTCTTCATGAACTCCGGTCTGTTCCCACACTGTGCCGGAGCCGTCGCCGCGACCTGCCGGGCGGTTCCGACAGTCGTCCCAACGGCTCGTCCTTGACTTCGTGACCCAAACAAACCTATTCTACCAAGAGTGGCGCGTCAAGCTGTGAGTCGGCCGGAATCGCTGTTCGGCGAAGCGCTCGGGATCCCTGAGACGGAGGCAACAGACTTGGAGAAGCTCAGAGTAGGGGTGCTTGCGTCAGGTAGAGGCTCAAACCTCCAGGCCATCCTCGACAGTTCGATCGCAGGGAGAATAGACGTCGAGGTCGCCGTCGTCCTCAGCGATGTGGAGGATGCCTACGCACTCAGCCGTGCCGGAGCCGCAGGAGTTCCGGCAGTCCACGTGCCCCCCGGCAGATTCCGAACGAAGCTTGAGCCCGAGATTGAGAAACAGTACATAGGCATTCTGCTTGGCTACGGTGTGGAGGTAGTGGCGTTGGCCGGCTTCATGAGAATCCTCCACGACGACTTCCTGGATGCCTTCCCAAAGAAGGTCGTGAACATACATCCATCACTCCTCCCGGCGTTTCCCGGTCTCAACGTGCAGAAGAAGGCCATCGACTACGGCGTCAAGTGGTCGGGAGCAACGGTACACTTCGTGAGCTCCGGTGTCGATTCAGGACCGATAATCCTTCAGGCAGTGGTCCCTGTCCTCGACGACGACACGCCGGAGACGCTAGCGGCCCGCATACTCGTGGAGGAACACAGGATCTATCCAGAGGCCCTTCAGCTCATAGCCGCGGGGCGCATAAACCTCGATGGCCGTCGTGTGACGGCGGGACCCGCCACAACAACGGGAAAATCGCGGTGAGAGTCCTGACCCCATGGACTCGTCCCGCCGCCGGCCGGAAGCCCCGCAGATTGCTCGCAGTCCGGACGTCTTCTCTGATACTTCTGACTCTTCTCCTGATCTGCCGACATGATCCTGCCGGATGCGCCGCAGCGCCATCGCACTCCACAGAGAATCCCACGACGTTCGTACACCCTCCGTTCGGTCACTGCCTCGGGATGCACAGGGTGGGCCCGTTTCAGCTGTTCATGTACCTCGGCATACGAACCCAGTTTGATAACCCTACCGGAATCGCGGCCGTGAAGCTTCGCAGTGAGGATGATCTCTCCACCGAGCAGGACGACGACGAACTGACGGTCTTCGGACTGAACTCGGGACGTTGTGAGATCATATACAACACATCGCTCTACAGTGTGAAGGTCTTCGGCACATGTGGAGACCGCGATGGGGAGTTCCGAAACCCACTCGGGATAGCGGCGGACGAGGACGGCAATGTGTTCGTCGCAGATACCGGCAACAACCGGGTAGTCCGTCTTCTCTACGAGAACGACGAACTCATCTTCGTCAAGTCGTTCCGGGTCGCCGGGGATGACGGTGAAGCATTTTCGGAGCCGTCGCAGATCGCGCTGGGCACGTCGGGGACACTCTACATAGCGGACACCGGCAACGACAGGATCGTTCTGATGTCTCCTGTCGGCGAGTACCTGGGAGAGATCACCGGATCCGCATCACCAGCGCCACATGGTGTGAACACACAGCCGGGCCTGTCCCTTGATGGCCCCGTGGGACTTGCAGTGGTTGAGAGACGAGCGGATTGGACAAACAGAGCCGAAGACTCCATCGTCGTGGCCGATCAGGGCGGCACACGTCTGCTCCGCTTCGACCGCAGTGGAAGACTCCTCGCAGAACTCGATGGGGCAGAGCTTCCTGGAACCGTATCGTTTGACTACCTAGCGATAGACTACTACGGCAACGTCTACGCCACCGACCGCACGGGCTCCTGCATACACAAGTTCGACCGTGTCCTGAATCACATCACATCGTTCGGACAGTCCGGGAAGGACGATATGGAGCTGGACGAACCCCGCGGGATCACGCTGTGGCGACGCTTCGGACAGATCTTCGTAGCTGAGAGGGCGGGCGCGCAATACTTCTGGATAGGAACCGACATTCAGCGCTTCTCAGTCGAACCTGGTTCGATCGCCCAAGGCGCGGGTAAGGTGCGCGTGTCGTACTTTCTGACTGAGGTTGCACGCGTGACTCTGGAGGTGCTGGATCAGGACGACAACGTCATCCGGACCATCGTGAGCAACCGGAGGCGGGCAATAGGAGAGAATGTGGAGCTCTGGGATACCTCTGCCGCAAGGCGGAAGAACCCGGATAACCCCCGTGGAGAGCGATTTCCACAAGACCATGAGCCGCTCGAACCGGGGCGCTACACGATTCGCCTTACGGCCAGAGCCACCTACTCCTCAGGCACGTACATCAGTGATACTGCCAAATCTCCCCTAAAAGTGACTGAGTAGACTGCCTGACCGCCTCCAAGGGGCTTGCGCGCTTCCGCTGAGTCTGCTAGTTTGTCCGATTAGCTCTTCCAGGATGTGAGAAGTCACGGCATCAGGGGGTATGTGCGTGTTTCAGAAGCTCATCACGAAGTTCATGGGCACGAAGGCTGAGCGCGAGGTCAAGAAGCTTCTGCCGGACGTCGCCCGGATCAATGAGATTCACGGAACGCTCGACGGTCTGAGCAATGACGAACTCCGCGCCAAGACGGACGAGTTCAGGTCTCGCCTCAAGAACGGTGAGACCGTCGACGACCTCATGCACGAGGCCTTCGCAGTCGTCAAGGAAACATGTCGTCGGATGGTCGGTACGAGCTGGGATGTGGTCGGACACGAGACCACATGGGAAATGATCCCATTCGACGTCCAGCTGACGGGCGCCATCGTCCTCCACCGCGGCGACATTGCGGAGATGGCCACAGGCGAGGGCAAGACCCTGGCGGCCACGTTCCCGCTCTACCTGAACGCAATCGAGGGAAAGGGCGCACACCTTGTCACCGTGAACGACTACCTCGCCCTCCGCGACGCTCAGTGGATGGGAAGGCTCTACGAGACCCTGGGGCTCTCCGTGGGATGCATCCAGACCGGCATGACGCCACAGGAACGTCGGGAGCAGTATGCGGCCGACATAACCTACGGCACAAACAACGAGTTCGGTTTCGACTATCTGAGAGACAACATGGCGGTCCGCCTCGAGGACAGGGTCCAGAGGAAGCACCACTACGCGATAGTGGATGAGGTTGACAGCGTTCTCATCGACGAGGCGCGAACGCCCCTCATCATATCGGGCACGGTCGAGCACTCGACACACATGTTCGACAAGCTCAAATCCCCGGTAGAACACCTGATACGGAAGCAGGCCAATCTCATAGGTACGCTTCTGGACGACGCGGAGAAGCTCCTCGCCGATCCTGACACGCGCTACGAGGGCCTTGTCAAGCTCGTCCAGGTCTCTCGCGGGGCTCCCAAACACCGCAGGCTCATGCGGTTCTTCGAGGATTCATCTCTCAAGACCGAGGTTCAGCGCGCCGAGGGAGAGCTGTCGCACGACAAGATGCTTCCCACTCTCGATGAGGAGATGCTCTACGCCATGGATGAGCGTGGGCACAGTGTGTCGCTCATGGAGAAGGGACGTGACGCGCTGTCGCCTGCGGAACGCAGCCTTCTTGTCCTGCCTGACCTCTCCGTGCAGATAGCCTCTGTCGATGGGGACGAGACACTCAACGACACGGAGAAGGCGGAACGAAAGAACAAACTCCACCTCGACTACGCCAACACGAGCGAGCGAATCCACAACGTTCATGCCCTTCTCAAGGCGTACGCACTCTTCGAGAAGAACGTCGACTACGTTGTCCAGGACGGCAAGGTCATGATAGTCGACGCGTTCACGGGACGTCTGATGCCCGGACGCCGGTGGTCCGACGGGATCCACCAGGCGGTAGAGGCCAAGGAGGGCGTTACGATCGAGCGGGAGACTCAAACCCTCGCCACTATCACGCTTCAGAACTACTTCCGCATGTATGAGAAGCTCTCCGGTATGACGGGCACCGCCGAGACCGAGGAAGGCGAGTTTGGGGAGATCTACAACCTCAGCGTTCACGTCATACCCACGAACGAGCCCATCAGGCGCGTTGACTACGACGACCGTATCTACAAGACGAGACGAGAGAAGTCCGCTGCGGTGATCGAGGAAATAGCCAGGCTGCACGACCGCAAGCAGCCGATCCTCGTCGGGACCGCGTCGGTGGAAGTCTCTGAGATAATCTCCCGTCTTCTGAAGTCACGGAAGATCCCGCACAACGTACTCAATGCCAAGCACCACCAGAAAGAGGCCGAGATCATCCGCCAGGCGGGCGCCATTGGCGCGGTCACGATCGCGACGAACATGGCCGGTCGCGGCACCGACATCAAGCTGGCAAAGGGAGTGCTCAAATGCAGCCGCTGCTGTCTCAAGTGCGTCAACAAAAACTGCGCGGACTGCGAGAATGACCACGACATGACCGCTGAGTGTCTGGCCGACATACCTTGCGGTCTCCGGATCGTCGGCACCGAGCGTCACGACTCGAGGCGCATCGACCGCCAGCTCAGAGGACGAGGCGGACGCCAGGGAGACCCCGGTGGATCTGAGTTCTTCATCTCACTTGAGGACGACCTGATGCGGCTGTTCGCTCCTGAGCGCATCTCCAAGGTGATGACCACACTCGGAGTTCCTGAAGGCGAGGTCATCCAGCACCCGATGGTGACGCGAGCCATCGAGCGCGCACAGGTGCGCGTCGAGGGGCATAACTTCGACATCAGAAAGCACCTTCTCGAATACGACGATGTGATGAACCAGCAACGCGAGGTCATCTATGCGCAGCGCCTCAACATCCTTGAGGGCGGGGATCTCCGTGACGACATCGGGGAGATATTCGAGGACATAGTCGGCAGGAAGCTGGACTTGCGCATTGACACCGGCGACATTCAGGAAAGGTGGGATCTTGCCGGACTCCACGAGGACCTGCTCCGGGTATTCATGGTCGATGTGAATTTCTCCGATGTTGACGTGACCGGTCTCACGCGCGACGGACTCATGGAGAACCTCAATCGCGCAACACGCATGGCGTACGAGAGGCGCGAGGAACAGCTGGGATCTGACGTCATGCGACGACTCGAACGACTGGTCTTCCTGCAGGTTCTGGACCGCGGCTGGCGCGACCATCTCTACGAGCTTGACCGCCTGAGGGAGGGCATAGGGCTCCGTGCCTACGGCCAGAAGGAGCCTCTCCTCGAGTACAAGCGCGAGGCGTTCGACCTGTTCATGAGCATGGTGGAGGCCATACAGGAGGAATCAGTTCAGCTCCTGTTCCGCGCACAGATACAGAGACCACCCGAGCCTGTTGATCGGGTCCGGGTTGAGAAGGCAAGCCACGCCGATGCGCAAAGCGCATCCCAGAGTGTTGCTCCTCGACCCACGTCCACGATGCCGGTTCCGGAATTCGGAGCACCGACTGCTCGACCAGCGGGTCCGGGTCCCACGGCGGCTGTGAGCGGACGGAAGAAGGCGGCCGACGGAAGTGAGTCCCCGCGGCGCGAGCCTGTACACACCGAAGAGAAGATCGGGCGCAACTCCCCGTGTCCGTGCGGGAGCGGGAAGAAGTACAAGAAGTGCTGCGGACGTGACAGCTAGACCCAGTGCCGTTCACGTGGAGCGCCTGGATGCGAACGCACGCCACACGGATTGCAGGCAGGAGAGGAAATGAGTAGATCTCTCGTCATAGTCGAATCGAAGGCGAAGGCCAAGACCATAGGGAAGATCCTTGGTAGGAGCTACTTCGTCAGAGCATCGGTCGGGCACGTTCGTGACCTGCCCAAGAAGAAGATCGGTATCGACGTCGAGAACGGGTTCGCCCCAACCTACGTTACGATTCGCGGCAAGGCAAAGGTCCTCAAGGAGCTCACGGACGCAGCGAAGGGTGCGGACATAGTCTACCTTGCATCCGATTTCGACCGCGAGGGAGAAGCGATCGCCTGGCACATCGCCCAGTATCTCAAGCTGCCGGACGGAAGAACAAGACGCGTCGTATTCAACGAGATAACGAAGACCGCGATCCTCGCCGCGATCAAGCATCCCGGCGCCATCGACATGAACAAGGTCGACGCGCAGCAAGCTCGCCGCGTGATGGACCGCTTGGTGGGATACGAGGTCAGCCCTGTTCTATGGAAGACGATATACTACGGGCTCTCCGCCGGACGCGTCCAGTCGGTTGCTCTGAGGCTGATCTGCGAGCGCGAAGATGAGATAGAGGCCTTCGATCCGGTCGAGTTCTGGACGATCGACGCCGTCTTCGCGAACACCGCAGGCACTGAGATAGAGGCCCGGCTCGAACGTATCGACGGCAAGAAGATAGACATCAACGACGGCGAGCGAGCGGGCGCCATAGTCACAACGCTAGAGGGGAGCGACTTTGCGATCTCATCGCTCAAGAAGCGCGTGCGCAAGGTCAAGCCGCTTCCCCCCTTCATCACGAGCACTCTCCAACGTGAGGCAGCCAGCAGGCTCAGATTCTCATCGAAGAAGACGATGATGCTGGCGCAGCAGCTCTATGAGGGTCTTCCGATCTCGGACAACGATGAGAACGTCGGACTCATCACCTACATGCGAACCGATTCCGTCAGAGTGGCGGATGAGGCGATCTCTGAGGCTCGCGAGCACATCTCGACCTCCCTCGGCAGGGACTATCTCTCTGACAAGGAACGCCACTTCAAAGCGGCCAAGAAGGCGCAGGACGCGCACGAGGCGATTCGGCCGACTTCGATAGAGCTGACCCCGGACGCCGTCCACGCACACCTGTCCGTGGACCAGCTCCGGCTGTACAAGCTGATCTGGCAGCGATTCGTGGCCACACAGATGGCGGACGCGATCTACGAGAACACGACTGTAGACATCGAGTCGAAGGGGCACACGTTCCGCGCGACCGGATCGGTCGTGCGCTTCGCAGGCTGGACGGCCGTCTACCCCGTCATCCGCAAGGACCAGAAGGAGCTTCCTCAACTCGAGGAAGGGGAGAGGCTCAAGCTCGTCGCGATGACTCCGAATCAACGCTTCACGAAGCCTCCGCCCCGCTACTCGGAATCGTCACTCATCAAGGAACTCGAATCCAATGGAATAGGCAGGCCAAGCACGTATGCGGCGATCATCGATACGCTGAAGCGCCGCAAGTACGTCGCTGTCGAGAAGCGTCAGTTCACGCCCACTGAACTGGGACGAACCGTGTGGGCGCTCCTCGGAAAAGCCTTCCCGGATATCTTCAACGTCGAGTTCACGGCCGGGATGGAGGACGAACTCGACCGGATTGAGGCTGGTGAAGACAGCTGGATCAAGGTCGTGGGTGATTTCTACAGTCCCTTCCACTCGCAGCTCGAAGAGGTCGAGGGACAGATAGCAGATCTCAAACAATCGCTCATCAAGAGAACGGACCACGCCTGCGAGAAGTGCGGCGCCGTCATGGTGGAGAAGTGGGGTCGCAACGGGCGTTTCCTGGCCTGTTCTACCTACCCCAAGTGCAAATTCACTTCTCCGCTGGAAGGAGAGGAACTTCCCGAGTTCGACATCAAATGCGACGAGTGTGGTGCACCGATGATCGCGAA
>JAUXGN010000033.1 GCA_030622115.1 Candidatus Eiseniibacteriota bacterium
GTCGAACGAGGGGCTTCTGGCGTCCGTTCCGCCCCGGAAGGAGACCTATTGCGTTGCCTGCTTTGACGGAAGCTACCCCCACGAGGAGGCACACCTCCTGGGTGACCGAACCGGAGTGTTGCAGACCAAAGACGCCAAGCCAACCGGGAGAAAGACACGATGAGCATTGCGAGAGCATTGATTAGCGTCTCCGACAAGCGGGGAATCATCGAGTTCGCCCGTGAGCTGGTGGAGCTGGGAATCGAGATCATGTCAACCGGGGGCACGGCAACGCGGCTGAGATCGGCGGGCATCGAGTGTCGCGATATCGCGGAGGTTACCGGGGCGCCGGAGATCTTAGGCGGCAGGGTCAAGACTCTCCATCCAAGAATCCACGGAGGCATCCTGTCTCAGCCACAGAAGGAGAGCCACGTGGCAACGCTCGAGCTGGAGGGGATCGACCGGATCGATATGGTCGTCGTGAACCTCTACGCATTCGAGAGGGTAGCGGCCGCAAACGGCACGACACTCGACGAGGCGCTTGAGGAGATCGACATCGGTGGAGTGACGCTTCTGAGGGCGGCAGCCAAGAACTACGAAAACGTCGTCGTCGTGAGTTCCCCAGATCAGTACGCCACAATCCTGAGGACAATGAAAGAGAACCAAGGGGAGATCCCATCTGAAGCGCGACGCGGACTGGCAACCGATGCGTTCGCGAGGACGCGTGACTATGACCGGGCCATTCACTCATACCTCGCGCGTAACGGAGAGGGCGCCGCCACGCTGCCGTGCTTCCTGATCCTCGAGTACGAGAAAGTGCAGGACCTGAGATACGGGGAGAACCCGCACCAGAGCGCAGCTTTCTATCGCTCTCGACCACGGGGTCTGTCTCCGGGCGTGCCAAGCTCGGAGCAGCTCTCCGGAAAGGAGCTCTCCTACAACAACATCATGGATCTCGACGCCGCGCTCGCCGTCGTCAGGGAATTCGACGAACCTGCAGCGGCAGTCATGAAGCACGCGACGCCTTGCGGTGTGGCCACGGCTGCAACTCTTGACAGGGCTTATGAAAAGGCTCTCGCCTGTGATCCGATGTCGGCATTCGGAAGCGTAATCGCGTTCAACAGAAGTGTCGACATGGCGACCGCGAAGCTCGTCCACGAGACCAGGTTCGTCGAAGCCGTGATCGCGCCGGACTACTACCGGAATGCTCTCGAACTCATGCGGGGAAAGAAGAACCGGAGAATCCTCAGGGCGCCCTTCCCGGACGTTACGGAGTATCACCTGAAACCCGAACGGCACCTACGGTCTCTTGGAGCGGGTGGACTTCTGCTCCAGGATCTGGATGTCGATATCTTTGAAAAGGCGAACCTCCACACGGTCACTGAGCGGGAGCCTACACCGGCGGAACTGCACTCGCTTCTCTTTGCATGGAGGGTAGTGAAGCACGTGCGCTCGAACGCCATTGTTCTGGTAACCGGAACTGAGACGATCGGCATAGGGGCGGGGCAGATGAGCCGCGTCGATGCGAGCATCCTGGCAGTGTGGAAGGGAGGCGAGAGGGTGAAGGGAAGCGTCATGGCATCCGATGCCTTCTTCCCGATGCGCGACGCCGTGGATGCGGCGGCGGAAGCCGGTGTGACGGCCATAATCCAGCCCGGCGGCTCCAAGGGTGACCCCGATGTCATCAAGGCCGCCGACGAACGACAGATAGCCATGATCATGACTGGACAGCGTCACTTCAAGCACTGAGACGCTCCCGGGACGCGTGCCTCTGTACCCGGTGGCGCCTGAGAGACAAGGACCTTGGAATGGAAGCCAGACAGGAACTCGTCGCAGTAGTCATGGGAAGCGACTCGGACCTCCCCACCATGCGGGAGAGCGCCAAGATTCTCGACAAGCTGGGCATCGGATACACGATGCGCATCTCCTCGGCGCACAGGGCTCCCAAGAAGACCGTGGACCTTGCGGAATCGCTCGAGAAGGACGGGATCGAAGTGGTGATAGTGGGAGCGGGACTTGCCGCGCATCTGCCCGGCGTCATCGCCAGTCTAACCGTGCTCCCCGTGATCGGCATCCCCATGGAGGGAGGCAACCTGCGTGGCCTTGATGCGCTCTACTCCATCGTGCAGATGCCTTCGGGGGTACCTGTGGCCACAATGTCGATCGGCAAGCACGGCGCAAAGAATGCAGCCATCATGGCCGCGCAGATCCTCTCACTCAAGTACCCTGAGATCGAGAAGCGTTTGCGGAACATGAAGAAGGACCTCGCGCACTCGGTCGACGAGAAAGACAGGGAACTCGTGGCGACCGAGCGTGCCGCACGCGAATCCCGCAAGGCAACCGTGGAGAGTGGACGATGAGTAGCGTGGTGGTCGTCGGAACACAGTGGGGTGATGAGGGTAAGGGCAAGATAACCAATGCCCTGTGCTCGGATGCAGATCTGGTCGTCCGTTTCCAGGGCGGAGCCAACGCCGGCCACACGGTCTCTCTGGATGGAGTTCCGATCGTGTTCCATCTCCTGCCATCGGGCATCAGTGTTCCCGGCATCCAGAATATCATCGGGCCGGGAGTGGTCATAGATCCGATCGCCCTCGCCGCCGAGATCACCGGAGTGACCGAGAGGGGAGTGGAGGTGGGAGAGAACTTCCTGATCGACGTCGGCGCTCACATGGTGCTCCCGTATCACAAGGCGATCGAAGCCGCGGAGGAAAGAGCCAGAGGGGACAGCGCAATAGGCACGACGCACCGGGGAATAGGTCCTGCGTACGCCGATCGGTGTGCACGAGATGGCATCCCCATTGGAGCTCTGGCAGCGTTTGACGAGTTCCGACGCAGGTTCGAGGAGACCGTCGGTCGCAAGAACGAGCATCTCGTCCGGCTGTACGGAGAGGAGCCTCTGGATGCTCGTGCGTTGCTTGAACAGCTGCGCCCCGTTGCTCTGTCACTCGCAGGATACCTCGCGGACACGCCTGAGATCCTGCGCGCGGCGATTCGAGAGGACCGGAACGTGCTCTTCGAGGGGGCCCAGGGCACACTCCTGGATGTCACGTTCGGGACCTATCCCTTCGTGACATCATCCTCTACTACAGCCGGAGGAGTCGCGACCGGGACCGGCGTTCCACCGTCTCTGATCGGAGAGGTGATCGGTATCACCAAGGCATATACGACGAGAGTCGGCGCCGGGCCGTTTCCCACAGAGGTCACAGACGACACGGCACGGATGATCCAGGAACGAGGAGCCGAGCGGGGAGCCACAACAGGACGAGCCAGACGCTGCGGGTGGCTTGACATCGTGGCCCTCAGATACTCGATCGCCGTGAACGGTATCAAGCGCATTATCGTGACCAAACTCGACGTTCTCGACAGCTTCGAGACGATCAAGGTCTGCGTGGCGTATGAGATCGACGGCAGCCGGACGGACCGCTTCCCACGCACTGCGGATGAGCTGAGGCGCGTTCATCCTGTGTACGTGGAGATACCCGGCTGGATGAGCAGCACCGCAGAGGCAAGGCAGGAGTCGGAACTGCCGCCTCCGGCACTCGCATATCTCAAGCAGATCTGCAAGCTGGCAGACGTCGACATATGCTCCGTCTCCGTGGGCGCCAAGGGTGAGGCCATCGTCGAGTTCACGAGTATCTTCTAGCGCAACCCTTTGCGCTTGACGAGTCAGTGAATCACCCGTACGCTTTCATCTATGACAAGCATGCAGGACAGACGCGATGGACGTGACATAGGGCTCGACAGGGTCGGCGTGACCGGACTCATGAAGCCGGTCCTGGCTCCCGTCAAGGGCGGGGGTACGCAGACCGTCGAGGGAACGTTCAGCCTCTTCGTTTCCCTGGGACCGGTTGCCCGGGGCGTCCATATGAGCCGCTTCGCCCGCGTTCTTGCGGACTTCGCGCAGCCGCTCTTGCCTTCAGGCATGAGGTTCCTTCTGGACACGCTCCGGAAGGAACTCGGATCCGAAGGCGCGTTCGTCGAGGTAGAATTCACGTTCTTCGCAAAGAAGGAGGCGCCTGTTTCGGGCGCCAGAAGCCTTATGGCCTGCCCGGCGATGATCTCCGCGTCGCTCGAGAGTGAATTCGATTTCGCTCTCACGGTCGAAGTGCCGGTCATGACGGTCTGCCCATGCTCGCAGGAGGCGACGGGCGGTCCGGGGCACAGCCAGCGCGGCCACGTAACTATCTCCGTGCGTTTCGATGGCCACGTCGACCTCGAAGACCTCATCGAGATCGCGGAGTCCTGTGCCAGCGCTCCGGTCTATCCTCTTCTCACAGGCGATGACGAGCGTGTCGTCGTCGACACCGCCATGGAGAATCCGGTC
Organism: Candidatus Eiseniibacteriota bacterium; assembly: GCA_030622115.1. Taxonomy (GTDB): domain Bacteria; phylum Joyebacterota; class Joyebacteria; order Joyebacterales; family Joyebacteraceae; genus Joyebacterum. Next base: position 4,304 of record JAUXGN010000033.1, read on the forward strand.
TTCGTAGAAGACCTTGTGCGCGGCGTTGCCGAGCGCCTCAACTCCGATGTCCGGATACACTGGTACCGCGTGGAAGCGGAGAACCTCGAGAGCGTGAGCGATCACAATGTGTATGCCGCCGTCGAGTGCACGCGCTAGCCAGAAACCGGAGCCTGCAATCGTATGATGGAAGGAAAACCGGCTGCCGTGCTTGCCGTGCAAGCCTGGGGCACCGAGGGCCGCGAGCGCAGCGACAGAGTCGCCGTCGAGCAACTCAGAGATGCTGCAGCTGCGGTCGCTCTATCGGATCCTCAGGCGCTGGCGGGACCGTCGGTATCATCGCCGGACGGAGCTCTGCTTCTGTCCCTGGCGTCACCTTCGGAAGCTCTGAACGTAATCCTCGCCGTCGCCGATCACACTCGTCCTCTGCGAACAACGTTCGCGGTGGTCATTGCGCAAGAGCCGGTGGACGAAGATCATCCTGCAACTGCCGACACCCCGTCCACTCGCGACGGAGATGTTCTGCTTCGCTATCTCGCGATTGAGGAGGCATCCGCCTCGGCTCTGAGTGCGCTCGAAGCGACCGACCCGCGCGATGCCCGCACTCTTGTGCGACGGCCGCAGAACGATCCTGTTCTGGCGTCGCTGATTGATCTTGTGCTTCTGGCATACGATTCCATGACTGAGCGGCAGCGGCAGATCATCGCCCTCGTCAAGGGATCCGACACGCAGCAACAGGTCGCTGCCCACCTGAGAATCTCAAGGCAGGCGGTGAACCAGAGCCTGGCCGCAGCCAACTGGTCGCATATCCGACGCGCCTCTGCCGCCATAGTCACAAGGCTGAATAATGAGTCAATTATCACCTGGTGAGAGGCCTCCAGAGGCCTCTCTAGGTGCGCTTTCTTCTTGCTCTGGCTTGGACCACGTCTTGGCAAGAAATGGGCCTCAGAGGCATCTGTCGAGCCGCTGAGACACTTCCACTGGGGGTTCACAACAGTGATGAGAACGAGTTCAGGAGCTCTGGCGCGAAAGGCGGCCTTGGTAACCCTCTGCCTGATCCTCATGGCCGCTGCACCGGCGCCCTGCGCGGCGGACCAGGCCGGGAATGCGACCGCTGAGGCGCTCGTAGCAAGAGGAGTGAGGCTCTTCGAGAACCGCAAGACGCGGCGAGGCCTGGCCGACCTCGAGGCCGCGGTGGCGCTCGACCCGGAGCTTGCTGAGGCACGCGCGGCGCTTGCGGCAGCCCTTCTCCGAGGCGGCGAGTTCGAGCGTGCAGCCTTTGGATTCGAACGCGCAGTGGGAGAGGAGCTTGCGCTCAGACTTGCGGCAGGCTCCGCCGGAGCATCAGACGTACACCCTGATGTCGACCGCGAGGCGCTCTACGGACTTGCCATCTGCCACGCCCAGCTCGGATCCCACAGAGAGGCCGACAGGCTCTACCGTGTATACGCAGATCTCGTCGGCCTGACCGAGCCCGCCGCGGCAAAGGCCTACTATCGTCTTGCAGAAATGTTTGAGGCTTCCGATGTCTCGTGGGGAAGCGCGGCGGCAGAGATGGCAAAGGCGCACGCCATCGATCCCGCGATCGAAACGAAGGATCTACTTGTGAGCTTCCCTCATCTCGCATTGCTCCCGCAGTTCGAACCGTACTTGTGGCCGATTGAGCTCAAACCGGACCCACCGGACAGCATGCCGGAGTTCGACGATCTTCCGGTTCTGATCAACTGGATTGAGCCCGATCGCCCGATCGACACTCACCTCCCCACCATCGCTCAAACGACGATAGTGGATCTCCTTGTGGACCGCACCGGCCGTGTGCGTGACGTTCGCTTCATCGAAAGTCCCAGTTCCGACTGCAGCATCGATGTGTCAACGACGGTCGCTGCGATGCAGTGGATCTTCGAGCCAGCCATGGCTGACGGCAACCCGGCGGCGGCTTGGATAAGGTTCAGTATCATCCACCGCCCCGATCAGTCCACAGACGCCGAGTCTCCAGACGCCGAATCCCCAGACGTCGCACCTCCAGACGCCGAATCCCCGTGATCGATCCGGCAATCGCTTCACCTCATGTGGATGTGCGCTCACTAATGCGCGGCCGCTGCGCATGGTCTCGTGCGTCTGCGGGAGAAGTCCGGGAACAAAGCCGTCCCTCATGTCCTCCAATCGGTGCAGGGGAGAACCACCACTCAAGCCATGAAGGAGGCACCAATGAGAAGAGGATGGCTGTCCGTAGCAGCATTCACTGCACTCGTGAGCATAGGCGTGTTCGCGCTCTCCGGCTGCGGTGACACCACGCTGACAGGTGCTCCGAGCGACGTCGACGGAGAAGCTGAACTCCGGGAGTTCACGGAAGACCACGGCTTCTTCGCTGAGATGGGCCCGTACGACGACGATGCACTGACATCAGGCGACTCAGGCACAAGAGATCCTATCGACCCCTTGACCTTCTGGCGGGAAATCACGGAGAGGCTCGTCGTCCACGAGTTCTTCTTCCACCCGGAAGAGGGTACGTGTGACGTGACCGTACACAAGGAGATCTGGGGCACGCTCAACATCTGTGACCAGAACATGGTCGAATACGAGAAGCCGATGCACCACCAGGGCACCCGCTACGCCATCTTCGAGCACGACGACGACTGGGAAGAGCTCTATGGCGGCGGCAATGAGAACCACCACAGACGCGGTCCGTGGACGCTGACCGACGTCTCCGGCTTCGTGGCCTACTCCGATACTCTTACCATGGAGATCGAGTGGATCCACGTCCAGAGTGCAAGCGTCGACACCATGATCACGGATCCATCCGTACTGATGGCGGTACCCGACGAGATAATGTCGTTCGCGATGGGTGAGGAAGTCACGGTGACCGTCTCCGGTCCACCCGAGGATGCGATACTGTTCCTGCACACCAAACACAACAGATCGCCGCTTGCGTACCAGGGCGACGGGACGTTCCAGGGCTCGTGGACTGTGAGCTACCCGGGTCCGCACGGCGCTGCAGTGCAGGCTCTTGCTCACGATGCGATCTACGACAGCGACTACCCCGACGACTCACTTGTCTGGGCCATGCCGTATGAGGTCATCGACGGAGAGTAGAACTCCGGGACCGGTGGCCCGAGCCCTCTACGGGCCTCCGATTCACCCACGTGTCGCGTGGCCACCGGTTCCATCCTATCTACCATCGACAGTAGCGAAGGCGTCTCGAAAGGGACGCCTTCGTCGTGCAGCGTTTCCTTCCGCCTTGCCGAGTTCATACCCCATGTGATAGTTTGTTCTCCTGACATGAGCATGGAAAACGCACAAGACGATGGGCGAAACAGAGAGCGCTTCGCGCTCGCCGCCGCCTTCCTGCTGGCCCTGGTTCTCAGGGCCCTCTACCTTTTTCAGATACACGGGCACCCTCTATTCAGCGCTCTGACGGGGGATCCGGCCACTTACTACGCACGAGCTCTCGGCATTCTGTCAGGCGCGATCGTCCCCGATCACGCATTCTTCCACTCCTGCCCGTTCTATCCGTACGTTCTCGCCGGGTTCGCGCACGTCACGAGCAGCATGGATGCCGTGAGAGCCGCGCAGGCGCTTGTCGGAGCAGTCTCCGTGATCCTCATCTTCAAACTCGGCAAGCTCACCCTCGGTCGGTCGTCCGGCATCATCGCGGCATTTCTCGCCGCTATCTATGTGCCGTTCATCTTCTTCGAAGGGGAGCTTCTGGAGATATCGCTCGTGCTGGCGTTTCTCGAGGGGACGCTCATTCTACTTGTTCTCGCGCGCAAGCGCTCAAGTCGATGGCTGGCGGCACTCGCAGGCGTCCTCCTGGGACTGGCGGCGCTCGGGAAACCGAATCTTCTTCTCTTCGCACCGACCGGCGCCATCTGGCTGTACATGGCCGCCCTCTCGAGGCACGGTGTGAGCGGGCGCGGCACGTCAAGGCGCGACCCAAGACGGGCCGATCAAACACACACCGACCGGACACGGGCCGGCTCGCGTCGCAGAGCCGCGATCATGGGAATCGTGTTCTTCATGGCTACGGGCGTGACGATCCTCCCGGCCACGATCCACAACTACAGGTCGTCGGGTGATCTCATCCCGGTCTCCTCGAACGGAGGCATCAATCTCTTCATAGGCAATCACCCGGGAGCTCCAGGCGTCTTCCGGGTTCCACCTGAGATGCGCTTCGATCTGCGCCTGGCATCCAAGGAGGTCGCCGAGCGCTCCACCGGACGGCCACTCAGCGACGGCGAGGTGTCCGACTACTGGGCAGGGCAGGCCTTCCGGTTTGCGAGGAGCTACCCGAACGCGTGGGCCCGTCAGATCGGCCGGAAGTTCGTGCTCTTCTGGAACCACTTCGAGATCCCGAATCACTACGACATCAACTTCGTGAAGCGCCTGGCGCCCGTGCTCAGGAATCCGATCGGCACGTTCGCAGTCCTGGCGCCCCTCGGAATCCTCGGACTCGTCCTGGCCGCAGCGAGACGGAAGAGAACGGGGCTGCTCATAGCGTTCGCCACGACCTTCATGGTCTCCGTCATGCCTTTCTTCGTCACCGCGCGGTATCGCCTCGCGATCGTCCCTGTCCTCTTGGTGGGCGCAGGCTTCGCTGTGACCGAAATCATCAGCATGTTCCGGAAGCGATCCTGGAAGCCGCTGATCGCGGCAGGGATCTTGCTGACCCTACTCACGACCGGCGTCAACATCGATGTCATCGAGTTCGGCAGCGCCCAGATGCACAACACGCTCGGCGCCATTCTGGGCTCCCAGGGTAACTTCGAAGCGGCGGCGGCCGAATTTGAGCTGGCGCTCGACGAGAATCCCAGAGATCTTTCGGCACGCTACAACGCCGGACTGGCTCTGATCGAGCTCGAGCGGCTTGACGAAGCCGCCTTTCATCTCGAGCGGGCAGTGGATGCGCATCCGCGGTATTTCGAGGCGTGGAATGCGCTGGCCCACGCCCGTGCGGGGCTCGGCGAAGACAGAGCTGCGCTCGATGCGCTTGGCAGTGTCCTCAATGCGAACCCTCCGGCCCCAGAGCCTCTCGTGGCGGAAGCGCGAGGCATTGCGGAGGCGCTTCTTCGAACAACGGCATCGGAAGAGACAGGAGCCCGCTAGCGGCTCACGAAGGGAGATGTGTTGGGCAAGACAGACAGGGACCGGACTGAACGCAGCCACGACGAGCAGAACAGCACCGTCGCAATCGAGTTCAGAGATCTGGTCAGATCGTTTGGCGATATCGAGGCCGTGAGAAGCGTGAATCTCAAGATTCCGCACGGCCAGATCTGCGGCTATCTCGGACCGAACGGGGCGGGGAAGACGACGACCGTCAAGATGGCGACCGGCATGATAGCGCCAACGTCGGGAACTGCCCTGATCAATGGGATCGATATCGTCGAGAGTCCGATCCAGGCGAAACACATGATCGGCGTGGTTCCCGAGACAGGGGCTCTCTACGAGAGCTTGACGCCGATCGAGTACCTTGCGCTCGTAGGCAGGCTCTACCATCTTGAGCGCGATGCGGCTATTGAGAAAGCAGGTGTCTTCCTGCGACTGTTCGGGATCGGCGATTCTTCGGAACGCATAATGACGGGGTTCTCGCGCGGAATGAGACAGAAGGTCCTCATCTCTGCGGCGCTCCTGCACAACCCCGACATCCTCTTCCTTGATGAGCCACTGGCGGGCCTCGACGCCAACACGGCCCTGGTCCTGAAGGAGCTTCTGAGGGAACTGGCCTCCCAGGGGAAGACCATCTTCTACTGCTCCCATGTTCTCGATGTCGTCGAGAAGATCTGCGACAGAGTAGTTATCCTGAACAGGGGAGAGGTGGTCGCCGACGGCGGCGTTGATGAGCTGAAGGAGATGACACACAGGGCATCCCTCGAAGACGCCTTCACGCAGTTGACATCCGAGGGCGATCTGGACGCGATCGTGAAGGCGTTCTCAGAAAGTGTCACCGGCAAAGCGCATGGGGTAGATAATGAGAAGTAGCCGCTTGGACGGCGATCGACTCCATTCCGGGAATCGGAGAAGGGAGCGGGCGGCGGACTGGGACCAGATCCGAGCGCTTTTCACAGTAGGGCTCCTCATGGATCTCAGATCGGCCCGCGTCAGACAGCGAGGTCGGATCAAGATCCCTCCGATGATCTCCATGCTGGCCACCTATGCGATCATCGGCGGCCTCTTGGCGATCTCTCTCGTGAGAACGAGCGACCCGTTCACTTTCACGCTCCTCACATTCAGCGCCGCAATGTTCATGACCGCCATCACGGTCATCATGGAATACAGCTCCGTCGTCGTCAGCCCCAACGACCATGGCACACTCGCGCACAGACCGGTCTCTTCACGAACCTACTACTGGGCCAAGGTTGCGAATCTGCTCTTCTACGTCGCGTGCACAGCGACTGCACTCAATCTACCGGCCGCGATCGTCGTTGGCCTGCGGTTCGATGGGGGGGTCGCGGTAGGACTTCTGTACATGATCATGGCGCTTCTCGCGTGCTTCGCAGCTGCCGCGCTGGTCATTCTCCTCTACTCGACGTCCCTCAGACTCTTCGACTATCAGCGATTCAACACGGCCATCACGTACGTGCATTCATTCGCTACGTTCGCGCTGACATTCGGGTATGTGCTCATTCCTCGGATGCTGATCCGTGAGGACGTCTCCATATCGATAGAGAAGGGCTCGTGGGTCTGGTTCGCTCCACCGGCATGGTATGCAGGCGGCGTTGAGCTCTCCGTTGGGTTGGGCGACTCAAGAAACCTCACTCTCGCACTTCTGGCTGTCGCGTCAGCCGTCATCGTCATCCACGCTGCGCTCACCATGATCTCGCTCGAGTACTCGAGGAGCATCGCTGAACTCGCAGACTCGTCAACAAAGGCTACAGTCAGGAAGGATCAGAAGAGGCTGCGGACGCGATTCGCGGCGCTCGGCGTGGTCTTCTGCAGAAACGACGAGGAGAGAGCCGGTTTCGAGCTGATGCAGGTCTACATGAGACGAGACAGAAAGCTCCGTCTGAGGATATATCCCGCATTCGGGCTACCCCTGGCCGTCTACCTGTTCGGTCTCATCTCGGGCGGCCTTAACGACCCCCTGGGGCCTCGAGCTGCGGAAGGCACGTTTCCCGTACGCGAGCTCCTGGGGTTCTACTGCGTATTCATGACGCTCTTCTTCGCCTCGGCCATAACACAGTCGGACCAGTGGAAGGCAAGCTGGGTCTTCTTCTCCGCCCCGCTTGACAATCGCGTCGGCCTACTGGTCGGCGCAAGGAAGCTCGTGATCTGGAGATACCTGTTCCCGTTCTTCTGCTTGCTCCTGGTACTTCTGAGCTTCGCGATGCCGGTGTCAAGCGCCGCCCTCTATCTGTTCATCACGTTCGTCCTGTCGCTCATGGCCTTCGCCCTTCTGTCCATGGCATCGCCGTTCATGCCGCTTTCGCAGTCGATCGAGAAGACCAGACAGGCTCGACAGATGGGGCTCATCATGCTGCTCGGAGTTGCAATGGTGTTCCTGGTGGCCATCTCGGAGACCCTCAGGGATGGGCGCCTCGCGGGCTTCATAGCGGTGGCGCTGCTTGTCGTTCTGGCGAGCCTGTCGGAGATCGCGCTCAGGAAGAGACTCGCCTCGAGATTTGCGCAGGATGAGTTTCTCGGCTAGATTCGAAAACATGTTGCGCATCGTTGTCGGTTTGGATACGATGCCGATTGTCCAGTTCGTTTCGAACGAAGTGGCTCCCAAGCTAACAGAATCGACATCACAGATCAGGAGACACAGATGGCGGATCAGGCTATTACCAGAGACATGCCGATCGGAACGATCGTGCAGGAACACCCTGAGACGGTACCGGTTTTCCTGCAGCATGGACTCCATTGCATAGGATGTCACGTTGCAGCTTTTGAGTCGTTGTCTGAGGGAGCGGCAGCGCACGGCATCGATCTGGATGCGCTCATGAACGACCTGAATGGAGCCGTCGCTCAAGTAGCGAAAGAAAAGGGCGATTGACACTGACTCAAATCGCCCAGTGAATAGACAAGCTGAACCGGTGGCGTCACGCAGGTGCCAGCCAGGCGGCGGCCGATGAGACGTGATGCGGACCGGAAGAGCGGAAGCTGCGCACAGGATCAGAGAGAGGTCCGAATGAAGCTCGATGAACTGACCACTTGGCTCGGCAGCAATGAGAATTGGGATTACCAGCTCGACGACGAGGGAATCCTCATCAAGAACACCCGATTCGAGACGGTGACACACTGCGCGTTCGGCGCCATTGAGGGCAACACGCTCGAGACGATCACGGGCGCCTGCTCACAGGGCAGGGACGTCGACCACATCACGCGCGTGACCGGCTACTTCTCACGCACCAGCGGCTGGAACAAGGGCAAGGCGGGGGAGCTCAAGGACCGGCACAAGGTCATAGTCTAGCAATCATTTGGTGAGTGTGCTTCACTTAAGCCCGGAAGGCGATCCGCTTTCCGGGCTTCTGCAATTCCGGACATCTTGAGGATCCGCGCCCGCGTTTCGCAACCGCCGGCGCACCCTTTGAGCACGCTTTGGAAGGCCTATAGGCTATTCCGGTGAATGCTTGACTGAATTCAGGCTGCATGATATAATATGTGTGAGTTCGGATAAGGATATGTTGGGGGAGAATCATCCCTCCGGCATCTGATTCAATTGTGGTATCAGTGGACGAAGTGATCGCACCGGTCGTTGGGGCATGCCCCAGGGGCCAGCGGGATAGGCTACACTAAGGAGGTGGAGCGAAAGCGCTTTCGCTTGTTGTGAGTACACTGTCGCGTGACTCGGAAAACTGGATCAATGAGTCGGGTGAACAAGAGTCGCGCGGTCACGGGTGTTGTGTAGTATTCACCTGCGGAGGCCATGAACTGGCCCCGTACAGATGGAGGGCACTATGAAGAAGCTGCTCATTCTCGCTATCGTCGTTCTGTTCGCGACGCCGGCACTTGCCGTTCAGACGCTGAACTACAGTTGGGAGAACCCCCCCGCGACGATTCTCACTTCCTACGGCAACCTCTGCTGTGACATGAACGTCTCAGGCGCGCAGACCGGTTCGCAGGGCTCGACCCTTCCGGACTACACCTGCCCGGGCGCCGTGGACGGCACGCACTATCTGCACGTTGCTGAGGACCCGCACTCCGGCACGCCGGAGGCGTTCGTCGCGTGGGTTACCGGCCTTCAGGAAGGCGACATCGTCGAAGCCATGTTCTACGGCTACGACACCAGCCCGGGCGCCAGCCCCTCGATGAGAATCTGGGGCGGCTACACTTCGGATCCTAACGACGTTGACAGCTACCACGGTAGCGCCGGCGGAAACAGTGAGTATACGGCCGGAACGGGCTGGGATCTGGTCTCGCACACCTGGACCTTCTTTGCCGACGGCGGCAATCATGACGGTCTCACCATCAAGGCGCGTCTCTACAGCACGCCCTCGACGAATGACCCCGACCACACCGACTACTGGGTTGATGACGTCACGGTGACGGCTCCTGATCACGCCATGATTCACTTCCCGGGAGCAGTGCCGGTCGAGGTTGAGAGCTGGACGAATATCAAGGCTCTGTACCGGTAGAACGACGAGCAAACGCTTTCTCTTCGACCGCGTAGGACGGGAAAGCGCGAAGTACGATGGGAGAGGGGCTTTCGCGAAAGCGGAAGCCCCTCTTTCTCTGCCCCGCGCTGCCTTCCCAAAGCCCGGTTTAACTTGAATCCGGCCCCTTGCCCTGCTATTCTATGGGATTGAATCCAGAGCGTCGCCCGTCAGGCCATGAACGCGCAGTCCGGCCGGGGGCAAGACCGGTGCGCTTTACGTATGTGCATCAGACAACCGATCCCGGAGGTCCCATTGGGAAAGAGAACACGCATAACCAAGCAGCAGCTCAAACATGACGTGCTCCTCGAGACAACGGCCAAAGGCACCAAGTTCATTGAGGAGCACTTGAGCAAGGTCCTGATCGGACTCGCCGTCGTCCTCGTCGTGATGGCAGCCGTCGCCATGATCACGCGCTCACAGCGCGCCACTGAGATCGCGGCCAACGCCGCCCTCGCGGAGGCATCGCAGATCCTGAACTCCGGCCTGCTTGCACAGGCTCAGGCCCAGTACGAGAGTGTCATCGACCTCTACCCGGGCACGAGAGGAGCCGCCGCGGCGACGTGCTACCTTGGATCGATCGCCTTCAACCAGCAGGACTACAGCCAGGCTCTCGTACGCTTTGACCAGTACCTCGACAGCCATGCCGGTGACCGCACACTCGATCGCCTCGCCCTTGAGGGAAAAGCATCCGCTCTCGAGCAGCAGCGCGCCTTCGGCGACGCCGCGGCCATCTACGAGGACATGGCACGTCACACCGACGATGAACCTGTGGCGGCTGCTCGCTACCTGCACGCCGCGATTCGGAATCTGCGCGTCGCCGGTGATTGGGAGGCCGTCGCGTCCGTCTCGCAGCGTCTCATCGACACGTACCCGGACACGCCATGGGCGGGCGAGGCTCGCATGACTCTCGCCGAAGCGCGCGTGCATCTCTAGCAAGGGCCTCTCGGTCAACGTGTCACCTTCTACCGTGTGTGTCGCATAATATGCATTATGTAAACCTACACGTGAAACGGCATTCTGATGCCTCAGTTCGCGCCCTGACTGCCCTCCCCTTCGCGATCTCGCTCGCGGTGTTGTTGACGGTGCTTCCTCTGAAAGCGCGTGCCGATGTACCACAGCATGATGGCGGTCAATCGGCAGCGCTGACGGAGCGAACCGACCCGTCTGAACTCAGTGATGAATCGGTGAAGGAACTCCTGATTGCGGTGGCGCGCGGTGATTCACTCTCGGAGGAGCTGGCGCGAGTTGGTGAAGCCTTCCTGTCGCTCTCTCACACCGAGCTCATGAAGCGAGCTCTTCTGCATGTCGAACAAGGTCAGTACGGTCGCGCTGAGCTTGAGTTGATGGTTGTTATTGCCGGCGCCGACACCTCCCCCGCTCGGGCCTACGAACAGCTCAGCCTGATAGGTTACGCGCAGCTCATGTCTCAGAGGAAGGAGCACGCTGCGGCGTCGCTGATTCGAGCGGCAGATCTCTACACCCATCTTTCAACTAGTGTGAACCCGGACTTTGGAGCGACCATATCCAGCAGGCTCGGCTTCGCCTACGTTGAGATAGGACGCGGAGCGGAAGACATCGACAGGGAGGTCTCGGGACGTCAGGCCGCACTCTGGTGGGCGCGGGCGGATGCAGATCATCTTCTCAGCTCACTCGGCGATCTCGGGCCCGACGAACTCATGATCGCCGCCTGGGCCTACGGCCAGACGGGGCGACTCGATCGCGCCACAATCTCTGTGGCTCGGGCACGCGTTCAATACAGAGCCCGGATCGCACGCGACCCGGGCAATGCCGACGCACACCTGGGACTTGCCAGGTCGTACGACGCCTCTGTTACTCGCATGTTCTCTTCATCGAATCCCGACAGCGCTGCATTCCACTACGCACGCGCTGCCGCCGGCCCCTAGCTCACCACGAAATTCAGAAGTCGGTCGGGGACAAAGACCACACGTCGAATGGTCTTGCCCTCGATGTGTCGCGCTATCCTCTCCTCAGCGTTCACGAGAGCGAGCACAGATTCCTCGTCTGCACCCTTCTCGACCTCAACGCTGCCCCTCAGCTTGCCGTTGACCTGAACGGCTATCGTGACCACATCTTCTCGAGCCACTTCAGCATCGAATGAAGGCCACTCCTCTCGGAAGAGCGAATCCTGTCCACCCATCCGTTCCCATATCTCCTCGGCGAAATGCGGAACCATCGGACCCAGGAGCAGAGTAGTGCTCGCAAGCGACTCGCCGATGGCGGCGCACTCCAGAGATGTGGCTTCGCCCTCCCCGAGAGCGTCCACGAGAGATCGCGTTGCATTCACAAGCTCCATGAGCGCCGCGACGCCGGTGTTGAAATGGAACGTGTCCATGTCACTCGTTACCTTGCGGATCGTCTGGTGAGTCTTGCGATGGAGGGCCGCCACGTTCTCAGGCAGATCCCCGCTGTTGAGCAGGCCCCTCAGACCCTCGAGTTCCGACACCTTGAACGGCCACTCCTCCATCAATCTCCAGACGCGATTCAGGAATCTGTACGCGCCCTCCACGGCAGTATCGTTCCACTCGGCGTCACGATCCGGTGGACCCGCGAAGAGCGTGTAAAGCCTCTCGGTATCGGCCCCGAAACGCTCTATCAACTTGCTCGGAGAGACAACGTTGCCCTTGGACTTGGACATCTTGAGGCCGTCTTTGTAGATCATCCCCTGTGAGAAGAGCCGCTCGATCGGCTCTTCGAAACCCGCGAGTCCCATGTCATGAAGCACCTTCGTCATGAACCTCACGAAGATCAAGTGTCCACAGGCATGCTCGACTCCACCTATATACTGATCCACCGGCAACCACCGGTCGACGTCCTCCTTGACAAACGGGAGCGTATCCTCACGCGGACTGACATACCTGAAGAGGTACCAGCTTGAATCGACGAATGTGTCGAGCGTATCCGTCTCGCGTCTCCCCGGCTTGCCGCACTTCGGACAGGCGGCGTCGAGGAAAGTGCTGGATGTGGTGAGCGGTGACTCCCCCTTGCCCGTGAACTCAACGTCTGTCGGAAGGAGCACGGGGAGATCCTCCTCCGGCACAGGCTGTGGGCCGCAATCCTCACAGTAGATGATCGGGATCGGTGTGCCCCAGTAGCGTTGCCTCGAGACGAGCCAGTCTCTCAAGCGGTAGCTGATCGCCCGCCGGCCTATCCCCTCCTTCTCCATCCAATCGGCGATGTGCTTCATCGCCTCAGTATTCGGAAGACCGTCGAACTGCGCGGAATTCACCTGTGTTCCGCCATCGACATACGCCTCGGTCATCGAAGCCCCATCCAGCCCCCCGTCAGGATCATCAATGACCAGGTGCACGGGAAGCCCGTACTCCCGTGCGAATTCAAAGTCCCGCTGGTCATGAGCAGGCACGGCCATGACTGCACCTGTTCCGTACTCCATCAGCACGTAGTTCGCGACCCAGAGCGGAATCTTCTCGCCGTTGGCGGGGTTCAGCACGTGAAACCCTGTCCAGACGCCCTCCTTCTTCACATCAGCGGCAGATCGCTCAAAGCTGCCCTGCGCCTTCACTCGCTCCGCGAATGCCAGCACTTCCTGCTCGCGTTCCGTGCCCCCGACCAGTCGTCGCACCATGGGATGCTCCGCAGCCATGACCATGTACGTCACGCCGAACACCGTGTCCACGCGCGTCGTGAAGCACGGGAGTGGATCTCCCGTCTCGGCGATCGTGAAGTCGATCTCCACACCTTCGCTCCGACCGATCCAGTTCCGCTGCATCGTCTTCACACGGTCCGGCCAGCCGTCAAGTTCATCGAGTCCATCGAGCAGTCTGTCCGCGTACTCGGTGATCCGGAAGAACCACTGCTCGAGATCTCTCACGCCCACGATCGACTCACAGCGTTCGCATTTCCCGTCGACCACCTGCTCGTTGGCAAGGACTGTTGCGCACGAAGGGCACCAGTTAACGGGCGCCGCCTTTCTGAACGCCAGCCCCTTCTTGAACATCCGCACGAAGATCCACTGAGTCCACTTGTAGAATTCCGGGGTATGAGACGATATCTCTCTGTCCCAGTCGTACCCTATCCCCCACCGCTTGAACTGCTGCTTCATCTTGACGATATTGGCGTCGGTCCAGACCGGCGGATGGATACCGCGTTCGATGGCAGCGTTCTCCGCCGGCAACCCGAATGCATCCCAACCCATCGGAGTGAGAACGCTCTTCCCAAGCATCATCATGTAGCGCGTGACCGCATCGCCAATGATGTAGTTCCGCCCATGTCCTACATGAAGATCACCCGATGGATAGGGGTACATCACGAGACAGAAGAATGTGTCATCGGCGAGCGTCGGACAGCGGAAGAGCCCCATCTCCTCCCACCTGTCCTGCCACTTGGACTCTATCTCGGCAAACGGATAGCGATTCATGAACCACGACCTCTCTTAATGGGGCGCCTCGTGAACGCCCCGCGAACAGGGCCATTTGACAGCACGGCCGGCACCGGGCTTCGGTGTCGGCCGTGCGCTCACACTGGTGCCCAACTGTATTGCTAGAAGAGATAGGTGAACGAAAGGCTCGGCACTATCTCATCATGAAGGTTCTTGCCCTGCGACGAATCACCCAGTTCTCCGGTTGTCGCTGCCTTGGTGACCGCTTGGCCCATCATATAGGCCAACGTCACATCAGCGGTCCAGCGATCCTGGCGATAACCGAAGCCGAATGACACTATGCTATGTGCACCCTGCGGCAGAACGAAGGAGTAATCCTCCGTCGCAACCGTCGCTGGAATGCTCGCATAACCGAACCGGAGCGCGGCTGCACGCGACAGTTTCGTCTCGAAACCGAGGTGGAATTCGATCGTGTCGTCCCAGTTGAGTGTCGTCAGCGGGGTGAGCATCTCCTGGCCTTCCGGAATCTCCACCGCCATCACTCGCGTGAACTCCGAGACCTCCGACCACTGCGTCCAGTGCACGTCTGCGGTCATCGTGAGACTGTCGAAGAGGAACCCGCGATAGGCCAGACCGACGCCTGCCCACATGGGGAACGTGAACTCCATCTCCTCTCCATGCTTCCCAAGCGCCAGCGTGTCAAGCACAGACGAGAACTCGATATCGCCATCAAGACTGACCGTGAGAGGTGTTCTGACGGCCGCTCCTATTGAGATCTGTGAATCGACGTCGTAGAGCACACCGATCGTCGCGCCGTAGCCCCAACCCGTGAGATTTTCCTCAGACTGGAACGAGAACAGCTTCGATTCGAACTCGTCCGGTGCGTGCTCGAACGACTCTTCGTACCACCCTCCATCGAGGAAGTGGAAATCCCCGTAGACCATGTGGCCGGAGATCCCTATGGACATGTCGTCGGTGAGTCTCTTCGCCAGAACCGGCGAAAGGACATATCCAGTAATCCGGCTCGCGAAGTCCGGCGGATCACCGAAGACGCTTCGCTCGATGTGTTGTCCACCCGGCGTGATGGTGTCCAATTCGTATTCACTAATAAAGTCGTCGTACAGCTTCTCTCCATCCCAGACCGTCCCGAAATCCGCGAGCGTGTACGCGCAGATACCGAACTTGTCAGCCACAACTGAGAGAGGCCCAGTGTCCATATACATGTAGATGCCCGGAGCGAAAAAGTGCGTGGCATCCGAGGTAGCCTCTATGGTCCCGTCCACAGTCCCCGGGTCATATGCCGTCCCATCAAACTCCATTGTCCCCGTGCGCGACGCCAACGCGATACCGTCGTGACCGCTCACTGTGACCTCGAACCCGCGGATCTGACTGATCCCGGCAGGGTTCCAGTGAACGGCGCTGTAGTCGTCGGCCAAGCCGACAAAGGCGCCACCCATGGCGCTGCTCCTCACACCGACGCCGGGCACATACAGGCCACCCGCCAGCGCAAACGTTGGACTGATGATCAGCACTACAATGGACCAAGCCAGCACATTGTGGTTCAGACGCATGTGTTTGTTCCTCCTGAGCGTCGGACAACGTAGCTCTTGAGCCCGACCGTATCTATCCGGCAGGAGCACCAGGGGGCGCACCAAAAGAAGCAGTTTCATCCTTGATAACATAGCGGAATGAACTCCGTCAAGCCCTTTCTGTAGGGCTTCCCACGCCGCAGCGGGCTCCCTCGGCCTGCAGAGTTCTCGGAAGAGGCGTGATTCGAAGCAATCGTTCGCGAGCACCGTCAGGCACGGTCGGCATCTCCGGCGAGTCCGTAGACCAGAAGACCAACCGTAGGCTCGGGTGGCATGCCCTTGCGTATGTCGAGATCGGCTCTGTAGAAGAGACCTACGCCTCCCGCGTACTCACGGGATGTTCTCTTGAGCGCCCTCTCACGAAGATCCGGTACACCAAGGAGCGCATGATGCGGTCTCCATCCTCCCCCACGCCGAGGCCCGGACTCTATGCGGGCCATCCACAGACCCATCCAGCAACCGTAGAGCTGCGAGATAACCTGAGCCGCATCCATGCCGCCTTCGATCAGTTCGGCAAGCCGCGCAAGTGCGTCCCCCTGTCTCCGCTCCGCCACTGACAGGGCCAGATCTCTGAGACCTGACGCCTTCGCCCCCACGACCTGTTCAATGTCGTCCACGGTCACAGCCGGTCTGCCTTCCGTATACGCGGCCAGCTTATCGAGTTCGTTGCCTATCCTGCTGAGTCGCCCATCAGTCCAATCCAGAAGAACGAGCAGAGCGTCCGGCGCAAGAGAAACCCCTCGCTCCGACGCCATGCGCTCGACCAAGGCCACAAGCACCTCACCGTCGGGCCGGTTGCACTCCACGACGGTCGCACTCTCAAGCGCGCCACGCTCGAACTTGTTCTTGCTTCCCAGTCGCTTGGAACTGATCAGTGCGAGGCACGAGCATTTGACGGGGGCCTTCATGTACTCGAGTAGTTTCGTGCGGTGTGCCTGAGCGAGTTCGTCGAATTCGTAGACGACGGTCAAACGCCTTTCGGACAACATCGGGACCGTGCCGGCCTGCGCCACGATCGCTTCGGCCGTGGTCTCCCGCCCAATCAGGCTCGCGAAGTCGAATGCTTCGCTCCCAGGCGTCAGCACCGCCCGCTTTAGAACCGCAACGCCGAGCCGCGCTATGTATGACTCATCGCCATGAAAGAGATACACCGGGGCAAGCTCCCGGCGCTCGACGGCTTTCTGAAATGCAGCGAATGTCACATTGTTGTCCCTCTACCAGGCCTGTACGGTTCGCGAGAGAACGTCCTGCGCCAGCTTCTCCAGAGCACGCTCCTGCGCTTCTTCCTCCGTGGCCAACTCGCCGCTCTCACCGCTGGCCGAGTAGACGGCCCAACCCGTGATTTCATCTTCCCACACGACGGTGCCGTTGGTGAGATCCTCATACGACAACTTCGCAACAACGCTCACCTTGTATTCGCGCGGGCTGCCGCCGGCATCGTACGACAGAACTGGACGCGAGTATCGCACGACCGTGCCGCGGAGAATCGACTCGGCCTCATCCTCACCCACGACCCTGAGGCTGCTGTCATCTGAGAACCCTTCGATCAACGCGTCCGTCAGCTCCTGACCAATAGCGAATTCAACCGTCTCGTTCTCCAGAACAGGGATAGCCACACTTGATATATGTGTCTTCACTGAAGCGGAGAAACCGTAGTGGGAGCACCCGGTCAACACCAGCGCGACCATCATGACCGCCGCCGGAAGCAGACAGACACGTCGCAATCCAGTCCCTCGTCCGCCAAGTCTCCTCAAACCTCTCTCACCCGCTTCCTCAGTGTGTTCCTGCTGATGCCAAGCAGCCGCGCCGCCTTCACCTGATTGCCGTTGACGGCGTCGAGCGCCGCATCCGCGAGCACGCGTTCAGTCTCCGACACTATGACGCTGTCGATATCCGTCTCCTTGAGAGCGAGGCGTCTCTCGAGTTCGTATCTGACAGCGATTCCAAGCCCCGATGGCTGTCCCATCTGCATGCCCGGCCACGAATCCTGCCCGTCACGCAATGTCTCAAGATCCTCGGGCATTATGACTCCCGTGCGGTTCAGCGCCACGGCGCGCTGAACAACCTGTTCGAGCTCGCGCACATTGCCCGGCCAGGGATAGCGCTGCAGGAGTTCTATGGCCGCGGGAGAGATGCCGTCGATACCGCGGCGCATCTTGGCCTCGGCACGCTTCAGGAAATGTTCTGTCAGACAGGGGATATCGTCCCGTCTGTCCCTGAGTGGCGGCATGAACACGGAGACTACCTTGAGACGATAGAACAGGTCTACACGGAATTCTCCGTTCTTCATGCAACCCACGAGACTGGCCCCAGCCGCTGCGATCACTCTGACATCAGCGCCGACTCGCTTCCTTGAACGCGGCCGCTCGAAATACCCATCCTCAAGAACCGTGAGAAGCCTGGCTTGGTTTTCGAGTCCCATCGCATCGATCTCGTCGATGAAAATCGTGCCGCCGTCCGCCGCCTCCATGCGGCTCGGTCCCCCGCTCTGCCCCTCCCCCCCTCGACCGAACAGGTCGATCTCCAGAGACTCCGGCGAAAGAACCGAACAGTTCACAGCGACGAACGGAGAATCCCTGCGACTGCTGTTGTAGTGAAGAGCTCTGGCCACGAGTTCCTTGCCCGTGCCGGCTTCACCCTGGACAAGCACGCAAGCATCAGTGTCGGCGACCTGACCGATGAGCTTGTGGATCTCGATCATCTCGGGCGTTCTGCCCATCACGGCGCCCAGCTCTGCCACATCACCGGGTCCGGGGGATCCGATGGTCTGTATCATCCCTCCGTCATCCGAAAGCGCACGGCGCCCCGCATCCTCAAGAGCACCCGGCAGCGTCTCTCGTGGAAGGTAGTCGTACGCTCCCTCACGCATCGATTCGATCGCTCCCTGACTGCTTGTCTGGTCGGCAACCACGATAACGGACACACGTCTGCCGAGCTCCTTGATGGCCCGCAGAACGTTCACAACCGGCATGTCGGTGATTCCGTGCTCGACAACGATGAGATCAGGGGGGGCCGCCCTGGCGGCATCAAGCATGGCGGCCGTATCGACCCACACCGTGGAGTCGTACACGAGGGACGGCAGTCCACGCACGATCTCGTCCGCCTGGGACTCGCTGGAATCCAGAATCCAGACTCGCTTCAAACTCGTCCTCCGGAAACAACGACGCCCCGCGAGTGACTCCTCACCTGCGGGTCGAACGGCGCCATGCTTCGCTCCAGAAACACAGCTAGGCGTCGGCGCCGCGCTCTCTGAACCAATCGACCGTCAACTGAAGCCCATCCCTGAAACCGAGCAGAGGCTCGAACTCCAGGGTCTCTCGCGCTCGCATGATGTTCGCGTAGGAGTGTTTGACATCCCCGGGCCGAACGTCGGCGAACGTCGCTTCCGCGCTCAAGCCGATGATATCGCAGAGCGCCGCAAACAGCTCGTTCACCGTCACCGTACCACCCATCGCCACATTGAAGACCCCTCCGGGCGCGCCCGCGCTTTCACCCGCGAGGACGTTTGCCTCCACAACGCTTGAGATGTACGTGAAGTCGCGTGATTGCTCGCCGTCTCCGTAGATGGTGGGCACATCACCCCTCAAGAGCGCAGTCGTGAAGATGGGCACGGCTGCAGCGTACTGCGAGGTGGGATCCTGCCTGGGACCGAACACATTAAAGTACCTGAGGCAGACAGTCTCGATATCGTAGAGACCGTTGAAGCTCAGACAGTAGTGTTCACCTGCCAGTTTGCTGACGGCATAGGGGGACATGGGACGCGGCCGCATCGTTTCGACCTTCGGAAGCTCAGGAGCCTCGCCGTAGACGGACGATGAACTGGCATAGACGACCCTGCGCACGCCGGCATCCCGAGCCGCCACGAGGACATTCAGGGTGCCGACGACGTTCACGTCATTGCTGCTCACGGGATCATCGACCGATCTCGGAACGGATGCGAGGGCCGCCTCATGGAAGATGACATCGACGCCTTTCGCAGCGTCACGCATCGCATCGAGATCTCTGATGTCGATCTCTCTGAGATCTACGCTCTCGAGCAGATGCGCGATATTGCCCCTCCGCCCGGTGGAAAAGTTGTCCACGATCCGGACATCACGTCCCTGTTCAAGCAGCCGTTCCACAAGGTGAGACCCTATGAACCCCGCTCCTCCTGTCACAAGTGCTATCGACATGTCATTCTCCAGGCCTGCAGAGCGGCTATATCCGCCTGATGTGATCCGCCTTGATTCCCTTGAGCGCATTCCGCGCATCCACCAGAGGGACGCCGGCTCCCACGATCATCTCGTAATCAAAGGTGCTGTGAGCTGTCGCAATCACCGCACAGTCGAATCCGGCGAGTGATTCGGGAGTCAGCTCGACGCTGGTCAGCTCCGAGGAGCCGTCCTTGAAACTCGCCACGAATGGATCAGAATAAGCAAGATCGGCTCCCTTTTCCCTCAGGAGCTTGATGATATCCAGAGCGGGTGATTCCCTGAGATCATCGATGTCCGCCTTGTACGCCACACCGAGAACCAGGATCTTCGAGTCCTTCACCGGCATGCTGCGATCGTTCAGGCAGTCAACCACCTTCCCGACAACATAGAACGGCATGCTGCTGTTCACCATCCCCGCCAGCTCGATGAACCGTGCCTCGAACCCGCTCTCCCTAGCCTTCCAGGAAAGGTAGAACGGATCGATTGGGATGCAGTGGCCACCCAACCCCGGGCCCGGATAGAACGGCATGAAGCCGAACGGCTTCGAGGCGGCCGCGTCTATCACCTCCCACACGTCTATGCCCATGCGGTCACACATGAGAGCCATTTCGTTCACAAGACCGATGTTGACGCTTCGGAAGGTGTTCTCGAGAAGCTTCACCGTCTCCGCAACCTTCGTGGATGAAACGGGCACAACCGGTCCAAGCGTCTGCTTGTAGATCAGCGCCGCATGCTCCGTGCACGCAGGAGTCACCCCACCCACCACCTTTGGGATGTTCTTTGTCGTCCACTCCTCGTTTCCAGGATCCACACGTTCCGGCGAGAAGGCCAGGTAGAAATCCTTCCCCACCACGAGACCTGTCTCTGCCAATCGCGGAAGAATCACCTCATCCGTGGTCCCGGGATAGGTTGTGCTGTCGAGGATTATCATCATGCCGGGGTGCAGGTACTTCACGATCTCCTCAACGGCTGCAATGACGTACGAGATGTCGGGGTCCTTGGTCTTCCTGAGAGGTGTGGGAACACATATGTCCACCGTGTCCACATCGGCGAGCATCGAGAAATCCGTCGTTGCCACGAACGCACCGTTCTCGACCGCGTCCTTCACCCACTCGCCAGGGACATCCGGAATATACGACTCACCTGACATCAGGATGTTCACCTTCTCTTCGTTCGTATCTATGCCAACGACTTTGTAACCCGCACGCACGAACTCCATCGAGAGCGGCAGACCAACATACCCGAGGCCGATCACGCCAAGCCTCGCCTCCTTTGTCAGGAGCTTGTCCTTGAGCAACACACCCTCCTTGTCGGTAGCCGGGGAAACCGGCATATCCCTTCACTTCGGGCTTCCCTACGCCAGCCCCAGCGCAATAACAACCGCGCCTGCCGATACGAGCGGAAGCAGCAGATTATCATATGCCCCAAGGGGCAGCGACTCCAGAAGGCTGGCTACGACACCTACTGCAAGCGACCAGCCCAACGGTAGATAGCTCATAGCAACAACCGCGCCTACGACGAACACCGTCAGCGATCCAACAAGCGTCTTCTGCCGATTGTAGACGAGGACGGTCTGACCGAACAACCGCCCGGTGAGGCTCGCTGCGCCATCACCCACGGCAAGAACCAGTATCCCTACAGTGGCCGCCGATAATGGAAATAGAATGAGCGACAACCATACCCCTACACCGAAGAGAAGGGGCCCCAACACGAGCCCGCGGGATTCCCCTGAGCGCATCGCCCGCCACGTTACGCCTGAGAAGAACGGGAACGCGACACCCAACACTCTGAGTAATTCCGATGCCGCATAACACACGGTCGCCACACCTACGAGCCACAACGTCAGTGTCTTCGACCACATGGCCATGAGTGGAACCGCAACGGCGCACAGGTGGATCGACTTCCTGAAAAGCTCGTGGCGCACCGCCAGCCACTCGGGCGTGATCCCCGTCTCGTAACACTCGGGGAAGAACTCGAGGATCTCCCTCAGATTCCTCGTGTAGAGCACGAAGCTGGCCATCCGCATGATCGGACGTTCCGGGTTCACACCCACGCTTCGCCATGCCGCCTCGACTATCTCCCTGTTGCTGGCATCGTCAACCACGACGGTCACGTCGCGCCATCCAAACCCCCAACGCAGGAGGATCCTCTCGAGCCCGTCGCGCTTCCCCCTGCCAGAGTGGCGGCCTTCGAGCAGCCTCCCGGTCAACCGACCACTCTCGATTTCGAGCAGCACACCACACACCGCTTGAACTCCGACCCGGGACGCCACCTGTTCCAGCACCTTCTGCGGCACACCGGCGCTCACGAGGACAACCAGATACCCGGATCGCCTGAGGTCCTCACAGATCTCGGCGGCGCCCTTCGTGAGACGCATTGTCTTCCCGACCTCAAGCAACTCTTCAAGTGTGCATCCAGCTAGAAGAGCGTACGCCCGCTCCACGGCCGTTCCAACGTCTATCCGTCGAAGCTTGAGAAAGAGCCCCAGCCGGAATACTCTCAGCCAGGTCAGTAGACCCACATGCCAGGCGGCGCGCAGCAGGAACAGATGTCTGAGGAACACGCCGTCGGAATCGAAAGCAACTACGCCCCTACGCACACCCTCCCGACTACCGTCCACTCCGCCTCCCCGACAGAAGGATGATGCCCACAACACCCCTCCAGCAAGCAAGCCCAGCCATAGCTATGGGAACGTACGCGAACCGGTTTCCGTAAACCGGCGTCACGTCATGGCTGAACCGATAGACCGCAAAGAACAGCATCGCTGCCAGCGCGAGGTTGACCAGGCCCAGAGCGATCCGTTTGATTCTCTCTTCGTCCATACGTCCGGATCCCGCTAACGCACGATCGCGAACTTGCCGGTCGCGGTATCAGTCGGGTCGATCGCTCCCTCTTCGCGAGCCGCAATCCTATAGATGTAGACGCCACTCGCCAGGTCCGCACCCGCATCCAGTGCATCCCATTGAACAGTATTCCAGCCCGGCAGAGTACAGGCGCCGGCAGTTTGATCTCCGTGCTCCGCACTGTACTCCTCGAAGCCGCCAAGCTTCTGCCCGGTGAGATCCAACACTTCGAGCACGATCTGCTTTGCGTGGTTGGAGAGCTCGTACCGGAACGTGACTTCGGCGGCGCTCGATACGGGATTCGGATAAGCGTAGTGGCCAAGAATCTGAAGATCCGGCGACGTGACCGCAATGGTCATAAGCGCTACGTTGTCGCTCAGCGTGAGTTCGTCCGTGTCCGTCGTTGTGACTCGCAGGTTCAGCTCGTGCTCTCCAACATCATCCTGATCGGGAACCCAGGTGAAGTCGTGCTCCACATACTCGCCCCCGCCCATCGTCCGGGCGAAGCTCCAGGATGAGATGAGCTCGCCTGAGTCAACGTCCCCATCCCAGAGTTCAAGAGTCGCCTCCACGTACTCCTCAGGCCCATATATATGCACCTCGGCGCCCAGGGTCACCGTCGTACCGGCGCCTGGATCATCCGGCGTGAAAGTGATATCGCCCTCGTAGACGACGAGATTTATCTCGGCATCGGGATCGTTGAGCCGCGCAAACGCCCCCACACACATCTTCGTGATCGCGGTAAACTGGCCTGAATCGATCGAGGCGAATGTGTCCTGGATAGTATGGTAGTAGGGGTTCCGCACGCGGGGATTCCAATGCTCGATGGCAATGAGAGCATCGTAGCCGTTTATCCA
>JAUXGN010000044.1 GCA_030622115.1 Candidatus Eiseniibacteriota bacterium
AAGTCCTCAGTGGCCGCAACCTTGCCTGAGAAATCTCCGTCCTCTCCGGTCGAGTCCGTGTACTTGAAGTGCATGAAGAAGAAATCATACTCCTCGTAGTGTTCCCTCAAGAGCGTCGTCATCTCGTCAACCGAGCCCGGTGCAGGCAGGACGTTCATCCCGACCAGGCCGGCGACGCCTCGGTACATCGGGTACTGGGCGATGGCGGCCGCTCTCAGATTGTATCGGTCTTCAAACGTTGGGATAACCTCGCGCGTTGCGATTCCCCTCAGAGTTATCGCGTTCGCCTTGGGCTCGTCCTTGAGGATCGCGCTTGCCTGGGATGCGAACGAGTTGAGAAGCTCCGCCGTCCGTTCCTCTTCCTTCGTTTCACCCCGCACATCGAGCGGAGGAACACCTGTCGCCTGCGGGTCGGTATCGTTCAGACCCCCTTTCAGCCCATCGCCTCTCAGCACGAGGACCGCGCGATGTTCCTTGACGGGGCAGAAGAACAGCTCGACTCCCGGAAGCTTGATCGTGTCCAGCTTGGCAGAGAGCTCCGCACACTTCTCCGTCGCAATGCGTCCGGCCCTTCGGTCGGTTATCATCCCGTCACCGTCCACGGTCGCGAAGTTGATCCTGGCTGCTACGTCGCCCTGTCTCAGATCAAAGTCTATGCCCAGCGCCTCAAGCACACCCCGGCCGATCAGATACTCGATGGGATCATATCCGAAGAGCGCCATGTGAGCGGGTCCACTGCCGGGTGTGATCCCGGGCGCGATGGGTATGTGAAGCCCGGAAACGCCTTCCTTGGCAAGAGCATCCAGGTTCGGTGTCCTAGCCGTCTCAAGCTCAGTCAGTCCGGTCTCCGGGTCCGGGAGCCCACCCAGCCCATCAGCCACCAACAACACGATCTTCCCGCCGGAGGTGGTTGCGATCGCGTCCGGCAACCTGGGGGTCTTCTCGTGCATCCGTTCCTCCTTCGAGTTCACTTCAACTATGAAGTTGCGCCTGAGATTCGTACTTCTCCTGGAATCCGCGCCTCCACTCGCCGAAGCTCCCGGCGATTATGGCGCGCCGCATATCAGTCATCATCTTCACGTAGAACGTGAGGCTGTGAAGGCTCGCCAGCCGCCCGGCCAAGCCCTCTCCGGCGTTGAAAAGATGGCGAATGTAGCTCCTCGAGAAATTCCTGCACGCGTAGCAGTCGCAGTCGGGATCGAGCGGTCGATCGTCACGCGCGTAGGCGGCATTCTTCACCACGAGCCTCCCACGGGATGTGAACAGGTTGCCCTTCCGCGCGTTCCTGGTCGGCATCACGCAATCGAACATGTCGATGCCTTGGGCAACAGAGCCGATGATGTCCTCCGGGAAACCCTGTCCCATGAAATAGCGGGGACGATTCTCAGGGAGTTCCTTCACGACCACGTCCACCATCTCCCGCATCGCGGACTTCGGCTCGCCGACTGCCAGCCCTCCGATGGCATACCCCGGGAAGTCCATCTCCCTGAGCGCCGATGCGGACGCCTTCCTGAGTTCAGCGTAGGTGGAGCCCTGCACGATACCGAAGAGAGCCTGCTCCCGGGGATCGGCACGCCACTCCTTGCGCGCTCTCTGTGCCCATCTGAGCGTCAGCTCATGCGACATCTTCGCATCCTCGCGGCTTGTCGGATAGGCCACACACTCGTCAAGAACCATAATGATGTCCGCCCCGATGGAGCGCTGCAGGCGAACATTGTCCTCAGGCGACATGAAGTGCCTGGAACCATCAAGGTGCGACCGGAACTCAAGACCTTCCTCGCGAACACGGTTCAGGTGCCCCAGACTGAACACTTGGAAACCGCCGCTGTCCGTCAGAATGGCTCGGTCCCAACCCATGAACTTGTGAAGCCCACCTGCCCGCTCAATGATCTCGGGTCCGGGTCGAAGGTAGAGGTGGTACGCGTTCGACAGGATGATGCGCGCTCCCGTCGCCTCGACATCCAGAGGAGACAGCGTTTTCACGGTGGCCTGCGTCCCCACGGGCATGAAGACGGGAGTCTCTATGACGGCGTGCGGCGTCACGAGTTCGCCGGCCCTGGCCCCCGTTTCCGCGTCTTCGGCTATCACCCTGAACTCGAACATCGCCCCTCCAGGAACTCAGCGCACCAGCATGGTCTCACCGTAGACTCAGAGCATCAGCATCGCGTCACCGTAGCTGTAGAAGCGGTAGTTCCGCTCTACAGCCGTCCTGTACGCCGCCATGACCTTCTCGTATCCTCCGAATGCCGCCACGAGCATCAGGAGTGTCGACTTGGGAAGATGAAAGTTCGTGATAAGCGCATCGACACATCGGAACTGATAGCCCGGGCGGATGAACAGATCGGTGTTTCCGGCGGAGGCCGCCATCTTCCCGGCATCATCAGCAACCGATTCGAGAACGCGGACGCACGTGGTCCCCACAGCCACGACTCTTCCCCCACCCTCGCGTGCCGCATTGATGAGTGCCGCCGCGTCGTCGGAGACCTCGAACCGCTCCTCGTCCATCTCGTGGTCCTCCGGATCGTCGCTCGAGACGGGCCGGAATGTCCCGAGTCCAACGTGCAGGATCACCGGAGCTATCCCGATCCCTCGGTCGGCGAGTTCATCGAGGATCTCATCGGTGAAATGAAGGCCCGCGGTCGGAGCCGCCACCGCCCCTTTGACCCGCGCGTAGACGGTCTGATAGCGTTCTCGATCGAGCGGCTCGGGCCTCCGCTCGATGTACGGCGGAAGTGGGATCTGCCCGAGAGCAGCGATCACAAGATCCAGATCGCCGTCGGCCACAAGTTCGACGATGCGTTTCCCCGCCGGCAGGATATCCAGGACACGCGCCTCCAGAAGACCCTCGCCGAAGCTGAGAACCGTTCCCTCACGAATACTGGTTCCGGGGCGAACGAGCACTTCCCAGCGGCAGAGCCCGATCTCCTTCAGAAGAAACATCTCTGCCTTGCCGCCGGTCGCCTTCTTCTCCCCGATGAATCTGGCCGGGATTACCTCGCTCTCGTTCACCACAAGGATGTCGCCTGGAGCAAGATAGTCCAGAATATCCTTGAAGAGACGGTGCTCCATCTCACCGGTCTCCCGGCCAAGCACCAGGAGCCGCGATTCGTCACGCCGCTCACTCGGGTACTGCGCAATAGATTCTCGCCTGAGTTCGTAGTCGAAATCACTCGTCTTCATCATCGGTCCCTGTATCGCTCCCACTCGCTGTAGACACACCCGCAGTATTGCTGACGGTAGTGCCCCATCTCCTTGGATGCGCGGACCCCGTCCATCACCAGGGGTCTGTAGTCCGCATAGAGAAAGTGCACGCCCCACTCCCGCCCTGCATCGTCCCCGGCGGCGCGAATGGCGTCGTGGTCCTGGTGCGTACTCACGAGCATCGACGATGTGAAAGCGTCGTGGCCCAGTTCCGCCGCCAACTCTGCCGTCCTGTCCATCCGCATGCGGTAGCAGATCGGGCAGCGCTTCTCTTCGTGGCCGACCACGGCCCTCAGAAACTTCACAAGCCCGTAGGGGTCTTCCCGGACGATCTCGATGCCAAGTAGAGCGGCAACCGAGTGGGCGGCCTCGCGCCGCTTCTCGAATTCACGGTACGGATGAATGTTGGGATTGGTGAAAGCCCCGTCCACCTGATGCCCCGCCGCAAGAAGCTCACGGATCGGAACGATGGCGCACGGGCCGCAACAGATGTGGAGGAGTACGCGCATGTGGGCCTCTGGACGCCGCCTTTAGAGTAGCCTTCCCTGTTCGCCGTCGTTACCCGCTATGCCAAAGTACTCGTAGGCCGCCTTCGTCGCCTCGCGACCGCGCGATGTCCGCTTGAGAAGACCTTCCTGAATCAGAAACGGCTCGTAGATCTCCTCGATCGTGTCTGCTTCCTCACCGACAGCCACCGCGAGGCTCTTGACTCCCACGGGACCACCGTCGAAGCGATGGATCACCGCCTCCATGATCCTCCGGTCCATCTCATCCAGACCGCGCGCGTCCACCTCAAGTCTCAGCAGCGATTCGTGCGCGATCTCCGCTGTCACGCGCCCATCACCCATCACGTCAGCGAAATCCCGCACGCGTCTCAGAAGACGGTTCGCGATCCTGGGTGTTCCCCGGGAACGGCTCGCCAGCTCCAGAGCTCCCTCCTCGTCTATCGTTACGCCGAGAATCCGCGCCGACCGCTTCACGATCCGCGCAAGCTCCTCGGAATTGTAGTAGTTCAGTCTCAGTGCCATACCAAAACGCGATCTCAAGGGAGACGTCAGGAGCCCGGCGCGCGTGGTGGCGCCCACCAGCGTGAAATGCTCCAGGTTGAGCTTCACGCTCCTTGCCGACGGCCCCTTGTCGAGAAGGATGTCGACCGAGAAGCCCTCCATCGCAGGATATAGGTACTCCTCCACGACGTGCGACAGCCGGTGGATCTCGTCGATGAAGAGTATGTCCCCTCGCTTCAGATTCGTGAGAATTCCTGTGAGATCGTAGGCGCGCTCAATGACGGGACCCGATGTCGCCACCAGGTCGCTTCCCATCTCATGTGCAACGATGTGGGCGAGCGTCGTCTTGCCCAATCCGGGAGGACCGGAGAAAAGACAGTGATCGAGCGGTTCCTCTCGCTTGCGTGCGGCTTCGATAAAGACCCCAAGATTGCTCTTGAGCGAATCCTGCCCCACGAACTCAGCGAAACCGGGCGGCCTGAGCTGCGTTTCGAAACGCGCATCGTCAGTCGAAAGCGCAGGAGCGGTCACCCTCTCTTCGGACATGCTGGTTCCCCCTACTTCCTGAGTGCCCGTTTGACTAGCTCCTCTACCGACAGATCGTCGCCGCCGTCGCGTCGCGCTGCAAGCACGGAATCGCGCGCCCTTGCCCTCGGGATTCCGAGAGACACGAGTGCCATCACCGCATCGCCGACTTCCTCGTGAATCTCCGAGCCACCGCCGCCGATCAAGGAAACATCCATGCCGGAGAGTTTCTCCTTGAGTTCCACAACGAGCCGTTGAGCCGTTTTCTTTCCGATTCCCTTGATGCTGGTGAGAAGCCCGAGGTCTTCATCCACGACCGCGCGGTGAAAGACCTCCGGCGAGAGTCCCGAGAGAACAGCGAGACCCAGTTTCGGACCGATGCCGCTCACGCTGATGAGTTCGAGAAAGATGGTCCTCTCGGCCTCACTCGTAAAGCCGAACAGATCAAGCGCGTCCTCACGCACGTGCATGTGCGTGAACAGATGAACGCGGTCCCCAACCACACCTATGAGGCGAAACGTCGAAAGCGGAATGAAGGCGTGATAGCCGACCCCTCCGATATCGACGACGACCTCCACCGGGGTCTTTCTGAGAAGTGTTCCGCTAACCTGAGCGATCATGTTCGGATGCTCCGTGGTTCCAGAGGAGTGTCTCGATCCCGAGCGCGGCTGATCACCGCACCAGTGCGCCGCTCATCCGGTGTATGTGGCAAACCGCCACGGCAAGGGCGTCGGCCTCATCGTCTTTCACCGCTCCCACATCGAGCCCGAGAAGGCGACCCACCATCGAGGCCACCTGATCCTTGGTCGCAGCCCCGCTGCCGACGACAGACTGCTTCACGGCTCGAGGAGCATATTCGTGGACGGGAAGCCCTGATTGAGCGGCCGCAAGAAGAATGACCCCCCTCGCATGTCCAAGCTTCAGCACGGACTTCACGTTCTTGGCGTAGAAGAGGTCCTCAACAGCCACCGCGTCCGGACGGTGTGTCTCTATCTGCTGAATGATAGCGGAGTGGATGTGCTGCAGGCGTTCCGGCAACGGCTCTCCCGAGGGAACTCGGGCAATCCCTGAGGAGACCACCCTCATTCGCCCGTTTTCGACAGCGACCACGCCGAACCCGGTAACGATGCTCCCCGGGTCGACACCCAGAACGATGACGTTCTCGGCCACGTCGCTACCCCTCATCTTAAGGGCCGTTCCTCACTATTTCTCGTTCTTGAGGGCTTCAAGCACATCGTCAGGGATGTCGAAATTCGCCGAGACCTGCTGGACGTCGTCGTTTTCCTCAAGCGCCTCGATCAACCTGAGTACCTTGCCCGCATCGCCCAGATCAAGCTTCACGGTCGTGCCTGAGACGCGCGTTATCTCTGCGTGTGCAACTGCGGTTCCGGCGGTGCTCAGCGCGGTCCTTACGGCAATGAAATCCTTGGGGTCAGTTGTGATCTCAAAAACACCTCCCTCGACAGAGATGTCCTCAGCGCCGGCCTCGAGCACAATCTCCATGATGCTGTCCTCGTCGTTTCCCTCAACAGGAACCGCGATGATGCCCTTCTGGGTGAAATTCCACGCCACACTGCCCGTGTCACCAAGATGACCGTCTCTCTTGAGGAGCGTATGCCGGACTTCTCCGACCGTGCGGTTCTTGTTGTCAGTGAGGCAGTCTATGATGAGAGCCACACCCGCGGGGCCATACGCTTCGTAGACAACCTCATCGTACGTCACGCCCTCTATCTGCCCCGAGCCTTTCTTGACGGCCTTGTCGATCTTGTCGTTGGGCATGTTGGCGTCTCGGGCCGCCTGAACGGCCGCCCTGAGCCGAACGTTGATGTTCATATCCGGCCCGCCCTGCCGTGCTGCTACTTCGATCAGACGGGCGTGCTTGTTGAAGATCTTGCCACGCTTCGCATCGGTGGCCGCCTTCTTGTGCTTGATGCTCGCCCACTTGGAATGTCCTGACATACGTTCCTCCCAGCTACTCCTCGTCGTCCTGCACCTCGGACGCAGCCACGACCTTCGCCTGCACATCACTCGGAGTCTCCGCATAGTGGGAGAACTCCATCTCGAAGAAACCGCGACCTTGCGAGATCGATCTGAGATGTGTCGAGTACTTGTAGAGTTCGGCAAGCGGAACCAGAGCTTCCACGATCTGGTAGCGTCCCTGCTGACCAGTGTCGCGGATCTTCCCGCGCCGGGATGAAACATCGCTCATGACGTCGCCGAGGTACTCCTCCGGAACACCGACCTTGATCAGGTAGACCGGCTCGAGCAGCACACCGCTCGCATCGGCCACTGCCACCCTGAATCCGATGGAACCAGCCATCTTGAAGGCCATCTCTGAAGAGTCGACCGAGTGGTATTTCCCGTCATAGACGGCGACCTTGACGTCGACCATGGGATAGCCCGCGACGACGCCCTTCCGCATCCGCTCGATGACACCCTTCTCGACCGCCGGGATGAACTTCGAGGGAATTGACCCTCCGACGACCTCGTTCAGGAACTCGAATCCCGCACCTCGCTCGTTCGGCTCTATTCGCAGCCAGCAGACACCGAACTGGCCACGGCCACCACTCTGTTTCTTGTGTTTCCCCTCGGCCTTCGCCATCCTGCGGACCGTCTCGCGATACGCAATCC
Source organism: Candidatus Eiseniibacteriota bacterium (assembly GCA_030622115.1). Classification (GTDB taxonomy): domain Bacteria; phylum Joyebacterota; class Joyebacteria; order Joyebacterales; family Joyebacteraceae; genus Joyebacterum. The sequence goes on from JAUXGN010000044.1 coordinate 7,365, forward strand.
TCGGCTTCTCCATCTCGACCTCGACGCCGAACTTGTTCTTGAGCTTCTCCACCATTACGTCAAGGTGAAGGTCGCCAAGTCCGCTGACGATCGTCTGTTTCAGGATCGAATCGTGCCGAATCGTGAAAGTCGGGTCCTCTTCGTGAAGCTTCTGGAGGCCCGCGTTCGCCTTTTCCTCATCACCCTTCGCCTTCGCCTTGACCGCAACCGACAGCACGGGGTTCGGGAACTCGATCGGGCGGATCAGGACAGGATCCGATTTGGTACAGAGCGTGTCGTTTGTGTGGGTGTGCTTGAGTTTCACCACGGCGCCGATGTCACCTGCGGACACCGCCTCGGATTCCTTGCGGTCCCGCCCCACCATGGAGTAGATGGGACCCATCCGTTCACCCTCATCGCGCGTCGCGTTGAAGATGTCGTCGCCCGAACTCACACTTCCCGAATAGACACGGAAGAATGAGAGTTCGCCGACATGCTGCTCGGCAACGGTCTTGAAGACGAGAGCAGTGAACGGCGCATCGGCAGTTGCGGGACGGGATATTTCTTCCTCGCTGCGCGGCTTTGTGACCACGATCTCAGGCGTATCGGCGGGCGAGGGCATTATGCTCACAATCACATCCATGAGCGGCTCGACGCCGGCGCTCGCGGTCACGGCTGTCGCCGCAACCGGGATTATCGAGAGCGACGCGATTCCGGCTCTCAAGCCCGTCCTGATCTCGTCGTTTGTCAACGCCTCGTCGCCGAAGAATTTCTCCATCAATGCTTCATCCGACTCCGCCGCGGCTTCAATGAGCTGGTTTCTGAGCGCGGTGACTTCGTCCGCCATGTCGGCAGGCACGTCTTGCTTCACATACTTGCCGGACGCATCGCGTATGAATGCCTTGTTCTCGATGAGGTTGATCACGCCTTTGAATTCCTCGGCAGCGCCGACCGGAATCGTCACGGGAATCAGGCGCGCCCCTACGGCGCTCGATAGCTCATCGATACACTTGTTGTAGTCGGCGTGTTCCTTGTCCATCTTGTTGATGCACACCAGGCGCGGACGATTGAGCCGATCGAGAAACTGCCAGACCAACTCGGTCCCCACCTCTACGCCGGCCGGAGCCGCGATGAGCACGACCGCCGAGTCCGCCACACGGATACCGCCTCTGACATCGCCATAGAAATCCGCGTACCCCGGACAATCCAGGACATTGAACTTCGTGCCCTTCCAGGCGCAGTTGCCGATCCCAAGGTTGATAGTGATCTCGCGTCTCTTCTCGTTGTCCGCGTAGTCGAGCGCAGCAGACCCGTCATCGACGCTTCCCATCCTCGAGATGGCGCCACCAAGAAACAGCATGGATTCGGCGAGCATCGTCTTGCCTGCGTCGCCGTGCGCCACAATCGCTATGTTCCGTATTTTGTCGGGAGATGGTGACTTCATCGTGATCCTTCCGGGCCGAGCCATCGATAGCTGTCAGGAATCTTCTCGCCACTGCGTGTCAAACGCTAGAAGATACCAGCAGAATGGCCATTCGTCAACCTGAAATTCCGACATTCCGCTTGTCATCGTCCATCGAGCGTGCTAGCTTTGTGGATTCGGGGAAAGATTCGGCTTTCTTAGGAGCCGTGTGCTGCAAACGGTCAACGGGAGACACTACGAGATGCTTGGGGCGCTTCGATCGAATACAAAAGTGGTTCTGTGGATAGTCGTCGTCGGTTTCCTGGGATTCATCTTCGCCGGATGGGGTAAGGGCGGTCCGCAGTTAGGCGGCAGCGGCCCGGAGAGGGGCGTCATAGCCACGGTAGACAAGGTCCCCATCAGCTATCGGGACTTCATGGAATCCTACAGACAGCGCGCCACAGCGTACGCAGAACAATCCGGTTCCGAGATCTCCGAATCGGTGAGAGAATCGATACTGAGTGAGACGTGGGACAATCTGATCGCTGAGATCCTTATCCGGAACGAGATTGAGCGCCTTGGCATCGAGATTCCCGACGATCAGATCTTCGAACTCCTCTGGAACAACCCACCCGAGTCCGTCTATCGCTCGGCCTCCTTCCAGGATGAGAACGGCAACTTCGATTTTGGCGCTTACCACAGAGAGATCCAGATGCACCCCGAGCGCTGGGAAGGCGTCGCGACCATGTATCGTGAGAGCCTCAAGCGCCAGCTTCTGCAGCAGGAGATACAGGCGGCCGCTCTCGTCAGCGACAACGAGTTGTGGATGGCGTTCGTCGCTCAGAACGAGAAGGTCCGGGCGTCCTACATCGAGATCAACCCAAGAAGCGTGGACACGTCCGACCTCGTCCCCACCGAGGATGAGGCCAGAGCGTACTTCCGCCAGCACCGCGCCGCGTACGAGCGGCCGGAGATGGTCGTGCTCAACTACGTCAGCTTCCCGAAAGCCCCGAGCGCACTCGACGAGCAGGACATCGAGCTACGCCTCGAGGACATCGCAAATGCCGTGCGTGACGGTGAGACCTTCGCCGAGATGGCCAAGTCCTACTCCGAGGGTCCAAGCGGACCAGACGGCGGCGACCTCGGCTGGTTCGGGCGCGGCGCGATGGTTCCTGCGTTCGATGAGATGGCGTTCAGTCTGGATGTCGGTGAGGTCAGCAACCCCGTCAAGACCCAGTTCGGATACCACATCATCATGGTTGATGACAAGCGCGGGAGGGGCGACGACGCCGAGGTGAAGGCGCGCCACATCCTGATGAAGCTGAGGGCCAGTGCCGAGACACTTGCCGACATCGAGGAAATCTCTGCAGAGATCCTGGAGCAGGCCAAGTCAGAGGGTCTTGCCATTGCGGCGGAAGCAGTGGGAGTGGAGATGGCCACTACTGCCCCGTTCGCAGACGGCAGATTCATCCCCAGGATCGGGAACGTACGCCCGGCGATCGCGTTTGCCTTCGACAACGAAGTGGATACGGTCTTCGGCCCATTCACAACGCCGGAAGCGTACTACTTGTTCGAGATCGCCGAGAAGCTTCCTCAAACGCTTCCGACATACGATGACCTCGCCGGCGAAGTGGAAGCTTCGGGAGCGGATCACCCGGTGCAGATCGCACTGATCTACGAACGCCAGAAGGACCGGGCAACCGCACTGGCCGCCGACATAGCAGCCGCAGTAGCATCCGGAGCGACACTCGACGACGCGGCGGCAGAACACGGTTACCAGGTGAAATCCACGGGGCTCTTCAGCCGCGTGGACTACGTCCCGGCTATCGGTCGCACGAATGAGTTCATTGGCGCGAGCTTTGGCCTCGATCCTGGACAGGCAAGCGGCGTTGTCACTACCGAGGATCCGATGAAGTACTATGTTATTCGGGTCGAGGAGAAGGTCGCTGCCGGTCAGCAGCTGTTTGCTGAAGAGCGGGACAATCTCAGAATGCAGCTGATGCAGAACAAGAGAATGGAACTCTTCGCGGCTTGGCTGGAGGGACTCAGGAATCGCGCCGATATCGGCGATTACCGCGACCTATATTTCTAGTCGATGTAGCGTTCGTAGTCGCTTCCGATTATCACGACTACATCCTCGAGCGGCGTTTCCTGAATCTGTTGGATGACGTTCGCTGTCTTCACATGCCGGGCGACACTCAAGGCGCTTCCCATGTCGCCCGCTCGATCCACGATGATCGTCTCGCTGTAGTCGAAGGAATCAGCGTTCCTGTAGTCTACGACATCGAACCCGGCCTCCCTCAGATGCCTGGCAGTCTTCTGCCCCACTCCATCCACACCGCAGCCGTTCAGAACCAGCACAGTGACTGATTCCTCCCGCGATGCTCGCGGAGCGAAGACACCGTAGATGGTCAGCATCAGGTAGACGATGCCGGCCATCAGCGCGAGAACGACAACAGTATAGAACACGGACGCTCGGCTCTTCCTCCGCCTTTGGCCGCCTCTACCCTTGCGAGTCGCCAATCTCTACTCTCCGTCCAGATGATTCTGAAGACGTGTGAGCGTCTCGTCCAGAAGTTCGGGAAGCACTCTCGTCCCGCCGACAACGGGCATGAAGTTGGTGTCCCCTTCCCAGCGCGGAACGATGTGGACGTGCACGTGGCCCGGCACACCCGCCCCTGCGCAGTGGCCCATGTTTATCCCCACGTTCATTCCATGAGGATCATACGCGCGCATGAGAACAGCCTCGGCCCTGGTGAGCGTCTCCACAAGATCTGACCGTTCCGCCGGACTCAGCTCACTCAGAGATGCGACGTGCCGGAAAGGCGCCACCATGAGATGTCCGCTGTTGTACGGATACGCATTCAACATGATGAACGAATGCTCCGACCTCTGCAGGATGAAGTTCTTCCTGTCGTCGTTTTCCAGCCGCTTGTCACAGAAGATGCAGCCATCGATCTTGTCTGACATGAGGTACTCCATCCTCCAGGGCGCCCACAATCTATCCATCACTTAAGCTCCGATGATGACGTTGTCTATGAGACGAGTATTCCCGACGAATACAGCAAGTGCGAGCATGACACCTTCTCTGAGCTCGTCCACATCCTCCAACGTTACCGCATCGACCGCGGCCAGGTACTGAATGTTGGTGGTCTCTCCCGCCTCGATCATGTCCCGCATCTCCGACATGATCCGCTCGACACTTCTCTCCCCCGCGCGGTACAGGCTCACTGCATGTTCAATCGACCGGTAGAGAACGGCCGCCTCGCGTCTCTCGACCCCGGACAGGTTCGCGTTCCGGGAACTCATGGCGAGTCCATCAGGTTCCCTGACGGTCTTTGATCTGATGATCTCGACACCCATATCGAGGTCCCTGACCATCCGCTCCACGACCACGGCCTGTTGCCCGTCCTTCTGGCCGAAGACGGCCAGGTGTGGTCTCACGATGTTCAGGAGCTTCGCAACAACGGTGCAGACGCCATCGAAGTGCCCGGGACGAAACGCCCCGCAGAGCTTCCCGGTCAGATCCGAGACGCAGACGCGCGTCACGCTACCCGCGGGATACATATCATCGACACCCGGCGCGAAGATGATGTCACAACCTGCCACCTGAGCCAGCCTGCTGTCACGCTCGATATCTCTCTGGTAGGTATCGAAATCTTCAAGCGGCCCGAACTGAGTAGGGTTTACGAACACGCTCACGACGACTACATCCGCACGTGCATTCGCTTCTCGTATGAGACTCAGATGACCTTCATGCAGTGCCCCCATCGTGGGGACAAGAGCGATAGTGCGCCCCTCTCGTCTGAGGGACCCGGCCGCTCGCATCATCTCAACGACGGAGGTAACTGTCTCCACGGCATGTCCCTCAGTAGCATTCTTCGTCGTCCGGATAGTTCCCTGACTTCACATCAGCCACGTAACGCCTGGCGGCGTCTTCGACAATCGACCCCACGTCCGCGTAGCTTCTGACGAATCTGGCCGGTCGCCCATCCGTGTACTCCAGGATGTCGTTCACGACCAACACCTGGCCATCGCAGTCCGGCCCGGCTCCGATACCTATGGTGGGAATGGAGAGCATCTCAGTGATCTGGCGGGCGAGTTCACGCGGCATTGCCTCAAGCACAACCGAGAAACACCCGGACTCCTCAACGGCACGGGCATCTGCGAGCAGGTTCGCCCTTGCCTTCTCGTCCTTCCCCTGCACGCGGTAGCCCCCGAACTCGTGGACCGATTGCGGGGTCAGTCCTATGTGACCCATCACGGGAATGCCGGCGTTGACGACCGCACTGAGCTTGTCCGCGATCCTCACTCCGCCCTCGAGCTTCACGGCCTCTGCCCCACCCTCCTTGATGAAAACGCCGGCCGCTCTCACGGCATCTCCGACATCCGCCTGATATGACATGAACGGGAGGTCGCCGATCACGAGAGCCCGCGTCTTTGCGCGCGCAACCGCAGCCGTCAGCATAACCATCTCAGCGACCGTCACGGGAAGCGTGTTTTTGTAGCCCAGCACAACCATCGCCGCTGAGTCGCCGACGAGGATGGCGTCGACTCCGATACTGTCGACGATCCTGGCGGTCATGCAGTCGTAGGCGGTCAGAACAGCGATTCTCTCACCGCTTCGTTTCATCGCCGTTATCGCCGGAGCCGTCAGTTTCTTTCCCGACATTCCTCGCCGCTCGCCTCTCTGTCTCTGTGGGAAACCGCCGCGCCGGAGCGCCTATCCCCTGTTTCTGGTGCCTATGGGAACGTAGTACGCGGTCCCTGCGGTGTGTTCTTCGATCTCCTTCGAGAGTTCCTCGAAATCGGACGTGTTCTCGACGAAGTCTATCTCATTCGTGTTGACAACGATGAGAGCAGTGTCGTCGTAGTGGAAGAAGAAGTAGTTGTATGCCTCGTTGAGAGCGGCGATGTAATCTTTCGACATATCCCGCTCGAAATCGCGCGCGCGCTTGTGGATGCGTTCCATGAGGACTTCGGTGGACGCCTGCAAATAGACGACCACGTCCGGCTTCGGAATGCTGCGTTCCACCAGATCGGCAAGGCGCGTGTAGAGGGCCAGCTCGTTGTCGTCCAGTGTGAGATTCGCGAAGATACGGTCCTTGGCAAAGAGATAGTCTGAAACAACTTGCTCCATGAAGAGATCGAACTGCTTGAGCTCAAGCTGCTGCTTGTGCCGTGACAGCAGGAAGAAGAGCTGCGTCTGAAACGCATACCCCCTCATATCGGAGTAGAACTTGGCCAAGAACGGGTTCTCCTCAACAACCTCCAGTTTAAGGTGGGCGCCCCATGCCTTTGAGAGAAGCGTCGCAAGAGTGGTCTTGCCAACTCCGATCACGCCCTCGATCGCTACGTAGTTCTTCCTCGACAAGTCGCCTCCCGCCGGTCCGGCCAAGGTGGATCCCCGACCCGCACCGCATCACCGGTCTTCCTGCTGAGGGTCTCGAGCAGCTCAGCCGGAGTCTTCTCTTCACTCGGAACCACAATGTCCGGAGCTATCTCCGCCAGAGGCACAAGTACGAATGCGCGCTCAGCCAATCGCGGATGCGGAATCGTCAGATCATCCGACACACCCACGACATCTCCGAAGAGAAGGATATCCAGATCGATCGTCCTCGGACCCCAGCGAACGCCCCGAGACCGACCCATACGTTGCTCTATCGTCAGGAGTTCCCGGAGAAGATCGCGGGGCTCCTCATCGGTTTCAACCTCTGCAACGGCGTTCAGAAAGAGCGGTTGGTCCGTCTTGCCCATCGGAGCCGTCTCGTAAAGAGACGAGACACGCACCACACGGTTCCGCTCAAGCGCGTTCACCTCTGAGAGCGCCGTCGCGATCAAGCCCGCGCGGTCACCCTGATTGGAACCGAGACCTATCCAGGTCCTTGTCATGCTCCCCTACCTGGCGCGCACCACCTCTACCTCGACATGGTCGATGGATCCTGCGATGGGAACGCTCGGTTTCCGAACACGAACAACAACCTCGATCACATCGAACTTCTCGATTATGTCCTTCGCGATCTTGTCGGCCATCGCTTCAAGCAGATGATATCTCTCGTTCACCACCTCAGACTCCACGAGTCTGTAGACAGCTTCGTAGTTGACCGTTTTCTTCATGTCATCTGTGGCGACGGCCTCAGAGAGATCGGCACGGATCTCGACATCGATCTCGAATCGCTGTCCGAGCTCGCGCTCGTTCTCAGATGCGCCGTGATAACCGTACAACCGGATGTTCACAAGCGATACCGTGTATTCAGTCATGTCGAATCACCTCCAGTGTGCCGATTCTCCTCAGTGCTCTCGCATCTCCAAGTATCAGGATCTCCTGCAGATACACTACAGCATTCGTCCGATTCTATCAACGGCCTCAGCTATCCGCTCTTCCGGAGCAGTGAGAGCCATGCGGACGTAGCCTTCTCCGCTCGGACCAAAGCCAACACCAGGCGTCGTCACAACGTGGGCTTCCTGAAGCAGCCTCGATGAGAAGACCTGAGAATCTTCGCCGGTCGGGATGCGTGCCCACACGTAGAATGTCGCGTGTGCCGGGGACACATTCCACCCGATTCTCCTCAATCCCTCGATCAGCGTATCTCTCCGTCTTCTGTACGTCTGAACCTGCTCTTCAACCCGTTCCTCTGGAAGCGCGAGCGCGACCTCGGCCGCCATCTGAATCGCCGTGAACACGCCTGAATCCATGTTGGATTTCACAACCGCCAGCGCATCGAGTGCGTACTCGTTGCCGACGGCAAACCCAACACGCCATCCCGTCATGTTGAACGTCTTCGAAAGAGAATGGAACTCGATAGCGACATCTCTTGAGCCCTTGGCCTCAAGAATGGAGTGACGCTCTCCATCAAAGAGTATCTCCGAATAGGCCGCATCATTGACACACAGGAAATCGTGCTCATGAGCAAGGTTCACCGCACGTTGAAACAGCTCTGCATCTGCAGAAGCGCCCGTCGGATTGTTCGGGTAGTTGAGGAACATGAGCTGTGCCGCGTCCATAGACTCCCGCGACAACCCATCGAAGTCCGGTTTGAACCCAAGCTCGGCTTCGAGAGGCATGTGCTTGACCTCTCCTCCCGCCAGCCATGACGCTGCCTGATAAACCGGATAGCCCGGGTCGGGCACGATCGTCATGCGCCCGGGGTCGAGCGCTGCGAGCGGCAGATGCCCGAGCCCCTCCTTCGTCCCTATGAGTGTGAGCACCTCACGCTCAGGATCGAGGCTCACGCCGTAGCGTTGCCCGTACCACTCTGCAAAAGCAGTGCGCAGCGACAGCTCACCTCGCTGCGATGGGTAGCAATGAGTGGCGCTGTCCGAACAGGCCATCTGAAGAGCCTCAACTATCTCGGGAAACGTCGGGAGATCCGGGTCACCTATGCCCAGGTTCACGACGTCGACGCCGCGCGATGTCAGCTCGCTCTTCGCCTTGTCCATCTCAACAAAGAGATATGGAGGGAGAGCCTGAAGTCGCTCTGCACGTTTGAATCGCACCATGAGTGGCCTGTTCCTCGCTGCATGTGAGTAGCTGTAAGCAGGATGAGGCTAACCCGCCCCCTCGCGGGGTGTCAACGGGAAAGCGCCTCCCTCGGAGGCGCTTTCCCTGCAGACATAGGATAGATACCGGACTCGCGGATGCCCGACTAGTAGATGAGAAGATACCTCAGTTCGTAGGCGCCGCTCGGCGCGCACAGGACGATATTGTGATCCCCCGCACCCTCACCTGGACACTCCACGGTGTAGATACTGGAGCCGCTGCCGAAGGTCACAAGCGTCGACGTGCTCGACTCGCTTCCTTCGCTGCCGCTGAAGGTCGTTGTTCCATCGCCGTTGTACGCAGAGTAGACCACACCGATCGTGTAGTCATTCTCGAAACCCGTGACCGCGCATACGCCGCCCGTGCCAGGTTGTCCGGACGCCAGCTCCAGTGTCCATGATGTGTAGTGAGGAATCACCATGGTGTAGGTGTTGCCTGCCCACAGAGTACCTTGGTCTTTGATTGTCCGGAAGGAGCTGGCGCTGAAGCCACCGAGTTCGGCGGCATTCAGGTCTTCGCACATGGTCCCGTTGCTGATCGGAATCTGGCCGCTGCTGTTGCCGGTGCTGTACCCATCGATCATGTCGGCATTCAGATCCATGCACAGTACGAGATTGTTGAGAGCCAGGTCACCACTGCTGTTGCCGGGAACGTCGCCATGCAGCATGTCGGCATTGAGATCGTCGCACATTGCGCCATTGCTCACGGCGACTTGACCGTTATCGTTCCCGGCGCTGTACCCATCCAGCATG
>JAUXGN010000079.1 GCA_030622115.1 Candidatus Eiseniibacteriota bacterium
CCGAGAGGGCACTCGAGCGACGGGCCAAGGTAGGGATGGAGGTCAACATCAACGACGTGCCGGTGGCCGCTGAGTATGTTGACGCGGTCGAGGCAATTGGGGTCGAGATCGTGGCGCGGAGCCGCTGGCTCAATGCTGTTTCAGTCAGAGCGGATCTCAACGAAGCGGAGGCGATCGCTGCTCTCCCGTTCGTCCGTGAGGTCCGGCCGGTGGCGAAGGGAACGAAGCCCATACCTGTCATTATTCCGGCCACGGACGAGACCCGCGGGCAGTACGGGACGCGCACGTTCGACTACGGGGATTCATACTGCCAGAATGACCAGGTCCAGATCATAGATCTCCACGATGACGGATTCGACGGCTCGGGTGTCATAATCGCAATGCTGGATACGGGTTTCGATACCGACCACCAGGCCTACCGCCATCTCAACATCATCGGTGAACGCGACTTCATCAACGATGATGCCGTCACGTCCAATCAGCCCGGCGATCCCAGCGGGCAGGACTCTCATGGGACAGCGACTCTGTCGAACGTCGGCGGCATGTACGCGGGCGAGATCTACGGCGGGTCGTACAATGCGGGGTTCATCCTCTGCAAGACCGAGATGCTTGATGAGGAGATAGAGGCTGAGGAGGACAACTGGGTCGAGGCGGTCGAGTACGCGGACAGCCTCGGAGCGGATGTCGTCTCGAGTTCGCTCGGCTATCTTGATTGGTACACTTATGCGGACATGGACGGGAACACGTGCACGACGACGGTTGCTGCCGACATGGCCGCGGCGCGCGGAATCGTCATCGTGAACTCGATGGGAAACGAGGGTAGTAATCCCTGGTTGTACATGATCGCCCCGGCAGATGGCGACAGCGTGCTGAGCGTTGGCGCCGTCGACTGCGACAGCGACCGTGTCGGATTCAGCTCCGTGGGTCCGACATACGACGGGCGGATCAAGCCGGATGTAATGGCGCTCGGTCTCTACGCATATGTCGCCACGACAGAGGACACGTCGAGTTACGGGTTCTCGAGCGGGACATCGTTTTCCTGTCCAATCACTGCCGGTGCTGTCGGTCTGCTCATACAAGGACACCCGGAGTGGGCCCCGCAGGACGTGATCGACGCCATCCACTCCACGGCCACCGGGAGCGCGTCACCCGACACACTGATGGGTTGGGGAATTCTGCAGGTCTCGGACGCGATGTACTCGGAGCCGCTCGATGTGCCTGATGACGACATCATAGGTGGAACGAGCCTTGTCTGGAGTGCGCCGAACCCATTCTCGCCGGGAACGGTCCTGACGTACCATGTGCCGTCGACCTCTCACGTACGACTTCTTGTATTCGACATAGCAGGGCGCCACGTGCGCACACTCCTCGATTCAGAACAGCAGGCCGGCACATTCACGGCGCGTTGGGATGGCCGCGACAATCGCGGGACGAGAGTGGCCAGCGGTGTCTACTTCTGCAGATACGAGCGCGATGGAGAGACAGAGACGGCAAAGCTGGCGCTTGTGAGGTAGAAAGCGGCAAAGCCATCCGCAGATCGACCTATACTTTCCTACACATTTCCTTAGCCGGGTGCTACACTGCGGCGTCCGTGGGGCACGTCACGGCGTGCCTTCAAGTGCGTATGTGTAGTGGTGTGGCCGGACACCAGGATCGGGAGGGGGTAGGTATGTCACAGGGCGTATCGGGGAGTTCTCCACGGGTCTCTGTGATCATACCGTGCTATAACGGCGAGCAGTTTCTGGCTGAAGCTATTGAGAGTGCGCTTGCGCAGAGATATCCCGATGTCGAGGTTATCATCGTAGATGATGGTTCGGCGGATGGTTCCCGCACCGTTGTCGCGCGCTTCCTCGAAGATCCCCGCGTGCGGCTTCTCGAGCATGACAGCAACATGGGAATTGCTGCTGCAAGGAACACGGGCATCCGGGCATCGACAGGCGAGCTGATTGGGCTTCTTGACCAGGACGACATCTGGCTTCCCGAAAAACTGGCGCTTCAGGTGCCGAGTTTCTCCCGCGACGGCTCAAACGATCCAGGTCTTGTCTTCTCGGACACTTTCACCGCCGACGAGGAAGGTCGTCCTCGTGGTGGGCCACCCAAACTGCCTGTCCCGCCGGATCTCAATAACCTCTCCAAAGAAAACGCTCTCAGGAAACTGTTCGCCGGCAATTTCATCACGACGGCGTCAGTTCTCGTGAGAAAGGAGTGCTTCGACACGCTCGGGTTGCTTGATGAGAGCATCCTCGGCGGCGCCGATGACTGTGAGTTCTGGCTGCGCCTGGCTGGACGCTATCGAATCGAGTTCGTGAATGAGCGCGTGGCGATACGCAGACTGCATTCTGGGAACTACTCGGCGAATGCGGAGCGGCTCTTGTCGGACGAACTTGTCTTCGCTCGGAGAGTAGCTGCTGAACATCCATTTCTATCGGACATGCTTGAGCCGAAGCTTGCATACCTGCACAGTCGATTGGGAAGCTACTACAGAAACACGGGACGCTACCGCCAGGCGATCTCCTCATTCGAGACGGCCCGGTCACACGGCCGGCTCGGTCCACAGGCAACCGTAGCCTTTCTGTTGTGCTTCCTCGGTCCAATCGGTCGCTGGGCAACGCGGCTTCGAAGGGAGCTGATGGCCCGCCGTCCGGGTTGACAGCCCGGGTGGTGACGTCCATAGTCTCGGGCAGGAAGCCTTGAATTAGCCACGGTCGTGCGCTAGTCTGACGCCGCAATGGAACTCAGGAGATCAGAGTACCGGAGGGTTGCTGAATGAAACGACATTTCCGGCAAGGTTGGGCAATGTGTCTGCTTACGCTGCTGGCCGTGGCGCTGCTTACGTCTGCTGCCGTAGCCCAGGGCCTGACCGATGAGGAACTGGAGCTCCTGAAGCAGCTGCCGGCCGATCAACGCACCGAACTTCTCAGGAGCTACGGTGTCAGCACCGACGAGCAGACGACAATCCCGCATCGAGACGTCACCACACCAGAGCTGGCTGTGCCGCGAGCGCAACCGGTCAGCGATCTTGAGAAAGGCGTTTCGGAGACCAAGGGCCGAATGGGGGAGCGGGCGCAACCGCTCGTGGTGGATAGTGAACTAAAGCAGTTCGGGTACGAGCTCTTTGCCGGTGCCCCGACGACATTCGCACCGGCCACCGACATACCGGTGAGCGCGGACTACATCATCGGTCCGGGTGACGAGATACACGTGCAGCTTTATGGCGGGACCAATCTCGTGATCGACCTCACCGTTGACCGGGATGGGGTTCTTCCATTCCCTGAGCTGGGTCCGCTGACCGTTGCCGGTCTTTCCTTCAGAGAGATGAAGGAACATGTCGCGCGCGAGGTAGAGAACCGCATGATTGGTGTCGATGTGAGCGTATCAATGGGCAGGCTCAGGTCGATCAGGGTGTTTGTTCTGGGTGAAGTGTTCCAGCCCGGCAGCTATCTTGTGAGCGGGCTCGCGACCCTCACCAATGCTCTCCTTGCGAGTGGTGGTGTGCAGAAGGTCGGCAGTCTCCGCCGCATCGAACTCAAGCGTGCCGGAGAGCTCATTCAGGAGATGGATCTGTACGATCTTCTCTTGCACGGTGATACGTCTGAGGACGAGCGTCTCATGCCGGGGGACGTCATCTTTGTTCCTCCTGTCGGCGCCGTGGTCGGCGTCGCCGGTGAGGTTCTCCGGCCTGCCCTCTATGAGATGAAGGGATCGCTGACAGCGCGCCAGATCATCGAGCTCGCCGGCGGGCTGCTTCCCACAGCGTACACGGAGCTTGTTCAGCTCGAGCGGATAGAGAACGGGAAGCGAGTTACCTACGACATGGGACTTGAGGGGAGCAGACAATGGAGCCTCCAGGCCGGTGATATCGTCAAGGTCTACCCGATTCTGAATAGAGAAGAAGAGATCGTCTTCCTCGACGGGAACGTGCTCCGACCGGGGAAACGACAGTACTACCGCGGCATGCGAATCTCCGATCTTGTGGGGTCGACCGCAATGCTCCTTCCTGAGACTTACTTCGACTACGGGTTGATAGAGAGGGAGAACCCGCTCAACCGGGAGCCGGAGTATTTTGCTTTCGATCTTGGGGCGATCCTGGTCGAGGGGAATCCCGACATGGATGTTTCCCTTGAGCCGCGGGACCACGTTTACATCTTCCACCGAAGCAGCTTCCAGGAAACACCCAAGGTCGCCATCCGGGGCGAAGTGAGATCGCCTGGGAGCTATGATTTCAAGAAGGACATGCGCGTGCTCGACCTCGTGCTGGCCGCAGGTGGCCTTACGCGTGACGCGTGGCTCAGGGAGGCCGAGCTCTTCCGAACCGATCCCGCGACTCTCGAGGTGAACAAGGTCACGGTCGATCTTGGTGCGGTCCTCGAGAACAGCGCGTGGCACAATAGAGTGCTTCAGGATATGGATGAGTTCGCGGTGCACTCGATCTGGGAGTTCAAGACACAGGAACAGGTTGAGATCCTCGGCGAGGTCAATCACTCGGGGAAGTACCCGCTGTTCGAAGGCATGCGCATCAGTGATCTGATCTTCGCAGGTGGGAACCCCAAAGAGACCGCCTATCTGGTGGAGGCAGAACTCACGCGGTATGAAGTAGTAGACGGTGAGCGCAGAGACCTTAGTCACATCGTCTTGGATCTGGAAGCGATTCTGGCCGGTGAAGTATCGGCCGATCTCCTGCTTCATCCGTATGATCGTCTTCTCATTAGACGAATAGGCAACTGGCAGGCGGACGCTGTCGTTCACATCCAAGGTGAAGTGGCATTCCCGGGCAGCTACCCGATCGAAGAAGGCGAACGACTCAGCCATCTCATCGAGCGGTTCGGGGGGTTCCTGGAGGGTGCGTACCTTCCTGCTGCCGTGTTTACAAGGGAGCACGTGCGAACGCTGCAGGCCGAACAGTTGGAACGCATGGCGAGCATGCTCGAGGCGGATCTGGCACGGTTGAACGTCTCTAACCCGCGAAGCACGAGCGGGACGGATCTGGCGAAGCACCAGGCAGCGATCGAGGCGGGCAACCAGCTTCTTACGGAACTGAGGAACGCGACGGCAAGCGGCCGCATGGTAGTGCAGCTCGATACAGCCGAGAGACTCGCAGGAACGCAGGATGACGTCGTTCTGGCGGGCGGTGACCAACTCCTCATTCCCAAACGCCCGGATTTCGTGATCGTGACGGGGCAGGTGAACAACCCCACCGCATTCAAGTATGAGAAGAACAAGCGGGCCAGTCACTACATCCGGCTCGCCGGCGGGAAGACGCGATTCGGTGATTCCAGGGGCACATATGTGATCAAGGCGAATGGGTCAGTTCGTACTCGTGGGGGAGCAACCGTGAGCCCGGGCGATGTCATCATAGTTCCGGAAAAACTGGAACGCTTCGCCGGGATGCAGTTCGTGCTCGATATCAGTCAGGTTCTCTACCAGCTTGGTCTTGCTGCGGCCAGTGCACATACGATTGGCCTGTTCTAGACGGGGGTGTTCAGATGATGGAGTTCCTCTCGTTGGCTTGGAGATTCCGGAAGCACCTCGTCGGCATCTGGCTCGTCGTGATGGTCATTGTTCTGGTCCGGGTTCTCACGATGCAGGCGATGTACACGAGCGAGTGCCTTCTCGTTCCGCTGTCACTTGAGCAGGTTGACGAGCTATCGCAGTCGGGTCTCAGAATGCCATCCGCAAGCAAACTGTTCTCCGGTGGCGGCGGGCGTGACGACTACATGATCGTGGCGTTCCTCAGATCGAGGCAGTTGACGGATCGCGTAATCGAGGATCTTGAGCTCAAAAAGGAGCTGTTCTCTGACGGCTGGGACGCCGAAGCGAAGAAGTGGATCGGCCGCTCCGGAGGGGAGCCTGGGCGGCAGGCGAGCAGGCGGGGGATGTCGGGGCGCATCGACGTCCTGTATGATGAGTACACTTCGCTC
>JAUXGN010000031.1 GCA_030622115.1 Candidatus Eiseniibacteriota bacterium
CAGATGGAGGGTTGATAGAAGGAGCTGCCTTCGTGCCGCGTTGTATCGCCAGAACGGCGGCTTCGTTTGGGAAAGCGGCACGGTCGGACGGCCCATCAGTGTGGCGAAGGGCTCGCGGGGGTCTATGCCCGCCAAGTGGTGAAAGCGGTGCATGCACGCATTGTTGAAGATCTCAACGCCCCGGTCCCAGAAGATCGTTATGGGGGCGCCCGTCGTCCCCGACGTTGCCACTCGTCGAAGGGACTTGCTCTTGACGGCTGTCGAGAGCAGGCGTTCACCCTGTTCCCGTATGTCCTCCCTTGTGAGCACGGGAAGCTTCGCGAGGTCGTCCACCGTCTCCACATCGGAAGGCCTGAGATGCAGCGAGTCCATCAGCTCCCGGTAGTATGGCACTGTCTCATAAGCGTAGAGAATGAGCCCCTTCAGCTTCTCGTCCTGCCATTCGCGGAGGCGTGTCTTGTCGTAGCGCTCACTCTCTTCCAACAGGCGCTTCGCGGCCTCGAGATCAGGTCCGCTTCTGCGTCTGAGCACTTGCCAGCCGTACACGGAGATGAGTGCATTCTGGAGCGGGATTGGGATGCGAGCGTAAAGGCGCTCATTGTGTAGCTTCATGGACTGCTTGATCCTCGCCGATAGAGCGTCTTGATGAGCCCCCGGCTGCTCTCCGCTCTTTCAGTTCCGAGCGATGCTTTCACGAAGTAGACTCCCGAGGAGACACGCTCTCCGGTATTGTCAGTACCGTCCCACACAAACACGTGTGCACCTGGGTCGGTTCTACAGCTTGTGACTGTCCTGACAACCCGGCTGCCCACACTGTAGATGGCCAGCTCGAGCTTACCCTCTGTGGTCGGCACATAATACCCGATAGTCGTGGTCGTTGAGAAGGGGTTAGGTGATGGCGCCAGGAGAGCCAGACTCGCTGGGGCAGCCGGTTCGTCGACGCCGGTTGACGGCCCGCACCCGCCCGCGCCCAAGGCTCCGATCAGCTCAGCCCTTGGCGTCGGTGTGTGATGTGAGCTGGACTCAAGACCTCCGAGCGGCGTCGTTGAAGTCTGCCGGAAGCATATCAACCATCTTGGTGTTTGTCAAGTGACGTGCGTCCGGATCGCGTACTGGAGACAAGTGATCTTGACGAGAAGTGAGGCGAAGCGGTGCAAGGACGGAGGCGGCTGAAGCACTCCCGAGTCTGTTCCGCGCCTTCTGTCTTGAAGGCCGTGGCTTTCTCCGGTATCCTGCGGGTCATAGGGCGACTCCCTGAGTCCCACAGTCACCCTGTCGCCATTGGCCGGCAATGCCTGCGTCGGTGCGTACATGCCTACACGAGCTCGGGGGTTTCGATGCTGGATCTCAAAGCGCTTCACAGTGTCCGAAATGTGGAGGATGCGGTGAGGCTTTTCTCTGAGACAGAGGGGAGAGGTCTCTACGTCGCCGGCGGGACGGTGGTCGTCTCGGTCGGCTCGCCGAATGTCGACTTCCTCATCGATCTCAGCAAGGCCGGTCTAGACTATATCAAGCGATGGGAATCGCAGGGGGAATCACGTTCGGACGGGGTTGCGGTTGGAGCCACGGTAACAGCTGCGGATCTGGCACGCTCCGATGAGGTCGCGGCGGTCGACGGTGGGCTTCTGCGTGAGGCGGTCAACCGTCTCGGCAGCCACACTATCCGCAACAGGGCGACGGTAGGCGGCAATATCGCTTCCTGGGCGTACCCGGCGGATCTGCCGCCTGCGCTCCTGGCGCTCGATGCTCTGCTCGTTCTGCGTGGCGTCAACGGCGAACGTAGTGTGACTGTTCGGGACTTCTACTCGCGGCGTAGCGAGGTCCATAGTAAGGGCGATCTGATCGTTGAAGTCCGGATCCCACCCATCGCGGCGGGGGCGCGAGCTGCGTTCGAGAAGATAGGGCGCCTCAATCAGGATATCGCCATCGCAAGCGCTGCGGTGGTCGTCGCGTGCGATGGCCACACGGTCCGTGAGGCAAGAATCGCGCTGGGTGCCGTGGCGACGGTGCCCTTCCGCGCACTTGAGGCAGAGGCATTCCTCGCCGGCCGGGAGTGTACGGGGGAATCCCTGGCGGAGGCCGCGCGGATCGCGGTCTCGGGCGTGAAGCCGAGAAGGGATCACAGGGCTTCGAGCGAGTACCGGGGCAGGATGGCCGGAGTGGCGGTCGAAAGGGCGTTGCTTCGCGCTGTCGACTCCGCCACGCATTCCAACCAATGAGACAACCGGGGGCATGATGACTGTGCGATTCACCATCAATGGCAAGGAAGTGACCACCGTCGTGGACGTGGGTGAGGTCCTGCTCGACACCCTCAGGCGCCTCGGGTACAGGGGAGTGAAATCGGGCTGTCGCACGGGCAATTGTGGGAGTTGCACGGTGCTTCTGGACGGAAAGCCCGTGCCGTCGTGCACTGTGCTGGCGGCGCAGGCGGACGGCCACGCCGTCACGACGATTGAGGGTCTCGGGGACGATCACAAGCCGGATCCGATCCAGGAGACCTTCCTCAGACACGGTGCCGAGCAGTGCGCCTACTGCATGCAGGGGATGATCCTCTCAACCCGTGCGCTTCTGGATGAGAACCCGCATCCTACCGATATCGAGATTCGTGAGGGGATATCAGGCAACCTCTGCCGTTGCACGGCGTACGTTAAGGCGATCGAGGCTATTCGTGAGCTGGCCGGGCGCGGAAACGAGAACCCGGATCCCTGGAAACGGAAGGAATGCGACGAGGAGCGATACAGCACCGTCGGCGCCTGCGTGGAGAAAACCGAGGGCATAGGACTTCTGTCGGGCCGCGCCAAATACGTAGATGATTTCCAGTTTGATAATCTTCTCTACGGACGGGTTCTTCGCAGCCCGCACGCTCACGCGCGCATTGTGCGGATCGACGCCTCTAAGGCCCTGGCGCTGCCCGGTGTTCACTGCGTTCTCACCCACGACGATGTTCCTCAGGTTCCTTTCACGACGGCCGGCCAGAACTACCCCGAGCCGTCGCCGTACGACAAGGTGATACTGGATGAAAAGGTCCGCTTCGTCGGCGACCGTGTGGCGGCCGTGGCGGCGGAGACGCCTCTTCTGGCGAAGCGAGCATGCGACCTCATCGATGTCGAGTATGAGATTCTGCCGGCCGTGCTCGATATGGAACAGGCCATGAGCGAGGGGGCACCCAGGATTCACGAGAAGGAGGATCCCAGGGGAATAGCGGACACATCGAGGAATCTCGCCGCACATCTGGATATGGACATCGGTGATGTCGCGAAGGGTTTCGAGGAGGCGGACCGCGTCTTTGAAACCGAGTACTACTCGCAGTATGTGCATTGCGCTCCGACCGAACCGCACGTCACGGCTACTTCTCTGGATGAGAAGGGACGGCTTGTTATCGTGACGAGTACGCAGGTTCCCTTTCACGTGCGTCGCATCGTCGCTCACGCGAACGAGATCCCTGTTTCCCAGGTGCGGGTTATCAAGCCCAGGATAGGCGGTGGGTTCGGCGTCAAGCAGGAGATAATGCTCGAGGATATCTGTTCCGCGCTCACGCTCAGGACACGGCTCCCCGTAAAGATCATGCTCGATCGCGATGAGGAACTCTTTGCGACCCGGACGCGACATCCTCAGAAGCTGCGTGTCAAGACGGGGGTGCGAAACGACGGGAGCATCGTGGCGAGGGAACTCGATGTACTCACAAACACTGGCGCCTACGGCGGGCACGCACTTACCGTTCCGTCGAACACAGGTAGTAAGACGCTTCCACTCTACAGGACTGAGCACATCCGCTTCGTCAACCACTCCGTCTACACGAATCTCCCGGTGGGAGGTGCGTACCGTGGCTACGGAGCGGTCCAGGGTTACTTTGCCATCGATTCACAGATGGACGAGATCGCTCACGAGATGGGCTTCGATCCGGTCGACTTCCGACTCAGAAACGTGATCCGACAGGGTGAAGAGGACCCCGTGGCGCGGCAGCTTGGCGAGGGCAAGGAGGGGTTCGAAAGGATAATCCGCACGAACGGACTCGCCGAGTGTTGGGAGAAGGTGAAAGCCGTCTGTGACTGGGACGCGTGGCAGGCGTCGCTCAAGCCCGGCGAGACAGGCCGGTCGGGTTCGAAACCGTGGACGCGGCGCGGCAAGGGCATGTCTTTCGCCATGCACGGGACCGGTATCCCGGGCGATGACATGGGGGCCGCGACCATCAAGTCGAACGAAGACGGATCGTTCAATCTTCTGATCGGCGCAACGGACCTCGGAACCGGCAGCGACACTATTCTCGGGCAGATGGCCGCAGAGGTGCTGGGCGTGTCGTCCGACAGGATACTCGTCTACTCTTCTGATACCGACAGGACGCCGTTCGATGTCGGGGCCTACGCATCGAGTACCACTTACGTGAGCGGCGGCGCCGTCGTAAAGGCGGCGGAGAAGGTGCGGGATCGCCTCTTCTATCACGCATCGAAGCTCCTCGGAGAGGATGCGTCTGGACTTACTTGCTCCGACAATCGCATCGCGGCTCCATCAGGCAAGAGCGTCTCGATGGGGGACGTTGCGATGGAGGCGATGTACGGTGAAGAGAAGGAGCAGGTGGCGTACACGTCATCCAACATAACATTCGCCTGCCCGCCGCCCTTTGCGGCGGCCTGTGTGGATCTGGAGGTCGACGTCGGCACGGGCAGGGTCGAAGTCCTGGAGTTCGTGTGCGCGGTAGATCTCGGATACGCTATCAACCCGACGTTCGCAGAAGGACAGATTCATGGAGGGATCCTGCAGGGGTTGGGGCAGGCACTGAGCGAAGAAATGATCTTTGACGGGAAGGGCAGGATGGTCAATGCCAACCTGACCGACTACAAGATTTACTCCGCTGTTGATGCTCCTGAGATCAGGGCCATTCTCGTTGAGACTGATGAGCCGACAGGACCGTTCGGAGCAAAGAGCGTCTCGGAGATCCCGGTGGACGTTGTGGCCCCGGCGGTGGCAAATGCCATCTTCGCGGCGACGGGGCTTCGGTTGCGGGAGCTTCCGTTCACACCGGAGAGAGTGCTGGCCGGTCTGGATTCGCTTGCGGGTGGGCAGGGCTTCCCTGGCAGCAACTAGGGCATCTAGATCGGAGGGACGGTTGCTTCTCTTCAAGAACGTTTATCACATCGCCACGATGAGCGATACGCGCGACCGGCTCTGCGGTGCGGACGTCCTCGTTGAGGGCAATCGCATAGCGAGGATCGGTGTAGATCTTGCGGTCCCGGACGGAGCGCGAGTCATCGACTGCTCATCGATGCTCATGATTCCGGGATTCGTGAACCTGCACCACCACTTCAACCAAACACTCCAGCGCAACCTGCCTGCTACCCAGAACCGGAAGCTCTTCGATTGGCTGACGACGCTCTATGGGATCTGGGCCGGTCTCTCAGAAGAGGCCGTCCGTGCAGGAACGCGTCTTGCCTGCGCCGAGCTTCTGCTCACCGGTTGCACGATGACGAGCGATCAGATGTACGTTTTTCCGAGTGGAGTGGGCGGCGATCTGATAGGAGCGGAGATCGAAGCTGCAACGGAACTCGGGATCCGCTTTCATCCCACGAGGGGAAGCATGTCGCGTGGGCGCTCCGCCGGTGGTCTTCCACCGGACGGCGTCGTACAGACAGGCGCCGAAATACTGAAGGATTCGGAACGGCTCATCGAGCGCTATCACAACCCCGATCCCTTTGCCATGGTGAGAATCGCGCTCTCGCCTTGTTCGCCCTTCTCCGTCGACGAAGAACTGATGCGCGAGACCGCGCAACTTGGGCGGAAGCATGGCGTGCTGCTGCACACGCACCTTGGCGAGACTGAGGATGAGAACGACTATTGCCTTCGCGAGTATGGTGTGCGTCCCCTCGCGTTCCTGGAACGGATAGGGTGGCTTGGGGAAGATGTGTGGTTGGCGCATGGTGTCCATTTCGAGGACGACGAGCTTGATCTCTTGGCCGAAACACGTACCGCGATCGCGCATTGCCCGACGTCGAACATGCGTCTCTCATCAGGCGTGGCCCGCGTTCCAGAGATGCTCAGGCGGGGTGTGCGTGTCGGACTGGGTGTCGATGGGAGCGCCAGCAATGACACGTCGGACATGCTTGGTGAGCTGAGGAACTGTCTTTTGGTACACTTGCTGGCTGAAGGATCCGACGCGATGACGGCGGAGGACGTCGTCTGGATGGCGACGCGCGGTGGAGCGCAGATACTGGGGCGTGAGGAGATCGGATCGATCGAGGAAGGCAAGGCCGCCGACCTCGTGCTCTTCGATATGGCAGGCCTCGGATACTCGGGGGCGCTGTCGGATCCCTTGGCAGCCATTGTCTACTCGGGTTTCGAGCACCGGGTTGACTACACCGTTGTCGACGGTCAGATCGTCGTCGAGGCCGGCCGGCTTGTCCGGGCTGACGAAGCTTCAATTGCCGCCGACGGCAACGACGCCTCCTTCGCGATGCTCGAAGCGGCCGGGATTGAGACCCCGTGGGGGCGTCCACGTAGTTGACGGTAGCGCCCGTCCGGGAATACCCACGAACTCACGAAAGGCCCACTTAGTGGGCCTTTTCGCGTTTCCAGCTGACGTGGAGCGACTCCTGCTCGTCAGAGACATCGTCCGTCGACCGCGCTTCGGCGGGCACGAGTCCAACGGCGGCAGGCTGCGCTCTTACGCTCCCTGCGATTGCGGACGTAGGGGCGCCGCCGCCGGGTGGACGTGACTCTAGGCGAGAGACCTCTTGGGTCTCATGTGGGGGAGGTGGTGTGGTGAGGGGGAAGACTGCTGGAACGTGCTCGGTCTTGAGAGAGCGGCATGCTCGGCCGTTTGGTGTCGCAGGTATGCTCCTGGTTGTTGCAGTGTGCCTTGTGACTTCACAAGCCGTGGCACTGCAGGTGTGGGATCGCGTTGTGTTCACTGAGATCTACTACTACGTTCCGGGTTTCGATGCCCACAACGAGTATATCGAGCTGATGAACGCCGGTGGCACTGTTGCGTTCCTTGATGGGGCCATCATCACCGATGAGGGTGACGAGGGAATGCCGGAAGCCGTGTACCGATTCCCGGGGCAACACGGCGGCTGTCAGCATCCGCTCTGGCCGGGTGAGAGAATCGTGATCGCGAGAGACGCGATTCCAGGAGAGCTCACGCCTGATCTGTCTGATGCTGATTGGGAGTTCGTGCATCCCGCTGATGACAACGACAACCCGGATGTCCCGAATCTGATTCTCTGCGGAGGTTACGACACGGATATCGCGCTGGCGAACGGGGGAGACGGGATTCTGCTCGCGACCGGCACAGATACGACCGCGGCCATCGACTGCTGGACGATCGTGGACGGCGTGAACTGGGGTGAGGTTCCGGATCCCGTGCCCATTGGCTACGGCGTGTGCGTCGATCCCGAGCCGGCGCCGGGAGTGCCCCAGGGCAACTGCCTGGGGCGATGCCCGGGGGGCGTGGATCACAACGGGAGCAGTGCCGATGACTGGTTCATGATGATTCCCAGTCCCGGAGAGTCGGCCATTCCGTCGGATCCGCAGAATTGCGTCTCGCCTGTAGAGGCGTCATCATGGGGGCGCATCAAGGCACTCTACAAGCCCGATCGGGACGAGTAGAGGGGCGTCTCGATCAGCCTCTGGGGGCTCGTCCATATCGCACTGAATGCCCGTGGCCGGATCGGCCGCGGGCATTCCTGCGTGCGGGGGGGCAGGGAGCGCAGGCGGACGAGCGCGGAGCGCAGGCGGACGAGCGCGGAGCGCAGGCGGACCAGCGCGGAGCGCAGGCGTTGACCGCGTGCCCGGCATCGGGGTACAATTTCACCATGCGAATCGAGTGTTCCGCCGGACGAGGCGGGAGCCTTACGGATCTCGGGCCTACTGACCTCGGAGGAGAGGTTTGGTTGTCGGAGTCGGAATCGACATCGTCTATCTCAAGACCTTCCGGGCTCGTCTGAGTGATGACTTGGTGGAGGAGCTGTTCCTGCCTTTGGAGGTCGAGTACTGCAGGACGCAGGCTCGGTCGTGGGAGGCGTTCGCCGCTCGCTTCGCTGCGAAAGAGGCGCTTTTCAAGGCTCTTGGAGCCGGTCTGGCGCAGGGGCTTTGCTGGAAAGACGTCGAGATCACGAGAGAGCTGTCGGGGGAGCCGCAACTGAGACTCACGGGCACGGCTCTCGATGCGGCGAGAGAGAGGGGAGCCGGTCGATGGCTCCTGTCGCTCACGCACAGTCGAGAGAGCGCTGCCGCCGTTGTCGTACTCGACTCGCATCCCGCCTAGGTGAAACCGCTCGGGCGCCGGACGTCCGATGTGAAAGGAGTTGTCTTGAGCAACATAGGGTCTTACGAAGAGAGACTGAAGGGCTTCGACTGGGACATGGCGAAGGAGATCCTGGGTTGGGAGGAAGGTGAACTCCTCAACATAGGCCACATCTGCTCAGACAGGGTATGTGCGCGGGGGCAAGCCGATAAGGCCGCCCTCATCTGGGAAGGCTTTGGGGGCAAGAAGCGCACGTACACGTTCGACGATCTCAGAGTCTATTCGAACGGATTCGCGAAGTTCCTCCTCGATCGCGGGCTCAAGCCCGGCGACCGCATCTGCATCTTCATGGACAAGATCCCAAGTCTCTATTTTTCGTTCCTTGGCGTTCTGAAGATGGGCGGCATCGCGCAGCCCCTATTCTCCGCGTTTGGCGACGAGTCGCTCGAGGTCCGTCTGGAGAGCGCGGGCACGGCAGCCATACTCACCACCAGAAAGCATGTCAAAAAGGTCCGCAAGATCCTCGAGAAGCTTCCGGAACTCAAGCACGTCATCGTCGTGGCGGGCGATGAGTCGAAGCTGAAGGGTGAAGAGGTATTCTTCAATGTGGAGGCGGCGCCCCGAGTTGAGGAGTTCGATGCCTACGAAGCGACCCCGGAGACGCCCTCGGTGCTGCACTACACGTCGGGAACGACAGGTCAGCCGAAGGGCGCGCAACATGTCCACAATTCGATCTGGGGGCAGGTGTTGACAACCTCCTGGGTCCTGGATCTGAGGGAGGACGATATCTACTGGTGCACGGCCGATCCCGGCTGGGTGACCGGGACGAGCTACGGCATTATCGGACCGTGGTCGCTCGGCGTCACGCAGTGCGTGCTTGATTCCGGCTTCACGTGCGTGCGCTGGTACGAGTTCATCCAGGACAACCGGATCACCGTGTGGTACTCGGCTCCCACGGCCATTCGCTCGCTCATGCGGGACGGTGTCGAGCCCGTCAAGGCGCACGATCTTTCTTCACTCAGGCATCTCGCGTCCGTGGGTGAGCCGCTCAATGCTGAGGCCGTCATCTGGAGCGAGGACGTGTACGGGCTTCCGTTCCTGGACACGTTCTGGCAGACGGAGACGGGTGCGATGATGATCTCGAACTACCCGGATATGCCCATCAAGCCCGGATCGATGGGGAAGCCGTTCCCCGGCATCGAGGCGGCCGTGCTGGATCTCAAGACGCACGAGCCCATTCAAGAACCCGGCAGAGTCGGACTGATAGCGTTTCGCCCGGGCTGGCCCGCAATGTTCCGCGCATACCGGAACAAGCCGGACATCTACCGGAGCAAGTTCGCCGGGGCGCCCGAGGACGCGACGCCCGATGAGCTTCGGACCAACCCCGATCTCTGGTACGTCTCCGGTGACAGGGCGAGCATCGATGCTGATGGGTACTACTGGTTCGTCGGACGGGACGATGATGTCATCAACACCGGTGGTCATCTTGTTGGTCCGTTTGAAATCGAGTCAGCCTTGGTTGAACATGAAGCGATCGCAGAGGCCGCGGCCATAGGCAAGCCCGACGAGGTAAACATGGAGGTCGTCAAGGTTTTCGTGTCCCTCAAGCCGGGGTTTGAGCCGTCCGGCGACCTTGAGCTTTCGATTATGAATTTCATCAGGAAGAAGCTGTCTCCTCTGGCCATGCCTCAGGAGATAGAGTACATGGAGAAGCTTCCGAAGACCCGCTCCGGGAAGATCCTGAGGCGCTATCTCCGGGCGCTTGAGTGGGGTGAGGACGTTGGGGATCTTACAACACTCGAGGATGACTAGAACTCTCGCGACTGCCGAATGGAGCGCGGTCGCAGAGTGGAAACGGTGGCAGAGTGGAAACGGTGGCAGAGTGGAAACGGTCGCAGAGTGGAAACGGTCGCAGAGTGGAAACGGTCGCACGGCGATCACGAAGGGAAGGAAGACCAATGGACGAGATGAAAGACGTTGTTCTGGAGTACGTCGTTGACGAGTACGTAGACGAAGATGACGATGTAGAAGTGGGTTTTGACACGGCGCTCATTTCCTCGGGTATCGTGGATAGTTTCTCCATGGTGTCCCTCAAGGTTTTCCTTGAGAAGAAGTATGACATCACGCTTGCGGACAACGAAGCTACGCCGGAGGCGTTCAACACAGTCACTTCCATCGTGGAACTCGTGAACAAGCATTTGGGTTGATCTGGAGGCGGGCATGGCATATTCCGACAAGACGCGACAGGCGTTCGTGGATGACATCGGGGCGATCAAGGAGAAGGGGATCTTCAAGGAGAAACGCTTCATCTGCTCGCCGCAGGGCGCCGCGATACGTGTCGAGTACCCTGAGGGATCTCCTCAGGAAGAGGTTCTCAACTTCTGTGCGAACAATTACCTCGGTCTCTCAAGTCACGCGGACGTGATAAAGGCCGCGCACGAGGGTCTTGATTCCCGCGGATACGGCATGAGTTCGGTGCGGTTCATCTGCGGCACGCAGGACATTCACCGGGAACTCCAGGACAAAATGTCCAGCTTCCTTGGAATGGAGGACACCCTCCTCTTTCCGTCGTGCATGGATGCAAACGCGGGCGTCTTCGAGTCCATTCTCGAACCGGAGGACGTGATCATCGCCGACAGGCTGATCCACGCCTCGCTCGTCGACGGCATCAGGCTTTGCTCCGCTCAGTACGACACTTTCAAGCACATGAACATGAAGCACCTTGCGAAGAAATTGGAACTTCATCAGGACAAGCGGCACAGGCTCATCGTCACAGATGGTGTCTTCTCGATGGATGGTGATCTCTGCCCGCTGGATGAGGTGTGTGAACTCGCAGAGAAATACGACGCGATGGTGCTGGTCGACGAGTCTCATGCCAGCGGGTTCATCGGCAGAACGGGCCGCGGCACGCACGAGCACTTCGACGTGATGGACAGGATCGATATCATCACCACGACGTTCGGCAAGGCTCTTGGCGGCGCGTCCGGTGGTTGTGTCTCCGGTAGGAAGGAACTCATTGAACTCTGCCGCCAGAAGGCACGGCCGTATCTCTTCTCCAACTCCATGGCGCCGCCCATTGTTGCCGGATCCATCAAGGTCATTGACGTACTGTCGAAGACGACGGAGCGACGGGACAAGCTGGAGGTGAACACACAGCGCTTCAGGGAGGGAATGACGTCGGCCGGTCTGAACATCCGACCTGGCGTGACGCCCATCGTCCCCGTAATGCTCTACAATGCGAAGCTTGCGAACGATATAGCGAGGGACATGTACGCCGAGGGTATCTACGTGATCGGTTTCTTCTTCCCGGTTGTCGCGGCCGGCGCGGCGCGGATCCGTGTTCAGCTCTCGGCGGCGCATGAGATCGAGCACATCGACAAGTGCGTTGCCGCCTTCGCAAAGGTGGGAGAGAAGTACGGCATCATCGGTATGGACAAGAAGGCGATCATCGACAAATACGGCATGTAGGGAAGGAACATGAAGAACGATCTCGCGAACCCGGTTCCTCTCGGTCTTATGGGGTTCGGGATGACCACGGTTCTCTTCTGGCTTCTGGCGATAGAACACTGGTTCCGCTTGCCTGCGTGGTTCGGCGTTCTGACAGGTCTTGAGGGAATCATCTGCGGGATCTCCGCCATCAATCTCGCAGTTGCCGAAGTGCTGGAGGAGTCGCCGCAGAACTAGCCGTAGAGCTTGCCCTCACTGTGCCGTTTCGCGAGCGTCTTGAGCATGTCGGACGTCGTAGCTTCGAGGTCGTAATCGGGGTTCCATCCCCATTCGCGACGGGCGGCCGAATCATCGATCGAGGCGGGCCATGAGTCCGCGATGGCCTGTCGGTAGTCCGGCTCATAGGTGATCTCGAATTCCGGGATGTGCCGGCGGATGGAATCAGCCAGCTCCTGAACACTGAAGCTCATCGAAGCCATGTTGAAGTCGCCATGATGCTCGAGTCGATCGAGATTGGCTTCCATGAGATCGATGGTACCCTTGATGCAGTCCGGCATGTACATCATGGGCAGCCTGGTGTCGGCCTTCACGAAGCACGTGTACTGCCCATTCTCAACGGCCTTGTAGTATATGTCGACGGCGTAGTCCGTCGTCCCTCCACCGGGAAGAGTCAGAGCGGAGATGATTCCCGGGTACCGGAGTCCTCTCGCGTCGACGCCGAAGCGGCGTGCGTAGTAGTCACAGAGAAGCTCCCCCGTGACCTTGGTAACTCCGTAAATCGTTGTCGGCTTGAGTACCGTCTCCTGTGGCGTGTTCTCGCGTGGGCACCCATCGCCGAACACGGCTATGGAACTCGGGCACAGCACTTGAGTCAGTTCGCACTCACGCGCGATCTCGAGCGCGTTGATGAGCCCCGTGACATTGACGTTCCACGCCCTCAAGGGATCCTTCTCGCCGGTGGCAGACAGAATCGCAGCAAGATGGACTACCGTATCGATTCGCTGCGCATCGACAACATCCTTGAACGCCGCGCGATCCGTCACATCCAGGCGCAAGTATGGTCCAGTGTCTCCGCTTCTCCCGGAGTTCGCGTCCGTGATGTCGCTGGCTATGCAGTTGTCGTTGCCGTAACGTTTCCGAAGTTCCCGTGTCAGTTCGGATCCGATCTGTCCCTCGGATCCTGTGACCAGTATCCGCTCGATGCGCTTCCCAGCCAATCTGTCGTCCTTCCCGGTTGTTTCCATCATGCAGGAGGTATCCTCGACTGCCACTACGATACCAGATTCCCGGCAGGAAGGCGACACTACCTCCTGAGTCCGCGATGCAGAGAACCAGCTTCTTGTGGGACCCAACTAGAGCTATAATCACAGGCACACGCATTCAGGCTACAGAGGGCCACGGGGACTCCGCGCTGACCCGGCACTTGGCCGGCGCCGTCCAAGGGGAGGAGAGATGCATCAAACAAAGTGGGAAGGTCTCCTCGACAAGATCGAGAAGCTCTTCGGGTTTGTCGAGCACTCGTTCGAGGAGTACCCCGAACGGGGGAGGACTGTGGAGACAGCCGTCTTTGACGGGGCTTCCGGCAGAATGATGCTTGAGAGAACCGTCAAGCCACTCCTTCTCGAACGCAAGGTCACCTATTCAAGGCGCGTAGGCTCTGACGCCGAGTTCGAGAACGTCTACTCTGACGATGAGGTCGTGGACACCGTGCGCTGCTACAAGTGGAACAAACTCGCCAGGGAGTGGAAGCAGGTCGACATCGCTGACCTCGGGCGCTAGGATACGCGCTTCCGGTCGCCATTTGCACTCGTGCGGGCGCCGTATGCTGTTCAGTTACTGAACAATATGGCGCGCGGCCCCTCTCTTGCTCCAACCATACCCAATTCCGCAAGCAATTCGCCCTTTCGTACACAGGTCTCTCCGATCGTAACGATGATTGCGCAAGCCGGATGTTCCCAGCCACTGGGGTCAGCGGCTACCACTCCTTTTGTCACTGGTACACTCCTTGCTCTATTGCGGCACTGTTGAGGCGCGCGCGTTTCCGCTTGGGGGCGCGCGGGACGATGAACACCCATCCAGCATGCGCTGCAGGGCACATGCGATGACGCAGCGGGAGCGTGGGAGGACGAGGTTTGGGGGAGGCAAAGGGCAGGATCCTCATAGTCGATGATGAGCCGAGCATCAGGGAACTCGTGAAGCTCAAGCTGACCGACGATGGATACGAGTGCGATCTCGCCGAGGACGCGGAGCGCGCTCTGAGCATGCTCGCCCAGACTGCATACGACGGGATCCTTTCCGATGTGAACATGCCGGGCATAAGCGGCATCGAGATGCTCCGCCGCATCAGGCTGACCGACGAGGATGTCGCCGTCGTGATCATGACGGGGGCGCCGGATCTTGCCTCAGCCGTTGAAGCCATGAAGCTCGGCGCCCACGACCATCTCTCGAAGCCTCTCAACCTGGATATGCTCACGCTAACGGTGGACAGGGCAGTCGAGAAGAAGCGCCTGATCGTTCAGAACCGTGAATACCAGAGGAACCTGGAATCCATGGTGCACGAGCGAACGAAGCAGCTCAATGATGCCAACGGCAACCTGAGGAGCCTGTTCATCGGGAGCATCAAGGCCCTGGCCCAGGCGCTGGAGGCCAAGGACGAGTACACGCAGGGCCATTCGGCCAGGGTGGCGGAGGAGTCCGTCCGCATTGCAAGATACTTGTCCCTCTCTGAACCAGAGATAAGGAGCATATGGATCGCCGGCTTCCTTCACGATATAGGGAAGATCGGCGTGAAGGAGAGCGTCCTGAACAAGCCGGGGAAGCTTGATGCCATGGAATGGGAATCCGTCAAGGAGCATCCAGTCCTGGCAGCCAGGATCCTCGA
This sequence comes from Candidatus Eiseniibacteriota bacterium, assembly GCA_030622115.1. Lineage (GTDB taxonomy): Bacteria > Joyebacterota > Joyebacteria > Joyebacterales > Joyebacteraceae > Joyebacterum. The sequence continues at coordinate 14,565 of JAUXGN010000031.1, forward strand.
TCCGATTGATGAACTCCGGGACGTCATCAAGATGGTGAAGCACCATCACGAGAGGTTCGATGGAGGCGGTTACCCGGACGGGCTCTCGGGTTCAGCCATTCCGCTTGGGGCGAGGATCTTGGCCGTGGCGGACGCGTACGACGCGCTCACATCGAAGCGTCCATACAGGGAGCCCATGACGCCCGAACAGGCGATTCAGATCTTCAAAGACGGTTCAGGAACGCAGTTCGACCCGGTCATTGTCGAAGCGTTCCTGAATTCCACTCAGCAGCGGGAGGCCGGAGAACCCGTGCCGTATCCGGTTTTCGAGTCGACGCTCATGCATGATGCGAAGCAACCTCACTTGCAGAGGGAATAGGGTTCAGGAACCATGTGGCACGGACGCTGTCCGTCGGGTCACGGATGGGCGTAACGTGCCAACCCACCGGGCTTTGCACTCTGTCACCATATTATCAGGTCGTCAAGATGGACTGGCATGGGCCTTGCAGTCTTCTACATACTGCAGGCGCTTATGGGGCCTTATGTTAGGGCCGAATCGAAGGGACTTGCTGTGACGTATGCCGACTCAGATGCACGGATTGAGCTGGATCTCTCCACCTACGAGGTTGACTCGCATGTGGCCCAGCTGGTTCCGCGCGAGATGGCAAGACGTTTCCACCTCATCGCTGTAGCGCGAGAAGATGGTTCTCTTCTCGTCGCGATGGACGATCCGTTGGACGTGATCGCAACCGACACAGTCGCTGCGAACACCGGCTACGGTGTCCGGCCCGTCAAGGCCGATGCGGGCATGATCCAGGCTGCGATCGAGAAATTCTATGGCGATGAGATCGACATCGAGAAATCGATTCAGAGCATCGTTGAGGTTGAGGTCGATGGCGCCGTAACCAGCAGCGTGGATTCAGAGCAGCTCTCCATTGAACCGAATGATGCTCCGGTCATCAGGCTTGTCAATCTCATCCTGCTTCAGGCAATTCAGGAGGGGGCGAGCGACATCCACATTGAGCCGCGCGACAAGGACATCGCCGTGCGCCTCCGAGTCGATGGTGTGCTTCGGGAGATACTGCCACCTCCGAAGAAGATGCAGTGGGCGATCACTTCCCGGATCAAGATCCTCTCCGGACTCAACATCGCCGAACGGCGACTCCCTCAGGATGGCAGCTGCAGAGTGAGGGTAATGGGACGCGAGGTCGACATCCGCGTCTCCATGATCCCTACCATCTATGGTGAGAAGGTCGTGATGCGAATTCTGGACAGAACGAATCTGAAGACCGATCTGAGCGAACTCGGATTCGATGAGGGGTCACTTGATCTCATCAAGAGTGCGATCAGCGCACCGCACGGGATGATTCTGCTGACTGGTCCAACAGGAAGCGGCAAGACAACCACGCTCTACTCTGCGCTCTCGTACATCAATTCGCCGGACAAGAACATCATGACCGTGGAGGATCCTGTCGAGTACGAGCTCGAGGGAGTCAATCAGGTTCAGGCGAAGCCGATGATCGGGTTGGATTTCTCCGCGGCTCTCAGGTCGTTCCTCCGCCAGGATCCGGATGTGATCCTCGTGGGTGAGATCCGCGATCTCGAGACGGCATCGATCGCCATCAAGGCCGCGCAGACGGGCCATTTGGTCTTCAGCACTCTTCATACGAACGACGCTACCTCTTCGATAGATCGACTCCTCAATATGGGAGCCGAACCGTACTTGATCTGCACATCGTTGAATCTTGTGATTGCGCAGCGACTCGTCAGGAAGATCTGCGAGGACTGCCGCGAGGAATACGATCCGGAACCGCTGCTTCTTGAGAAGTTCCGGGAGGTCATGCCGGAGGCGACCAACACCGTCTTCAAGCGGGGCGCAGGTTGCTCCAAGTGCTCCGGATCGGGTTACAAGGGAAGAATGGCTCTCTATGAGCTATTCCCCGTGACACGCGCTGTCAGGGAACTCGTCTTGTCGGGGAACGTCGGTGAGGCAGTGAGAGACACCGCCATTGCCGATGGGATGAGACCGCTTCTTGTGAACGGCATGGAGAAGGTCTGCGAAGGCACGACGACCATAGACGAAGTTCTGGCGGTCGCGAGTGGCTAGGGGGAACGAGATGCTGGACAGCGGTCTGAGCGAGCCAATTGTGATGCTCCTGCGGGAAATGGTGTCCCGTCGGGCGTCGGATCTTCATCTCACGCCGGGCGTGCCGCCCCTGTTCAGGGTCGACGGCAAGCTGGAGCCGTATGACGCTCCGCGGCTCAGTCCTGACCAAACCCGGGAGCTTTCATACTCGATGCTTGACGAGAAGAGGATCGCACGTCTCGAAGTTGAGAAGGGACTTGATACGTCCTTCAGCGTGGAGGAACTCGGGCGTTTCAGACTGAACGTATTCTTCCAGCGTGGAACCGTTGCCGCCGCCGTGCGTCACCTGCCCTGGGAGATCCCCTCGATGCAGGAACTCGGCGTCCCGGCGGTGATGCAGGAATTCTGTGAGAAGCTCCACGGCCTGGTTCTCGTGAGTGGACCGACCGGTTCAGGCAAATCAACAACCCTGGCTTCGATGATCGACTATATCAACGCTACCAAGGCTGTTCACATCCTCTCGATCGAGGACCCGATCGAGTACCTGCACAGACACAAGCAGAGCATCGTGAACCAGCGAGAACTCGATAGGGACACGCGGTCCTTCTCAGAGGCCGTCCGACAAGTGCTGCGACAGGATCCGGACGTGATCTGCATAGGTGAGATCAGAGACCTCGATACGGTTCGCACGGCGCTGACGCTTGCAGAGACCGGCCATCTCGTGCTGACCACAGTCCACACGAGTGAAGCGCCCCAGGCGATAAGCAGAATCGTTGACATCTTCCCTTCGCACGAACAGCAGGGCGTGCGGACGCAGCTGTCGCTCTGTCTGGAGGGGGTGCTTGTCCAGCAGCTTCTGCCGGACGCGAGCGGAACCGGCCGGCGGTTGGCTACTGAGATGATGGTAGCGACGGCGGCGGTGAGGAATCTGATCAGGGAGAACAACCTCCAGCAGTTGAGGTCCACGATCGAGACGGGATCGAAGGACGGCATGCACAGTCTGAACTCATCGCTTCTGAGACTGACGCAAGAGGGGAATCTCTCGCCGGAGACGGCGCTCCTCTCTTCGAACGACATCAAGGGAATAATGAGAGAGCTTGGAAAACTGAAGATCAACATGCCCATCTCCGGGCAGAGAGCGGCCAATTAGAACTTGGGAGAAGCGGGTCTTTCGACAGACCATCAAGGCAGAGGGAAACGCACGATGTCCGAATTCAGATACACGGCCAAGGATGTCAAAGGCAGGACCGTAGAGGGTACTCGGAGCGCCGAGACCGAGATGGGCCTCGTGTCTCTCCTGAGGAAGGAGAACCTTGTTGTCGTCTCCGTTGCGCCGCTCGTGACGACGGAAAAGGCCGGTCGCTCAAAGGGCGGCAAGAAGGTGAAGACAAAGGACAAGGCCGTGGTCTGTCGCCAGCTCTCCGCGATGTTGGACGCCGGTCTGCCTGTGCTCGAGAGTCTTGATGGAATCGCCGATCAGATCGATAACCAGACGCTGGCAGGCATACTCAAGGACGTAGCTGCGGACATCGAGGCCGGATCGACGCTCTCTCAGGGAGTCGCGAAGCACAAGAAGGTATTCTCGACGCTGTTCGTGTCGATGGTGAAATCCGGTGAGGAGTCCGGGTCGCTGCCGGCCGTGCTCGCGCGTCTGGCCAGCTACCTCGAGGCGAGGGACGCCCTTACCAGGAAGATCATATCGGCGTCGACCTATCCGGTGTTCATTGCGTGCTTCTTCCTGTTCGCAGTCATAGCCATCATGTTCTTCCTGATTCCGAGGTTCGAGGTCATCTTCGCGGACTTCGATATGACACTGCCGCCGCTCACCACGTTCCTGATCACGATCTCACGTTTCCTGGGGCAGAATATCCTCTGGGAGGTCCTGGTTCTCGGACTTGGGATCTTCTTCTTTCTCAAGTGGAAGAAGACGACGGCGGGCAGGCTCAGGTTTGACGGGCTCATTCTCAAGCTCCCCATGTTCGGGAAGCTGATCCAGAAGGCATCGGTTGCCAGGTTCAGCAGGACGCTCGGAACGCTCCTGGAGAACGGAGTCACGGTTGTAAGCGCACTCGAAATCGTCTCCGAGACTTCGGGCAACTCCGTGGTCAAGAACGCGATAGACAGAGTGAATGAAGGAGTCGTCAATGGGGCGACCATCTCTGAGAAGCTCGCAGAGTCCCCGGTCTTTCCGAAGATGGTCGTCAGCATGGTCTCGGCTGGGGAGAGGTCGGGCAATCTGCCCGATATGCTGGAGAGAGTGTCCGCCTTCTACACGGACGAGGTCGACACTGCAATTAGCGGACTGACAGCAATGATAGAGCCGGCCCTCATCGTTGGGCTCGGCGGCATCGTGACAGTTGTAGTGCTGGCGATCTACCTGCCCATTTTCCAGATGGCAACTGGAATACAGTAGGTCGAGTCAACAGGGGTACATTCAGAGAGCAGGAGAGGAGGTGAATAAGATGCTACGCAAGAATCAGGGGGGTTTCACCCTCGTCGAGCTGATGATTGTGGTCATTATCGTGGGAATCCTGGCCGCGGTGGCAATCCCGATGTACCAGGGAGCTACCGAGCGTGCTAAGGCCTCAGAGGCCGTAGCGGCGCTGGGCACGATTCGTGGCGCCATGCGCGTGTTCTATGCCGAGCACGGGACGTACGTAGGCACGGGTGTTGCAATCGGTGACCTGGTCACTGCTGCCGGCGTGCTTGATGTGACTGATAACGACCTTATGGGACGTTACTTCAGTTCAGCGTGCTACACGTTTGACGCTGTTCCGACTGCTGTTGCGTTCGATATCGAATGCGATGGTGCAAGCAGTGCGGCCACGCAGGCGGGAGAAGTCTCAACCATCGTGCGGTCGATCAATCAGAACGGCGATATCACCAACTCGTAACGAAGACGCATGATCCGGGGGCGACACCTGTTGCAGTGTTGCCCCCGGGGGCATCCAACAAGGAGGGGAATAGGAGCTTCTGCTATCGAGTATGCACCGGGACACCTCACAGAGCGTCAGAGCCGGAGAATAGGTTCCTTTGCGTTACGCTCGGCTCAAGCGGGTGTCCGATGAGAAGGAGGTTGCAGGCATGCAGAACAGAAACGAGCGAGGTTTCACGCTCGTCGAGCTCATGATCGTCGTAATGATAGTCGGTGTGCTCGCCGCGGTGGCGATTCCCATGTATCAAGTCGTACCTGAACGTTCAATGGGCACCGAAGCCACTGCTGCGCTCGGTCTGGTCAAGAACGCCATGCGCGCCTACTACGCGGAGCACGGCTCCTACGCGGACGCGAGTTTTGCCGACGGCGCTCTGGTAACGGCAGGCGGGGTGTTGGGTGTGAGCCCGGACGACTTCGAGGGAAGGTACTTCAGTGAGGAGTGCTACACGTTCGACGGCGCCTCGGGGGCGAACGCATTCACTATCAAGTGCGACGGGTCACTGAGCACCGCGATGTGTGCGACTGACGTGTCAAGTGTGCTGAAGACGATCAACGAGAACGGGGACATTGTCAGCAACTAGAGGCGACGGGGTGGAGATCGGCAGGAACTGCTACAGGGTGCAAGATCAGGGGGAGTTCTTACAGTGTTCGCTCATGAAACAAGGACGCTTGTAGGTCTGGACATCGGATCTACCTCCGTCAAATTGGTTGAACTCTCAGGTCATCCGGGGGCTTTCTACCTGGAGAACCTGGCGCTCGCCGCTGTCGAATCGCCGGGAGATGAGACGGCGATGTCGGCCGCCGTTCGCTCGGTCAGGGATGCATGCGGGGAAGGTGGACGGAGGGCCGTTACGTCCGTGAGCGGGTCCCATGTCGCGGTGAGGGGTTTCCACTTCCCGAAGATGGTTGAGAAAGAGGTGAAGGGAGCTGTCTGGTACGAGGGCAGCCAGGTGATCGCCTTCGATATCGCCGACTCGTATGTGGACTACACAGTCGTGAAGGCCGCTTCTGAGCACCGTCCCTCGGACGTGCTCTTCGTTGCAGCAATGAAGTCGGAGGTCGATTCGAAGATGCAGCTCATGAAGAACTGCGGCTTCGACCCCAGGAGCATCGGCGTCGATGCGCTCGTGCTTCTGGAGGCACTTCTGGCTGCACAGGAGCAGCAGTCCACCACGCTCGCCATCGTGGACATTGGTGCGAGGACCACCAGCATAGGGATAGCGCGAAGGGGCATGGTCCCTTTCACCAGGGATGTGGCTGTCGCCGGTGACACCTACACGAAGGCCATCGCAACGCTGCTCGGTCTGGACCTGAAGGAAGCCGAGAAGGTCAAGATGACAGAGACGACTACAAACTCTGCAGTGCTGCATGCTGCCGACGCAGTCACGCGGCGTCTAGTCGAGGAAGTAGCGAGGTCGATAGCATACTACAAGAGCAGAGATGGTGGGAGCGACGTGGACCGTATCTACCTGTGTGGTGGAGGATCGGGTTTCCCGGGCATCCTCAAGGCTTTTGAGAATGCGACCGGCATCCATGCGCTGAAGTGGAGTCCTCTCGAGTCGATCGAGATGGATGAGGGTCGATTCGACCGGGCAACGGTGGATCACTTGGCGCCGTTCGTGTCTCTGGCCGCTGCGTTGGCCATGGGGGAGGACGTTCACTAGCGCGATGTACGATATTAACCTCATACGCCAGAGTGTCGTGCCCGACCAAAGGAAGAAGGTCATCTTCTCCGTCGTGTCCTTTTCGGCGCTGCTCTGCATCCTGACCGTTCTGGCCGTTGTCTTTTTCTCGACAGCCAACTTCAGGATGATCGATGTCTATGCAAACGAGATCGACAAGCTGGAGGGAGACTTGAGCGCGATCTATCCGGGGACGCCGACCCTGGAGGAACTCGCCTCTATCATGCGGAGGATCAAGCCCGATCTCGAGGAGATCAGCGGAGCCATCAGCTCGCGCACTGAGATCACATACATCTGGGAGGCTGTGGCCGGAGCGGTTCAGGACGACGTCTGGTTGACCCACGTGAGCCTCAAGGTGCCGCGGAACGATGGGCGGAAGAAGGGCTTCAGGGGCATAGTCATCGAAGGGCATGCTCTTTCGTCGGGGGACACGAGCAGCGAAGAGGCGATTCAGAGCTTCGCGACCAGACTCGAAGAAGACTCGGAACTCAAGAGTTACATATCAGAGGTCAGGTTTGCCGAGACCGGCAAATCGAGGATAGATGGACACTCGGTGATCGGATTCGAGATCACGTGTCTTTTCAGGTAGTCACGAACGTATCGCACGATCTGATGACCAGTGAGTCAAGGGGGGCTTACGGGTCACAGTTGGTGGGGGTGGATGTTGAAACTGCCGTTCAGTTGCAAGAAGGCCGATGAGGAGCCTGAACAGGAAACTCAGGAACTGGGAGACCGCGCAACAGCGACGCGATCTTCCGGGGCTGTTGCTGTTTTCTTCAGACGTGGCCGCTCGATCATCCAGGCCCCGTGGTCGATCTGGAAGATCGCTGCGGTGGCGGTTCTCGTGTATATCGCTGCCGCGAACATCTCGTATTTCGTCGTCCTGAAGCCGGTCTGCGTGAGGCTGGAGGTCCTGATGGAGAAGAAAGACATCATCCAGGACTTCTTCATCGTACGCGAGTCGAGCACCGCGGTCGCGGGGTTCAAGGACGCCCTCATGCACGGTGATCAGCGAATGACCGTGATCGCCGTACTCGAGGAGATGGGAGAAGACGCAGGACTCAGGTTCAGTGGGGAACCCACGCTGCTTGTCGAGGGAGAGCTGTCAAGGCGTGTGACGGAGTATCCGATCGAGCTTTCGCTTGTGGGATCCTTTCATGAACTCGGGCAATTCATCGCCGCGATCGAGAGTTCCGAGAGGTATCTGACCGTAAGGTCAGTCGAAATAGATGGTCCGGAGAGTGGAACAGGGGACGCCGAAGTCCGGATCGTTGTGGGCGCGGTCTCCTGGGAGGGCTGAGCGCGGTGAAGACGAGTGAATTGACGGCAGACAGGAAGAAGCAGATCGCGGTGTGCCTCCTGGGTCTCATCCTTGTGGTTGTGGTCGTGGTCAAAGTGATTCCGGATGGAGCCACGGATTCAGTCGCCGCTGCGGCCGACTCCGGCAACCGCAGCCTTCTTGACAAGGATCCCGGCCTCCTGCTGTCGGTTGCTTCCATAGCGAAGGCCGGAGCTAGGAAGATCTACGGCGGAATAGACCTTCGCGATCCCATGGAGCCACTGCTCAAGGCCATATCCAGATCGAGCAGCCCCGCTCCGCAGGCGTCGCAGGCCCCCGCACCTATTGAGCTTCCATTCATGACTCTCTACGGTGTCATTTGGGATCCCGACAACCCCATAGCGATGATAGATGGATTGGATCTGCGCGTCGGAGACAAGATAAAGGGAGCGCGCATTGTTGGAATAGAGATCAGCAGCGTGTCACTGACCTACAGGTCAAAAACCTTTAAGCTTACCGTCGACTGAGGAGGTTGGAGAATATGTTCAGCAGATTGAATCCACCACGTTTCCGGAGTGCAGTACTGCTCTTGGTGATCGGCGCGGTGCTTATTGCGGCGACTAGCCTTGCGTGGTCCCAGACACGCGCAAGCGAGGAGAGCGTCAGAAGCCAGCGGATATCGCTCAACCTGCAGAATGTCACACTGGGAAGTGTGCTCAAGGTGATGACTCAGAAATCGGGCATCAACTTCCTGATCGGTTCGGAACTCGTTGGAAAGAACATCAACGTCTACCTTGAGGACGTTCTGGTAGAGGATGCCCTTGCGGCGATCCTGCGGGCGAACGGCCTGTGGTACACACGGCAGAAGGGAACCAACATCTATGTCATCATGTCATCGCCGGAAGGACCGCCGGTGGCGACGATGACGGAGGTCTTCAGAACCGACTACGCTGACGCTGTTGAGCTGGGCGAGACCATCCAGGAAGTTCTTACTGATCTTGGTAGCGTCGTCGTCGACCAGAGGACCAGCTCGCTCGTCGTCTCGGATATCCCTGAGAACATGGCGACCTTCAGAGCGCTGATCCATGAACTGGATACACCAACCGGTCAGGTCCTCATAGAGGCCAAGATCGTAGAGTTCTCGGGGGACTCATCGCACGAACTCGGCATCTCCTGGGACGCGAGCAACCCGATGGATGACGGGGCAGGGGCTTCGTACCATACGACTTTCAACAACACCTCGGATGCGGAGGGTCTCTTCGAGCTTTCATTCGGCAAGTTTGCCTCATTCAGCGATCTCAAGGACATCGCTGCCATGATATCGGCCATGCAGAAGGAAGGAAGAGCGCGAGTCCTCGCAAGGCCTCAGATCCTGACGCTGGATAACCGGGAAGCTGTGATCGAGATCATCCGCAACATGGCCCTGGCTCGGAAGGTTACTTATCGCGAAGGCGGGCAGGAGTCGACCGTCGAGCCGATCTTCGGCCAGGTAGGTGTTACTCTGAAGGTGACACCTCACGTGAACAGTGAGGATATCGTAACGCTGGAAGTCGAGCCGATGGTCAGCTCGGCACAGCGCTCGGCCTATTTCCCTGATGATGCCGTGGACACGAAGCACAGAACGGCCAGGACCACTGTTATGATACCGGATGGCCAGACAGTCGTCATCGGCGGTCTTCTCAGAACAGACGTAGTAGACACTGATTTCAAGGTGCCTCTACTTGGTAACATTCCGCTCCTCGGGAAGCTCTTCAGAAAGAGTATCAGGATAGAGACGGACACAGAGATCGTCCTCTTCCTGACGCCGAGAATTCTGAGCGGAGAGGCGCTCCAGCGTTACAGCGAGCGGCGCGAGGGTGAGATCGACGCAAAGACGGAGGCCTGGTAGTGCTGGTGGCGGCGAGCCTGTTCGCAATGGGAGCTATCTTCGGCAGCTTCCTCAATGTGATCATCTATCGTCTTCCAAGAGGGGAGTCGATCGTGAGGCCGCCGTCTGCGTGTCCTGAGTGCGGTCGCAGGATCACACCGCGGGACAACATCCCCATTGTGAGCTACCTGATGCTGCGGGGGAGGTGCCGCCACTGCAAGGCGGTCATCTCCTCGCGGTATCTTGTGGTTGAAGCGCTGGCCGGGTTGGTGCCCGTGCTTCTGCTGTGGCGCTACGGTCTGGGCCGAGAGGCGCTGGTCCTGTGTCTGCTCAGCTACGTTCTGATCGTCGTCTCATTCATTGATCTGGATCTGAGGATCATACCCGACCGCGTGACGCTCCCGGGGATCGCCATAGGGCTCATCCTGGCGCCGTATCTTGGTCTGACGACGTTTGGTGGATCTCTTCTGGGTGCGGTAGTGGGTGGCGGCGCGCTCTATCTCATTGCCATCATCGGCGAGGCTGCCTTCGGCAAGGAGAGCATGGGCGGGGGAGACATCAAACTCGCTGCGATGCTCGGCGCCTTTCTGGGATGGCAGACCGTGCTGCTGCTGCTATTCGCCGCCTTCCTCTTCGGAGCTCTTGCGGGCACCGTCGCAGTCAGGGCTCACGGGTCAGACTGGGACAGGAGCATGCCATTCGGTCCCTTCATCGCGATAGGTGCGTTCGTAGCCACGATCTGGGGTGAGACGATACTGACGTGGTACGGCATGTTGCTCAGCTGAATCCATCCACACTTCCACACTCCAGCACCCAGCAATGAAGAAGACCCCGATTCTTTCGAACCGGGGCCTTTCTTGAGAGACGCTTGCACGCACAGCGCGGCCTACTACTACAGCCGGCCCTAGCTTCCTATCAGAGATGTCAGCATCACACTGTCACGTGGAGCGGCGGAGGGCCAGACCAGCTTGACTTCAACCTGCTTGACGAAGACCGAATCGCCGGAGCTGGACCACGAGAGCGTCTGGACATCCCAGGTCAGAAGGCCGAGGACATCATTGGCGGAGTTGGCGTCCCCTCGCGTGTTCAGGACTATGCTTGGGTCGATCGGATGGGTTCCAGCCGCAAGATTCGTGCTTGAGACGTCGGCATCGGAGCCCACCGATCCGAACCCTGCCTGCATGAGTTGCTCTGTCTTCCTCTCGATGAGCTTGAGCGCCATACGTTCCTCGCCACGATGGGCCGCGAGCATGCGTCCCGACACGAGCGAGTCAAAGACTGGGACCATAATCAGGCTCAGCACAACCACTGAGAACATGATCTCAATCAGTGTCGTTCCTGCCTGGTTCCCACGCACAAGACGGCGCCTGCCGCTTCGCGGGACTCCGGCACCTATGGGTGTTGCTGTCACCATCTACCTGCCTCAGTTTCTGCAGACCGCTGTCGACGACATGAGCACATGCTGGTCATCTGTGGTCGTGGTTGTTCCGCGACCGTTCTCAACGATAACGTCGATGTTGATCGCCCGTCCGTCCGGACTCGAGAAGCTCAGGGACGAGACGTTTGAGGTGACGATTCCGCCGTCTATATCGATCAGTTGGTTGCTTCCATCGGTGTGGAATGTGGCCATCAAGCTGTCGCTTGTTCCGGTGTCATAGTAGATGGAGATCGCGTTGCTTCCAGCGCCGATGGTCACCGATGATCCACATCTGATCTCCCGGGCCATGACCTCTACGGCAAGGGACGCTTCCCGCTGCACGTTCGTGAGACACGCCGTTCCTTCCCACGAGTGCATTGTGCCTGCGTATACGGCGAACGCCGCAGCTATGGCGACCGTCGACAGAATAGCTGCAATCAGCACCTCGACCAGCGTGATGCCGCGGTTGTTCATGAGCTCAGACTGCCCGTCGGATCCTATGAATTGCTTGCTAGCCACAGGCCAGCTCCCTCCATGCGCGCTTGTAGTAACGCCCAGTCATGAAGTAGCCTGGGGGCTGGACGTTCTCAAACCTGGGATCGTAGTTGTAGCTCTTCGCAAAGCCACTGCAGATGATGATCTCATCACCGCTGAGATAGCCAGTGCCGACACAGCCGCGATATCTCTGGATGATCCCTCCGTGCACCGTCAGAGTTCCGCGGGGGCTTCCGGATGAGTAGCCCTCGACCTCAAACGACGTACCGAGAGCCATGATGTGTGCGTGGATTACGCAGTCATTCTCGTTTGCAGTGTTGTAGTCGACGATGACGTTCGATTCGGAGACCAGCCCCAGGATATCGTCGCAGTCCTCACTCGGGCCATTCGCGTCGCTGGCGCGGTAGAGCACGTCGTCGACGATGTGCACGTTACCGCCGGTAGCGATCGTGAGCGTGCCGTCGAGCACTCCAGACACCTCAATCTCACCGCTGACGTACATGACTCCGTTGAACGATGAGAGCTCGACATCGATCCACTCGCCTCCGGAGAGATCCCTGTAGCTGACATAGCCGTACATGTGACCGTCCCCGGGGTCCCTGCTGAGGACTATCTCAACGTCGCCGGAGATAGTGAGGCCGTCCTCGGTTGCCAGGGTGATAAGATCATCCACGTAGCTGGGGAGCTCGATATCGGAAGTCCCCAACTCATATCCGTCGTCGAAAACGGGCTCATCGTACGGCGCGTTGCTCGGGGCCGATGATTCAATGTTGTTGTAGCGGCTGCCATTGTAGTACATGAACGCCGGAGTGTGAGAGGCGTCGGAGTCGTCCGGACCGCCGTACGCGCTTGAGACATGACCGGCGAAGTGCGGGTCACCGAGTACGTGGATCTGACCGTTCGTGTGAAGAGAACCGTCAAGCATGTCAGCCGAGCAGAACCAGACAGGTCTCGTCGTTCCCGGCGGGTGCTCTTCCTCGGTGAAATATATGAACTGGGCGTACGAGTGCGTGGTTACGACGCGCTCGAGCATTCGCGAGTCTGATCCACTGACGCCGGTGCAGCGGATAGTGTAGATCTTCCGCGCGGCCGCGGGGTTCCCGACGTCGGGGACAATCGATACCGTGTAGGTACCCATGTCCAGTGTCTCGGGTGACGCCCCGAAGGGCGCTATCTCCGATATGCCTGGCGGCGGGTCATACTGAGCCTCAAGCCAGGTATGGGCGCGCGCGAGTCCTGACTCGGCAAGATAGAGGGCACGCGAATGCTCGGTGCGCCTCGCAGCCAGACTCGAATCACCCGACGCGAATTCGAAGATGCTGAGAACCACGATCAGCATGACGATTGCCAGAAGCGATACTGCAACAAGGATCGATCCGGATTCGTCCCTTAGTACTCGTCTGATAGGTTTCATGATGTCAGCTCCTTGGGAGGTCTATGGTCGTGTTCCACAGTCCGCCTCCGTGCGATGTGGGGGAGCATCCGCCGTCATGCGGGTGCTCAAGTGGTCTCTATTGCACAGATTGTGCCAAGCGGCAAGTGTAACAGGGGTAGCAGTACCCATTATAGTGGTGGTGCTACGGTTGATTGGCTATGAGCAATGGCTGCAAATGAGCATATGGTGAGGTTATAGAACAAGACCCGGAAGGTGAGAGCGTATCTCACATCCCGGGCCTGTGCAACGACCTGCGGTACTGTGGTGAAGAGAGGGGCGGGACCGGATCCTACCAGCCCGTGTTGGCTGTCAGCGTCGCGATGGAGATGGACTCCGCCGGCTCGTCCCCGATGTTTTCGAACTCAAAGCCTCGCGTGAGAGAGAATTGGATAGTGTCACCCTCTCTCAGGACGGTCGAGAAGCCTTCGATAGCGAAACGGAGCATGCCTGAGACGCATAGCACGGCTATCTCACCGAGAGCGGGTGAGCGGCCGGTGGTCACGCCGGGCTTGGTGATATCCCTGAAGATACGGGTCATGCTCCAGGGCACGGTCTTCGTGAGCGCCTCCGTCTCGGTGACGTGCTCATGAGAATCGCAGAAGTACATCTTCGTCCTCTCGTTCCTGCGCGTGAGAACGGCGAGGGAATTGGTTGTCTCTTCTACGAAGTGCGCCGATCGCTCTCCCAGGGCCTTGGCGATGCGCTCGAGCGCGCCAAGGGTGGGCGATGTCCTGCCGCGCTCTATCTCAGATATGTGCGTGGCTGACATCCCGGAGCGTACGGCTACCTCCTTGAGCGTCATATCCTGCCTGAAACGGGCCAGCTTGATCCGGCGTCCAACCTCTTCCTTAGTGGGCATGCTGCTGTCTCCTGTGATATGCAGATTGTCAGATCTGGATGAGAGTCGGGGATACCAGGACGGCGATCGCCCGCTGGACCTCATCGCCTATGGTTTCACACTCGTATCCCTCATCCAATCGGAACTGAAGGGTGTCGCCTTCTCTGAGAACTGTGGTCTTGTTGGCGACGGTGATGCGGAGCATCCCGGCCGTGCAGACCAGTACCATCTCTCCTACGCGGGGAGGGGCCGTGTGTTTCGAGCCTGGGTCGAGAGTCCGCGTGATGATCTGCATGATGCCGGCGGGGATTCCACAACTCTTGAACTCATGGGTGCACGGCTCGCCTTCAGTATCACTGAAGTAGTGAGTGGGGCCCTCCCGCGACTTCATCAGTGTGACGAGCGGTAGTGATTCCTCTCTCACGAAACGCGACACGTTCTCATCAAGTGCCTTGGCAATCCTCTGAAGGGCGCCTATCGTCGGCGAGGTTTTCCCGCGCTCGACCTCCGAGATGTGCGTGGCCGACATCCCCGACCCCGAAGCGACATCCTTGAGCGTCAGCCCCTTCTCAAGGCGCACGAGACGTAGCCTGCGCCCCAGTTCTTTTCGTGTTGACATCGTTCTCCCTCCGGCGTGCCGATCGCTAGAGCCGCACCAGGACCGGAGACGCGAGGAAGGCCACACCCTGATACTCTTCGTCCCCCAGGATCTCGGCCTCGTAGCCGTCTTCGGTCTTGAACTGGACGGCGTCGCTCTCTCTCAGAACAATGCTGTCATCACCGATAGCAAATTTGCACGTCCCCTTGAGACAGACAATCACGATTTCGCCTATCCGAGGTTGCATTGAGAGAGTTGAGCCTGCAGCAATGGTCCTTGTGAAAACCTGCATGATCCCACCAGGTATGCCGGGGCTCGCAATCTGAAACTGATCAGGCTTGCCGGTGGCATCCGTCACGTACAGATCGCATCTGTGTCCGGTCCTCGTGAACACGACATGAGACAGTGACTCATCCGTTACGAAGACCGAAGGGTTCTCGCCAAGCGCGGTCGCGATCCGCTGGAGAGCTCCGATCGTCGGCGACGTCTTCCCACGTTCGACCTCAGAAATGTGGGTGGCCGACATCCCACAGCGCCTGGCGACATCCTTGAGCGTGAACCCTCTCCTGAAACGGGCGAGTCGCAGTCTACGTCCCAGCTCCTTCTTGCTCGGCATATCGAATCTCCGCGGTTCAATCTTGTGCATCATGTCCCGAGGCTTCGCGTGTAGAGTTGCCAATCCCAACCGGGACCGTTGGCGAAACTAATTTCACGAAAAGGTATCACGATACGGGAATACGGTCAAGTCGAAAGCCCGACCGCAATTTGCACGCCGACAGTCCGCGATGTTCCCCATATGGCTTCCAGTCTGGCGCTTGACACCCCACGATACTACTGCTAACCTCAGGTGTTTCGCTAAAGACAGCACGAAGGCGTCTTCTGGGAGGGGACACATGGTCAGCGATCTTCAGGGGCTCTTCTCAACAAACGCACGAGGGATGAAGAAATCGATCATCCGCGAGCTTCTCAAGCTTACTCGGAGGCCGGAGGTCATCTCATTCGCCGGAGGTCTGCCCGATCCGAACGCCTTCCCCATAAAGGAAGTGGGAGAGATTGTGCTCGACGTCCTTGAGCGCGAGGGCAAGACGGCGCTGCAGTACAGCCCGACTGAGGGCGGTCCGAAGCTCAAGGATGAGCTCATCGCCTACCACGAGCAGGAGAACGGCGTCAAGCTCAACCCGGACAACATCCTCATCACGGTCGCCTCCCAGCAGGCGTTGGATCTTGTCGGGAAGTGCTTCATCGACAACGGTGATCCGGTCATAGTCGGGCAGCCGACGTATGTCGGGGGCCTGAGCGCCTTCCACAACTACGGCGCGCACATGATCGGAGTTCCGCTGGATGAAGGCGGAATGCGGATGGACCTTCTCGAACTCGAACTCAAGAAACTGAAGCAGA
>JAUXGN010000076.1 GCA_030622115.1 Candidatus Eiseniibacteriota bacterium
CTCCCACGAGGATCCATGCTGGTCGTCGCAGGGACTGATCGCCTACAGAGACAATGGCATTGTCTTCCCTCTCCATCCCGGTGGCGCGTACCACGTTGATTTGTCGCTCCGAGGGACGTGGGTTCTCGACCCGGAGACGGGGGAAGCCGAGCGTATCCTGTCGGATGGTTGGTGCCAGGCCTGGTCTCCTGACGGCAGCAAGCTGGCGCTGATGCTCGGGGACGGGCAGATCTACACCATGAACGCTGACGGGACGGGGCTGACACAGCTGACGTTCAGCGAGTCGAACGCCTATCCCGACTGGAGCCCGGACGGCGACCGGATCGCTTGGAAGCAGAGCGGCGGCAGTGCATCCGGTGTGTGGATCATGTCCTCCTCCGGAGAGAACCAGGAGCCTGTCTTCCCGCTCAGCACCTGCCCGGACTGGCATCCGACAGCGGACGTACTCCTGTGCGAGGGATGGTACGACAGCGCGCAGGACCAGGGTGGGATTTTCGAGTATGACCTTGTGAGCGAATCCGTGACCGTGCTCAGGGAGCACGTGGGGAATATCGGGTCCGTTCAGCCTCGGTACTCCCCCGACGGCAGCCGGATCGCCTTCTGTGAGCTGGATGTGACGGGGACTGCGTCGGGGGACGACATCTGGTCGGTCTGGGTGATGGATGCCGACGGCTCGAACGCCGGGCAGCTGACATGGGATGGTGGCTCGCGCCCGTCGTGGTCGCCCGACGGTACGCGACTCGCGTACGCGAGGGAGATCTGGGACTACTGGGACGCCGGTGCCTCCGATGACGGCGTTCTGTGGGTGGTTGATGTCGAGACCGGTGAGCATGAGCAGCTGACATTCCAATGGGAAGCAGAGTAGGAGCTAGGTGAGCGCTCTGGAGCGCTAGTGTGAGTTCTATGCCGCATCGAATGATGATACTCGTGTTCCTCGTTCTCCTTGGAGGATGCGCTCCGATCCTCACGGAGCACCAGTGGAGCGAGATGGCAGACACGGACGACGTTCGTGCCGTCGCGGTGATAGGCCGCCATTGCGACACGTCGTGTCCCGCGAGCGCTGATTCACTCGCCGCAGGCGTGGTAGCGCATTTGCGGACCGAGTGCGGGTTCGATGTGCGGGATCCCGCCTGGACTCGATCGTTCTGCGATAGCCTCAACTCGGGTTCCCGCAGTGGCAATGCGGATACTGCTGGGCAGGCGCGCTTCAGGGCTGGTCCGCACACGACGCTGTCACAATCGTGCTTCTCCTACGAACACGTGATGGCACTTGGGAGCGTCGGGGTGGATGTCCTTGTCATCGCATCGGTACCAGTTCGAGGATTCTGCACGGTCCACGGATACGGAACGAGTGATGGGTTGCTCGTGCTGGTTGTGGGCACAGGTGAACGCTGCAACCTTGCCTACGACGAGGAAACCAGGGACTGGGTGTACAGGTCACGCTCGCTGTCCAAGCACATTGACAGGGTGGTACGGTTGACCGCAGAGGTTCTTGAGCATCCGCGACGGCGGTACGGGCTTGCTGAGGGGCAACCGTGGACCGAGCCGGTCGTGTATGATCTGAAGAAGCGGTAATCCAGTCTCAACGACGCGCCACCTAACTAGCGCATGCAGCCGATGAGCTTGTCTGTCACACTGGCTGCTATCGCGCGCGGAGCACGCGCCGCGGCTACGCTGCTGGCACCCATCGCGTCAGCCTTAACGCTCGCAGCTGATACGCGGATGCTAGCCGCAGGGTGGGTCTTGATGAACAAGTGGATTGCCGTTGTCGTGATACTCGTGCTGGCGTCTCTGGCCGACGTGACTAGAGCTGAGTTCGAGTACGAAGGGGGCGTAGGACTGGCTTTGCACGGTGGTGAGACTGATGCGGCGCCGGTGTTCTCTGCCCGCGTCAGCCAAAGGCACTACATGCGACCGTCCTTGGCCGCAGGCGTGTCTCTTGAGTACGAGTGGAGGTCCTCGGGAGGGTGGTGGAGTGGAAGTGATCATTCGCATGTCTTCGACCTGGCGCTTGGTGTGCGCAGCCTTAATCCAAATGCTGCGGCATCGGGTTTCCTGGAAGCGGCACTCGGGGTCGCAGCTATCCGGGGCACCGATTCCGAGGAGGATCTGTTTCTGGGTGTGGGCTGGGGTGTGATCTGGAACTCGGAGTCTGATGCCTCCTTCTCGCTCAGCATGCGGCCACGCGTGTACTTGCGGGACGGGCTGCTGACCGTGCCGGTTGTGGCATCGTTCTCGGGCTCGTTCTGAGCGCACGCCGGCGATCCTACAGCCGGCAGCTATTGCGTCGCCCTCGATGCTCGCGGCTGATGCGCGGGATGCTAGGATTCACGGAGAGGAGACGCTGACGATCGTCAGATAGCGCCAACGCAATCGAAGTACCCAACAGGCGGACGGTGGATGGGCCCACAGCGGTCTCATCTGTCGTCCGCCTGTTTGCTGGGTGGCATCGTTGCAGTGGGCGCAACGCGTGGACGAAGGACACGGAGCGGTGGGCCGGCGCATTCTGTGCTTGACTCCGCTTGCAGTTTACGGTAACATGCATCTACTATCCCTTACAGGTCTTGGCCCAACAGGCAGAGATGCCCCCTTCTGTGGCCCGGCTATCGGAGAGATGGTGAATCCGAAGATGGCTGACTGACCAAAGATGCAGACGAGCTTTCTACACAGTGATCCCAAACCAGGGAGGAAGACCATGAGACGACGAGCGTTGTTTGCGCTGGTCGCGATTCTCGCGGTCAGTGTGCTTGTGCTTGCCCCCTCACCCGGTTCTGCGCGCGTCCCCCTTCCGCGCAGCACGGTAACGACCATCGGCGATGAGCCTGCCTTCGACACAACGGGCCGTCGTCCAGCGAATGCTGTGCACTCCCCGGGAGAGATGGGGGATGATGATGGGTTTGGTGGTGGCCGCGTGGCAAGCTCCGACGTTCCTGGCGATGACTCGCCTGCGGTCGCATCGGTCTTGCACGAAGGCAGTCGGCCGCATGATGTGCTGCGGCAGTTCCTGAGGGTCCTGGCTGCGCTCTGGCTCGTACGCTAGTGCCGTACTGGGGACCCCACGCAATAGGAGAAAATGGGCTTGGGCGGTAGGAATTCGACATCCGGGAGACCTGAATCGGGGAAGCCCAGCGTGACTCAGGAGTCCCAACTGGTCCGCGGTGTCGGTGGCGCTGTTGGCGAGGCCATCTGCCTCGGGGATCTGTATCTCGCGTCCGAGAGCTACAGGGACGCCCTGGCGTGCTACGAGGAGGCCGCCGGCGATGGTGCCCGCTCGGCGTCGGGCGACCACGGGCCCGCAGAGCTGCTCGTGAAGATGGCTCGCTGTCACCTCTGGCTGGGAAGCTACGATGATGGCAGGGCATGTTGCCAAGCCGCATCCGATCTTGAGAGGACTCACAGCGCCACTTGGGCCGAGGCACGACTGGTGCTCTCGTGGCTAGAGTTTCGGAGCGGTCGATTCGATAGGGCACTCGCGTTTGCCGAGGATGCCCTTGACACCCTGAGGGATTCCCCAGATACCGCCCTCTTCGCGTACGCCTCCTCTGCTTTCGGCGTGGCGAGTACGGAGTTGGGTGACATCGATACGGCCCGCGAGTGCTTCACCGAGAGCCTTGTCGTGCATCGGAGACTCGGCGATGAGAAGGGGGTTGCTCAGTCCCATGTGAACCTCGGCGTTCTGGCCAAGCGGACAGGTGATCTGAGCGCCGCCATCAGACACGGCGCGAGCGCACTGGAGATCCACCGGAGGCTCGGACAGCCGCGACAGGAGGCAGTGGCGCTGAGGAATCTCGGCATAGCACTCTACCGGCTCTCGCGCCTGGATGAGGCCCATGCGCATCTGCATGCCTCGGCGCAGATCTACGGCAGTGTCGGTGATGCGAGAGGCACCGTCGCGGTCCAGGGTGCCCTCGGCAACGTCGCGCGAGTACGCGGCGAATGGGCGGAGGCAGAGCGTCTCTTCGAAGAGGTCCTCGCGAAGAGCAGAGAGCAAGGGTACTTGAGAGCCGAGGCTCTGGCGCTTGAGTTCATGGGAGAGCTCGAGGCCGATCGCGGCTTCTTCGAGGCCGCGATTGCGACGCTCGACAACGCGCTGGTTGCGGCGCGGAATCTCGCCGGCACGAGCGACGTCGTGGGTGAGGTGCTGAGGCGGAGGGCGGAGGTGCTCCTCGAACTCGGGCGTCCGGACGAGGCCGAGCAGGATTGCCAGGAGGCGCTCGGAGTCTGCCGGGAACGTTCCGACAGACTGGAGGAGGCTGCGGCGCTACGGGTACTCGGGAGAATCCGGTACGCACAGGGAGAACTCGTCGCCGCCGGGGATCTCATCCGTGAAGCGGAGGCCATGCTCAGATCGATCGGCGAGTCATTCGAACTCGCGAAGTGCGCTCTGGGGGAAGGGACAGGCCTCCTAGAGCCGGCGGGCGACGGGGAAGTTCCTTTTGAGCGTATCGAGAGAAGGCTTTCGGCCGCCTCGTCTCTATTCGACCGGATCGGCGCGAAGCACTGGGCGACCAGATGCGAGGCTGCGAGAGGGGAAGCGCTTCTCAGAGCCGGAGAGGCGAGCAGAGCGAGGGTATGTCTGGATAGGGCTGCTCTTGGGTTCCGAGCGCACGATGATGATCGCGGCATCACTGATGTAGGCGCGCTCCTGGAAGAGCTGGACGCGCGGGTCGTGGCCGACGGGGTTGGTCTTGAGAGTCGGTACGCTGTGATCACTAAGGGGTACGAACTCGTTCGGTGTGAGCCTCACGCGGAGACCTTGCACCGTCTGGCCATGGAGACGGCGGATGCGGTATCGGCCGAGCGGCTCGTATTGGTGTCGCAATCTGGTGGCGAGGTTCGCGTCGCGATGTCCGTCGGTCAAGTCCGAAACGGCGTTGTCGATGCCGTAAGGTTCATCCGCTCGATCGCTGGAAGCTGTGGCAAGGGGCCATTCGCAGCAAGCGCGACACCCGACGACGACTCGCTGCCGAGTGGGGTGGGATCCGTTGCCGTGCTACCGGCGAATGTTGAGGATGCCGCGGGCTTTGTCTACTACCTCTATGTTGACCGTATGAGATCCGATACGAACGGTGCATTCACCCGGAGCGATCTTGGGTTCCTTGGAGCGGCTGCGATGCTTCTGGGTACCGCGCACCATAGGATAGGTGAGGCCAGTGGCTCAAATGCCCCTGGCGACGTCGCTGAGGAAACCGCGAGAGAGCTGCGCGAGCTAGGTCTGGTTACGAGAAGCGAACGGATCTTCCACATTCTCGCCGATGTCCATCAGCTGCGGGACAGTCGCGTTCCCGTGCTCATACGTGGTGAGTCGGGCGTTGGGAAAGAGTTCATAGCACGCGCGCTTCACAGAGGAGGGCGGAGCAAGTCCGGGGAGTTCGTGGCTCTGAACGCCGCGGCCGTGGCTTCCCATCTTCAGGAGAGCGAGCTCTTCGGTCATGCGAGAGGCTCGTTTACTGACGCGCACCGCGACCGTGAGGGACTTCTGGCAGCAGCCGGAGGTGGTTCGCTCTTTCTCGATGAAGTCGGTGAGATGAGTCCGGCGCTTCAGGTGAAGCTCCTGAGGTTTTTGCAGAACGGCGAGTATAGGCGGGTAGGTGAGACGAAGCTCCGTACGAGTGACGCCAGGGTGATCTCTGCGACGAACAAGAACCTTGTTGAGGAGGTGGAAGCCGGCCGGTTCAGGAAGGACCTGCTCTACAGGCTCTGCCCGTTCGTCATCGAGGTACCGCCTCTCAGAGATCGTCCCGAAGACGTGGCGCCTCTCATGGAGCATTTCCTCGCTCTCTACTCGGAGATGGAAGGGAAGCGAACCGCCGGATTTCGCCAGGAAGTGAAGGAGCTGTTCTCGCAGTACGACTGGCGGGAGAACAACGTGCGAGAACTCGAGAACGAAGTGCGCCGGGCAGTAGCGCTCTCTGCGGACGGCGAGGAGATTGGACTCGACGCAGTCAGTCCGAGACTCCGTAAGTGCTGCAAGCTCCCTCTGCCGTCAGGGAGTCCCCGGACGCTCAGGGAAGACGTTGAGCTGTTCGAGAGAAGACGGATTCTCGAGGCGCTGGAGAAGAGTGTCTGGAACAGAACGGAAGCCGCCGTGCGCTTGGGCATGTCTAGAACCGGTCTCCTCAGGAAGATGGGGAAGTACAGTATCCGCTAGTAGCCCCGCAGCTCTGCCTTGCCCCACAGGAAACCAACACACGCTTCACCCACACACGTTTGAGATGTCACGAAGTGCACAGGGGTGTCACGTTCGTGACACCGTTGCGACATCTTGCCCTGCCTTGAGTTAGAGCGATTCCTCCTGTTTTCCGTTCCCATGGGTGTCGCAAACGTGACGGGCGCGCCTCGGACGCTGATTCATCTCCGATTCGTCCTCCACTGTAATCAACGTGGGTGTCGTCAGTTACGC
>JAUXGN010000038.1 GCA_030622115.1 Candidatus Eiseniibacteriota bacterium
GCCGTGATCTTGTCCGCGGTCGTCACGGCTTGGCGGAAACGCTGTTCCGCCTTCTTGTATGGTGGTGGCAGATTCGCCGGCATCTTGGGCTCCCGTGGTCATTCTTGACTGAGCCTAAGATGATACCCCGCAAGAGGGCGGTCGGCAAGGCGTACGGGACCGTTTGTGCCGGCGGAGCACACGATCCCGCGGGAATCGCTCGCGCTCAGGGCGCGGAGGCGCTATGGTATGAAAACTCCGGCCGACGACGGTGCTGCGGCAGGGCCGGATCAGATTCCATGACCGCCGCACTGCTCCGAGGAGACTTCCTGTGGACCGCCGCGACTATCCCATCCTCGAGTTTGACCCGACGCTGCCGGCTTCTTCGCTGTCGCGGCCTGTCTCTCACTCTAAACAGACTGGAGGGACTTCATGAAGAACACAAGCACTCTGCTTCTCGTCATCCTCGTGCTGCTCATAGGGGGCGCGCTGCAGCTTATGCATTACTATCCCCTGATGCCGGACCCGATGGCGACACATTTCGGAATAGACATGCAGGCGGACAGCTGGAGCGCGAAGGACTCGTTTTTCACGATCTATCCTCTGGTCGAGATCGGCATGCTCATCATCGTATTGGTGCTGATCTTCCTGCAGAAGAGGATTCCAACGTCGTTCATCAACATACCGCACCGTGATTACTGGTTGGCGGCGGGGCGCCGGGACGCCACGTGGGAGACGGTATCAGTCTATGCGCTGGGGATGGGTGCTCTGACGCTCGCGTTTCTGATCGCGATGGCGGAGGTGGTGTTCCGCGCCAATCTTGCCGACACCGCCGTTCCGACGATCGGCGCCACCTTCTTCTGGGCGTTCGGCATGTTCCTCGGTATCGTCGCCGTCGCCACGATCCGGCTCTACCGTCATTTCTCGAAAATCCCGCGAGACCCGCAGGCGCCGCCGGAATCGACGTAGGCCTGCAAGCTATGCGGCTCGGGGAGGGACGTGAGATGTGTGGGCCTCAGCGATACATGGCCTTGATCTGACCCCACGACGTGGGTTTGACGGGGCTCTCCGCCACACCTGTGGAGCAGCCCTCGTCGATAGCGTCTCTGGGAAAGGCGCCGGCCTCAGCGAGCACTGCAAGAAGCGCGTCCTCCGGATCCATCTCGGTCACCGGGGGAGCGGCGAGGAGCGTACCTGTGGTTCCTGTTGCAGGACACTCGGGCGGGAAGATGTTTCCCTCCACGTGGACGGGGCCTGCGTCCGCATCGATGACGATGGCGTCCGACAGGTCGCTCCATGACTCTGCGACATAGTAGTTCTTCACGATGTTCGCACTTCCTGAATTCCTGACTCTCGTGCCGTAGTTGCCGGCCCATCCATGGATAACGTTGTTGACCATGTCGACGAATGTCGACCGGTCAATCTGTGGGTTGCGTTCGTCGCCACACGTGTAGAGGTTGTGGTGGAGTGAGATGTTGTAGCACCCCTCGGGGATGAGCGAGTTCTTGACCGTGTTCGCGAGGATGCACCACTGCAGCGTAACATCATGAGCATCGCAGCAGATGTCGACATTGCCGTCGCCTGCGCCACTGAACGAGCAGTGGTCGATCACGATGTTGTAGGACTCGCTCCATATTCGGAGGTTGTCCCCGGTGTTCGTGTCGGGTGCATCGCGAACGCGCATGTGGCGCACGATGATATCGTTGGCGTACTTGATATCTAGAAGTGCCCCCGTGACGCCGGAGTGCGCGGCGATTATGGTGATTCCAGGGTCCGGGGCGGTCGAACCATCAATGGTGATGTGGTGTTCGGAGATCCTGAGAGTGCTCTCGAACTCGATCGTGCCCGCAACTGAGAACGAGACATCTCGGTTCGATACGGACACGGCTTCACGCAGTGTCCCAGGACCGGAGTCGGCGAGCGAAGTGACTTCGTACGATTCGCCGCTGGAGCCTCCCGGCGTGTCGGCGCCGAACCCCTCCAGTGGACGATCGTCCCTGGGTCCGGCAACGCTCACCGGCACACAGATGAGAGCCGAGGCGGCAAGCACCGTGATGATGAACACGATCGCGCGAGTTGAAGTCCTCATCGCTTCTCCTTTGCTGCTTGACAACATAACGACATGTGTTCAGGACTGCAAGAAGCGTTCCCTGGACAAGGCACGTAATCCCGTATCAAACCCATGCTGCCTCAGCCATCGCTCGACTTGACCGCCACATGCATGGGGCCTATAGTTGAGCCCATATGCTGACCGGACGCTCAAGCATGCACGTTCAGCAACTTGAGTGAGGCCCACCCTGGGAGGGGAGCGCTGCGTACGGAACCTAAGACACCAGCAACCATCGGCAGTGGGGAGGCTTCTCCCGGCAGAGAGGCCGGGTTCGTAGAGGCCGGTGGTGCAGAGGTCCCCAATGCGGACGTCCCGCGCGTCGAGCGTTCGAAGATCCAGAACGCGGCCCTGATCTTCGTGCTTGGGAGCGCCGCCATCATCGGTGTGACGCTGGCGATGACGACGGGGGAGGAGACTTGGCATGGCGTGGCGCGCTTCGGCGGATGGGCACTGGGGCTTCTTCTCGTCCTGGAGTTTCTTCGCATGTCTCTCGAAGGACTCGGACTTCTCATCCTTGTAAACGGCACCCAGGACAAGAAGATTACCCTGATCGAAGCGCTCGAGCTCACACTCGAGGGCTACTTCATCGGCCAGCTGATTCCCATCAGCGCAGCCGGCGTTCCATATCAGGCCTTCCTTCTCACGAAGAAGGGAGTGAGAGCCGGGTGGGCGACGGCTCTTGTTCTTGTGAAGGGATTCGTTCCCTCTGTGTTCTTCTTCTTCGTGCTCATGGGAACGATCATTGTGGCGGCTCTGGGATGGAAGGGCTCAGCCGCCTCGCTCACGTTTCTCAAGGTAGTCGGGCCGCTCTCGGCGTTCCCGATATGTTTCGTCGTTGCCGTTCTCGTTATCATGCTCAAATTCCCCGGGCTCTTTGACCGACTCGTTGACGGCATCGCAGCGTTCCTCGCCCGGCGTCTCAGAGGAAGAGCGGCCGACAGAGTGGAGCAGCTTCGGGTCGAGATGGAGAACGAGTCTCACATCTTCAGAGAGGCGCTCACGACCTTGGGCAGGCGGAAGCGCTGGGTACTCGCGTGGGGAGCGATCTTCGTTGTGCTCGCATGCATCGCGGAGTTCATGGTCGGACTCACGATCCTCCGAGGGTTCGGCTATGGCGGTCCCACCACGGGACCGGTCATCCTCCAGTGTCTTCTGAAACCTATCCTGAGTGCTTCGCCGACACCGGGGTCTCTGGCCGTCGGTGAGGGCGGGTACATCGGGTTCTTCGCTGCCTATCTCCCCTCGCATTTCATCGGGATCGCGCTCGTCATGTGGCGCACCACTCTCTACTTCCTGCCGATGTCGGTGGGAGGGTTGCTGGTCGCGAAGCGGATCAGATTCGCCGGGCGAGGCAGGTCCGGGGCGGGTCCAGAAACACCTTGACCAGCTCACAATTCCTACCGTATAGTCCGATTGCTATCAGCGGGAGATAGTAGCCGCTCGTGTGATCATGTGCACCCGCACGGTGGTTGCCTGATCTCGCTTGTCGCTCAAGTGAGGCTTCCCAGCCGAGGATCGATCTCGGCTTCAGGATACCGGGCGAAAGAGTCCGGACAGTCCACAGAGGACCCACGCGACGTACTTGCGGACCCGGTTCCGGGAAAGGCTCCGGGTAGCCGTTTCACCCCTGTGGTGCGCACACTCTTGCTGATATGGTAAAGAGCTCCTACGAAATATGTTCCGACCTCGGCGGAACCGATAGAACCCTCCACTCGGTTGGTGGTCTCTTCTCCAAAGACAAGATAGCCAAGTCCACCGAGCTTCTGGTAAGAGCGATTCGACCCGTTTCCGGCGATAGGATCCTCGACTACGGGTGCGGCTATGGCGCCGTCGGCATCGCATTGGCCGGCACTGCGCAGGACCTCGATATCCAGATGGTAGATCTGGATATCCGCGCAGTCCGTCTGGCGCAGCACAACGTCCGGTCGAACGCGGTGGAGAATGTCTCCATCGTACTTGATCACACCCTCAGCCGTTTCCGAAATGGGCAGTTCAATATCGTCGCTCTCAATCCTCCGATCGAGGACGGCACCGAGACCATCTTCGAGATGATCGAACGCGCTCAACCGAAGATGCGGCACGGCGGCAGTTTCTTCCTTGTGGCGAAAGTGCGCAAGGGCGCCAAGAGCTACATGCGGAAGCTTACAGAGACGATCGGTCCCGCCAAGGTCGTGATGCGCAGTGGCGGCTACTGGGTTATGCGTGCTGAGCGAAACGCTATCTGTCCCCCCGAGACTGTCGATCTCTCCCGCTACGAACACACGATAGAGACCGAGCTTCGCGGGCGGCGCTACAAATTTGAATCGTACAGTGGCATTTTCTCGCGCAGCAGGATCGACGATGGGACAAGACTCCTGGTTGAAACACTTGATGTTCGACCCAGGCACAGCGTGATCGATATTGGGTGTGGCTACGGACCGATCGGTATCGCAGCGGCGCACGCTGCCTCGGTAGGCAGGATCGTGATGATCGACTGCAACGCGCGCGCCGTTGAATACGCGGAGACAAACATCCGCGCCCATCACCTGAACCACGCTCGTAAGAACGGCAAGCCTCGTGTCGAGGCGATCCTCGGCGACCGCTTCGATGCGGTCATCGGTGAGCGCTTCGACAGAGTTGTGTCAAACCCACCATTCCACGCCGGAAACGATGTTCTGTTCCCACTGGTCGATGAGGCCTACGGACACCTGCGCATCCATGGGCGTCTCTACCTGGTGCTCATGCGGTATGCGGGCCTCAAGCGACACATGCATAACGTGTTCGGCAACTGTGACATAGCGGCCGATGACGGGAAATACGTGGTACTCGCATCGGAGCGCATGCTGTAGCCGAATTCGCCTACAGAACCCCTCTTTCACCGTTGACCGCGTGCTCCAAAGCATGTTACACTCCGAGTTCTGATTATCGTACGAGTCATTCTCTGGTTTGGGTGGCCGGGCGTGTCCCGCCCGGCTTGTCAACGCAAGTGCACTTCACACGCAGTAGGAGGGAAGAAGAATGGCCGAATCCGTTGCCGCCTTCATGGACATGATCAAGGCG
Source organism: Candidatus Eiseniibacteriota bacterium (assembly GCA_030622115.1). Classification (GTDB taxonomy): domain Bacteria; phylum Joyebacterota; class Joyebacteria; order Joyebacterales; family Joyebacteraceae; genus Joyebacterum. Next base: position 5,129 of record JAUXGN010000038.1, read on the forward strand.
AAGAATCCAGCGGAGCCTGAGTTCCACCAGGCAGTTCTCGAAGTCACGGAGTCACTCTGGCCCGTCCTCGAGAAGCGCCCCGAGTATCGCAAGGCCAAGATCCTCGACCGTATCTGCGAGCCCGAGCGTGTCATTATGTTCAGGGTTCCCTGGGTCGACGACAAGGGCGAGATGCAGGTCAATCGTGGCTTCCGCATCGAGATGAACAGCGCCATCGGTCCGTACAAGGGCGGCCTCAGGCTTCACCCGAGCGTCAATCTCGGCATCCTCAAGTTCCTGGCCTTCGAGCAGGTCTTCAAGAACAGCCTGACGACGCTCCCGATGGGTGGCGGCAAGGGTGGTTCCGACTTCGACCCGAAGGGCAAGAGCGACAACGAGGTCATGAGCTTCTGCCAGAGTTTCATGCTCGAGCTCTTCCGCCACATCGGGCCGAACACTGACGTTCCTGCCGGCGACATCGGAGTCGGCGGACGTGAGATCGGCTACCTCTTCGGTATGTACAAGAAGATCAAGAACGAGTTCACAGGCATCCTGACCGGCAAGGGTCTGAACTGGGGCGGCAGCCTCATTCGTCCCGAGGCGACGGGCTACGGCGCCGTCTACTTCGCGGCTGAGATGCTCAACACTCGCGGCGAGACACTCAAGGGCAAGACCTGCCTGGTCTCCGGCGGCGGCAACGTTGCTCAGTACACGACCGAGAAACTTCTGGATCTCGGCGGCAAGGTTGTGACCCTGTCCGACTCGGGTGGTTACATCTACGATGAAGAGGGCGTCGATCGTGAGAAGCTGGCGTTCCTGATGGATCTCAAGAACGTCAGGCGCGGCCGCATCAAGGAGTACGCCGAGAAGTACCCGAAGGCGGTCTTCACACCGATCGACAGGTCTCTCGACCACAACCCGCTCTGGAACCACAAGGCCGACTGTGCTTTCCCGAGCGCGACGCAGAACGAGATCAACGTCAAGGACGCCCAGAACCTGGTCAACAACGGCGTCTACGTTGTCTCCGAGGGCGCGAACATGCCGACGGTCCCGAAGGGCGTCGAGATCTTCATCGACAAGGGCATCCTCTACGGTCCCGGCAAGGCCGCGAACGCCGGTGGCGTCTCGGTCTCCGGTCTGGAGATGAGCCAGAACAGTCTCAGGCTGTCCTGGTCGCGCGAGGAAGTCGACCAGCGGCTCCAGGGCATTATGAAGGCGATCCACAAGGCTGCCTACGAGACTGCCGAAGAGTTCGGCACTCCCGGCAACTACGTGAACGGCGCCAACATCGCCGGCTTCCTCAAGGTCGCCGACACGATGCTGGATCTGGGTTCGGTAGGCTAGTAGTCGAATAGGCGAACGGGTCGCGCCTCCGTCGAAAGAGGAGGAGGGGGCCGAATCTCCCGGCCGGGGAGAGGCGGCAGTTCGCAGACACAAAGAAGGGGGTCGGCTTGAATGCCGGCCCCCTTTCGTATTATAGACGTCCTTCTTGAGAGCAGTTGAACCTACTCCTCCAGCTCCACCACGCTCTTGCCCGGCTTCATGATGGCCCCGAGTCCCGTCCTGCTGTTGACAAGGATCTCGAGTTCCGAGTGCAGCCGCATGTGGCTCACGTGCTTGCTTTCGGATGCGGGTTCTTGAGACGCAAGCCAGTCGTGGTCGAGCTTGGCGAACGCGCCCGCCGAACGCATCGTGAAGTAGCCGATCCCGAAGGACGTGATGTTCTGGAAGAAATGGGTCCCCTGCGACGGCTCGATCGTGATGCCCTCCATCTCGTCCTCAATGATACACCGTGCACCGGAGATCTGCGTCCAGCTCACCGGGATTCCCAGCCAGTGATCTGCGCTCCCCCAGCGGCCCGGGCCGATAAGGAGATACGGGCGCGCCTCCTTCTTGAGAGCGGCGTTGATCGCACCGATTTCCATGGCGATATCCGGTGTCTTCGCTCGGTCGAACGCGTCCGGCTTGACGATCACGATGTCGCGGATGCCGACGAGGGAGCCGTGTCCCAGCGTTCGCTCGGAGAGACAGATGGCATCATCGGGGTCTATCTCCGATAACTCCAGATCCTCAGTGGCGACATCGAAGACCAGCGGACGTATCTGGAGAAACGAGAACTCGTGCGGTTCGTCCTTGGATTCGTGCAGAGTGACCGCGAACTCTATCTCAATGTGTGTCGAGAGCCCGGCCCGCCCCACATCAAGAAGGAACCTCAGGATCTCCGGCAGAGGAAAACTGTCACCCGACAGGAACCCAGCCATCGTGACCATCTTCACACCGGGCCTATGAACGCCTTCGTAGATGCGGTCGTTCTCCGCAGAGTAGACCGAGCCGACGGGTGCTAATGTGCCGTGCTCCATCGCGGTTTCCATATCGAGGAGAATGAGATTGGAGTCGGGTTCCGCATCCGGTGTCGTTACCGGGGTGGGGGCCTTGAGGCTGAGCGCATAGAACTCCCGTTGGGAGCTCTCCAGGTAGGCCTCCGTTGACGAGAACTGGAATAGCTTTTTCGGCGCCGCCGGGGAGAAGCGAATGCAACACCCCCCATCCGTGACCATGCGTCCCATACCGAGCACAGCCGACACTACCCCGTCCTCCGGTTCAAGGTCCTTGACCGGGTAGTAATCATAGGAACGAGCTACGCCGGCCGCATTGGGGTATATGTAGTCGCCATGTACGCACCCGGTCACCTGCTGGATCACAACGGCCATCTTCTCATCTTCCAACCTGTTGGGCGTAGAATCTATGTAGCTCTTCGAGTCGGCGCAGTACGTGGATGCATAGACAAGCCTGATGGCGCAACAGAGTTCCCTAAGCCTCTGCTCGGAGTCCGGGTCATTGTTGGGAAGCATGTATGTCTGGTATATGCCCGCGAACGGCTGGTAGGACGAGTCCTCGAGGAGGCTCGACGAGCGAACTGCAAGAGGATACTCAACGCGTTCGATGAACGCCCTGAGTTCCTTCACGATATCATCAGGAAGGCTCACTCGCAGGAAAGCATTCTTGATGATAGTGTCGTCCGCCTCACTCAGAGCCAGAAGCGCCAGGTCGTTCTCATGCATGAATCTGTCGAAGACATCTGTGGCGACCACGACCGTTGGCGGCACATGGATGCGGACCCCCGGGAAGCGGTGCTCGATGCTGTACCCGCCTATGAGCGAGTTCATGAAGGCCAGACCGCGACCCTTACCTCCGAGTGAGCCCATGCCAATCCTCGTGAACACCCCGTCGGCCTCAAAGGTGTCGCTGAAGAACTCCTCAACGAGTCCCGCGCGGGCGCGGTTTCTGTAATCCTTGAGGGTCTTCAGCAGATATTCTCGGAGTCTCTGAACGCTTTCGAACTCATCCGGGCGTCTCGGCCTCAGCGCCTTGGCGAGTTCAAACTCCGTTCTTGCCATGAGCCACATGGAGAAGTCGTTCCTGCACGAGTGAAAGACGATCGACTCATCCGGAACCGAGGCGAGTGCACTCATGACACCCCTCAAGTTGCGAGCCTTTGTCACAGTCTCCCCGCCGGGCATTCTGAAGATGAAGTCCCCAAAGCCCAGGTAGCCTTTCAGGAAACTGCGCACTTCGTGCAGAAGCGTGGGTGAGTTCTTGTCAATGAAGGCGGCGCCAAGCTTTCGAGCGACGTCCTCGTTCTCAAACTCGCGCGATGTCATCAGGATGGGCATGTCGGGTGCATCGCCACGAATCCAGCGGATGAGATTGGTTCCCGCGTTCCCGTCCTTCTTCCCGTTGCGCGGAAATCGGGCGTCCACCAGCATGCCCAGGACGCTCTTCCCGTACTGCTCATAGAGAGCCTTGGCCTCCTCGTACGACGAGGCCAGCAGTATCTTTGGACGGGCGCGCATCCGGAGGAGTTTCTGCATGCGGTTCACTCCTTCCGCCATGAGCGCCTGCGTCTGCTCCATCATTTCCGTGTAGAGCATCGGCAGGAAGACGGAGTAGAAGTGAACCGAGTCTTCGACGAGGATGAGGATCTTGACGCCGGCGATCTCCGCGTCCGCCACGGCGTTCTGTTGATCCTCGACCCATTTGATGATCGTCAGAAAGAGCCTGGCATCGCCGAGCCAGACGAAGATCCTGTCTATCCCAAAATGATCATCGCGTGCCTCAAGCAGCGCCAGCTCCCGCGTGTCGTAGGCCAGGAGCACGATCGGGAGATCGGGGATCATTTTCTTCACCGCTTCCCCGAACTCGAAGACGTCCATCTCGCCGACTCGCGGCATTGTAATGACGAGGTCGGGGGGCGACTGCTTGACGACCTTGAGTGCGGCCGCGGCAGTCGATACCCTCGTGATCGCCGGAGCCGAACTCAGGTTCAGCTCCTGATACTCCGAGAACAACATCTCGCCGAGGTTCCCGTCCTCCTGGAACGTGAATGAGTCGTAGAGGCTCGATACAAGGAGGATGCTGTGCACGCGTTTGCGCATCAGCGACGAAAACGGAACGCGTCTGTGACTCTGTCGCCCCGCTATCTCCTCAAGCGAACTGTGTTTCATGGCACCTGCCTTAGCTTTGCTTGGCGACGTTCTCTACCGCACCTCATGCTGTGCGCTTCTACCTCGGGATCATCGTCGGCGTGTGCTCGATCTGCCTGATTAGAATGAGACTGTTCTTCGGAGATGCCAGTGCATCATAGCCTTTCTTGAACGCCTCGTAGTCCTCAGGCGAAATCACCGTCTTCTTGATCGTGATCTTCTGTAGCCAGAAGAGCGTGTGATCACCGTCGCCAAGGAAACAGTCGAGTTCGAAGTCGGCATGTTCGGTCTCGATGAGTAGCGGCTCGGGCATGCGCTCAATCGTGAACCCGTTGGGCAGAAGCACCTTGACCTCTAAATGGCTGTACACTTCAGACTGGAGATCGAACGGCAGCTCCCGCTCCGAAAGGCGAGGGTAGACGCCCGTCGATGCGAAGGCATGCGGGAACTCGGGGATCCTCAGGACCATGATGTCACCCTGGACGACCGCGAAGTCGGGCGCGCTCACCGTTTGGCGAACACTGACCGCTTCCATCAGATTCTTGAGATCTGAGTGGGAGTATATGACGGAGGTTGCTCCCGATGAAACCGCATCAGCGGAGCTATCGAAGTACTTGCCTTCCTCCGACGGCGTCACGTCCTTGAGCGCGCGCCTCGCCTTCCTGTCGTAAAATCCACCGAGCTGGCAGATGACTCGCATCTCCGCGGATCCGTCAGGGGAAAGCTGAACCGAGAACGTCTTCCTGGCGTAGTTGTGCTCGGGTTCCCACCGGGCTATCCGGAAGAGTTCGCCGGTCCCGTCCTCCGAGACCACAAGCGTAGTGTTGCCTATGCCGAAGTGAAGATGGCCGTATGCCACATCGTCGAGGCGCGGGTCGAGAAATCTGTAGCCATCACCTTCCGGCACACGGACCAGGACCTTGTTGAACTGCTTGAGCGTCGGCACGGACTCGGTGAACGAACCACCGTAGCCGCGAACCAGAGCAGGTCTCGCGTCGATTCCCTGAGAGCGCAGGAGACTCACGAGAAGAACAGCTTGGTCGCGTGTGTCTCCGTAGAGGTTTGTGAGAACGCTGCTCGCGTCGTCAGGCTCGTAGCCACCGAGGCCGAGAGCGAGCGGCGTGTAGCGGACATTCTCCGCGACATAAAGGAAGAGCGCCCGCGTCTTGTCCTCATTGGATTCGAGTCCGTCGACGACGCCGGCTGCATGTTCAGCCACGGCTCCGTCGGTCTCAACGTGTGGGTAGAACTCTCCGGCGAAGAAGGCGGCGGCGTCCGCCCACGAATCGTAGGATGAGTAAAGAACTCGCGGGTACAGCTCGTGGGTCGACAGCGTGTGTTCTTCGAGCACGACCGCGGGGACGTTACGCACGATCCAGTGGTTTTCGCCCATTGCGGACTCACCCTCAAACCCCACCCACCCCGGGGCCATCTCGCTCGTGACCGTTACACCGCTCGGTACACTGAGGCGGACCTCTTTCTCGATGATTGGATCTGCAGCGGCGAAGTACTCGATTCCCGAGAAACCACCGTCCGCCGCGGGCTCCTGCATCTCGCGAAGCTGAAGTTCCATTGTCGATCCCCTGCGAACGACCGGGAACGAGACGACCTTCTGGAGGACGTTCGAGTACATCGTGGCGTCTTCCAGGAACGCCGGTGTGATATCATTGACGGCGTCCTCCTCGACCTCGACAATGCGCCCCGTCTTCCGGACAGTGATGCCCTTCACGAGTTCGAGCTTCTCGATGTCACTGTTGTAGATGAAGGACTGGTTGCTGTACCGCTCGCGGCCCATCAGTGTCAGAATGCGTGTGAGAGTGTTCCTGCGGACATCCAGCGCGCCGTCCGCATCTACATCTATCAGCTTTTGGATCTTGAGGAACACGGCACTTGCATCCGGGTACTCATCGAGCCCGGGGGCGTTCTCCATGAGCTTCTCGATGTCCGTGTCCACCCACTGGTCGGCGCAAGCCGCAGAAGCCAGAAGGGCAAGCGCAGTAAGAGCAATCAGGATTCGCATCGTCTAGCCCTCCTCTTTCTTCAGTATCACTTCGCCCCTTGCGGAGCGGCTTGCGAGCCGAGAGGCCTCTTTGAGCGCCGGGTAGTCGTCCGGCTTGAGCTCGAACGAGGCAATGCCGTAGGTCTTCTCGTAGCGGATCGCCGGGGTGCCGCTGTTGTCTGAGGCCGGAACGAACTCGTACGTGATGCTTAGGCTAACGGGTCCCTGTTCGAAGTGGACCTCATCGGGCAGGCTCTCAACGGCGTAGCCGTCGGGAATGGCGACGAGGGAGCGTTCGGACGCTCCGATCGTTGTTCCGATGGCAAGCGGGTACTCGCGTTCCGGGAGGCTGGTCAGGCGTCCTACGAGTAGTCCGGAGAGAAAGTCAAACGCCCCGGTCGAGGCGGGCACGCGGAAGAGGAGGTAGAGGTCGGCGTCGAGGGCGTAGTCCTCGATAGTGTACGCAAGCTCCATGCGCATCGGTTCGTAGAGGTCAGCGTGATCACCGAGAACGAAGGATGTGAGTTCAGCGCCAGGGTAGATTTCCTGGATCGACTGGTCCCACATCATTCGTATCTCCTCCTCGCTTGCGCTCGCGCCCATCTTCCGGAGTATCATCTCGTAGATACCTCGTCCCGACACTGTCACGCTCCCCGATATCGTCCCATCTTTCGTCAGGATCGCGTCGTCGCCGATGTCTCCGGAGTTGCCGGACGCGGCGACATGCGGAACCTGTCTCAAGTCCTGGCCTTCCTCTGTGGCGAGCAAGACCCAGCGGTCACCGACGTAGCTGGCATCGATCTCCCGGTGGTTGTCTATGGTTGGATCGAAGTACCTGTAGTCCCCGTGACCGTCTTCGATGGCAACGATGCCGTGCTCGAAGCCGACTGAGGGTACCTCCCGATCGGTCCGCTTGCCGGGGTTGATCAACACGACCCAGGCTGGAACACCGATCTCCTTGAGCATTGTCACCATCAGCACGGCTTTGTCGCGGCAGATCCCGTACTCCTTCTCGATGGTGTAGGAAGCAAGGTGTGGTTCCAGGAATGCTCCGCGGTCCATAGCTATGCCGAGGTATCGGATGTTCTCCATGACCCAGTAGTGTATGGCCGTTATCTTCTCCTCTGTTGTATTGAGTCCGACAATGATGTCCTTGAGGAGATCGGTCACGGTATCGTCCGCCACGCACTTGTCCTCCATGAGAGCGAAGGCAAAGCGCGAGATCTCGCTCCATGTCTGGAACGTCGATACGGAAAGACGCGTCGCGATCTGAGGGAAAGGCACCATCCCGATCTCCGGTTCGAGCGGCTCGGAGTTCGTAATTCTCCAGGAGTATGTTGTCAGATCTCCATCAGTCGTCTCTGTGAACTCGGCCTCCCCGTTGAGCACGGCGTGCTTGAGGGGCATGTCCGATGGGCCGGCTATCGTCACCGACGCATCCAGGATCGGACCGACGTACTGGAGGAAGTAAGTTCCCATGAATCCGTTCTTGATCAACGGCTTCGCGTCATCGAGAGAGATCGTCTCGATCGCGTCACCTATTTCGAGTCCGGGGAACACGACTGTCTTCTCGCGGAAATCGGATTCGTATATGTTCATCGCCGTCAACTGTGGTGGCGTACCATCGCTGATGAGATCCTCACCGACCTCGACTATCGTGCCGTCGGCCTTGATGACCCGGGCGAGGAGTATCTCATTCGTCGTGTATCGCCGGTGGTAGATGAACGACTCATCTCCGTGCTGGTCAACGCCCTCGTCCGTGAGAACCTTCAGGAGCGAGTGGCTGTACTGTTTGTAAGCTCCCGAGCTCTCGAACTCGATCGACGTTTGATCGAAGAGGACGATCTGGTTGTACTCCAGGAGTTCGTCCGCTACGTTGGTGAGTTCCATCAGGCTCAACACCTCGTCGATGCTGAGGGGCTGTGGTTCCTCGAGCGCAAGCGCGCTCGCAAAGCACAGGGCCAGAAGTGCGGCCACGAGCGGGGCTGTCCTCAGGAATCGCATTTCGTCTCCTTCCTCTGCCAATGACGTGTATTGCATGAGGACATTATGACGGTTCCGGGGGCAATCGGCAAGCAAGCGGCGGTTCTTTGTTCAGCGTGGCACGGTGGATGCAACACACGGGGAGGCTAGCTCCAAGATGGCTGCCGACCGTAGGATATGATACCATGTGCGCCCAGTGGTGGCGGTTGTGATGTCGCGTCATTGCACGGCACCGGGCGTCATTGCGAAAGCGCGTTCGAGCTTGAAGGGGTTCTCACATATGAACAGTGCTTATGGGACAATACGTGCGGTATGGTGGCGACGGGCCGTGGCGCCCGTGGCTATTCTGATACTGGGCGCAGGACTTGTCGGCGTCCCTCTGGACGTGCGAGGGTCTGCCTCGCAGACCGACCTTGTTGTTCCGGCCGGTCTTCCCGATGGACCTACAACCTTCGATATCCCGCTCTCGCCGTGTCTCGCGGAAGCCGTGGCCGAGCTCAAGATGGCCTTCGTCGAAGGTGTTGCGATTGAGGGGATGCGGGTCGCTACCGAGGAGAGCTCATCGGAGGCGACATCGGTGGTGGATGCGGCAAGGGATATGTCTGCTGTCGCCAATCGCATCGCAGAGACGATGGAGGTCCTTGGGGGAATGGATCCGACCTGCGGAATCCCCGGACTCTCTCCGCTCATGCCTATGCAGGGAGCTGTGCGCGAAACACTCTTTGGTCACATCATCTGGCACGAGTCGGTCACCGGCAAGAGTCGGCCGACGACGGATGATCTCGAACGCGTTGTGAAAACGCTCTCCGGCATAGGGGGCAGAGCTCTGAGGTTGGGGCGTGACATCGATATGGGTATGAAGCCCCTTGAAGGCGGAGAGACGGATTACTCAACCATGGCAGAGAGCGCTACCCGGCTCACTTCAGCCATGTCCGGACTCATGCTTGAGGCAGCGGCGGCGGAGACGGCGGCTGTCGAACTGGAGCAGCTCGTATGGGGAATCCGCGACGGCACGACAGTCCAGAATCAACCACGACTCGATGTTGAGTGGGAGAAGGTGCAAATGGCGGCGTCCGAGGTTCGGCGCCTGGCTGCGCGCATCGGTCCCACGGTTGATGCCTTGTCGTCGTCGAACAGAACGTTTGTTGGGCTGACGCGATCGGTCGAGGAGATGTCGGAACAGGTAGACGCGTTCTCAGCCTTGCCGGCCGATGCGGACGGAACAAGGCATATGCCCTGGACTCTCATCGGAGCGAGCATAGAAATCATTGAGGCCCTCGAGGCAGAGGTGCTGGAGCCGGAGGGAGAGAACTTCCCACAGGAGTCCTTAAGGGGGCTCAGGGCGCTCATCAGCGGCGTGGTCGAAGCGGAGAGGATGCTCGCGGAACGGGCCGTCGAGTTCACATCTACCAGTGTGGCAGGTGTGAATGACCGCTTTGAGACCAAGTACAGAAGCGACGCAGGCTACGAACCGAGCGCCAGCGCGAGGCAGCAGGAAAACGCTCTCAATGATGTCGCCGCAACGTTCCGGAGCAACTCGGACCTTCAGTCCGCGCACGTGAGTGCACGGGCGTGTCGCGCGTGGCTGGCCGATGGAGTCAGCAAGCAGGCGTCGGGACAGGGTTCCGAGATCGATGCGCTCACCTCATACAGCTATGCCTGGGGGCATGCGCTCATCGCCGGCACATCGGCCGACCGCGCGCTCGTGAAGGCGAAGCTGAACTAGCTCGATCTGCGCACCCGCGCAGGCTGAACAAACTAATTTCGTTCGCGGGAGGCTGGATGGTCAAGGGCGTTTTCTTCGATGCCGGCAACACCATCGTCTTTCCCGACTACGACATCTACAGAAGCATCGCATCGATTCTGGGCTTCTCCGTGACGACAGATGAGGTCATGACGGCTGAGGCTTTCGCAAGAGAGGCATTCGACCGGGCTGTCTCGCACGCTCCGGGGAAGAACGTCTACGATTTCTGGTCCATCTACTACACCCCATTCTACGAGCGTCTCGGCCTCGGGTCGGGAGCAATTCCCAAAGCGATCGAAATGACACACGCTGCGAACGACGAGGGATTGGGAATCTGGAAAATCCCAGTCGAGGGACTCGACCACGTGCTTGACGAGCTTGAGGTCAGGGGACTCGCGACCGGGATCATCTCAAACTCGGATGGGCGCCTTGAGGAGCGGTTGAGCGAGATTGGTATCCGGGACAGGTTTGGATTCCTCATCGATTCAGCAATCATCAGTATCAGCAAGCCGGACCCCGGCATCTTCGAAGAGGCCCTCAGGCTTTCCTCACTCGCTGCAGCTGATACTGTCTACGTAGGTGACTACTACGCGGTCGACGTGGTGGGGGCGAGGGGTGTCGGCATGAGACCGGTGCTATTCGATCCTTACAGCGCGTACGGCGACGTGGATTGTGCTATCATCAGGCGGTTCGAAGACTTGATTGGGCTTCTTGACCGCTGGATGGAAGACGAATGATAGCAGCACCGCTGCAGTGGATCATCCGGATATTCGCTCTTATCTCGGCCATCATCATACATGAGGTCGCTCACGGTCTTGTGGCGGAGAAACTCGGCGACCCGACCGCTCGCCGGATGGGTCGGCTCACGCTCAATCCCATACCGCACATAGACATAATGGGGAGCATCATCATCCCCGGGTTCCTTCTCCTCAGTGGTTCCCAATTCCTGATTGGATGGGCGAAGCCGGTCCCAATAGACATCAGGCGGTTCCAGAATCCACTCAGGGACTTCGCCATCACGGCGCTTGCTGGTCCGGTCGCGAACGGGCTTCAGATGATTGTCTGGATCATCATCTTCCGCCTCGCGGATTCACTGGGTTGGCCGTACTGGGTGGGCCTTCTTGCGTTCTCCGGCGCCGCGATAAACATGGTTCTCGGGCTCTTCAACCTCATTCCCATTCCTCCGCTCGACGGGTCGCGCATCCTGGCCGCGTTTCTTCCGGTTGAGATGGCCGTCCGGTATCTCTCGATAGAACGCTTTGGTTTCATTATTGTGTTCGGTCTTCTGTACCTGAACGTCTTCGACGGGCTCTTCAACCTGATGTTCCAGCTTCTGAGGGCGATGCTGTTCTAGTTTTCGGGGGCGCCCCGCGAAACCTGCCCTCCCTACCCGCATCTCAACACGTGCGCAGTCAGTGCGCAAAGGGACTCGCGGGATCTTGGGACTGAGTGTGCGCAGCATTCCATAATTTCCGCGGGTCCCACATCTTTGTTCGGGATCAGCGGTGAGAGGCGATCGGAGGACACAATGGCCGAGATGAGAACCAAAGGTTTCCTCGACTACCAATCGGGCGCTCCGGTCGACCCACGCGTTGTCGAGGTCATGCTCCCGTACATGACGGAGCACTATGGGAATGCCGCCACGTTCCATGTCGCAGGTGACGCGCCGCGCGAGGCCATCGATCATGCCCGCAACCAACTGGCCACGCTTGTCGGCTGCGAGCCGTCCGAGATCTACTTCACATCGGGAGCGACGGAAGCGAACAACATGGCCATGAAAGGCGCTGCGATGCGCCTCAGAAGTGAGGGTAAGCACATCATCACGAGCGTCATCGAGCATCGTTCCATCATCACGCCCTTGAAGTTCCTCGAGCGGGAGGGGTTCGAGGTGACGAGGCTTCCCGTCGATGCTGAGGGCTTCGTCGATCCAGCGGCCGTCGAGGATGCCATCCGTGATGACACGATCCTCGTTTCAATCATGATGGTGAACGGTGAGATAGGTACGATTGAGCCGGTGGGGAAGATCGGGGAGATAGCGAAGCAGCACGGTGTGCTCTTTCACACCGACGCCGTGGCGGCGCTCGGGTGGATCCCGATCGATCTCACGACACTTCCGTTTGACATGGTTACGCTGTCGTCGAACGACATCTACGGTCCAAAGGGGATGGGGGCTCTCTTCATAAGGAAGGGCGTCCACATCGAGTCGATACTCCACGGTGGAGGCCAGGAGAAGAACCTGAGGTCGGGTACCGAGAACGTGCCGGGTATCGTCGGGTTCGGCAAGGCGGCGGAACTCCTGAAGGCTGAGATGCCGGCGGACGTCGATCGGATCAAAGGATACCGCGATCGGCTCATTGATGAGATCATGGCCAAGATCTCCGACACCACGCTGAACGGGCCACGAGAGCGGAGGGTTCCGAACAACGCCAATATCAGATTCGCCTACATCGAGGGAGAGGCTCTGCTCCTCTCGCTCGATATGGACGGCATCCAGCTGTCGAGCGGATCAGCCTGCTCCGCCAAGACGCTTGAACCCTCATACGTGCAGCTCGCCATGGGCATCAAGCACGAAGAGGCACACGGTTCGCTCCAGTTCACGATGGGGCGCTGGACGTCTGAGGATGACATCGATCACGCCATAGAGATCCTGCCGGAGATAGTGAACAAGCTCCGCGAGATGTCGGCGCTGAGGCCGGGGATGGAGTACGACAAGAGCCAGTTCGGAAAGCACGACTAAGAGATCTTCCTTCTGGCCCAGCCGATCAGGAGTCCTCCTGGAAGGACCCAGCCGATCAGGCGATCCATGATGTTGTACCAGCCTGCCGGGATGTGTCTCACTCCGAAGAGAGGGCAGAAGCTCTCCACGTGGAAATCAACACCGTCTGTCTGTCCCCACTCCTTCTTTGCGCCTCGTTCGAGTCGCTCCCGGAACTCGGCGTCTGTGAAGTCCTCGGCCGGAATCCTATCGTGTCGTCCGATTGCCTTCCTGAGCCATGTCGCGCGCGGAATGACGAGAAGCACCCACTCGCCGGCGAGTTCGAAGTGGCGGTCGATGATCTCCTGCCGCATCGGATCCTCGAAGTGCTCGGGGACGCCGTAGGACCAGACGATGTCGTATCTCTGCTTGAGCTTCTCGTTGTCACTGATCGAGTTCAGGCCCTGTCGCTGTATGTAGAGAAGCATCTCCGGGTTGATCTCATAAAGGTCGGGGCTCTCGCACCTCAGCATCTCATAGAGAAACTTGCTGTGCAGGCCGCGACCGGCTCCGAGTTCGAGAAGGCTCCGCTTTGGGCCAAAGCCAAGCGCGTTCGCAACCTTCTCGAGAGTTACCAGGTCGACGTCCGTCCACCTGAGATTGCACACATCCTGCCAGTAGGAAGACCATATTGTTGACATACGTGCCGTTTCTCCTTGATATTGGTTGTATGCGCCTGCCCGGGCGATATGGAGTCCAAGCAGGTAGAGACAAGCATATTAGGCTATGCGAGCCAGGTCAAGAAGGCCCGCAAAGTTCGGCGAGAACGCTGAGGCAGCCGCGAACGAACTCGGCATCGAGTACGAGCTTGAGAAGATCACGGATATCAACGAGATCATGAAGCTCGGCGTCATGATGACACCCGGACTCGTCGTGGACGGCAAGGTTCGGTCCGTGGGGAAAGCGCTCTCCGTCGAGGAGATCAAGAAGATCCTGGCGTAGGTATTGCGCGGATCGTGGGATTGTCCCGCAGCAGCAGCGGGTGCGGGCGCGCTCATCGAGGAGTCGATAACGCTCACGCTCGTAGGGACTTGCCCCCTCCGCGAAGGGGGCATTCTCTCATTGCGGCTACAGGGAACGCAGTCTGGTTGCCAACAGAATCCCCCGGATTGCGCTTGATCCTAGTGGAGCGAGTTCGTTATACTGGACGTAGCCGAAAACGTGGCGCTCTTGTCCCGTCCCTTCAGAGCAGAGGGGGATGACATGAAGGCAATAGTGAGTGCTCTGATACTGGCCGGTCTGATCCTCTTGGCCTCATCTGCCGCTTCAGCCGGCACGATCTACTGGACGCCTGCGCATGAATGGGCTCCGCAGGGGCACAGCAGCAAGATGGCGGCCGGCGATCTAGATGGCGACGGGGATATCGATGTCTCGCTGTTCGCTGCAGGTGGGATCACCCAATTCTGGAATGTGGGAACATCCACGGAACCCGCATGGCAGTTTGGTCCCTCTCCGTACGAAGATGTTCCATCCTGCATTCATCAGAACGGTGGGCTAGGCGATCTCGATGCGGATGGAGATCTCGATCTCGTAATCACCTGTTGGTACGACGACTTCGTCCGCTTCTACTGGAACGTTGGGACGCCGCTGAGTCCGGCATGGGAGGCAGATCTATCGGTCTTCGAGGGGGTGCCGATATCAGGTGGATATGGTAGCCCCAGGCTCGCAGACATGGATGGTGATGGAGATCTGGACGCCATGCTGGGCAGCTGGTCCGGCAGGGTACGCTATGCCCGCAATGTGGGCACAGCGACCTCGCCTTCCTACGAGTATGTTGGATGGGTGGATGGTATTCCATTGGCCAGCGGCTCCGATCCGACAATGGGTCTGGGCGATCTCGATCTTGATGGAGATCTGGACATCGTCCAGGTGGCTGATGATCCGTCGCTGCGGTGCTTCGAGAACATCGGGACACCACAGGTGTTTGAGTTCGTAGTGAATCCGGACATGATGATTGGTGTGAGCATCCCGCCCACCAGCTACGGCTCGGGCGTTGACCTCATGGACATTGACGCCGATGGAGACCTCGACGTGATCTTCGCCATCGGAGGCGGTGAGAACCTCCTGTTCCTGAACGGGGGTGCTACCCCGGTCGAGCCAACAAGCTGGGGTGTGATCAAAGCGATGTACCGGTGATATAGGGCAATTGCTGTCAATTCGGTTCTTCGGGACCCCGTGGGCTGCCACGGGGTCCCGTTGCATTCTGCAGAAGAGGTTTCTTCCCCCACCTAACTTTTTCTGTTGACTACTGCACATATGTGCAGTAATATGGTTCTTGTCCTGCGAAGGGACATTCAGAAGGCCATCACAGGCCGAGGGATCGGGGCCGCGCATTGGGCGCAGAGGCAAAGAAACGGTCAGCTCGCTCGCCCAGTCCTTCCAAATAGGCGCGGCCCGCCTCGGCCTCATTAGTATAGATAAAGGAGAGGGCCTCACGGTGAAGGCATCCGGGAAAGGCACGGTCGGATTCACCGGGAGATCCGCGACACACATGACGACACGCCATGACATCACCGATGCCCAGGAACGGATGCTCGAGTACATCATTGAGACTATTCGGGATCACGACCGGTCGCCGACGATCCGCGAGATCGGGGAGGCGATGGGAATCTCGTCGACGAACGGTGTCCGCTACCATCTGTCGGCTCTGGAGGAGCGGGGCTACATCCGTCGCCATCGCGGTATCTCCCGCGGGATCGAGTGGCTCGAACATCACCTGTCGGTGGGTGAGCGTCACATCGGTGCGGAGATTCCACTTCTGGGAAGTGTTGCCGCCGGCCGTCCGATCTTGGCGGTCGAGAATATCGAGGGCGTGCTCGCCGTCGATGAGATGTTCGCGCGCCGGGAGGGCTGCTTCGCCCTCAGGGTGAGCGGAGGCAGCATGCTTGATGCCGGGATCTACGATGGCGACATCGTGGTCGTCGCTCCTCAACCGGACGCCCGAAACGGAGACATAATCGTTGCTCTGATCGATGATGAGGCGACGGTGAAGGAGTACACGCGCCGGAAGGGGAGTATCGTTCTGAAGGCACGCAATCCTGCGTACGACGACATCGAGCTCACCGGGAACGAGGGCGACGTCAGAGTTCTGGGGAAGGTAGTAGGGCTCATGAGAAAATTCTGAAGCCGGGAACGCTGGAGGATTAGAGGGTGCATGCAGATAACTTCTACGGGACGGATGCCGACGCGATGATTCAGGATATCAACGAGGACATCACCGTTCTGACCAGATTCA
>JAUXGN010000056.1 GCA_030622115.1 Candidatus Eiseniibacteriota bacterium
CAGGCCCCCGACGGAGTCGCCGTCAAGGACCCTGAAACCACCATGCTAAGGGCCTTCTGTCACACATCGACCGGGAGACCCCCCCATGGACGCGATTCAACAGCAAGTGGCGTGCCAGAGGGCGTCTCCCTCCGTAATACTGTGTTCGGCTGTAGGTTAGCTCCGTCACAGATCGCAGACCATGCCCACCTGCCGGCTCGCATTCCATTCCCCAGGTGCACACGTCGCACGGTGGCGGTTCTGGTTGAAGCGAGCCGCTCTCTCATGTATCATTTCACGCGATGCTGCGTCAGCTTATTATGGGCTTGCATAAGATATAGAGTGCGCCAGCTGGATCGACCCAGCCGCCACGCCGGAACCACGGGGGACTCAACAGTGACAGACAAACGCACATCGCAGCTCTTCGGACAACTGCTTGAGCTCACGCGCCTCTTGAGATCTCCCGAGGGTTGTGCGTGGGACAGGGCACAGACTATCAGTTCCATCAGGCCTCACTTCGTCGAGGAGTTCCACGAGGTTCTCGAGGCTCTTGATCTTCGCGACGATGAGAAGCTCCAGGACGAGCTGGGCGATCTTCTGTACCTCATTACCTTCATATCAATCGTCGCCGAGGAACACGACCGATTCCGGATGAGCGACATCATATCAGGGATCGATGCGAAGCTCAGGCGAAGGCACCCACACGTCTTCGGTGATGTCGTCGCCTCGACTCCGGATGAAGTGCGCGGGACATGGGAGAACATCAAGCTTGAGGAGAAGACTCATAAGGAGAGACGCTCGATGCTTGACGGACTCCCCCGCGACCTGCCTGCGCTGCTCACGGCCCGCAGAATCCAGGAGAAAGCAGCCTCGGTCGGGTTTGACTGGGATAACCCAAAGGACGTGCTCAGCAAGATCGAGGAGGAATTGCAGGAACTCAGAACAGAGATCGAAGACGGCAATGTCGATCTTCAGGAGAACGAACTCGGCGACCTTCTCTTCGCCATCGTCAATGTCGCCCGCTTCCAGGAAATCGATCCAGAGGCTGCGCTTCGCAGAACCAATCTGAAGTTCCGGCGACGCTTCGCCGCAATTGAAGAGGCCTTCAAGGGACAGGATCTCAGGGACGTTGGTCTTGAAGCGATGGATAAGGTGTGGAACGAATCCAAGACTGCGGAAGCGATATCGAAAGAGCGGGATCCGAAGCGAGGCGGTGCTACTGACCCGGGCAGAACCGGCGATCAGTCAGATGAGCCCTGATACCACGGTGCGCGAACCCCCATTCGCCACTCGACGTAGTCGTTCACAATCCCCCTGTGATCGAACGCCATTTCGGAAGGCAGCGAGTCCGTATCACAGACGACGGCGCTCCGGGCGTCATCTGCCGCTCTGAGTCGGCCTTGTCCCTTCGCCACAAACACCGTGGTCATAGTGTGCATCCGAGGATCACGACGCGGGTCAGAGTATACGTGGAACTGGCGGAGTTCTGTGAGAGCGAGTCCGGTCTCCTCCAGAGCCTCCCGTCTTGCAGCACTCTCAACAGACTCACCGTAGTCGACGAAACCCCCCGGAAGCGCCCAGCCGTGCGGCGGGTTCATGCGCTCGATCAACACGATGCCTTGGGCGAACTCTATGATGATGTCCACAGTGGGGAACGGATTGCGTGGTTCCTTCGTCGACACGTTTGCTCTCCTCCGTCGGATCATCGGATCAGATGAGACCGGCGTGCACGCACGGTGATTTGCCGGCGCCTGCGCGGGTTCGCCGCTAGAGGTCGGGGCAACCGTCCTCGTCCTCGAAACCGTCGAAGTCCTCTCGCTCATCCGGACACATATCACGCTCGTCTATTATGCCGTCACCATCGTTGTCGAGGTCGGGGACACCGTCCTCGTCCTCGAATCCATCGAAGTCCTCAGGCATGTTCGGGGCCAGGTCAAACACGTCAGGGATTCCGTCGCCATCGTTGTCCGGATCGGGGCAACCGTCCTCGTCCTCGAAGCCATCGAGATCCTCCGGCTGTTCCACGCACGCGTCGCGGTAGTCCGGAATCCCGTCGCCGTCAGTGTCCGCCGACGCGATCGGCCGGGAATGCGAGATGCTGATGGTGGCTTCCCAGTCGGGGTAGGCGTCGTGGGGATCAAAGTCCGGTGTCGAAAGGTCATCACCTGAGATCCCGACAGCCAGCGCCGCTGTGAGAGCCCAGCCATTGAACCTGATGCGAACGCCCGGCGCCACCATGAGCGGATTCTCTTTGAATGCAATGCCGTCATTGTTCTGCGAGATATCACCGCGGAACTCCGTGAAGAGATCGACGCTGCGTCCGGTGAACTCGATCCCACCCCTCAGAATGAGAGCATCGTTCTCCATCCAGTCGCTTCCTTCAGGCAGGGCAGCGTAGTAGTCAGGATAGAAACGGCGTCCGCGATCTTCACTTCTGTTGAACGCCCATCCTACGTTCGCGTGCAGTCGAACCGGGAGGCGTGGTCCAAAGTCCATGGACGCCAGAAGAACCGCCTCGGCATCCATGTCCTCTCCCCCGGCCAGAAGAACGCTGGATCCGGCTGTGTCGGCCATGGTCATCTCGCGCGTGAGTGGAATCCCGATGCGCCCCTCGAGAGCAAGCTTCAGGGGAGATCGCCCGGTCAGGAGACCCAGCTTCACCCCCACGATCGGGTTGGACAAACCGGTCGCGTTGTTGTCGCCGTCAACGCTCGTCCATCTCACCGCTCGCACGGGCGCGTCGAGCGAGAGTTCGAGCCAGTTCGTCAGACCGTAGCTTGCTGCGATGTGAAGTGTTCCGTACTGTCCTTCCTCAGCGCCCACGGCTCCGGCAAGGTCGAGCGATTCGTAGTATCGCCCTGAAAGGGCGAGCGCCAGAACGCCACGGGTCTGGAGACTCGCCGACCTCACATCGATCAGGCCTCGGCTTCCACCGACTGAGTACCCTGAGGTCTCGATTGCTACGGCAGACGCGGATGACAGAATCACGACACACAGCGCCACCAGCGCAAGGCCGCATGCTGCCACTGCACCTACTCGTCTCCCTACTCGGGCTCTGGTTCGCGATCGACGGAACATCAACTGTCTCCGGCTCCTCCGACGTCCTCATCGGACTCATCACCACCGTTGTCGCCATCGGCCTCGGCACCACCGTTGTCGCCATCGGCCTCGGCACCACCCGCCCCGCTCGAGTCCCCCCCGTCACCGGTCCCACTGTCCTGCTCGGCGGACACATCGACGTAGTTCATCTGCAGCTGGTGGAGAACATGTTCCAGGAGGCGCGTCTCGTCATCACTCAGATTGCCGGCGCACTTCCGCTTGAGCATGCCAAGCATATCGATGCTGTCGCGGGCGCCCTCAAGACTCACATCCACTTCCCCGGTCAGGGGATGCGCTATCTTCCCAAGCTGCTGCATCGCCGCCGCCTCAAAGGTCGCCACGAGGCGGAAGAAGTGCCCGTCGAAGGCTGTTTCCGGCCCGCTCGGCTCTTGTCCGCTCGGCTTCTGTCCGTTTGTCTCTTCAGTCAAGAAAACCTCCAAGTATGCATGCGCAGACGATCAGCGATATCCCACTACAAGCAGTTTATTCACGGGCGAGGGGGCGGTCAACCGAAACATGGCCGTACACCCAACCGAAGGCCCCCGAGGACGCGCCCCAGGGACCTCTGGATCAGATCGATCTTGCGGCTCGATCCCGTCGACCGCCACGAGCGGCCGGCGCATCAGTCGGACTGTCGGGAGCCGGTGTCTCTATTTCAGCATGATCATCTTGGTCACATTGCTGGTCTCTCCGAGCGCGAGACGCGCGAAGTAGACGCCCGACGCCAGCCTCCTGCCGCTCTCATCCAGACCACGCCACACCACCGCGTGCTCACCGGACTCGAGGACACCAGCGAACAGGGTCGCGACCTTCCTGCCGGCGATATCGTAGATGTCCAGCCGCCCCTCGACCCCGTCGTCGGCCGCATCCACGATGAACGCGATCGTCGTCAATGGGTTGAACGGATTGGGCCGGTTCTGAAGGAGGCGACTTCCTCCTGTGAGAACATCGCTACCCTCCGTGACTCCGGTCGAACCCTCATCGGGAACACCATCTCCGTCATGGTCTATCGTGATCGTGTAGATCGTGTCCAACACCGGAAGTGTCGCCGATGCGTTGGACGGCGCGCTGTCTCCACCCAGCTCTCCACCCGGTTCCGGATCCCAGCAGATGGAAGCAACGAGCGAAAACTCCGCGTTCACCGGCACTGTTCCCGGACCGAGTCCATAGAGCACGTTCCACGGAATCGCCATCTCGCTACCGCCGCTCGCGCCGTGGTTGTGAAACGAGTCCAGGGCCGCGATGATCGAATCAGTGAGCGCGGTCGTGGTCGTCGGGCTGTCTATCGAGAAGAAGCTGCCGGAGTCCCACGCACCCTGATGCTGGTAGCAGCCGTACTGGAAATCCGCCCTGAACCCGCTCGCCGTGAAGGTCGTTCCACGCTCCCACGCATCGATCGCCGTGAGATCCGTCTCGCCATCGGGACCTCCCGGATCAGTATCCAGATAGAGGATCCAGCTGTTCCCCCGAACCTGACCGTTGACGCCCAGATAGAGGAAGTCCTCGTCCCAATCCACGTAGAGACCATAGAGTTCGTTCATCTCGGGCTCTTCCGGCGGATGCCAGCCGGAATCATCATCCGGATCGTCGACCACCAGCGTGTACGGCGCCCACTCGGCCGGATCGAAGTAGCCGTCGATCGTGATTCTCGTGTCCGCGCCGTAGATGACCCTGATGTCGTCCACGTTCGTCACTGGAGCATTGCCGTTGTCCGCGAGGTCGAAAAACGAGTCTGCCGCCAGCAGGAGTTCGAGCGTTCCCGGTGTCAGTAGCTCGATCGCCTCAGCTGTTGCCGAAACAACTTGGAGCTGGATGACGCTTGCGTCTCCGGAGTTGAGAACGGTCGCACCACTCGTGAGTGTCACTTCCGCCACGCCGTCATCGTCCTCGTCGATGGCGATGCCGGTCTTCACGATGTTGTCGTACTGCACGATCTCATTGAAGACTATGTCGAGACGGTCGGCGCTCGGATAGTAGGTGGCCACCACGGCCTGAGGAGCCAGCTCGTCGGTCAGACCGGCGGCCAGAACCTCGAGTTCGGCAATCTCGTTATAGTACGGCTCGGTCGCGTAGCCCGCGTAGATGTAGAACTCGAACTGCCCGGTGCCGACTATCTCGTCGACCTCGAGGAGCGTCGCGGTCTGCGCTACGTTGTGCGAAGCGCCACCGGCGCCGAGGATGATCGCCGCCGTTGCGCCGCTTGAACTATTCCTCTGCCCGCAGTAGCTCTCCTCCGGATTCCACACGCGAGTGAGTTCCGTATCCCAGATAAGGTCGACGAGGTCCGGCGTCCAGCCGTTCTTGATGTAGACGGTCTCGCCGCCCGCATCGTAGATCACGTCCAGGTGCACATCACCGAGCGACAGCTTCACACGCTTCTCAACGACGCCGGCATTGTGCGTAATCCTGAGCTCGACATCGCTCCCCGAGCCGGAGACAACTTCGAACACATAGTCATCGTGCTCCCGGTCCACGCCGCCGACGCTCACGTCGGAGAGCGCCGCCGTGTGATTCGTCTCGTTCCAGTCACCGGAGGTCTCGGCCCAATACACGTTGCAGTTGCCGACGACCGAGTAGCCGTACCCCGAACCCTTCGCGAAGATCCAGTTGGCCTTCCCGCCGATTACCTCGAAGACCGCCATGACACGGTCGTTGTAGATGACCGCCTCGTCGCGACCGTCCTCGTCAATGTCCCAGAGCGAGCAGCCGGTCGGGCTCGTGCCGTAGACTCCGACCTCATCAGCCCAGAGAGCAGCTTCAGAGTAGACGTTTGCGTTCTTGATGTGGTTCGAGTAGCGGTGCTCCCACCCGGCGATCCCGCCGACATCGTGCCAACCCGTCTCGTGAAGCATCGACATCATCACATACCACGCGGATTCAGAAAGGTCGTTGTTCGGGCCGGCCACTACCTTGTCATGCGCGAATTGCCACACGCCCTGATAGCCCCACTGCGGGTCGTGCCCGTCCTGGTTCTCCTCACCGATGTAGCTCGCCCAGTTGCAGTACCAGGAGTTGTTGCTCCCACCGTAGCCGTACCACTCGCCCAGAAGCCCGTACGTCCCGTTCTGAAGCGTGATCGCGTACGATGGGAATGACGAGACGACATCATTGAGCTTCCAGACGCTGATCTCGTCGCTGTAGAGACTGCACTGCTGGAGAACGTATATGTAGTTGTTGAGTGCGTCGGGATGCGTAACATCAAACCCTGCGACCTCAGCCGCCACCTCCCAATCGTTCCCATAGATGATGATCTCGTCCGATGTCCCGCCCCAGATCGTCGACATGGCGGCGCCCGCGTCGTACCCCATCTGGCCGTTGAAGTCGTTGTCCATAGGGAGAACCTTGAGACCATTGTCGAGAACATAAACATGATGGTCGTTCAGGTAGTCGTTCATGTAACCGCAGTGTACGTAGTCATCAAGTATCACCGCTGCGACGCCGTTGTCGTAGAAGTCGTCCTTCAGAGTGTTGTCGATAACGCATGCTGCTGCAGCGATGCCGTTGCCGTCGTTATCCGGGTTCTCAAGCCAGACGCGCTCCGGCACCCAGGCGACCGTCGGCCACTGGCCGTAGTAGTGATTCGTGAGCTGACGGTGCGTGTTGATCGACCAGCTGTTCATGTCGTCGCAGACAAACGGCATGATATGCTGCGCGTACGCGGACGTCAGCATCTGAACCCAGCCCTCACTGATGCCGTTCACGAGTGAGTCATTGAAGGCCGGATCGTGCCACTCGGCTCCGGTCACGAGCGTCCCAGCCATGTGGAAGTTGCCGGGGATGTTGTAGTAGTCGTGCGCGTCGAGGATCTCATCGAAACCGTCGTCCGGATTCGCCGGGTCACCGGCGTACGATGCGTTCTCGCCCTTCTCACCCCAGAAGACGGTCGTGTATGTGAGTCCCTGATTGCCGTGCTGCGCGAAGGCGACATTGTGATCCCCGCGCCTCGGCTCGTTGGTCGCCGAGAGTTCGTCCATGACGACTCCGTCCACGACTGAGACTATGTGGTAGCGCACCGGAGTCAGCTCGCCTGCCGCGATCTCGCTCGTGGCGCCGCTCTGCGATGCTGCATTTGCACCCGCGGCCTTCGCCGCCGCTTCGGCGAATCCCGCCGGCAAGTCGATGGAGCATTCCATCGACTGGAGCTTCGGTTCAATAGCCACTGCAGTCACAAGACCGGTCGAACGCCCCCCGGACGCGAAATCGAAGGCAACGGCTTCGAACTCTCCCCTCTCGCCGTACCCCAGCTGAATCGCAGTGTCCCACATGATCGGCACGCGGTGATCGATTGTCCCAGGCATCTCCATCGTTCCGCCCGGCGCGAAGTCCAATAGCACGTAGATGTCCGTGCGGGCCTCCCGGAAACAGTCACCCCCGTCGCCAAGACCCGTCATCGTGAACATGCCGACGCGGAAGACAAGGCCCGTCTCCTGCTCGTCGGCGTAGAATGCCATGATGTCTCCGGCATTGCCCACGGGATCATGATCGTCGTAGATGCCATCGATGGCCTTGCAGTTGATGGCTTCCCAGTCGTCGAAACGACCGTCCGCCTCAATCACGGATGTGCCTCCGTATGAGACTGCGGACATGGCTGCGAAAAGCGCCAGCGCTGTCAGAATGGCGACCGCGGCCGAACTCCTGGCAGGTGCTGCTCCACTGTTGTGCATCTTCATCCTCCTGTGCCGGATCTGATCATTCGCCTCGGTCAGTTCCGCCCGCGCCCATCCAGCCGGCGACATAGTCGGGCGAAATCCTGAGCACCTCAAAGATCGACGCGATGAACTCGCCGTTATCACCTCCACTTGCGGGGTTCGTGTACTCCCACACGATCTTTCCATCAGGCGTCACCTCGATCGCGCGTCCGCGATCGGTCTCGCTTATCAGGGTGTTCCCGTTCGGAAGCCGCTCGTTCGACCCGCAGGCAAGTGAGTGAAAGGTGTCGGTGTCGCTTCCCTTGTACACCCACGTGATCTCTTTCGTCAGCGGATCGAACTCCAGAACCCGCGAGGCGTTGCGACTCCCGCCGTTGTCGAATATCAGCATGCGGCCGTTCGGCAGAACGGTCGGCTGATGCTGCTTGAGCCACGGTCCCTCAGAACCCCAGACGACCTCCCCACGTTCCATGTCAATGACTGCGATGTTGTCAAGCTCCCGAATAGAGATCAGGACGTTCCCCTTCCTGAACGCCGGCAGCCGCGCCGCCAGTCGCCCGTCCAGAACCTCTATCGTGTTGGTATGAAAGATGTCTCCCCTGTCAGCCATCCCATCCAGCAGCGATGCGAACTGTGACTTCTCGATCGCCTTGAGCTGCGAGACCCGTCCGAGTTCGTTCCCCTCCGAATCGAGAACAACGATGAACTCCTCAAGGACCGGATGCTCCGGGTTGATCCTCGGAAGTATGCGCGCCTCACGAAGAAGCACGTAGATCCTGCCGTCCTCCATCACATCCAGATCGTGATGGAACCCGCCGAACCTTGCCCATATCAGATTCGAGTCCTTGTCGATCTTGATCAGCCCGTGGCCGTCAAAGACCGCGAGGATGTCACCGTTCTCAAAAAGGTACGCGCGGCGCCAGAAACCCGATGCCTTGCTCGATTTCGGGAGCTCCCCCCGGGGACCGGCGCGCCAGGCGTCGATGAACGGGTAGTTCCACGTGTGCAGGACATCGCCTCGCATATCCATCAGGATCGCGCCCGCGAGGTGGCCGGATGTGTACAGATTCAGCCCGTCCCAAGTCCGCGTGTTGTCGTAGACGGTGACTCCGGACGCGTCCGGGGGTTCCGAGGAACCGGACAGATAGCCGATCGACTCCAGCCGCTCGAACTCCGCAAGCTGCTCCTCCGTGAGCGCGCCGCCGCCATCCCTGTGCCAACGGCCACCCGGCTTCTCCCACTGCTCCATTTCAGCAGTCGCCGAGCCGGCGGTCTCGCGGTCCTCCGAGCCGTCACGTCCCCCACACCCCCCAAGCGAAACGAGAGATGCGATAGCGGCAAGCACGAGACCGAACACCAGGACTCGGGCTCCCGCAATGCGGGACTCCGGAAATCGAAAACTGATACTCCCTCCCTCTCTCCACCGTGTCACAACGGCGGGCCGGATGCAGTCAGATATAGTCACACAAACCTATGATAGCACAGTTTCAGCGGGTGGTCAATAAGATGAGCCGGATGGCATCTGATCCGCAGGGTCACAGGGCCGGCAAGGTTGCCGACGTGTTCCTAATCGTCTATAATGGTCAAGAGAGCATCAAGACACTGCCATGAACGCATGTGACTCCGGCCTCATCGGGGAGACAATGACTTGAGAACAAGACCAGCACGGACACAGCACGTAGGACACATCGCCTGGGTCGCTTCGGGGCTTCCCCTCCGGGTTGCCCTCGCCGCCACTCTGCTCGTGTTCTGTCCCATGACGACCCACGCGGCCTCGCACGACAACAACGTGGAGTGGAACGGCGTCTCTCACATTTCGTGGCTGGATCGCGACCCCCTATGCCCCATCGACGCTGAGACATTCACGATCACGTTCCAGACCTACGCCGACGACATCACTTCGGCTCGGGCGCACATCGACGATGGCGCCAGTGCCTGGATTGAGGCGTCGAAGACCTCCGCACGCGGGCCGTACGACGTCTGGACGGCGACCGTACCGGCCGCCGCCTCCGACGCCCTCTCCTACTGGTTCGAGATTACCGACGGCAGCGAGACCGACTACCTCAGTCTGAGCGGCATGTCGGCATCGCTCCCGGCAGACGGCGGCTTCGTTGTCGACTTCCTGACGCTCGAGCACGCTCCTGCTGGAGCGACGCCCGTCTCGGACGGCGGCACGGTCTTCAAAGTATGGTCGCCCGACCGGACGGTTGCTCACGTCAGAGGCCAGTTCAACGGGTGGGGCACATCCGATCCGATGATGAAGACGGGCGAGTACTTCACGGTCCACGTCCCGGAAGCCCACACGGGCCAGATGTACAAGTACTACTTCCAGAACAGCCACTGGAACACCGACCCACGCGCCAGGCGGCTCAATCCGACCGACAACTACAATGCCTTCATCCTCGACCCCGATTCGCACGACTGGCAGATCGACGATTTCGATGTCCCTGACTTCGAGGAGATGGTCATCTACCAGCTTCACCTCGGGACGTTCTCCGGGCGGAACGACCCGTATGGCGCCGCGAGCTTCCCGGCAGGATACTCGGACGTCACTGAGCGCGTCGGTCACCTCGTGGAACTCGGCATCAACGTCGTCATGATCAATCCCGTGACCGAGTTCCCGGGCGACCACTCCGCCGGATACAACCCGATCACGGCGTGGTCCCCCGAGTGGATATACGGCACCCCGGACGAACTCAAGGAGATGGTCGACACACTCCACGGACACGGCATCGCCGTCATCCACGACATCATCTGGAACCACTTCTCGTTCAGCGATAACTTCCTCTGGTACTACGACGGAACGCAGTGCTACTTCGACGACCCGGCCGTCGAGACACCGTGGGGCAGCCAGGCCGACTTCGACCGCGAGGGCGTGCGCGACTATTTCGTCGAGAGCGCATTCTCGTGGCTCGAGGAGTTCCGCATGGACGGCTTCCGGATGGACGCCACGTCCTATATGAACATCTATCCGCAGGAGGCCTCGGGCTGGAGCCTCATGCAGCGACTGAACGACGAGATGGACGGGCGCGCCATCGACAAGGTATGCATCGCGGAGCAGCTTCCGGACAACTCGTGGGTCACGCGGCCAACCTCGCTGGGGGGCGCCGGCTTCGATTCGCAATACTACGATGAGTTCACCGACCGCCTCCGCGACGAGATCTTCGATGCCGCGTACGGCAACGCCGAGATGTGGAAGATCCGGAACATCATCAATGGCGGTGGCGACTATCTCCACAACAGGTACGTGACGAACTACGTCGAACTCCATGACGAGGCGTGGCCGTCGAGCGGCGGGCAGCGCATCGTCAAGTCGATCGATGTGACCGCCCCTCACGACGACCAGTGGGCAAAGGGGCGCGTGAAGCTCGCACAGGGTTTGGTGCTGACGGCGCCCGGGATCCCCGCGATGCTCATGGGTTCCGAGTGGCTCGAAGACACGGACTTCGGCACGGATTCGGAGAATCGCATCGACTGGTCGAAAAAGACAACGTACTCCGGCATCTTCGACTACTTCAGCGACCTCATCACGCTCAGAACGACCACGTCCTCACTCCGCGCCGACGCCGGGCACGATGTCTTTCATCTTAATGAGAGCGGCGATGTGCTCGCGTTCCAGCGTTGGGATGGGGTCGGTGGCCTCACCGTGGTAGTCGCGAATTTCTCGAACAGCGATTACCCGACCTACCGTGTCGGTCTGCCTGAAGGCGGCGACTGGACCGAACTCGTCAACAGCCAGGACGCAGCCTACGACGGCAGCGGCATGACGAACCCGGGCACGCTCGCCGCCGAATCGTACCCGTACGACGGGTTTGATCACTCGATCGTCCTCGCGCTTCCGGCAATGGGACTGCTCGTGCTTTCCAATGGAGAAGGAACCGGTGTGGCGGAGGAACCGGCGGAGTTCGGTGCGGCGCTCAATCTGATGCCGCGACGAAACCCGATGAGCACCGGGACCGAGATCGCGCTGACGCTCCCCGCTCCATCGCACACGATCCTTGCCATCTACGACGTGTGCGGAAGACTTGTTGCGACCGTGGTGGACGCGGACCTCCCGGCGGGCACTAGCTCGCACATGTGGTGCGGCCGTGACGATACGGGCCGCGAGCTTCCGTCCGGCATCTACTTCGCGCGGCTCACGGCCGATGCGGGAAACGCACACTGCAAGATCGTGCTTCTGCGGTAGAAGCCGGTACCAAGAAAGCGCGGGGCGGGTGGTCCCTTCTGATGTACACTCCTTCTGTCGACGGAAGGTCCACGGAGAAGGCGACGCGCCCACCCCATCCAGGAGGTAGCCTCCATGCTCAGAAAGGCATTCGCGTGCTTTCTCGCAATCCTGATCCTTGGTGCATTCGCTGCCGGATGCGGAGAAGGCGGCAGCGACCCGGTATCGCCGGATCCCAGACGCCCCGACAC
>JAUXGN010000008.1 GCA_030622115.1 Candidatus Eiseniibacteriota bacterium
CCTCGCACTGCGGCGCCGAGCCGGGATCGTACCAGATAGTCTGGTACGACGATATGGAGGGCGATGTCAGCGGCTGGAGCCACTATGATCAGAGTACCTGGCTCCAAGCCAGCTTCCATCCGGACACCTACCTTGCCTTCGATGATCCGCTCTACGAGACCGACTATTCGTGGTGGGTCGGCCTGCTCGACCCGTCCCTCAGCGGCGGCGACGGCTACGGGAACGGCTGGTATCAGTGGCTGAGGCTTCCTCCGGTTGATCTCACCCAGACTGTCGTGCAGAACATGTCGTGGGGCGCCATCAAGACGCTCTACCGCGAATCAGCGACCCCGGAGTCCCAGGGAGAAGCGAGAGACGAAAGACCCACCGCTTACCCAGTACTGACGTTCGCGTACCGCTACGACTCCGAGCCTGACTACGACTGCACATACCTTCAGGCGCAGAGCGAAGGCGACTACGTCAATCTCAACAACGGATACAGCGGATCGAGTGGGGGCTGGCACGATCTTGGATTGTACGGCTATCTGGTGGGTGAGTACGACAATCCGCTTGTCGCCCGATTCCTGTTCACCTCAGATTCGGGGTGGTCTGACGAAGACGGTCTCTACGATTCGGACGGAGGCGCCTTTCACGTCGACAACATCAAGGTGTTCGATTTCATCGGCGGAGGCGTCTACTTCTATGATGACGTCCAGGACGGGGGTCTTTGCACACCGGGCGGTCTGGGACTACCAGGCGACCACTGGCACGTGGTGGAACGTGCCTGCCCCGCCTTCAGCGATCCTCGCTGCTGGTGGTGCGGAGATGATGCCGACACAAGTCTGGTCCCGCCGAATCTGATGGATATGCTCTGCTCGCCGGCGATCGACGTCGGCTACGCTGATGGGGCGTGCACGCTTTACATGGCGGTTCACGCAGAGGTGCCGACCGACGACAACGACTACTGGACGCACTCCGTTCGGTTCGACGAGGGGATGTGGTACCAGATAGGAGCCTGGTGGGGTGACTTCGGGCAGTGCGATGGCTGGGGGGCCGCAGGTCTGAACGGCCACAGTCTCGATTCCTACCCGGGCTTCAGCACCTTCCAGATGGCAACCACCTTCTATACGACGGATGATGGCTGTGGCCCCGGCACAGCAGGAGGGGCAGGTGTCTTTCTCGACGATGTCTGGTTGTGCGCCACGATCAGGTCTCGCGATGATGGCAGCGTGCAGCGCTTGGACCCTGCCGCAGGTGAGCGCCTCCGCGCCTTCCGGGCACTGCGGCATACAGGTCTTTCGATTCCCGAATCGCCGTACGGGAAATTCTAGCGCGCCTATCGCTCGCGGCGGCTGGTGGGCGGCTCATCGCACACCCCGACAGGAGGTCGCATGCACCAAAGCTATCGATCTTTCCTCAGTCTTGGCGTGCTCTTCCTTGCACTAGCACTCGCCTCGCACTGCTGCGCCGACCCGGGGAGCTACCAGATAGTCTGGTACGACGATATGGAAGGTGATGTCAGCGGTTGGAGTCATGAGGACCTGACCGTGGGCGTGCAGGGGTCGAAGTTCCACATAGATACCTATCTCGCATTCGAAGACCCGCTTCATGAGACGGACTACTCGTGGTGGTGCGGCAACTTCGACTACGACAGCGACGGTGGCTACGGGAACGGCTGGATCCAGGTGCTGAACCTGCCGCCGGTCGTGGTCAGCCAGACCACAGTAGAGAACATCTCTTGGGGCGCCATCAAGGCGCGCTACCGCGAGTCGGATGAAGGAGAGCGTCCGAGCGGAGTGAGAGACGAAAGGCCGGTCGCGTGCCCCATGCTGACGTTTGCCTTCAGGCACGATTCTGAGCCGGGGTACGACTACACCTGCCTTGAGGCGGAGAGCCTCGGTGTGTTCGTTGACCTCCGTTATGGCTGCTACGACGGAACGAGCAACGGGTGGCAGGACTACGGTCCCTACTCGTTCGCACTGTGGCAGTACGATGATCCACTCATGTTGCGCTTCCGATTCATCTCCGACGGGGTATGGTCGGACGAGGACGGGCTCTATGACTCCGACGGTGGCGCCTTCCATGTCGACAATCTCAAGGTCTATGACTACTACAATGGCACCATCTACTTCTTCGATGATGTCCAAGATGGAAGCCTTTGTTCTCCGGGTGTGCAGGATGCTGGCGGCGACTATTGGCATCTGGTCGATCGGAAGTGCCAAGCCTACAGTGACCCGCACAGCTGGTGGTGTGGCGATGACGCAGATACGAGTCTGATTCCGCCGAACCTCAAGAACGCGCTCTACTCACCGGTAATCACCTTCGCAGGGGGCATTGACGGCCCCTGCACGCTACATATGGCCATTCATGCGGAGGTGCCCATGGTCGATGCCGACCACTGGACTGAGTGGGTGATCGTTGATGGCCTTGCATACCAGACTGGCGCGTGGTGGGGTGACGAGCTGGATTGCGATGGCTGGTTCGGGTTGTCGCTCAAGGGTTTTGATCTGAGCCCCCTCACACCTGCTTCATCAGTCCAGGTGATGATCGTCTTCCACACAACCGACAACGGTTGTGGTCCCGGAGCAGCCGGTGGGGCCGGGATCTTTGTCGACGACTGCTGGCTTGGGGCGACCGTCTACACACGCAACGATATGGGTGAATTGGGGACGGAGAACCTCGCGGCAGGACAGGAGCGCCTCGGCGCCCTCCGCAGACGCCGCCACTCGAGCCTCTCGATCCCGGCGTCGCCGTACAGGAAGTTCTAGCGCGGCAAAGAACGCACGAAATGAAACGCCCGGGGCGTCATGCCCCGGGCGTCTCTCTTGTGCGCCGGCCTTAGCAGAAGCCGGCGCGGGGGGGGGGGGGGGATTCTAATCTCGTACGACGCTAGCCGGGTGCCACTTCTTCACCGGCAGACCCCGGCGCCCGCGGGCGCTCCATCCCGTCCCGCACTATGTGATCACCCTTGATCTTCGCCTCTGGGTCGACCCACGTCGTGCCGCCATCCTCGATGAGGTCTCCCTTGATCACGCCGTACACCTTGAGATCGCCGCCGCGGTTCTGTACATCCCCCGCCACAGCCCCGCGGACAACCGTCTCTCCGCTTTCGATCAGGAGGTCGCCGCTTATGGCCCCGTTGACCGTGAGGATCCCGGCCAACTGAGTGGCATCACCGGCGAGAGCTCCGCGGAGTATGGTCTTGCCGCTCTCCATGATCAGGTCTCCCGAGCACGCTCCGTTGAGCCTGAGTGTGCCGCCCTCTATCACTGCGATGTCTCCGACACATGATCCATTCATTGTCTGGTCGCTATCGACGACCATGCCTCCGCGTATTATCCCTCCGTGCGCGCGTCTCATTCCGCCGACTCCTGTTTCAATGCATTCAGCTACAGTGTTCTCCGAAGGCGCGTCCGCAACCCTGGAGACAGAAGATCTCCAGCTACTCCAGAGTGATCGTAACGTGCTCGCCGTCCTCTTCGTCGTGTACTTCCAGGACGGTTCCGTCGAAGCCCGGGTCCTGCGCCATCTTCAGGATCTTCTCGATGTCGATGTTGAGATTGTCATCGAGCACTTCCTTCACTTCGTCCAGAGACCCGTGCAGTGCCTCAGAGACGGTTGCCTCTACGCCGGCGCCGAATTCGTCGCCCATATCGAGACCGTCCATTGCAGTATCGAACTCCCTCATCCCGTCGCGGAACTCCCGCCGAGCACGCGCCTTGGCAGCGCGAGCCTTCGCCTTGGCCTCCCTCAGTCTCGTCCGAACTTCCGCGCGATGGCCGCGATGACCGTTTGACACGCCGAACCCGGCAGCATGCGGCGCAAACTTGAACCCGAACTTGAGGAGAGCCAGGGGGATCTTCACGTCCACCTTCTTCTCGCCGTCCTCTTCGACTCTGATGTGAAGCCACTTGCGTCTGGTCTGCCGCTCGTTAGGTTTCGACTCGGCACGATCGAGGGCCGCTATCAGTGCATTCGCTTCGTCGGCAGTGATCTTCCCGTTCTCGAGAAGCTTGAGTATCCTTAGGGTCTCTTTCTTCATTCCCGGCATCTCCTTGACTGCTGTTTCCATTGATGTCCGCTTCGGGGTTCTCCTGAGCGGAGCGACGTTTGGCCACAAGTCCGGTGTGGGGCAGACGCCGACGCTAAGCGGCCGCATCATCCAGTTTCCGTACGAACTCGTCTGCATCGATCTCTCCTCTCTCGAGCTTTGCCAGGAGTTCCTCTCTGAACTCGGGATTCACGTCCGGCTCGGGCGTGAAGCCCAGCTTCCTGACGATCTCATCGAGCCTGCTTCGAACCGTGGGATAGGAGATCCCGAACTCGCGCTCGAGTTCCTTCAGGTTGCCGCGAGACTTGAGGAAGATCTTGACCATCTGGAGTTGGGTCCCGGTGAGAACCGAGAAGGCGCAGGTCTCGAATTTCCCGCGAACCGTGACCTCGCAGGAGGGGCACTCGAGTTCCCGGATGACAAGTTCCCCTCCGCAGACGGGGCAGGCCTCTGGTGATCGATGAATCATATTCACCTCCTGTGGGTTGTCACACATTAACAAAGTGAAGTCCCGTATCACCAATACTAACATTCACCTTGATAATGTCAAGGTGCATGTTAGTATTTCTTAAGATTCGGCTTAGGATTGTTGAAGATGCCCCAGAGGAAGGGCCTTGGGGCCCGGTGGATCAGGATAGTCGGGCAGTTGGGGGGCGCTAGGTGTGGCGAGAGCTTCCCGTCTTGCCTGCTTCCCACGGACGCCAGAGGTCACGCCAGCGGCGCTGCTCGGGAGGTGGTGGGGGATAGTCGGGATAGTACCTCAAGAGGATGGAGCGATGGCCGGCGGTGAGAAGGACGGCGGTCAGGGCGCCGGCAACAGCGAAGAGGCCGATTCCGGTCATGGCAGAGATCACGGTGACCGAGATGTTCTGCACAGTGAGGCCGATCGTGAAAGCGGGGTTGTGGAGTGTCAGGATGGCCGACTTCCTGAAAAGAGACCGCACGCTGCTCTCTCCGCCGATCAGGAGGGGAAAGAGGTGAGCGTGGATGAGAATCCAGAAGGCGGTCGCCCAGATGATGAGTCCTGCGAAGAGCATCCCTGGAATGGATGCGCGTCCGCCGAGGTGGCTGTAGAAGTCCACGTTGACCCAGAGTATGGCGGCAACGACTGCGTCCACCAAGGCGATCATGGTGGCCGGTCTGAAGAAGAGACGGAAGCCGACAAGAAGATCGCGAAGGGAGGCGTCCTCGCGGCGGGCGATCTTGGCAGTGAGGTGGAAGAGTCCGGCAGTTGCTGCAGGCGCAGTGACAAGAGGGAGTGAGAGGAGGATCCACAGGAGGTTGCCGAGTATCAGGAGGCCGATGTGATCGTAGCTCAGCCAGAAGAACTGTCTGAACGCCGTGCGGAGGAGGTCCGCAGCCGTGGGCTCAGGCGAACGCTCGCGATTAGTGGGTGACAATTCAGTTAGCACCACGCGGTTCCCTCTGTAGCTGGGGCCGGCACTTCCAGACAAACATTCATGACCACTGGGCCGATGATGGGCGACGACGACCACGGGGCGATGACAGCCGACCATGGCCACCGGGCCGATGATAGCCTCGCGACCGCGCATCCGCAAGAGCGTGGGCGACAGTCGGGTGAGCGGACAGTGATTTCGTGCTCCTCGCAGGCATGCTTCATGCAATCACCTCAGCTAGGAGGAGTTGCAGCATCGGACGATCAGCCGTGCTGCGATATGCCTTCGTGACGTGGATTTCACGTGTAGCCCGGGGTGAGCCGGGCCGTATGGATCCTGGTCCCCGGGACACGATTCACTATGGAGGTATGCTGATGAGTACGAGGATGCCATTCCGCCTGAGCGCGACGCTTCTCGCAGCGTGTGTGCTGGCGGCTGCCGTGTCTGTTTCGGTGTCGGCAGCGGAACAAGGCGGCACTGACTACGTGCTCCTGATTGACTGCACGGGAACGATGCAGCACTCCGGCAGAGGGGCAGCGACGATTGATGCAATTGAGAGCTTTGTCGGATCGCTGAACGAGGGTAGCCGTGTCACGGTGTACGGGTACGGTGGGCAGCCGTTCCCAGCCATGGCGGACTACCCGGTCACGGTCGGCTCGCCGGCCACGCGGGAAGCGATCACCGAGGGACTCAGCCTGCCGTTCACGGCGAACCGCACAGACATCACTCGGGGACTTGAACTCGTGTGGCAGGAGCGGACGAAGGTGTTCTCGCGCGCCCTCTCGGGGGTGAGTGCAGCAGAGAGCGAGAGCGCGTACGTCATCCTTCTCACCGACGGCAAGCTTATTCCCGTCTACGAGGACTACGCGGAGTATGATGGGATCTACCACGAGAGCAGAACGCGACTCCGTCAGCTCGGAAGGTTATTCGCCGAGGCCGGGATTCCCATCTACTCGGTGGGTCTCGGGCGGGCGGAGAAGGTCGACGGGGAGCTTCTAGCTCAGGTATCCGAGTCGAGTGGCGGCGTCTACCGTCATGCATCGTCGAGCGATCGCCTGTCGGCGGTATTCGAGAGCTTGAGTGAGGACGTCATCGCCGTGCCGACGGCCGTCGTGGAGATCGGTGGAGAAGAAACGCTGATCGTGGCGGAGGCGGCATCGGTTTCGGAAGAGGTTCCCGCAAGCAGTGTCTTGGACGGTATCGTCGAGTCGGCATCGGCCGCTGGGACGAAGCGCACCGGTCGCATAGAGGCTGTGCTCTCCCAGTCGTTCGGCGACCTGCATTCTCAGGTCTACCAGGCGATCATCGGAGTGCTGGGCGCCGTGATGGGATTTGTTGCTCTCGGCGTCCACAAACGGCAGCCTTGGACGAACTTCTTTGTGAAGCCGCTCCTCCAGAAGGAGATCCGGGTCAAGGGATATCTGCGCCGGATCCTGCCGGAGGGGGTCATAGCGGCTCCGAGCAACATCCCGATCGAGAATCCGGGGCTGGGCGCGCTTGAGATCGGCGCGGGTACCAACTATGCACCTGAGCTTAACAAGACCCTTATCGAGTTCGCCGGAACAACCGACGGCTCACCGCCTGTTCTCAGAGTTCTGATGGGGTCTGTCATGGTGGCCGACGAGATTGTCGAGGACGCGCGAGTCTTGGTTGATGGTGACATCATCGAATGTGAGGGTAAAGTGTACGAGTACCTGAGAGGCAAGCGCCGGTAGTCGGCTCATCGTGATGCAGCACTGAGCCACCTGAGATCGTGCACTGCGTGGACCGATACTGGTATCCAAGATCACGTGGTGGTTGCAGACACAGCAGGAAGGGAGTAGAATTGCAGTAGCGGTCGCTGATGCGGCGGTTCCTACCGATTACTGCCATCGCCGCCTAACTCCAAGAGGGAGGTGGTCATGCGAAGAACTGCTATTGCTCTACTCCTCGTGATTCTCATCGTTCTGTGTTCGTCGACCGGGCTTGCGGTTACGCACGTCGTCGACGGCACAGGTGGCGGTGAGTACCTCACAGTGCAGGAGGGTGTTGACGCTGCTGCGAACGGCGACACCGTTCTCATCATGCCAGGCACGTACTGGGCTCCGGTCGTCATTGACGGCAAGTGTCTGACATTTGAAGGACAGGGTCAGTCGGTGACCCAGATCTTCTGGGACGGGCTTGAGCCTACCATGGAGTTTCTGAACACACCCACGCCGCAGGAGTCACGGATAGCCGACATCACGGTCGCGCATTCGTTTGATCTGAGGCAGGTGCACACCGTTGTCTGGAGCGGGAGTGTAATTGTTTTTGACGGCGCCGTCATCGGCGGAGGCGCCATCGGCGAGGCGCATCCGTCAGCAGCCCCTCCGATTGTTCACACTGGTATCGAGGCGTACGATTCCACGTTCGACTGGATAATCGTGAGCGGAGATCGGGCGAGCACAATCGAGGGTTGCACGGTCAGCACCAAGGCCATCCTGTCCGGCTGGTACGAGGACGCCGTGACGATGGGGGAGCTGCCGGTCACGAGCTCGGGATCGTGGTACGAGTACATTGAGATCGCCGGGCTTTGCAGCTTCGACAGCAGTGGTGATACGGCGGGCGACGTGTGGATATATGGTGGGCTGGCCACCTTCTCAACAGTTGTGATCGACGGAGGCGATCTTGGCGACGTCGTCTTGCGATACGATAACGATGTAACGCTCACGAACTGTGTCGTGCAGGATGTCAGTCGCAGCTGGAACGAGTACCCCGGGTTTCCGCTGCGGATGACCGGATGTCTCGTGATGGACGAATTCGACATGCTTGGCGACGTCGCCGGCTGTCGGCTGATCCACAACACATTCCTCGGCTGGTTCTACTACGAGGCAGAGGACGCCTCACCCTACAGCGCGATTCGGAGCAACATCTTCGACTGGTATACGACCATCATCGGGCCGATGGACAACAGCAATCTGGCGCTGACCCACAATGACTTCGCGTTCGAGCCGTGGACGCACGTCTCGGCGGGGGCGGATTCGTTCTTCGCCAACCTCTGGTACGAGGATCCACGATTCTGTGGATCCGACCACACGATAGAGGATTGCTCGCCGTGTGTGCTGGCGGCCCACGACGGCGACGACATCGGAGCCTTCGGTGTCGGTTGTGAGTGCACGCTACCGAACACGGTCGAGACGATGTCGTGGGGGAGGATCAAAGGATTGTACAGGTAGACTTGTGCTGTATGAGATGGCAACAGCTCCTCCCAAGTCGGGAGGAGCTGTTGCCGTCTTCATGCTGATCTGCCGAGCCATATCTCCGGCCGGCAGAGCCGGCGAGCCCGGGGTCCACCGGTGATCGGGAGCCGGCGAGTTTCACAGCCGCTGCCGATCGGGAGTTGGTCCCCGCAGCTACTCCACGAACTCCAAGGTAGCCATCCTGAACTGCACCATGTCGGTCAGGCTGCCTCCACCAATGTCAAGCAGTCGCCAGAGTCCGAGCTTGACTGAGACTTCTTCCATGATGATGTCCATGAAATCCTTAGGAGTCTTGTAGAGGATGAGCGCCGCATCCGCTGGTGTCGTCCCGATTGACTCGCACGCGTAGGCGACGGCATCGCTGAGCCCGCCAAGTTCGTCGATGAGCTTGAGTTCGAGCGCCTGGTTGCCGGTGTAGACGCGTCCCTCCGCGATCTTGCGGAGTTCCTCCTTGTCTATTCCGCGTCCCTCGACGATCCTGTCGAGAAACTCCTCGTACATCCACTGGATGTACTCGTTGGCGACCTCGCTCTCCTCATCTGTGAACGTGCGCGTCGTAGATAGGACGTCGGCGAACTCGCTGCTCTTGAAAGTCTCGTGTGTCGCGTCGATCTTGCCGTAGAGTCCGGCGAGCGACGGCTTCATCATCACGACACCTATGCTGCCCGTGATCGTGAGGGGGTCGGCGAAGATTCTCTCTGCCGCACAGGCGATGTAGTAGCCGCCGGAGCCCGCGACATCGCCCATCGAGACGATGAACGGCTTCTTCTCGGCGAGTTTCCTTGTCTCGGCCCAGATGATGTCTGATGCGAGCGCGCTTCCGCCACCGCTATCGACGCGGAGGACGACGGCTTTGATCGAGTCGTCCTTGCGAGCCCGACGGAGCTGTTTCACCAGCGTCTCTGAGCCTATTGATTCGCCGCCCCAGATCGGATCATTGCCGCTGTCACCGACGCTGATCCCGCCGTACGCTCCTATGATCGCGACCTTCGGTCCGTGGTTCCAGTCGTAGACTTTCTTCGTCCAACCTGAGACATCGACGGTCGATATGCCTTCCGGCTCGTCCGGCACGTCGCCACCAGCAAGTTCCAGCGCGGCCGCCTTTGCATCGGCGTAGAAACCGAGGACGTCGACAAGGCCCACGTCGAGTGCGTCCGGCGAATTGTAGGGGCGCCCGTCGGCGAGCGTCTCCATCTCGCCATAGGTCATGTCGCGTCCGTCGGCCATGGCGCTCACCGTCTCGCGGAAGTTGTCGTCGATCATCGACTGGACTTCCTCGCGCTGCACATCCGTCAGAGGACCTGCGCCTATCGAGTGAAACGTGCTCTTGTACTTCCCGGCCGAGATGTAATCCCATTCGATGCCGAGCTTCTCTGTGGTGCCCGTGTAGCGCATGATGTTGACGTACTGCCCGAGCCCGTCGATGCCCGCGATCCTCGGCATGACTATCACGTCGGCCGCCGAGGCAAGGTAATACTCCGGCGTCCCGGCGCCGTACTCGAGGAATGCTACGAAGCGCGTACCGTGCTCCTTGCCGGCCGAGATAATTGCATCACGGAGTTCCTGTACGAGCGCGCTCGGTCCGCCCATGAATCCCGAGCTGAGTGGTTTGATGTTGAGAAGAATACACTCTACCGATGAGTCTTCCGCGGCCTTCCGTATGTTGCGTATCAGCCGCTGGACCCCGCCGCGCGGTTTGCCCAAGAGGCTCCAGCGCGACCCGTAGTCGTTCAAGGTCCCGGAGATCTCAATCTCGGCCACCTGTTCTCCCGGTTTCAGGATGGTGCGAAGCCGCTCATCGGAGCTTCCCACTTCGACCGTGTAGATGGTCTCGGATGCTCCCTCCCGGCTTCTCGTTGAGGCGCCGCCGCCGCCGTGAGTCGTATTGAGCCAGAGACCGAAGCTGGTCTCCTGTTCCCGGTCGCCGCCGGACATGAACGACTGGATGGACCCTCTGAGTATGACGCCGTCTACAATCTCAGCCTCGAGCCCTCCGGTGTACACGGCGTCCTCCAGGTCTTGCTCGTCAACAACGCTTGCGTCGGCCATGAGAGTGAGACGATTGCCCATCGGGCGGACGGCCAGTCCCGCCGTGTACGTGATCGGAGCTGCGATCTCACCGAAAATCTCAGGTTCGGAGAGGTTGGTGATCGTGCCTCCCAGGGAAAGAAAATCGGCGGGGCGATACATGATGCCGACATCCCACGTACCCGTCTTGGGTGCGTCTCCGAAGCTGGGGCGAAACCAGCGGTAGTCGAATCCGAGCGTGAGTTTCCGAAACTCGCCGAGCGCCATCCCGACGACGAACGTGTCGAGGGCATCGTCACCGGGGAGGAAGCCGGAATCGTCTCCTCCGTCGGACACCTCCCACAGCTGACTGCGCGAGTATCCGAAGCCGATGCCCGGCCCCTTCATGGCGAGCCTGTAGTCGGAGAATTGCTCACCTGCCATCGTGCACGAGGAGTAGTATCCGGACTCATTGTACATGCCAAGCCCCGCCGGATTCACGAAGATGGCGGTGGCATCATCGTTCAAGGCTACCGAGCTTGCTCCCCTCAACCAGCTGTTGGAGAGAGGTGTCGCACACGCCACGACAGAGAACAGAACAACAATCAACACAACCAGCAGAGAACGCATCGCTGCCTCCATGAGTAGTC
Organism: Candidatus Eiseniibacteriota bacterium; assembly: GCA_030622115.1. GTDB lineage: Bacteria > Joyebacterota > Joyebacteria > Joyebacterales > Joyebacteraceae > Joyebacterum. The sequence continues at coordinate 11,303 of JAUXGN010000008.1, forward strand.
GCCGCGCATGGCCTTGAGTCAAATGCGGGTTGCCGCGTGCGCTACATCCTTCCCCCAGCTGCACGCGCTTCCGCTCTAGAAGGTCGCCGCCAAACGGAGGATGACCCTGATATCGGCATCCTCAGTGGTGGCAGGCCTTGCCACATCTATTCTTACATCACCAGCTCCCGGCGCGTCCAGCCTGAGTCCGATGCCGATGTCGTAATTCATCTCATCGGAAGCGTACTCGGTAGGCGCAGTGCCGAACCACGCGCGTCCGGCGTCGGCGAAGTAGATGAGTTCGAGTTCTTCGATCACGTGAACGCCGTACTCCACGGACGCGAAGAACATGTGCTTCCCCTCGAACTCGTTGTAGTCGTATCCCCTGAGATTCCCCATGCCGCCAAGGTGAAAGAGCTTGTGCGACGGGAAGTCGGTTCCGTTGGCAATGCCCCATGAGACTCTCATGTTCAGGGTCTGGGTGGGGGAGAGGCGGAAGTAGCGGCGGGTTCTGAGGAGGGTCTTGCGGTAGTCGTAGTCCCCCCCTGTCGCGCTGCCTGCGTACTCGGTACGCAGCACTACCTTCCATCCGGTACTCTCGACCGGGTCGTGGTTATCGTACGTGATCGTGCCGGTCAGGTTCTTGAGAGTTCCCTCATACTCCTCCCGGTCGTCCAGGATGCCGCGCTCGAGACGCGGGTTCTCTTCCCAGTCAACCTTCGTGCGGAAGGAGCTCCAGATATGCTGCTGAGTGTCGAGCGAGGATAGCTCATCGTTCGCATACTCTATGCGGACCGATGTCCCGGCAGCGAACTCCTGTTCGGCGAAGATTGTGAAGCCTTCGCTGCGGAAGTAGTTGCGGAACTCCTGGCGGAAAGAGAAGGCGAGGAGATTGTTCTCGACGTCGGTGATCATTTCCGCGTCTTCGCGGTTCCAGATCGACCGATTGTAGAGCGACACACCCAGTGAGAACGAGTCCGGAGAGAAGAACGGCTGTTCGACCGAGATGAAGTAGTAGTTGTCTGCTCTTGCCGACACCCAGCCTCGTTGCGCCACCAGCCGCGGGTGCATGCTTATGTAGCGTTCGTATTCCACCCCGGCGTAGACGAGCAGGCCATCCACGCGGTTGTAGTAGATGTCGACCGCAGGCATGAAGCCGTTGCCCTCTTCCCATCCGGCGAGTTCCGCCGCATTCAGCGAAATGAAGGCATCTCCGTCGTCGGTCGCTGCTCCCACTCTGTTCGGAAGGCCGGTGAGGGTAAGCAGAACCACTGCCAGTGTGATCAGTGTTGTGCGTAGCATGGCGCATCCTTAGTCGCGAGTGACGATGGTGTCGGTGAAGGCATCGCTGCTGCAGCGACGAACGTAGAGAGACTCGATCTCCGGGAATGTGGAGAACACATCGCCCGCGAGGCTCCGAGTCAGCGCCGCCAGCCGGTTCTTCTCCTCCATGTCCACCTCTTCCGTGAAGAGGTACTCCATATACAGATTCGGTCCGTCCCCGGCGAGGCCGATGATGCACTGTGGGCGCAGTGAGAATCCTGCGTCGGTCTCATCCGCCTGGTCGTCGAGGTGTATCCGCAATCGCTGATCGAACTCAAGATCGACGACGCGACGAGAGAGACTCGTGAGGCATATTCTGTCGAGACCAAGCGCGCCGCAGAGTTCGCGCGGTCCCTGCTCCCAAACGTTTCCGCCGGCTGAGTGGTAGAAGGCTGCATAGGCGTCGTTCATTCCCAGCAGATAGGCCGGGGCGCTGTCTGAGATGTATGGAGTAAGTCTCATCTCACCCTCCCACTCGGGAGGCATCAGCCAGATTCGGTAGAAAGAGTAGTAGTGGAATCCATCGGGATGGTAGAAGCGAGTTGAGGTGTCCTCGGCCATCACGTAGATGCCGCCGCTCTTCCCTGACCAGCCGATCGGAACCGCGGCCGAGTCGGCCTCGATCACGCGCCAGGTTGCTGGGATGATATTCTCAATCTGCGCAACGAGGTTCCGCAGATTGAGGGTGGCTCCGTCGCCGCCATCGCCGCCGGGCGAGACCGTCGCCCCCGCCACGGCAGCAGCGAGCAGAACAACCGCGAGTATCGTCGCTTCGAATCTTCTCATTCAGCGTCCGGAAGTACACACAACTGCCCGCAGCCTGCCGCGATGTCGCTTCCGCGGCTTATCCTCCGGACAACCGTGGGGCACTGTCGCCTCAGATTTGTGATGAAACTCGTGAATGTCTCGTTGTCCGGAGACTTGTACCGTACACCCTTCACCTCATTGTAGCAAATGACATTGATCTTCGCCAGCATGCCGCTGGCGAGCCTGCCCAACATAATGGCCATCTCCGGCGAATCATTGACGCCCTTCATAAGTACGTACTCGATCGTAACCAGTCTCCCGACGGTCTCAGCGTAGTACTTGAGAGCATCCATTAGCTCGTTCAATGGATACTTCCTGGCGATCGGCATGAGATGCGCGCGGAGTTCCTGAGTCGGCGCATTGAGCGAAACCGCAAGGTTGATCTGGAGGCCCTCATCGGCAAGCCGTCTGATACCCGGCACTACCCCGGCTGTCGAGACCGTCATTCGGCGCGCTCCGATCGCGAGTCCCCATGGCGCGTTGGCAATCCTGATTGTCTTGAGAAGCGCATCGTAGTTGTCGAGTGGCTCACCCATTCCCATGAAGACAAGATTGTTGAGTCTCACGGGAGCCAGGCGCTGCTGCATCCGGAGGATCTGCTCGACTATTTCACCGGCGGAGAGGTTGCGCTTGAATCCCATCATGCCTGTTGCACAGAACCGGCACTGGAAGCGACAGCCGACCTGGGTCGAGACACAACCCGTGTGTCGCTCGTCATCCGTCAGAATGACCGCCTCGATCCGTGCACCGTCAGGGTACTCGATCAGAAGCTTCTCGGTGTCGTCTATGCGAGACCGCTTCGTGCGTGCGATCCTGGAGTGCGCCACGGATGCCTTCGAGGCGAGAGACTGCTTCAGCGCCTTCGAAAGGTTCTTCATTTCGGAGATGTCCTGAATACCCCTCGTGAAGAGCCAGCCTGCTATCTGATCGGCGCGGTAGCGTGGCTGGCCCAGTTCGGAAACCAGCTCCTCGAGTTCTGATAGAAGCATGCCTTTGAGATCGGGAATTTGATTCTTCACTGCCGGATCCTTGTCGTGTGTGTTACCTGAGTTTTCGATCATCAGCGTCAGACTCATCCCTATCATACACTTCCACGAGCGTTTGTGGAAGCCGTCACGGGCCTTGACTGCCGGGGCGCTCTGGTGTTAGCTCTTGTCACGGCGGGGCGAGGGGTCCCACCTGTCTGCGCGGGGGAGAGCATGAGAGGACTTGCCGACATGATATGCGAGCTGGGAGACGCCACACGGTTGCGTGTCCTCTTCGCGATTCTGGATGCGCGGAGGAACGTCTCGCAGATCGTCGCAGAACTTGGCCTCGCGCAGCCGCAGGTCTCCTACCATCTCAGGAAACTCAAGGATGCAGGCCTTGCCGTCGAGGAGAAGGATGGACGCTGGGTCTGGTACCAGGTTGACTGGGAATCACCGGATGCCCGTGTGAGGGAACTCCTGGAACTCCTTGCGAGATGGTCGGGCGATACGCAGACAATGGAGCCCGTCACCGTGCGCGTGCCCTCTCGCGCCTCGAGCGACAGTCCCCGCGCTTCGCGCGAGAGAGTTCAGAGGACTCCGCTCAGGCAGGAGCGAGACGAGTTGGAGGATTTCCTGCTATAGCGGGCGCACGAAGGTCACTCTCGCGACCTCCTATTCCTGAATTTGGTTCTCCGGATACGGGATTTCCGTTGACAGCATGGCTCCTCAAGCGCTAACATTGAATTGGACTCGTGAAATCTGTAGTGGATCCCCCCATGTAGCGTCAACCCGCCGCCGGCGGGACATATCGACGCATACCCCTCGGCGACGAACGACGCTGTAGCGGGACAAAGCTACTCCTCAGAAACCACAGGGAGGTACCTATGCGAATGAAGCGGGTGCTCATCCTGCTCGTGGTCCTCGCGCTGGGCTCGTTGCTCATTGCGGGCGCGGCGGATTCAGCAATTCGGACGGAAGGCCCGTCCGGCAGCTCTCAAGTGACCTCTTCGATCACGTTCATGGACGGTGGCGGTGAACTGGGTGGTGACGATGATCGCTGGGGCAACGCGACGCCAGATGAACCGGAGGATGTTCCTGATCCGGAGGTTCCGGGTGCGGTCGGCGACGCGGGAGAGGATGCCAACGGACAGACTGCAAAGCAGTTCGTCGCTCAAGGCGGATTGTGGAGCATTCAGATGCGGATGATGCTGAGCTGGATGTTCAGGATCATCTGAGTGTTCTGGTGTTCATCCGAGTTCCCTGATCTCAGCGCTGGGACTGGATCATGAACAACGAGAGACATGATAACGCGCCGGGACGCGAGATGTTGAAAGCGTTCGAGAAGGTGCTTGAGTCGCGAAGCGGCAGAGATGCGGCAGTCGCGGCGATTCGCCTGGGCGATGTCTATCTCGAATCCGACAGCTACACTGATGCGCTGAGCTATTTCGAACGGGCCGAGGCCGGTGAGCTTCGCGAGAAGCTCACCGACCCTGAGGCCGCCTGCCTTCTGGTCGGCATTGCGAAGTGTCACCTCGGTCTTGGTAGCTACGACGACGCCAGACGCACCTGCGCGAAACTTGACGATCTCGATCTCAGTGAAGATGATGGGTCAGCGTGGGCCGAAGCGAACATCGTGGTCGCCCGCGTGGAGATCGAGAGCGGTCGCTACGATGAGGCGTTGCGGGCAGCCCGGAAGGCCTACGAGATCCTGAGGACAAGGCCCGACAGCCCGCTTCTGGCTGAGGCAGGCAAGAACCTTGGTGTCGCGAATGCCGAACTGGGCAACATCAAGGCGGCCCGCGACTACTTCACCGACTACCTCGTAACACAGAAACGCCTCGGTGATGAGGCCGGACTCGCTTCCGCCTACAACAACCTCGGCGTGCTGGCCAAGCGATCGGGCGACTTCCACGGGGCACTTGAGTACATCGAAGACGCTCTCACCATCGACCGCAAGCTTGGTCGCTCGATGGCGATCGCCGATCGTCTGACGAACCTCGGTATCATCCTCTACAAGCTCTCTCGCTGGGGCGAAGCGGAAGAGAAGCTCAACGAAGCTCGCTCGCTCTACGGACAGATCGGAGCGACTCGCGGTCTCGTGGCCGCGGAGTCCGCGCTCGGCAACATCTTCCGCGTGCGGCGCGAGTGGGGTGAAGCGCAGAGACTCTTCCAGAACGCTCTCTCGGCGAGTCAGGAGAAGGGGTACTTGAGGGCCGAAGCTCTGGCTCTCGAATTCATGGGTCATCTGGAGATGGACCGTGGAGAGCACGAGGAAGCGTTGAGGAAGTTCAACCGAGCGCTTGGGTGCGCGTACAGGCTATCGTCGAACAGCGATGTTGTAGGTGAAGTACTGAGAAGGCGCGCCCAGGTCTATTTGGAACTCGGTCGGCTCGATGAGGCGGAGCGAGATTGCTCCGACGGCATCAAGCTCACCCGTGAGATCGGTGATAGCCTTGAAGAGGGTGCGACCCTCCGTGTTCTCGCAAGCGTCTGCTATGCCAAGGGCGAACGGACGGCCGCTGAGGTCCTCATCCACAGGGCCGAAGAGATACTGCGTCGCATCGGAGAATCGTTCGAGCTGGCAAGGGCCGCGCTCGCGGATGGTATAGGCCTCAGAGAATCGTCGATCGGGGATGAACCACCAATCGATCTGATCGAGGCCAGGCTCTCGTCCGCTGCCGCGATCTTTGCCCGGATAGCCCTACCGAACTGGGTGGCGCGGTGTGAACTCGAACGCGGCAAGGCGCTCAAGGCGAGCGGACTGCCCGATCGCGCACGCAGGTGGTTTGAGGGTGCAAGACTCAGGTTTGAGGCGGCGCACGACAGCCACGGTCTTGCGGAGATCGACGCCGCGCTTATGGAGTTGGACACGATTCTGGCAGACGCGGGGATCGCGCGCCAGGGTCGGTACGCGTTGATCGTTGGAGGCTACAGGTTTCTTGAGACGACGCAGCCGAGTCCCGATGATCTTCATCGTTTTGCCGGAGAGCTGGCAAACGCTCTGTCCGCAGATCGGCTGGTTCTTCTTCAGGTTGCCGATGGAAGAGCGACGTCAGTGACGACTTCGGTCGACAGGACGGGAAGAGGTGTATCGGACGTGAGCCGTTTCGTGCGCACGACCGTTTCGAGGCGGGGTCATTCTCGACCTCTCGTTGTCAGCAACGGACACTCCGACGGCGCCTTCACCCAACCCGAAGTGGGCGCGCTGGCGCTCCTGCCGGTGGAAGTCGGCCTCGACCGCGAGCAAGTCTACCTTGTGTACGCGGATCGCTCTCGAGGGGACAGGTCGGTAGCGTTTGCGCAGAGCGACGTGGAATTCCTGAGTGCGTCAGGCCGCGTGCTTGGGCTTACCCACTCGCGGGTCGGTGGGACCATGGTCACACGTTCGACCGGGCAGGAGGCCGACAAGCTGCTTGGCTCCGCTGAGACGATCGGACTCATCACCCGAAGTCCAGAGATGATTCAGATACTCGCGACGATCGAACAACTGGAGGGCAGTCGCGTGCCGGTTCTCATTAGAGGAGAATCCGGCGTAGGCAAGGAGCTGGTCGCGAAGGCTATCCACTTCGGTAGCAGGACGGCGACCGGGAGGTTCGTGGCCCTGAACTCCGGCGCCATCGCTCCAAACCTCCAGGAGAGCGAACTCTTCGGCCATGTCCGGGGCGCCTTCACGGATGCCGATCGCGACCGACAGGGTCTGGTCGAGGCTGCGGCGGATGGGACGCTCTTCCTTGACGAGATAGGTGAGATGAGCCCCGGGCTTCAGGTGAAGCTTCTGAGATTCCTGCAGAACGGTGAATTCCGGCGGGTGGGAGAGAGCGTCACGAGGACGAGCAATGCCCGCGTCGTCTCGGCTACAAACAAGGACCTCCGGGACGAGGTCGAGAGCGGTGCGTTCAGACGGGATCTCTTTTACAGACTCTGTGCCATTACGATAGAAGTACCTCCGCTCAGGGAGCGTCGGGAAGACATCCCGGCGCTGATGGACCATTTCCTTGAGCACTACGCGAAGCGGGAGGGGAAGACGATCCCCGGGTTCACGCGGGAAGTCAGAGAGCTTTTCCTGAGGCATGGATGGATGGGGAACAACGTGCGGGAGTTGGAAAACGAGGTCCGCCGCGGCGTTGCCCTGACCAAGAGCGGCGAGGCCATCGGTATAGACAAGATGAGTCCAGAGATCAGAATTCGTGTTGATGTGGGTACGGACGCAGACTCCCATGACGGATCACCCCGGTCGCTCAAGGATGAGGTCAGAGCGCTGGAGCGAAGTCGGATCCTCGAGGCGCTGGACCGCACTGGATGGAACAAGCAGCAGGCAGCAGAGATCCTGGGCATGTCGCGCACCGGTCTCCACGCGAAAATGAAGAAGCAAGGAATAGGATAGCCGTCGCCTGTGCGACAGGCGCGTGCCGCCGTCGATGCCGCCCACGCGTTTTCAACCGCTCTTCCGGACCGGGCCGAAGTCGGCCCGTTTTTCGTTGTCCCTCCTCGGCGTCCGTGGGCTTCCGCCCGTTTTTCGTTGTCCCTCCTCGGCGCCCGTGGGCTTCCGCCCGGCTTCCCTTGAGCGTCCAATCTTCGACACAGTGTCGTAAACGTGACGGTCGCGTAACTACTGCTACCTGACCGAGTTAGCTGTAGTCCCTCTCAAGAACGTCCGATCCGCGGTCAGAACCTGCCACCATTCCCCGAAATGAGGCTAGGTCACCCAAATCATGAGTGGTGTAACTTGCAGTGAGTAAGCATGTTAGCGCCACTGCAGGGAAGTGCGATTAGGGGGCCGATCGGCCCGAATTGGCACGATGTCTGCCCTTAAAGGCCTTAGAACTTTGACAACAGGACTTGGAAGGGGGTGTGGCCGTGAGTGAGATTATCAGGGGGGCGAGTCCGGTCGCTCTATGGCCCTCCTCCCTTCCAGGAATCACAGGCTCTCCGGATTCATCGGGGAGATGACATAGAAGAGAGAGAGTAGCCATGCCGAGCGCGGCGAGAGTTAAGATAATAATCGTGATCCTGCTCATCGGAATAGCCTCGCCGTTCCTCGGCTGAACTTGAACAGCTGCCAAATCTGTTGGCACCTACCGGTAGCTGCAGACATACAGAGAAGAAGCACCTCAGAGAGCGGCAAGGAGTGACACCAACAAGTTAGTACCCAACAGCTCTCCACATGGACTCCATCCGATCGGCACAACTGGTCAGCGCCACTCTCCTCCCAGGATGGGGTTCAGCCCACAAGGCCGGCAGGCGCGAGCGACCTTGCACAATCCGCCTGCCGGCTCTCCGCATTCAGGAGCGGAGTAGCGTGTAATCCAAGTAGACAGTTCAAGCAGTGCGCGGCGTGGCCATGAGGCCACGCCGTTCTTTCTATTTGTGCTCGTCTGCGCTGCCTGCAGTGGTATCGGTCATGCTTGGTTTCACCGTGCCCGGGCTGGTCAGTAACTTGCTTCCGCAGTACTCAAACCCCGAATCCACAGGTACTCCCCGATGGGTCATTCCTACAGTGGCACCAGCCAACAGGCAAAGTCGATTCGACATGCAGGAGGAACTGCGTCTCGTCGCGTCCGGATTCGAGTCGTCCGTCAGTCGTCTCCGTTCGGAGAGCGCGATGTCGGACAGGGGCATCAGACCGACCAACATCGCCGTAGCACTACCGTTTCTTCTGATCGAAGGCATACGGTTTGAGGGTGACCGCGATGCCGCGAGAGCGATGTCCTTGGGGAACGCATTCGCCACGGCGCATTTCCTTTCCCAAGATGGGCTCCTGGACGGTACAACGAGCGCCAGACCGAGAGCGCTGGGTTTCTGCGACAGATGTCTTGCCGAATTCGTTCGCCTCTACGGTGAGCTCCTGCCGCGGGAGAGCGATTTCTGGCAGCACTATGACCGGTTCATGGACGAGTATTTCTCAAGTCTTGAATGGGAGCTGTCGATCCACCACGGAGACGGAGGCGTCAAGGCCGTCGGAGACGATGAGCTCGATAGAACGCTTCTTCTTCTGGGCAGGAAGATGTCGCCGCTCAAGGTCACGGCGGCTGCCGTGGCCACTCTTGGCGGGCGTCCGGATCTCCTTCCGGGCATGGAGCGGTTGATAGAGGAGTACCACGCCGGCTACCAGCTGGCCGATGATCTGGTCGATCTTCGTGAGGATCTGGAAGCGCATCGGCCGTCAGCGACAGCGTGGATGCTTCTTCGATGGAGCGGCCGCACGGAGCTCCCGGAGGAACTGTCAGCAAGAGGTCTCATGAGGATGGCGGTGGAGTCGGGCGCACTGAAGAGAGTCACAGGGACGATGGAGTCGTGCTACGCGCGCGCACTCAGCACGGCAGAGGAACTCCCGTGTCCGGAGCTTGCGGAGTTTTTGGGAACAGTGCTTCACGATACCGCTTTCGGCAATGCCCGAATGACTCGCCGCCTCTCACTGGAGGCGCGAGCTGCTCGAACTGATCAGAGGAGTTGCTCGGATCCGAATGCGCCCGAACCACATGGCTCCGTCGCGCGCGCCATTGTGGCGGCGCGCGAGCTCCACACGTTCGATGTTGCAGAAAAAGAGTTCGCGTTCGATCCCGCGTCAGGATTCTTCTTCGAAGCAGATGCCGTTGCTCGGGACACCATCAGGTGGCTCAGGAGAAGAGCGCCTGAAGCTGAGCGGGCCGTACTCGAACTCAACCACGGCGCGGCTTCCATCCGAACCGGCATATCCGAGGTGGCGGGGTTGGCGCCGGATGCGAAGCCCCGCGGAGATGGAGGGCAGGCCGGACCGATCGAGATCTCCATCAAGTCGCTGGCGCTCAATGTGAGCAATGCCTGCAACCTCTCGTGCACCTACTGCTATCTCGGAGCGGCGACGGCTTCTCGGAGGGGCAACAGAAACTCTGAGGAGAGGCTTGCGGGTGATACCATGTCCGAGGACGTCGCCTTCAGGGCGGTCGACGTCCTGATGCGCGAGTCGTTCGGAGAGCCGGAAGTGTCGATAGTGTTCTTTGGCGGGGAGCCACTTCTCGCGACTGAGATGCTCCGACCGGTCGTCCGATATGCGAGGGAGCGGGCGGCCGAAGTGGGTAGGCAGATCCACTTCCACATGACAACGAACGGAACACTGCTCAGATCCAGCACCGCGAAACTCCTTGCCGAACTCGGGATCGATTGTCTAGTCAGTATGGACGGCTGCGAGAAGGATCACGACGCGAACCGGTGCTTTCCGAACGGGGAGGGATCCTACGCGCATATCGCCCGCAATCTGGCGGAGTTGCCTCCCGACTTCGATGTCGGTGTCAGGGCGACCATTACCGAATCGTCCGGAGCGCTGACCGCTCTTGTGGAGCATCTCACGGGGCTGGGCTTCTCGATGGTACACCTGGCTCCAGTCAGTGGCACGAGCATGGGAAAGGAGTTCGCTCTCAGGCTCTGCTCTGAGTTCGAAGCACTCGCCGAATCGGAACGCGACGCGCTGCTGAACGGTTCGCGTCCGTCGGTGAGCAGTTTCACCGAGCCGATGGCGCTCCTGGCCGGCGGATTTCGCCGGAGTTCTCCGTGTGGCGCCGGTGCACGCTACCTCTCCGTTGCGACCGACGGGACGCTCTATCTCTGCCACAGATTCGCAGGCGACAGTCGCTTCGCCGTCGGACACGTGGCGGGCGGCATCGACCGCGGGGCGATCACGTCACTGCTCAGGAGATTGCGAGCGGCGTCGTCTGCCTGCCGGGACTGTTGGGCCCGTGATCTGTGCGGCGGTCCCTGCTATCACGACCTGGAAACGATGCCTGAGGAATCCGTGGGGCACGATGCGGTGCGATGCTCCGTACGGAAGAGGATCATCGAACTCTCGATGTGGTTGTACGCGGAGCTGCCTGAAGAGCAGCGGAAGCGCCTGCGTGGACGGGCGCGGCGTGAATCCCGCCGGGAGGGGAAGGTGGGGGATCGTCCGCGAGTGGAAACGAGTGGCAAAACAACGGTGCGGGAGGGGGGTGATGGGGTTGAAGCACATGAAGCTGGCGAACGGCATCAGGGGGGCGGCTGAGGTCGCGGCGCAATCGGAGACGAGTGAGATATGTTTCGTCGATTACTCGCAGTGTCCTTCGTCGGATCTCTGCTGGATTCTGGATGTCGGGTGCGGATGCGAGCAGCATGACAACTGCTTTGTTGATACGGGGTAGGCGTGGTGGATGGGCGTATGCGGGAAGGGGATCAAACGATGAATCACCTCAGGTTGGCGAACGGCGGTCCGGATCCGTCAGGCGCAACGCCGGATTCGCTCCTGTGCTACATCTTCGTTGATTGGGGAGACTGCGGTTCGGTCGATCAGTGTGGGTTCGACTTCGGCAGTTGTGGCAACAGAGACGTCTGTCTCGTCGATTACTAGGAGGAAGAGATGAAAGCCGCGGGTGGGTGTTCTGTGAAGGACGTAGCGATGTGGTCGATGAGGGGTATCAGCGTCGCAGCAATCCTGTGTGCCGGGGCACTCACCGCGGCGGGCGCCGGTGTTGGCGCAGAGGCGTCCTCGACGTCGGGCGTCGTTACGCCGGTGGTTATCGGCACGGTGAGGCTGAATGAACTTTGGGCGATGACTCTCGGCGTCCCGGGGGCGAACATCGCCGAAGCGCTGCTTGCGGATCTCGACGGGGATGGGGTCTGGGAAGCTCTCGTAACAATGGGAAAGGGGAGGGAATCCTCCACGGTAGTCGCGCTCGATCTGGAAGATGGGGTTGAGATCTGGCGCACCGATCACTCGGGTGCGGTCGGCGTCCTCACTGCCGACATTCTTGCCCCTCCTGGGGAGGAGGTGGTGACGTGCTCCGCGTGCAGTGTCCTGATTCAGAACGGTGCGACAGGCAGGCCCCTCGCAGGATGCAGGCTGTCAGGGAAGGTCCGTAGCGTCGGCGTCGCTCAAACGGCATCCGGAGATCAACTCATCGTTCTTAGCGTCCGCGGCGATGAGAGCGACGACCTTGTGGCTCTGGGACTCCCGGGACTGGTCGAACGCTGGAGAAGAGCGGCCCCACACGACGGCAGTGTGTTCGGAGATGGGTTGTCAAAGCTCATGTGCGCCGATATCGACGGGGACGGAGCGTCAGAGATCCTGGTTGTGGAGAATGCGAATGTGCTCAGATGTGTGTCATCGGTCGGCGATGATATCTGGAGCTTGGAGCTGGGTGAGAAAGGCCGCCTGAATCCTGAGGGTGTCGCCAGCAGTCTGCCCGTCGTCGCGGATCTGACCGGCGATGGATACAATGAGGTCGCCATCGGTTGCTTCGCAGGCGCGCTCGTCGTCCTGGATGGAGCGACAGGTGATGAACTGGTTCGCATGCGGTTCGGCAACGAGTCTCACATGGAGGTGCTGGCAGAGCGGCGGCTGCCGCGCTTCATCAGAGACGTGATCGCGAGGACCGGGGAGCCGATAGGCGAGATGGCGCCGGTTGATATGGATGGCTCAACCGGCTGCGAGCTGGTCTTCGGCTGCAGTGACGGCCTGTTGTACGCTGCGGCTCCCAAGTGGGAGAGGCGCGTCTGGGAACTTGACCTCAAAGGTGATGTCTACGACGCGCCTGTGCCCCTCGTGCTCAAGCACGCGGGACCGGAAGGAGCCGACGTACTGTGTCTCGTGGCGTGGCATGAGCGAGGCGTCGGAGTGCTCGCGCGGGAAACAGGTGAGAAGATCATCGCTCTTCCCGACGGCATCGGGGCTTCGGATGTGCTTGTATGCGACGTGAACAGCGACGGCAGGGATGATCTCATCATCGTGAACGCACGCACCCAGAGCGTCAAGGCGCTCGAGTTCCTCGTGGCAACTGACGGGAACAGACGGTGAGAGCCATGGGTCTCACAACGAAGATCGTGGAGTTCTCAGATGTCGGCAAGCATTTCCGACGCCGCGGGCGGCGACTGGATGCACTGAGAGACCTCAGCTTCACCGTGGCGTCGGGTGAGGCGGTCGCTCTCATCGGTCCGAACGGAGCCGGGAAGAGTACGGCACTTCGCATTGCGGCCGGACTCCTGAAACCATCGCTCGGGCGTGCCGTCGTCTGTGGCTTCAACGTGAGTCACGGAACGCCCCGTGCTCGACGCCGCATAGGGGTCTCTCTTGGCGCCGAGCGCTCGTTCTACGTAAGGCTGACCACGAGAATGAACCTCGCATTCTTCGGGCGCCTCGCCGGGCTTAGGGGCAGGGGATTGTCTTCGGCCATTGATCACGTGGCGGAGGAACTCCGCCTGGAGCCGTGGCTGAACGTGCGCGCAGGACGGCTTTCCAGAGGAACCGGCTCGCGACTGGCTGTTGCAAGAGCCTTTCTTGGGGAGCCACAACTCCTCCTTCTGGATGAACCGTTTGCCTCTCTGGACGTCCTCGGGTGCGCACTCGTGTGTTCCGCCATCGATCGGAGGCTACGTGACGGGTGCGCTCTCGTGATGGCGACTCACAGGATGGGAGAGTCGCGATTCTGCGAACAGGTGGTGGAGTTGCAGCCTCCTGTGTCGGATCCCGTCCCGTCGCCCGGCGTGTCGCTGCAGTCTCGGTCCGTTCGGCCGCAGACGGGGTGTGAGTGATGCTGCGGGACGTGATGAACCTCGCCTGGGCCTTCGTTGCCAGGAGCGCGCTGACATATGCGAGCTATCGGTCGAAGCTGCTCCTGGGATTCGCGTCGCTCATCCTGTCCGCCATCACCTTCCTGTTTGTGGGGAGGGTTGTGGAACTGGCAGGGTCGGGTTTCGAAGATGAAGTGGGGATGACCTATACGGCATTCGCGCTCATCGGCGTGACCGTGCACGGTGTTGCCGCCTCCGGACTGCACGCCTTCCGCAAGGCCGTCAGGCGGGAACAGCTGCAGGGCACCTTCGAGCAGCTCGTGTCGAGCGGCAGGTCCATCAGGTTGCTCGTGTTCCTGGCGGGTCTCTCGGAGACCATAATCGGACAGGGCGTGGTACTCGGGCTGGCAGTGCTCATCCTGAGCCTGTTCAATGTGACGATCCCGATCACACTCACAGCGCTTGCGGCAGTGGCCCTCTACTCCCTGACAGTGAGTGGAATCGGGCTTGCCTCGGCCGGGCTCATCATGATCTTCAAGGAGGGCGAGCCAGTGTCATGGGCGTTCGGAGCGCTCTCAGGGTTGCTCGGCGGTGTCTACTTCCCGGTCTCGATCCTGCCCGTCTGGTTGCAGAGAGCGGCTTGGGTGTTTCCAACATCGCACGCTCTTCCAGTGGTCCGCGCAGGGTTTCGCGGGTCGGCTCAGGACGCGGCCACCGCCACTCACCTTGCCTTTCTCCTCGCATCGGCTGCTATCTCGGTAGCGGTTGGCTTCCTCGTTCTCGGACGCGCATGCGAACATGTCAGGGTTACCGGAACGCTTCGTGAGTACTGACGCACCATCTCCTCAGAGCCGTACCTGTCTCCTGCGCCACGCACTCGCCGCGATTGTCCTTGCTCTCCTTATCTCTCCTGGTGTCTAATCGGAAACTGGTGTGTTGTGTCCTGCGCGGCCTGTTCATTGCAGTGGGCCGCGTGCGGGAGTGTGTCGAGATGGTCTCCCGGGAGTTCAGCTTGAGAAGATCCCGAGTCACATATATCCCCATCACGTCGATCATCGTCGGCGTCTTCATTGTCGCGGCCGTGGTCGTGTTCACGTCGATGCGCGATATTGAAAGAGGGCGGCAGCACGTGGCGGACGGCATGGAGCGCAAGGCAGGCGCCATGCTGATGTTTCTGAACACTGATCTCAGGACCGAACTCGTGTCTCCGCGGTGGCAGCTGTCACGTCTTGAGTTCTTTCTCTCCGAAGCTGCCAATCGCAGCCAGGCCGAGTACCTTGCCCTTCTCGATTCCGACGGAACCGTTGTCGCGCACAGCGACACTGCAATGGTAGGAGCGCCTCATATCGGTTGGCTGCCGGTCGAGGACAGGCCGGAGGCGTCACCCATTCACAGGAAGCGCGTTACAATCGAAGGGCGTACCTTCCAGCAGTACGTGGCGGCCTTTGACATACATCCGGCGATGCTATGCGAACCGCCGCCACGACGATTCGGCCGCGGAATGAGGCCGCACTGCGACATCCAGGCAGTCGGCCTACGCCTGTCTGAACTTTTGGGAAGGCCGGTCGACCTGTTGCGCCCAACGCGCCTCTACGGTGTGGTGGCGCTCGATCCCACGGAGATAGAGGCGACGTTCGCTCTCTCTCGCAATCGCACCATTCTTCTCGCCGTCGTCCTGATCCTGGTCGGCGGCGCCGCAATCTACTTCCTCTTCGTGACATCCGCGTACCGTTCAACGCAGACGGCGCTCGCCAACATGCGTACGTATACGGAAAACGTCATTGAGAGCATGGCGAACGGGCTGATATCCGTCGACGCGGATGGGCGCGTCGTGACCGTGAACTCGCGGGCGCGCAATCTGTTTGGATTGGGCAATGCGGACGTGGCTGGACGAGGTCTCGACGATGTGGCCGGCCTCGAGCCCGGCCCTGAGCGGGCGGGAGTGGACCTCGTGCTGCGGGGCGAAAAGGACATAGTGGAAGTGGAAACGACTGCCGTCATCGGACGGGAGAAGATTCCTGTTTCGGTCAGCGCATCGTTGCTTCGGGACGAGGATGGAGAGCGAGCGGGGACGGTTCTGCTCTACCAGGACCTGCGAGAGATCGAGGCGCTCAAGGGAGAGTTGGAGCGAGGACGTCACCTCGCCTCTCTGGGCAGGTTGGCGGCCGGTGTGGCTCACGAGGTGCGGAATCCCCTGAGTTCCATCAAGGGGTTCGCGCAGTTCCTCCGCAGCAAGTTCAGCCCGGGGTCTGAGGAGGAACGATACTCGGACATCATGATCGAAGAGGTTGAACGACTTGATCGAGTCGTGCAGGAGCTGCTTGATTTCGCGAAGCCTGTGGTTGCTGAGATCGGCGCCAGCGACACGAACGCCATCGTCGAAGACGCGCTCTCGCTCGTGTCGGAGGACGCTGATTTCAAGAACGTCAGGATTGTCACCGAGCTGGCCGAGGAGCTGCCGCGCATCCTCGTGGATGCGAGACAAGTGCGCCAGGCGCTTCTCAACGTGCTTCTGAACGGAATGGAAGCGATGGGAGACGGCGGGACGCTCAAGGTGACAACGACGATCGTTGCTCCCGAGCGTGGTGCGGCGCCGGCGAGCGCGGATGCGCGACCGGAGCAGATTGCGATTGATGTCACAGACACAGGTGACGGGATGACCGAGCAGGAACAGGTGAAGCTGTTCGAGCCGTTCTACACGACGAAGCCAACGGGGACCGGGCTCGGATTGACGATAGTCTCGCGGCTCGTGGAGCAGAACGGCGGCCACATCCATGTGACGAGCGCGAAGGGGAAGGGGACCACGTTCTCGATGGTGTTCAGCACATCCCCCGGGGAATCAGGTGGAGGCTCGCGCTAGCGGCTATCCTGTCGGGGCAGCGTGCAGTGTCCGGGTGGTGAGCATTCGAGTGTATCGGGGAGCATTTCCGAATGGCAGAAAGTCATCTCAGAATCCTGGTGGTCGATGACCAGTCGAGTGTGCGTGAGCTTCTCAAGGCCGTGCTTGGGAGCGATGGTCATACGGTAGAAACTACACCCGATGGCGAGAGCGGCATCCGCACACTGGCCGAGGGATTTCACGACCTGGTCATAATGGACATTCGGATGCCGGGCATCGACGGTGTTGAGGCCCTGAGAAGGATGAAGAAGGCAAGCCCCGACTGCGGCGTCATCATGATGACGGCCTACGCATCGGTCGAGACCGCGGTCGAGGCCATGAAGCTTGGGGCATTCGACTACATCACAAAGCCGATAGATATCAATGAGGTCCGCTCGATCATCTCAAGGTTCACCGACGAGTCATCCAAGACGCTTGAGGAGAGACCACCTGAGATCGAGCCATCGAGTGAGATTATCGGGGTGAGCGTCGCGATGCGGGACGTGTTGGAAATGGCCCGCCGCGTAGCCGCGAGCGATGCTACGGTTCTCATCCTCGGCGAAAGCGGGACAGGCAAGGAGTTGGTCGCGCACGAGGTGCACGGGGCGAGCCCGCGCGAGCGCAAGCCGTTCGTTGCGGTGAACTGCTCGGCTATTCCTGGAGGGCTTCTCGAGAGTGAGCTGTTCGGTCACGAGAAGGGCGCCTTCACGGGGGCGGGGCGGCAGAAGCGGGGGCGGTTCGAACTTGCAGAAGGCGGGACGATCTTCCTGGATGAGATCGGTGACATGTCGTCCGAGCTGCAGGCCAAGCTGCTGCGATTCCTGCAGGATCATACCCTTCAGCGCGTGGGCGGATCGACCGACATCACCGTCGACGTCAGGATAGTGGCCGCGACCAATCGGGATCTGGACGCGGCTGTCGCCGACGGCAGCTTTCGTGAGGACCTGTATTTCAGACTCAGTGTGGTGAACATTACAATACCGCCGCTCAGAGACCGCAAGGAGGACATACCACTCCTTGTGGAGCACTTCCTCAAGAAACACTCCGAGAGGGGCTCCAGGCCGAAGAGGATGTCACCCAAGGCGATGCGGGTCATGATGAACTACGACTGGCCTGGGAACGTCAGGGAACTGGAGAACGCGATACACCGCGCCGTGATTCTCTCTCGTGGAGAGACCGTCTTCCCCGAGCAACTTCCTGCCAAGCTCCAAGCGGTTCTTGACTCCGATGTCGGTGGAGAGAAGACGGGTGTGACGATCCGTGAGATGGAGCGAGACATCATCATCAAAACCCTCGCGCAGACCGGGGGCAACAGGACTCACTCTGCGAAGATCCTGGGCATCTCGCGCAGAACCCTCCAGAACAAGATCAAAGAGTACGAGATCGAATCCTGACCGCGCAGATTCTGCGCACCTCCAGCTGGTCCATCTCCTGAAATGGGCAATTCCTTCACGCCGGGGCTTCCGCGAAGCTCTGAATGCGCGTCTCATCTGAGAAAAATGATCGTGTAACATCTGGTGACTGCCGATGTTATGTCACTCGGACGGAAGTCCCACACCACCTGGGCACGGTTGGCACCTCGGTTGCTGTAAGAGGGGTGTGTGAAGATTCCTCCGGCCGGCATCACGATGCACCACGCGGCTGACGGTGCTGGCCGGAAGGACACACAAGGAACAGAGAAACCAGGGAGGAAAAGACCTCCTACTTCCGAAGGGAGAAGACGATGAGCGGGAAGAAAGGCCTCATAACAGTAGTGGTGCTGGCTCTGGTGATGGCAACGATGGCTGTCGTTCCGGCCGCGGGCAGACCTGGACGGTCCGGAGCGATGCATGGGCCCATGGGCGGCGGCATGCGCGGGGGTCCAATGGGTCGCGGGGTAATGCCGGCGTTCACCGAGGCGCAGCAGGAGAAAATGCAGGAGATCCGGAGCAGCTTTGACGAAGAACGTGTGGAACTCGTGAACAGGATCAAGGTCATGCATCTTGAGATGCGCGATCTCGTGACGGGCGACAACCCCGACTTCGGGAAGATCGAGCGCTTGATCGACGACATCTCGGACGAGCGCGCCAAGATGATGAAGATTAGGATCCGTCAGCACGTTGCGGTCCGGGGGATCCTGACCGATGACCAGAAGGTGCTGTTTGACCAGGGCCTTGAGGCGCGGATGGGCCAGTTCATGGGCGGCCCTGGAATGATGGGTCGTCCTGGAACGATGGGCGGCAGGCCGGGTGGCGAGATGATGGGTGGTCGCGGTGGAATGAGCAGCGGTCCGGGCGGCGCGAGGGCAGGTGGCTTTGGCGGGCGCATGATGGGCATGCCGGGCGGAACGGGAATCTAGGAAGTCACTCGCTTCGAGCGAGTGAACCGGCGCGAGTCGCATCGTAAGGGTTGTCGCAATAGATCGCGGCAAGAGCGACTCGCTCCCCCCCCCAACAGCGGGCGGCCTCCACGGGAGAGGCCGTCCGCTTTCCTCTTGTGTGTCTCAATGCCAACTACCTATACTGCCGGACGAACCGTGTCCGCGTGGGGCTCGGGAGCATTCAAACCCGGGGAGGCACCAAGTGTTCCAGCGCGTCTTCAAACCCGTTGAGAACGGTACTACCGTCGGGGCTGAGTTCATCGGCGGTGCGACGACGTTCATGGCGATGGCCTACATCATCTTCGTCAATCCGGCGATACTCTCCGCGGCTGGGGGAGCGGGAATGGACTTCCGCGCCGTCATGGCTGCGACGTGTGTGAGTTCGGCTCTGGCCTCGCTGTTGATGGCCTTCCTGGCTAACTACCCGATTGCGCTCGCTCCCGGTATGGGACTCAACGCCTACTTCAGCTTCCTCATATGCGGGAAGATGGGTGTGCCGTGGGAGGTAGCTCTCGGCATCGTGTTTATCTCGGGGGTTGTTTTCACGATACTGACCCTGGTCAGAGTCAGGGAGATGATCATGAACGCGATCCCGGACGCGCTCAAGCTCGGCGCGGCTGCCGGCATTGGCCTCTTCATCGCGTTTCTCGGTCTCAAGGACGCCGGCATCATCCAATCCGACCCTGCCTCGCTCATGACGCTCGGAGACCTGCACAGTCCACCGACCCTTCTTGCCCTCTTCGGGTTGGTGGTGACATCGGCTCTGATGGCTGCCAGGATCAGAGGCGCCATCTTCTGGGGCATTCTCATTACGGGCCTGGCCGGTATCGTGACTGGGTTGGTCCGATTCTCCGGCGTCTTTGCCCTGCCTGATATCTCGCCGACCTTCATGAGAATGAAGCCGCTGGCGGCGCTTCGGCTCGAGTACTTGACACCGATCTTCGTTCTCCTGTTCTTCGACATGTTCGACACTGTCGGCACACTGGTCGGCGTGGGAACGCAGGCCGGGTTCATGAAGAACGGAAAGCTGCCTCGCGCTTCACAGGCGCTCCTGTCGGATTCGGTCGGTACGATGATCGGTGCGACGCTCGGGACATCGACTACGACGAGCTTTGTGGAGAGCGCTGCCGGCGTGAGCGCAGGAGCGCGTACCGGTCTTGCGAACATCTTCACCGCAGGTCTCTTTCTTGTGGCACTCTTCTTTGCCCCCCTCGCCGAGATGTTCGGAGGCGGGTATGAGACCGCGGCCGGCATGTTCCTGTATCCGGTGACTGCACCGGCGCTCATCATGGTTGGTTGTCTCATGATCAAGAGTGTCAGCAGGATAGACTGGGACGATCACTCAGACGCCGTCCCCGCCTTCCTCACCATGATCATCATGCCACTGACGTCGAGCATCGCGCATGGCCTGGCCATCGGTTTCATCAGCTATCCATTGATCAAGGCGCTCTCAGGAAAGGCAAGAGACATCCACTGGCTGGTTTATCTTCTTGCCGCTCTCTTCGTCCTGCGGTATATATTTGTCTAGGAGCAAATCTCGTCTCTCAGCCGGAGGGCGGGCCAGAGCGCCCGCCCTCTTCCTTTTGCCTCCACATCCGGAGTCAGGTCTTATGCGGGTTCGGGGGGTCACAGATGCGAAGCATGCAGTCGGGCAACCGGCACGAGCCGTGGTTGTAACGCTCGCGCTTGTCCTTATCGCTACCGCGTCCGGGACGGCTCACGCTCGTCTCAAGGGCTTCGTGCCTTCGTCGCGGCGTGGCACAGCGGAGGTATGGATCGAGATGCCCCGATTCGCGGAGCCGTTCGGCGACGACTACGTGGGAGAGTATGCCATCACGAACGGTTGGGGTTTTGGGCTGGGTGTCTCCTTCGGTCTCGCCGACAAGATCTGCCTTGAGGGGCGTTCCCTTCAGACCAATCACACCATCGAATACGCCGAGTGGGACGTCGATATGGCCTATGTTGGCATCAAGTACTGCATGGTAGGGGACAGTCCCTTCCAGCCCTTCCTGAGTGCCGGTTACGTCCGCCAGAACCTGGAGACAGACACATCCTCTCTGCATGGCGAGTATACGCGGCTGACCGGCCACGGGATCCTCGCGTCCGCCGGGATGGACTACTTCCGAACTGACAAGTTCTTCATCACGCTTCGAGTCGGATACACGTTTGTTGACTATTCGTACGGAATCTTCGGAACGGATGAGCAGAGCCTGGTGGAATCGCTTGATGGGCGCATGCTCTCTGCCTCCATCGGTATCGGGTACAGAGCGCCGGTCTGGTAGGAATACTCGCACGAGGTGAGTTCCATACTGTGGAGGTGGCTGATGTACGAGGTCAAGGCGACCTGGGGGAGCGGCTTCAAGTTCATTGGTACTGACGGAGCCGGTCGCGAACTCAGGATGGACGCCAGCGTGGGAGCCGGTGGAGAGGGTGATGGCTATCGTCCGTCAGAGTTGCCGCTTCTGGGGTTGGCCGGTTGCACAGGGATCGATACCTTGGAGATCCTCCAGAAGATGCGCCAGTCTGTCGAGGGACTCGAAGTGCGAGTGGTGGCAACACCAAAGGAGGGGTACCCGGCGGGCTACGCGCGGATAGAGGTGCAGTACACTGTGATTGGCAAAGGCCTATCGATGGAGAAGGTCGAGAGGGCCGTCAAGCTCTCCGAGGATAAGTACTGCACGGTCGGGCAGACTCTTGCCCATGGAACGGAAATGACCCGCACGATCGAGCTGGTTGAGGGATAGGCCTGGCCGACAGGCGCCGTCAGGAGCAACGCATGAAATCACGCATTGAGCAGGTGATGAAGAAGTTCGCCGACAAGTGCGACTACCTTGAGGTTCATTTCGAAGAGACTGAGGAGTCCCGCATAGGTTTCACCGGTCCGCGACTGTCGGATCTGGGCCGCAGAGTGGATTTCGGCGGGAATGTGCGCGCCCTCCACAGAGGTGGATGGGGTTTTGCGTCATTCAACAGCGTAGACCGCCTCGAGGAGTTCGCGCAGTACGCGATCGATCAGGCCAGGACCGTCGGGAAGGGAACGAGTCAACTTGCCGAGATCGAGCCGGTGGTGGCGGACGTTCCTCTCGAGCTCAAGAGCGATCCACGCGACATTTCCCTGGAGAACAAGGTCGAGATAATGCGGGCGTACAGCGAACGCGCACTCGGCTTCAGTGATTCCATCACGAGTTCATTGGTCACATGCTTCGATCGCTTCCACAGGTTCTGGTTTGGCAGCAGCGAAGGCAGCCTCGTCTACCAGGAGCGCGTCGATATCGGAGGGCGCGTGACTCCGGTGGCGACACGCGACGGGGACACCCAAGGCTACAGCGTCGGCTTCGGCGGGAGCGACGACTTCAGTGTGGTCAAGGGGCTCGAAAGAGAGATCGACCATGCCTGTGAGGTCGCTGTGGGCAAGCTGGACGCGCCCAAGATCAAGGGAGGAGAGTACACGGTTATCCTCGACCCGCGGCTCGCCGGTGTCTTCGTTCATGAGGCGTTTGGGCACTTGTCCGAGGGCGACAACGTGTACGAAGACAAGAATCTCCAGAAGGTCATGCAGCTTGGGAGAAGATTCGGCAAGAGCTTCCTCAACGTGTACGACACAGGGTTGGATAGAGGCTTGCGGGGTCACCTCGTCTATGACGATGAGGGCGTGCCGACCGAGAAGACGTACCTGATCCGGGAGGGCGAGCTGGTCGGAAGGCTTCACTCGCGCGAGACCGCAGGCAAGATGGGGGAGAAGCCGACAGGCAGTGCGCGATGTCTCGACTACCGTTTCCCGCCGATCCCGCGGATGCGCAACACGTGCATTGCTGCAGGAGAGGCCACGTTCGATGAGATGATCGCCGGTGTCGATCACGGCGTCTACTGCATTTCCGCATCGGGTGGGCAGACGAACGGCGAGATGTTCACGTTCACGGCCGCCAACGCCCGGATGATCTGTGGTGGAAAGCTGGCGGAGCAGGTTCGAGACGTGACGCTCACCGGAAATGTCTTCACCACTCTCGAGAATATTGATCTCCTGGCAAACGACCTGGCCGCGCACGACGGGGGTGGGGGATGCGGCAAGGCGGGGCAGTTCCCGCTGCCTGTCACCCATGGCTCTCCGCACGTCAGGATTCAGGGCGTCGTGATTGGAGGTGAGTAGGGTGAAGAGGATCATTGAGAAAGTTCTCAGCAAGGGGGCAGCCAGGGCCGAGGTCTTCTACCTGAACTCGCTCCAGACAGAAGTGAGCTACGAGGCCGGACGACTCAAGGAGCTGGCCAACACCGAAGAGACCGGTGTCGCTCTCAGGTTGGTCAAGGATGGGAAGCTGGGCTTTGCCACGACAACGAAGCTCACTCACCTGGATCGGCTTGTGGACGATGCGCTCGCAACGGCGTCATGCGGCGGCGAGATGGAGTTCAATTTCGCCGTTGCCGGGGGACTGCCCGACTCCCGGTGTTTCGATGAGACCGTCGCGGAACTCTCCGTCGATGAGATGATGAAACACTCGGAAGCAGGTATTGCGCATCTGCTCGACTACGAGAAGGACATCCTGACGGAGTCGGGAACGGCACGCGACATGCAGACGATCCACGTCCTCAACTCGGACGGCGTCGATGCGAAGTTCGAGCGGACTCAATATCAGTTCTACATCCACGGGCGGCTGGTTGAGGGCACGAACATGCTCGATGCGGGCGCCTATTTCGGCGGCACGGCGCTGGACGTCGATTTTGACCAGCTGTACGAGAGGGCCGTGGACGACTTCAGAAGCGCGCGGACGAACGTGGATCTGGCTACCGGACCAACCACCGTCGTGCTCACGCCCAGAGCCGTCGCCGACATCATGCTCACTCTCAACTTCGGCGTCAGCGGAGCCTACGTCGAACAGGGCATCTCTCCTCTGGTCGGAAAGCTGGGGAGGCCCATCTTCGATGAGAGGATAACGATTCGCGACGACGGTCTGAGATCCGGCGGGTACAGGTCGGCGCCCTTTGACGACGAGGGTGTTCCGATGCAGACAACAACACTTGTAGAGTCGGGCGTGCTCAGGAGCTATCTGACCGACCTCAGAACGGCGCGCAAGCTGAACCATGCGGATACGGGGAACGGACTCAAGGCGAAGCGTCTCGTCGGTACGAAAGAGCTGGGCAAGTCTCCGGCGCCCGAGATCACGAACTGGGTGATGGAGGGAGGGGAGAAGCCGCACGAGGAACTCCTCTCCAATGTGGGCAGCGGCGTGCTTGTCGACAGCATCATGGGTCTTCTGATGTCCAATCTTATCGCCGGCGAGTTCGGTGGAAACCTGGCATACGGACTCAAAATTGAGGACGGCAAAACGACCGGCAGAGTGAAGGACGCCATGATCTCCGGCAATGTCTACAAGCTGTTCAAATCCAATCTGGTCGCACTATCCAAGGACGTCGAACTGACGGGGCTCCTTGGCGGTATCGGAACTCACTGGTACCCGTACGTGGTCCTGAGAAACGTCACGATCGCGACGAAGTCGTAGAACGTGGGCGCATGGGTGCGCCCTATGGGACTGTGGGCGCATGGGTGCGCCCTATGGGACTGTGGGCGCACGGCAGGAGGTAGGTATGCGACGAGGAATGGTGGTCTTCTTCCTGATGCTTGTCTTCCTGGCGACCATCGCGCATGGTCCGGCCGGAGCCAAGAGCTACCACGTTTCGGACGTGGACATAGACATCACCGTCAGGTCGGATGGAAGCTTCGAGTTTCGCGAGGCGCGCACCTTCAGTTTCAACGGCGATTTCACCTACGCCTTCTTCCAGGTCGAGAAGAAATCATCCTTGGGGGATGACGTTGAGATCACCGACATCGTGGTGGGTGAGAATGGAGTCGCGTACGTACCGGGTTCCCCCAGAGTCCTCGATGACGAGCGACCACCAGGGACCTGCTACATCTACTACGACTACAAGTCCCGCTATGCCTACGCGAAGTGGTTTTACCGCGCCGACGATGAACGGCGCACCTTCGATATCTCGTACACGGTCCACGATGCGGTCGTCGTTCACGATGATTTCGCCGTCCTCTACTGGAAGTTCATCGGCGAGGACTGGGATATCCGGACAGATCGTGTCACCGGGCGCATCCACTTCCCGCCCGGCGGGGACAAGGACCGTCTTCGGGCGTGGCTTCACGCGAACCTGACCAGCGAGTACACGATCGAGGATGAGAGGACCGTTAGCTTCTGGGTCGACAATTTGAGACCGGGCAGGTTCGTTGAACTACGCATCCTCTTTCCACCCGAGCTTGTTCCGGATGCGACCCGGCGTGGACGGGGTCCGATATGGGATACAACTCTGAGTGAAGAGACGCTCCTTGTCGAAGAGGCCAATCGCAAGAGGGTGGAGGCGCAGGAGTACGTTGCCGGTCGAGCAGCCCGCGCGCGGGCGGGGCTTTTCGCGGCGATCATCGTGTCCCTTCTCGCGCTAGGTGCGTGGACCGTGATCTTCCTGAAGTACGGGCGCGAGCACAAGGTGGAGTTCGACGGCGACTACTTCCGGGAACTCCCGTCCGACCGTCCACCGGCGGAGGTCGGATACCTCTACCGTTCCGGTGAGGTCGGGGCGAGCGACATGGTCGCGACCATACTCGACCTGGCGAAAGGTGGGTACATCACGATTACTGAGACGATCGAGGAGAAACACGGGCTCCTCAATTTTCTCGGCGGTGGCAAAGACTACGTCCTCGAGTGGGTGAACAAGGACATCTCAGCTCTCAATTCGTACGAGTCGAACCTGGTGCTCTTTCTGTTCAGTGCGGCATGCGTCGCCGGCGACAAGCTGTCGCTCAATGCTTTCAAGAAGGAGGCGCAAAAGCACTCGACCAGATTCCAGAGCTGGTTCAAGAAATGGAAGAAGCGCATCGTTGAGAAGTCGCGGGCAGAGGGACTTCTCGAACGGAAGAGCACCGTTATGTCATATGTCTGTGCCGCGATCGGTGTCGTCACGATGCTGCTGGGTTTCGCGATCGCAAGATCAGCAGAGACCCCATACGCGCTCATCGCTTCCGCTGCCGGATTGGCGGTTCTGCTTCTTTCAACGCTGGTCAAACGCAGGTCGCTCGAGGCGGGGCTGGAATTCAAGAAATGGCAAGCGCTCAAGCGGTACCTTCTTCACTTCTCGTCACTGGATGAAGCACCTCCGCAGTCGCTCGTGCTCTGGGAGCACTTCCTCGTCTACGCAACAACTCTCGGCGTTGCCAAGGAGGTTCTGAAGCAACTCGAGCCGCTCCTTCCCAACATGGAGGAGGCGGCCGGTCGGAGCTTCGCGCACGGATGGTACTACGGCTCCGCTGTCGGGAGTCTTGGGGACGGTGTGGGCGGGATCTCCGGTCTTACCGAGGGGCTCTCGAGCATGGTCACGGTTGCAGGAAGCGCGATGAGCTCAGCGAGCGGAACCGGTGGAGGTGGAACCGGCGGTGGTGGTGGCGGCGGTGGTGGCGGTGGCGGTGGCGCCGGCTAACGGTTATGGCAGAGCGCCCTCACTACACTGAGATCGATCACACCGCCGATGTGGGAATAGAGCTTCGGTCGCACGATCTTGTGTCGGCGTTCGAACACACCGCAGCGTGCATGTTCGATCTCATCTGCCGTCTTGACGAGATCGGCTCCGGGTGGTCACGTCGCGTGACTGTGGTGGGACGACGCGGTGATCTCGAACACCTGATGGTCAGATGGCTTTCCGAGTTGCTGTACCTGTTCACTTCCTCGCGAATCCTCCTGTCTCGATTCACGATCGAAGAGCTCGACGTCGAGGGACGTGGAGGGATGAGTGAGTCTCGCATCGTGGCGTTGGTCCACGGGGAGAGAATGGACGAGGACCGTCACAACGTGCGGGTGGAGATCAAGGCTCCCACGTATCATTCCCTTCGCATCGAGGAGACGCCTGAAGGTTGGGTAGTTCGCATTATCTTCGACACGTGATTGGAGCGGACATGTCTTCCGGTAGCAGGCGTAAGAGCTATTCCACTTCGCGCGGCGGTCTGACAGAGGTCGCCGATTGCGTGTGGGAGATCGCTCAAACGGGAGGGATGCGTGTCCCCGGACGTATCTATGCGGACGAGAAGCTCCTGCCGCAGATCCTGAGCGACAAGGGCCTTGAGCAAGTTGTGAATGTCGCGCATCTTCCCGGTGTGGTCAGGTACTCCCTCGCGATGCCCGATATCCACTGGGGCTATGGCTTTCCCATAGGTGGTGTCGCGGCCACCGACCCCTCCGAGGGCGGTGTCGTGTCGCCGGGAGGTGTCGGCTATGACATCAACTGCGGCGTGCGCCTTGTAGCGAGCAGGATGCGACGAGAGGACGTGGGAGATCGCATTCCCGATCTCATCAATGCGCTTTTCCGCGACGTGCCTTGCGGTCTCGGCTCGAGCGGAGCGATAGGGAATCTATCTCAGAGAGACGTCCGAGACGTGATGGCGGAGGGCGCGCGGTGGGCGGTTACACGGGGCTACGGTACTGAGGCAGATCTGGATCGCACCGAGGACGGCGGCCGTCTTTCCTCGGCCGACCCGTCAACGGTTGGGAAGCGCGCGGTCGAGCGTGGGAGATCGCAAGTAGGGACGCTCGGGTCCGGCAATCATTTCATAGAGGTGGGCTTCGTTGATAACGTCTACGATAAGGCGCGAGCGGCCGCTTTCGGGCTCGAGCTTGGAAGCGTGACACTGATGATCCACTCGGGATCCCGCGGACTCGGGTACCAGGTCTGCGACGACTATCTCAACGTAATGCAGGGTGCGGTTTCGAAGTACGGGATCGATCTTCCGGATCGTCAACTCGCATGTGCTCCCATCGAGTCTCCCGAGGGGAAGCGCTACCTCGCAGCCATGGCCTGCGCGGCCAACTACGCGTGGGCGAATCGGCAGGTGATGATGGTCCTCGCGAAGCGGTCGATCGCGGGAGTGATGAAGGCAAGTGAGGCGGAGCTGGGGCTCAGACTCGTCTACGATGTCTGCCACAACATCGCCAAGATGGAACGCCACAAGGTGGGGGGCGGAGAGAGGCTTCTCTGCATACACCGGAAGGGAGCGACGAGAGCCTTTCCCGGGGAGCACGATGACGTGCCGGATTGCTACCGGTCAGCTGGACAACCGGTGCTCATCCCGGGAGACATGGGAACATATTCGTTCGTCTCTGCTGGGACTTTCACGGCGCTGGAAGACACCTTCGGCAGTTCCTGCCACGGAGCGGGCCGCGTGATGTCGAGGAGCAAGGCAAGGAAGATGGCGCGCGGGAGGAATCTCGCCGATGAGCTTAGACGAAAGGGTGTCTACGTTGCGGCCAAGGGCAAGGCGACGCTCGCCGAGGAAATGCCGTCTGCGTACAAGAACGTGTCCGATGTCGTAGATGTCATGGAGAGGACCGGCATTGCGCGGAAAGTCGTTCGGCTGAAGCCGCTCGGCGTTGCCAAGGGTTGAATACCGGGATTGAACACCAAGGGTTGAGCACCGAGGGTTGAGTACTGATGAAGAACCGCGAGATCGCACATCTGTTTGAATCCTTTGCGAGCATCCTCATGATCCAGGACGCTAATCAGTTCCGCGTCAACGCATATCACCGCGCGGCCCGTGCCATCGAGGAACTCACGGTCGACGTCGCAGGCCTTGTCGAATCCGGTGAACTCACGGATATCCCGGGCATTGGCAAGGGCACGGCGGCGGCGATCTCCGAGTACCTTGAGACTGGAGCGGTTGGTAGCTACGAGCAGGCGAAGGCGGAGATTCCGAAGGGACTTCTGGAGCTCCTCTCCATATCCGGACTCGGTCCCAAGACGGTCGGACTCTTGTGGCGCGAGTTGAACATCCGATCCCTGAAGGAGCTCAAGAGAAGACTGAACAGCGAAAAACTGTCGGCACTTCCCGGCATGGGGGAGAAGAGGATCGAGAGAATTCGATCAGGGATCCGCGCGTACGAGGCGGGTGCGGGGCGGATGCTCCTCGGCACGGCGCTTTCGCTCGCCGGGATGGTGACCGCCGAGATGCGGAAGATCCCCGGCGTGACCGAAGTCAGCGTGGCGGGCTCGACGCGGCGCTGGAGGGAAACCATCGGGGATGTCGATGTCCTTGTCACAGGGGAGACCCCTGGAGACGCCATCGAGGCTTTTACCTCGATGGCCGCGGTCGAGGAGGTGCTGGCGTCCGGGCCGACCAAGGCGAGCATCAGGATAGAGGAGGCGCTTCAGGTCGATCTCCGGGTCGTATCAAAGAGCGAGTGGGGGGCCGCCCTCATGTATTTCACCGGCTCGAAGGAGCACAACGTCCGGCTGCGGGCGCTCGCCAGGGAACAGGGTCTCAAGCTTAATGAGTATGGCCTCTTCCAGGGGGACAGAAAGCTGTCCTCGCGCACCGAGAAGGCCGTCTACCGCAAGCTCGGGATGGCGTGGGTGCCGCCTGAACTCCGCGAGGACCGCGGAGAGGTCGAGGCGGCGCTCGATGGAACGCTGCCGCGTCTCGTCGAGATGGAGGACATTCGAGGGGACCTGCACATGCACTCCGTGTGGAGCGATGGCGGCTCGACGATCGAGGATGTGGCCCGTGCGGCGAAAGCCCGGGGGTACGAGTACGTCATCATGAGCGACCACTCCAAGTCTCTCAAGATAGCTAACGGTCTGTCGATAGAGAGACTCGAACAGCAGGCACTTGAGATAGACGACGTCAACCGCCGGATCACGGGCATCACGGTTCTCAAGGGAACTGAGGCCGACATCCTTTCGGATGGATCCGTTGATTATCCCGACGAGGTGCTGGAACGTCTGGATGTTGTTATCGCATCTATTCACTCGGGTTTCCAGCAGCCGAGCGACAGAATCACAGGTCGGATCATCGCGGCAATGGAGAACCCGCACGTTGACATCATCGGGCACCCTACCGGGCGGCTGATCGGCAGGCGGGAGGCCTACCGCGTTGACATGGAACAGGTAATGCGCGCCGCAGCTGAGACCGGAACCGCCCTCGAGATCAACTGCCACGATGAGCGCATCGACCTGAACGACGTCCACGCGAGGCGGGCGGCCGAGATGGGGGTTAAGCTTTCGCTCGGCACGGATTCGCACGATGTCAGCCAGATGTGGGCTATCACCATCGGCGTCCACACCGCTCGGCGGGGCTGGCTCTCCCCGGAATCGCTCCTCAACACTCTCACGCAGAAGGCCCTGCGACAGGCCCTTTCCTCATCCTGAGGGCCTGGGCGTCGGTCCCACGCACCCTTGGGCAGTCCCGCACGGCACTTGGGCAGGAATCTTGCAACCCAAGCACAATTGTGACATGAGGGCCGGAGTGTCGAAACAGCCCACGAGCGCGCCATGTACCTTCCTGATAGGGGAAAGCGCGCAGGAAGCCGTGATTGACACGCGGTAGCAGTTGTGGTATTCTTGTACTAAGGTCGTCTATGGACGCGACCACTATACGCAGTCACCCTGAACCTTGAGGTGTGCCATGAAGATACTCCGACGGTCGATCATAGGAGTCACCGTGCTTCTGCTTGGCGCGGGGCTTGCTGTACCGGCGCTCGCCGCAATTGGGTGCGGCGCTGTGGGGGAAGCCCATGAGAACAGCGACGGTACGTACACGTACACTGTTCTGCTCACGTGGGAATTCGGTGAGGCCGCGAGGCCCGATCGGATCAACTTGAGCATCGAGCATCTGATGGGCTGCGGCTTCTACGATCCCCAGGATCCCGTGCAGCAGGACTACATCATTGCCCACGAGGGCTACTCGGAGCCCGATGGCGAGTGCTTCGATCTCTCAGGCGAGCCGGCGGAGGATATCGTGTGGGTGGGTGGACTTGCCATGGATGACCCGGACTGCTGGATGCCGGTGCTGCATCTCTTCTGGGAGAACAGCGGGCCGACCATCGAGTGCCTCCCGCTGGGCAATGGGTCAGCCACCATCTCGTTCACATCGTACGGTCTTCCGATGGAGTCGCAGATCTACTATGGGGCGATCGTCATCAAGGCCGGAGACTACTGTATCGTTTGCGACTACGAAGGACCGCTTCCCGACTGCAACAACTGGGCGCCGGTCGAGGATTCTCACTGGGGTCTGATCAAGGCGCTGTACAAGTAGCGCCGGCGTTCACTCAGAGCCGATTTCAGAAGAAGGGATGTCCCTCTATGGGGCATCCCTTCTTCTCATTGCCGATGCGCTGCGGGAACGCGCGGCTACATTTCTCTCAGAAGCGTGACCCTCTGTTCCATCGGAGGGTGGGTTGAGAAGAGCTTGTTGAAGACGCCCTTCTGTCCCTTGAGCGGGTTCGAGATGTAGAGATGGGCGGTCGCCTTGTTTGCGACCTCAAGCGGCTCCCGGTCGGATGCTATCTTCTCGAGTGCGCTTGCCAGCCCCTCGGGGTAGCGTGTCAGGAGCGCGCCGTTGGCATCGGCCAGGAACTCACGTCTCCTCGATATGGCGAGCTTGATGAGCTGCGCGATGAGCGGTGAGAGAATGGCAAGCACGAGCGCTACGATGAGAAGGACGATTCCCACCTGACCTCCTCCCGACGTGCTCTTCCTCCTGCGTCCGCCCCACAAGAAGCTCCTCAGCATCCAGTCGCTCACGAGCGCGACTGTGCCGACCATGACAACGGTGAGCGTCATCAGAAGCGTGTCGTAGTTCGCGATGTGAGACATCTCGTGACCGATGACTCCCTCGAGTTCAACGCGGTTGAGCTTCTGCAGAAGTCCCGTCGTCACGGCTATCGCAGCATGCTCGGGGTTCCGCCCGGTGGCGAAGGCATTCGGGGCGGTGTCATCTATGATGTAGAGCTTGGGTGTCGGGATCCCGGCTGCGATAGCGAGTCCCTCTACGGAGTGGTAGAGATGAGGATGATCTTCCTTCTCTGCGGCCTTGGCCCGGCTGATGGCGAGAACCATCCTGTCACTATTGTAGTAGCTGCCCCATGCCGCGCCGCCCGCTATGACGGCCGCGAGTATCGGTGCGGCAGGACCCCAGACCGTGGTTCTGCCGAAGAGCCAACCGAGGAAGACCACGAACATGACGAAGAACCCAACCAGAAAGCCGGACCTCATTTTGTTGCTGCTTATCTGCTCCCACATCTATGGCTGCTCCGTGGAGGGCGGTTCCCTACAGAAGGCAACCGCCCTCGTTGTCTTTCTACCAGAGGGGGAAGAACGTTGTGATGCAAGCGAGTATCAGGAGCACTGCAGGGATGATCAGATTCGGCGGACGACCACCCGCGACCAATCTCTTCCTTCCCCAGAAGAGCGCAAGTCCGGCGAAGAGGTAGACGATCCCAAGAACGATCTTAATGATGGCGAAGAGTCCCATGCCGACCTCCGTAAGGCTTCGGGAAGAACCCGATCTAGAACTTGACCTTGACGGGCCCCTTCTCTGCTTCCTCGATCTCGAAGTACTCACGCTCCTTGAAGTTGAACATCCCGGCGATGACGTTCGATGGGAACATCTCGCGCTTGTTGTCGTACTTCAGAACCGTGTCGTTGTAGAACTGCCGCGAGTACGCGATCTTACTCTCGACTCCGGAGAGTTCCTCCTGGAGCATCATGAAGTTCTGATTGGCCTTGAGCTCCGGGTAGGCTTCTGCGACGGCGAAGAGCGTCTTCAAGGCACCGGTCAACATGTTGTTCGCTTCGGCGTTGGCTCCCACTGACTTCGCACTCTGGAGCGCCGAGCGTGCTTCGGTCACCTTCTGAAAGACCTCTTTCTCGTGGCCGGCATAGCCCTTCACCGTCTCCACGAGATTCGGGATGAGATCAACACGCCGCTTGAGCTGTACGTCGATCTGCGACCAGGCGTTCTCGATCCGGTTCCTGAACTGGATGAGCGAGTTGTACGTGATGATGACCCAGGCGGCAATGATGACGATCAGGACGAGAACGATAATCATGGAGATCCCCCTTCAGAATCGCTGCTTCCAAACGTAGCTGTAAGGCTACTTATAGCGGCTGGAATCACCACGCGTCAAGAGATTACAAACAGGTTGCATCATTGACAGTTGCTCGCCCGTCATCTACGATGCCGTGTGGTAGGCTGTTGTGCATGGCCAGCCGACAGCAAATGGAGAACTCCGTGATCAAGAGCCTCTCAGTGCGAACACCGAAGCGCACGTGTTTCATTGACATCACCGCCGAGGTTGCCCGCGCTGTTCGCGATCTCCGCGTCGTCGACGGGTGCGTCACCGTATACACGCCACACACGACTGCAGCCGTTACCATCAATGAGAGCGCAGACCCGAACGTAATGCGAGACATGGACGTTGGTCTCTCCAGTCTCATTCCGCATGCCGGTGACTATCGTCACGCCGAGGGGAATTCCGATGCTCACATCAAGTCGTCGCTTCTTGGCTGCTCAGAAAACGTGCTCGTCGCCGATGGAGAGCTTGTGCTGGGTACATGGCAGGGTGTATTCTTCTGTGAGTTTGATGGACCGAGAGCGCGAACGGTATTCGTAGGCAGTTCGGACTCGGTGTCGTGACCGAGACGAGGAGGTAGACAATGACGTACATGCGGATAGCTGTCATTGGGCTGACGGCCCTGGTCTTCGCCGCGACAATTGCGCAGGCCGACGATGTTACCGATGCCATACGCAGTGCAGAGGGCGCGTACGGGAGCGGGGACTACAAGGAAGCCAGCACGCAGCTTCAGACGGCCCTCGTCGGTGTCAATCAGAAGCTGATCGACATGATTGTGGAGTACCTTCCCAGTGCTCCGTCCGGGTGGACCGCCGAGGATTCTGAAGGACTGGATGCGTCGGCTATGGGAGCGGGTTTCTTCGCGACCCTTGTTGTCTCACGGGACTACACTTCTCCGAACGGATCAAACATCGAGGTCATGATCGCCGCGAACTCTCCGCTTCTGGCGACGTTCCACATGTTCATCTCGAATCCGATGATGGCGGCGATGGCCGGACAGAGTGGAATGAAGAAGACGAGCGCATGTGGATACGATGCCATGGAGCAGTTCGGCGACGGCACCTACGACCTGAACATCCTTGCGGGTAGCGCTACACTGATCTCCGTGAGCGGTGACAAAGAGGACGACATCGACTACATTCGTCAGCTTGCGGATCTCATCGACTGTGAAGGAATAGTGAGCGTGGTTGAATAGCGCGTGAGGGACTCAGCCGGCGGTGCTGTGCACAGCCGCTGATGAGACCGGCGCGCGACACGATGTGCTGTGATCGCATCGCAGCAGAGACGGGCAGCCACGAGATTCAGCCGAGCTGCCCGTTTCAGTATCAGGACCACGAGCCCCGCTACTGATGGCGGGGCTTCGTCCTTTTCCAGATGAGCCACGCGGTCAGCAGGACCAGGGCAATGAGCGTTGCGAAGCCGCCCTCGGGACCGTAGATGCCGCCGGCGAGACGTGACTCCGGTTCCAGCTCGACGACATCGAGAATCCCATGGAAGGGAAGGCCGCTCACGGGAAGCGAGTAGGCGAACCCGAGAAGGAAATTCCATCCGAAATGGAATCCTATGGGAAGCCAGAGCGAACGGCTTCTGAAGTAGAGGGAGCAGAGAAGCGCGCCGATGAACCACGTGTTGACGAGACCGATGAAGTTGGCGCCTGGGTTCGTGACGTGGAGGAGCGCAAAAATGAGCGACGAGATGACGACGGCCGCGAACGTTCCGGTCTTCTCGTTTAGTTTCTGGAGTATGTAGCCTCGGAACATCAGCTCTTCGTATACACCCACTGAAATGAGCGCGGCGACGGCCAGCAGGAGGTAGGGGACCAGATCCTGATCGGGTGGCGCCGGTCGTTGGAACCCGATGACGGCGATACCTCCCGAAGCGAGTGAGATCAGGAACACGACCCCGAGAAGCAGTGCTGCAAGACCGAGACCCTTGCCGAAGTCGAGACACCAGCCCGGAGTGAGTCCGATTCCCAGGCTGGAGAGCGGGCGCCGATCGAAGAGACGCACAAAGACCCACGTGTAGGCGATGCTGTAGATTCCAACAAGGATCATGAGGGGGAAGAAGAGGGGACCAAGAAGTTCCAGGATCTTCGTCGCATCCATTCCCACGCCGGCAAGGTCGATCGAGGGCGGCGTGACCAGCCCCATTTCAATGAGAAACGCAAACAGGATGCTTACGAACACCGTGAGCGCAATGCCCGCAACGAGGTAGCCCACCAGATAGAGGATGATACTTATCACCGGGCCGAGTCGGGGAGGAGGCGCCGCCGGGGTTTCCGGGCTCGGTTCGCCGGGCGCCGTGTCCACGGGCGTTGCATCCACGTGCGCCGTGTCCACGTGCACTGTGTCCGCGGGCGTTGCGCCGCCGGGCGTTGTGTCCGTGTGGTCGTCTGCTGTCCATGCCTCTCGTTTCATGTCCTGCCTCCGTGCGGGTGGGAGCGAAGTTCCCCGTATTATTGCACGCGATGGGTGGATGGTCAAACTCCGCACGCCGGATGTGACCGTGCACGAAGTTGACACTCGATCGTCGCGACCCGTGTATCGTGATACGTGTCTCCGCCGGACCGCGCCGCGATCGCCCCAGAGGCGCGCGCTTCAAGGTTGCCGCAGCTTTGTTCCGTGCGCCGGCATCTGTTGGCACGTCCCTTGTTACATAAGTCCATCAAGCGCTTGTGTCTTGTACGAGACGGGGCTAGGAGCTGGGCGGGGTTGATCTGAATAGGGGCAGAGCCTCCCCGTCCCAGCGCCTGCCGAAGGGTTGCGGATGGCGGCGAGAAGCCGGATCGCTCGCGCGCTCTGGAAGGTGGTGTCAGGAGGCAGAAG
The DNA here is from genome assembly GCA_030622115.1 of Candidatus Eiseniibacteriota bacterium. Taxonomy (GTDB): domain Bacteria; phylum Joyebacterota; class Joyebacteria; order Joyebacterales; family Joyebacteraceae; genus Joyebacterum. The sequence continues at coordinate 46,846 of JAUXGN010000008.1, forward strand.
CGCCTTGCGCCGTGCGAAGGCGTTGAGTAAACTGGCTACAGCGTCGTCATACGACGCTGCGGCTTGTTGCGTCCATTCACAGGAATGAGCCCGCCTTTCAGGACAATCCATGCGGGGCTTCTCGCTCGGGAGGAATACATGAAACGCTTCCTCGTCGTTCTGTTCGCGGTCAGTTGTCTGGTATTGCCGGTATCGGTGTTTGCCGAGGATGGTTCTGCCGGACTGGCCTTTCTGAAGTTGGGTGTCGGCGCGAGGGCTATCGCAATGGGCGATGCCTACACGGCCGTGGGTGGGGATGCGGTGTCAATCTACTGGAACCCGGCGGGGACCGTGTCCGTCGATGGAATCGACGTCGGCCTCATGCACGCCGAGTGGTTCCAGGGCATCCGCTACGAGTTCCTGGGCGCGGTGATGTCGGATGGTTCCCAGGCGTTTGGCCTGAGCGTGGTCGGCCTCTACATGGACGATCTTGAACGAAGGGAAGGGCCGACATCGGAACCGATTGGCCACTTCGGAGTCTTTGATTTTGCGTTCACAGGCAACTACTCCAGGCGATTGACCGAGTCATTCGATGTCGGCGGATCGGTCAAGTACCTGCATCAGAAGATAGACACCGAGCTTGCCCGCGGCGTCGCAGTTGATCTCGGTGCGATCTACCGCTTTCCCGCTGTGGCGGGTCTCAGCGCCGGCGTAAGCGTCCAGAACCTCGGTCCCCAGATGAGTTTCATCGAGGACGAGTTCGACCTGCCGGTTCTCTTCAAAGTGGGAGCGGCGTACGGTGCGCCCGTGCCCGCGCTGAACGGGGATCTGCTCCTGAGCGGCGACGCGGTCGTACCGAACGATGGAGATGTGAAGACTCACCTGGGCATCGAGTTCGAGTACGCCGATATGTTCGCGCTCAGGGCAGGCTACCGCACTGGGTGGGACAACCAGAACATCTCACTTGGCTTTGGAGCCAAGATCCGGGGCATGCGCGTTGACTATGCGTACGTCCCGTTCTACAGCGAGCTGGGTGACACACACCGTGTCTCGCTGGGCTTCTCGCTCTAGCGCGAGGCCGATCGGCGGTTCGAGCGCGGCTTCAGGGAGCGCCGAAACAGACCAAGGATTATGCGAGGGCCCCTGCGTGGGGTCCTCGTTCTATCTCGTGGCTTGAAACCGTGTGTTGTGAGGATCTTCCTAGGGTGTCCTTGGGTCGGCGGGAACGAGACCGCCCTCTTCCCACTGCAGCATGTGAAAGCCTGATGCGTTGAGTTCGACGACGGCGCGATTGGCCATCCAGTCTCCGACGATGATGGCGGTCCCACCGCTTCGTTCCCACAGTCGCGGGGTGTGGATGTGCCCAACGATTGCGGCGTCGAATCCTTCGTCGAGCTTGTCAAACAGGAAGCTCTTCATCGATGGAATGGCACGTTCTATACGGGCATCGTTGATCGTCGAGAGGCCGGACGCCCAGCGTGCGATTGCCGAGCCGACCGAAGGGGGCAGAAGGCGAAACGCTGCGATCGCCGGCCCGCTCCGAATGACGGCCTTGAGCATACGGTAGGCCCAGTCCCCAGCCGGGAGACCGTCACCGTGTGCGATGAAGAGCCTGCTGCCGAAATGCGTCACCGTGACCGGATCCCGTGAGACAACGGCGCGCGAGCGGCGCTCGAAGACTGCCCCGGCCCAGTAATCGTGGTTGCCACCAAGAAACGTGATGGAGACGCCGGATTCAGCCAACGCAGAGAGAGCATTGAGAACGGCAAGATGCTCGGGAGGCCCCGCCGTCCGGAACTCGAACCAGAAATCGAAGAGGTCTCCAGCGATATAGAGATTGCAGGCTCTTCCGCGAAGGTAGCCGAGAAGATCGCAGAGGGCCTTGACCTTTGCATCTTCAGTGGCCTTGTCCTCGATTCCGAGATGCGCATCAGCGATGAAGAATACGCTCTCGGCGGGCGTCTGAAGCCGTGAAGATGGCATGTCACTTGCTCCACTCATGACAACTTGCCTTCGTGTTGTAATAGCGCCCGTAAAGCTGCGATTCCGAACGATTCCGACAGGATGAAACCGCTTGACCAAAGACGACCGAATAGCTAAAATCACACCCGATTCACTAGGTGCAGGCAGTGATTTCGGGGTTTTCTGCCTCGAAACACACCTCCAAGCGCCAATATAGCGTGCGGGCGTGGGACCGGCAAGCAAGAACCGAGAGGTTCGGAGGATGCACACATGTCGAAGTTTTGGGATGATGTGAAGAGCGCGATCGTCGACGGTTACATCTACGCGGCGGACAAGGCTGAAGAGATGACTCAGATAGGCCGTGCGAAGGTGGACATCTTGAGCACGAACCGGAGAATCGCCAGCGCGATGTCTGATCTAGGCGGCAGAGTGTTCGAGTTGCACGATGACGACAAAGCGAGCGAGATACTCGACGACGCGAGCGTCCTCAGTACGATCGAGCGGATAAAAGACGAGCGCCTGGAACTGGACCGACTCAAGGCGGAGATCGCGGAGATCAGGGAAATGCGTGAGCAGGCTCGTGAGGAGGACGCGGCGGATGATGAGTCGGCGGATGATGAGTCGACAGGTGAAGCCGGCTCCCAGGAGTGAAGACCAATCCAGCGCATCACCTAAACGACTGATGCGCGTGGCTGTCGAATATGGAAACGTGTGGGTCAGTCGGTACGAAGCGCGTGGAGAAAAGGGTGGCAGGGCATGAGAGGGTTCAATACATGGATCATGGGAGGCGTCTTCCTTGTCTTGGTGGGCGTGCTCGGCGGAGTCATCATCACCACGAGTTCGAATCTGGCGCCGATATCCAGTGCACAGGAAATGAGATCAGGCGATCTGAATGTCAGCGGGCTGGCCGCCGCGGCACTTGACGAGAGTCCATTTGTGGCGGTCGCCGATGAGGTCATGCCGGCCGTAGTCAGTGTGGACACCAGGAGAACGATCAGGCGGGGAGTTGATCCCTTCAACGATATGTTCCGGAGGTTCTTCGGGGAAGCCCCAGAGGGGGATTCAGAGCCCCAGTACCGGGAGTATGAGGTTCCCGGATCGGGGTCCGGGTTCATATTCGACCGCGGGGGATACATTCTGACGAACAACCACGTTGTGGCGGGAGCCGACGAGATCGTGGTGACCCTTCACGACGGGCGCGAGTTCTCCGCCGTGGTTGTGGGAGAGGACCCGAGCACGGACATCGCCGTCATCAAGATCGACGGCGACGATCTGCCGGTTGTGAGGCTCGGTGACTCAGACAGAATCAGGGTCGGAAGCTGGGCGATCGCCATAGGGAATCCGCTCGATCTAGAGGGTACCGTCACAGTCGGCGTCGTGAGCGCGGTAGGAAGAGTGGACCTTCAGATCAGTGGAGGCGCACCCATCTACCAGGATTTCATCCAGACCGATGCCTCGATCAACTTCGGGAATAGCGGAGGACCGCTCTGCAACGTCAGGGGTGAGGTCATCGGCATCAATGCGGCTATCAACGCGGCTGCAGAGGGCATTGGATTCGCGATACCGATCAACCTTGCGAGTAACGTCGCGGACGCGCTCATGACAGAGGGCCGGGTCGTCCGCGGGTATCTCGGCATCGTTCCGCAGGACATAACGAATGATCTTGCGGAGGCGACCGGGCTCGAGAGCACGGACGGGGTCCTTGTCGCCAGCGTTGAACTGGATACCCCGGCAGCCGATGCCGGGCTTCTGGCAGGCGATGTGGTGAAGAGCTTCGCCGGCGTGGCGATCGATGGCGCCGCGCAGTTCAGACGCGTCGTGGCCGGTGTGGAGCCGGGAAAACGGGTCGAGGTTGAGATCATCCGGGCCGGGCGCACGAGGACGCTTTCAGCGGAACTGGCGGAGAGACCCGGCGAGGAAACGGTGTCGATCGATGAGCCAGCTCTTGGGGAGATATGGTTTGGTCTGGAGGTCGTGGGTCTGGACAATCCTGCTGCAAGGCAGCTGGAGATTGAGATAGACCACGGGGCGCTCATCGTGCGTGTCGAGAGGGGAAGCGCGGGCGATCGCGCGGGCCTCGAGGCCGGTGACGTCGTTGTCCGCATAGGAAACACGGATGTCAAGGATGTGAAGGAGTACCGCGAGGCCATGGCGAAGCACGAGGGGATCGAGAAGGCCCTCGCTCTCATGGTGCAGCGGGGCGCACACACCTACTTCGTGGCTGTGAAGCCGGGATAGTGGGGTTCTGGTGGATAGCCGGAGGTAGACGCGCTACCCATCGAGAATCGGGAACCCATTGTCTCCTCGGGGCATCACAATAGGGGAGTACATGGACCGGGGTCTGCCCGGGTATTCAGGGGAGTTTGGAGGTAGTAGAACAAGATGCCGTACTACGGAGAACCAGCAGAGGAAGACAAGAGCTTGGAGCTCTATCTTAGAGAGATCGCCAGGACCCCGCTTCTGACTCGTGAAGAAGAGCAGGAGCTTGGGAGGCTGATCCTCAAGGGTGACCAGGGTGCTCGCGACGCGCTCGTGCAGGCGAATCTGCGTTTCGTCGTGAGTGTAGCGAAGGGGTACGCCCGGAAGACGGACGCTCCGATCATGGATGTCATAAACCAGGGCAACCTTGGGCTGATAGAAGCGGCGAATCGCTTCGATGCCGAGCGTGGACGCAAGTTCATTACGTACGCGGTCTGGTGGATCCGCCACGCCATCCTCAAGGGTATGGCCGAGCAGTCGGGAGCCATGAGACTCCCACTTAACAAGACGGGGGCCATACGCAGGATGTGGCGGACGCTTGAGCGTTTGCGTCAGGAGACCGGGCGGGAGCCGACCGACAAGGAAATCGGGGACGAGATGGGTCTCAAGGCTTCGGTCATCGCGGATCTCAAGAAGCTGTCAGTCAGCAGTCTCTCACTGGACGCGCCGCTCGCCCTCGACGAGAATCTGAACCTCGGCGACATGGTCGCCGATCCCGCAGATGACCCGGCGGAGTATCTGCTTCACTACGAATCGCTTGGGCAGGAGGTCGACTTTGCTCTCGACGTGCTGACCGAGAGGGAGTCGCTGATCGTCAAGCACTACTTCGGACTCGAGGAAGAGGACAAGAAGACGCTCGAGCAGATCGGTGCGATGATAGGTCTGACTCGCGAGCGCGTCAGGCAGATCAAGGAAGAGGCGCTTACGAAACTGAGGAGCGCGCCGCGGGCTGAGGAACTCCTGGTCTACCTGCACTAGAGACCAGGCAGCACGAACTCTGTTGTACCTACACCCACCGTCCGGAAGGATGGTGGGTGTACGTCGTTTTCAGGCTTCTTGCATGAGCAATCTGCTTGACGGGGCACCCGGCTTCTCCATACCATCACTGATAAGCCCTGCCTGCAGGGGTGCGCCCGATAGGGCTGTGGGCGCATGGGGTGTGGCGATCCTCAAGGGCTGCCGGGTTTCTTGAGAGAACCCAGCAAACGGAGAACGGTCTTCGTTGTCTATATATGTGTAGGCGGAGACTGTAGCAGTGCCGGACAAGCCCGGTCGTGAGGCCGAGACGGAGCCCCCGTTATGATACGCGCCCACCATCTCATGGTGATCGCAGCCATGCTTGCACTGATCCTCGTCACGGGATGCGCTGACGTGGATCGTGTGGTGTTCGTGACGCGGATCCTTCCCAACGGCGTCACGATAATCGCGAGTGAAAACCGCGGGTCCGACATGGTCTCAGTGCATCTCTGGGTCCGCGACGGAACTCTGTATGAATCAGCCGATAAGGCTGGTACGGCCGCGCTTCTTCGAAGCGTGATAGTATCCCCGGCTCGAAACCCAAGCCTTGATGAGAGGGCTCATGAGTTTGCGAACGGCGGTGGTGTCGTCATGGCGAGCCCGTCACATGATTTCGTCTACTACGTCACGATCTGTCTTGCCGAACACTTCGAAGAGGCTGCGGAGCTTCTCCACATGGGTACGACCGACGCCGTCTTCAGCGATGAGGATGTTGAGACCGCCAAGCAAGGGCTCCTTATCTCACTCGGCCAGTACGGCTCAAGTGTGAGGGAGCAGACGTATCTTGCCTGCATGAAGAGCATGATGGGGGACCATCCCTACACGAGGCTCTCGTACGGGTCCGCGGATGTCGTCGCAGCCCTTACATCCGACGATCTGCATGAGAGACATCGCGACATGTATGTCGGCAGGAACATGGTCATCTCGGTCGTTGGGAACGTCAACGCCGTGCGCGCGGTCGACGTCATCGAGTCCTTCTTCGGCGACGTGCCGGAAGGTGAGTTGGCAGAGCCGGCCGCGGAGACCGTTGTCTGGCGCGGCGAGGGCAGTGATGAAGTTCTTCATGGGGAGGGATTCTCTCCATACATCATTGTCGGTTTTCCGGCGCCGAGCGGCTCTGATGAAGACGTGGCTGCGATGGATCTTCTCCTGATGCTTCTGGGGAGGGGAAGGGCATCGCGGCTTGAGCGCGGCCTTATCCTGGATGAGCAGCTTGCGGTCAGTGTCAGCGCAGGGTGGGGGACGAAGCGACAACCAAACCCCATCATGGCTTGGGTTGATGTGGGCGACCATGACGTTGACAGAGCCAGAGAGGCTACCGTCGAAGCGTTCCTGTCGCTGGCAGATGATCCGATTGACGAAGATGACGTAGCCCGTGCGCGGATCGCGCTCTTGACCGAGGTGGCGGAAGCCAGATGCATTATGGCAGAGCGAGCGTCCTACCAGGCCTATTGGGCCGTCGTGAGTGGGCCGGGCTTCATAGACGAGTACATGGCCAGGATCGATGAGCTGACCGCGGAAGATCTCGAGCGCGTGGCCAGGAAGTACTTCCGGCGCGACAACTATTCGGTCGCCATCGCTTTGCCGTAGGAACAGGGACGTGAGGATGATGCGACAGAGAGCACGCAGAATGAGATTCGCCGTGGGTGCGGTTGCGACCCTTGTGGCAATGAGCGCCATTGCCGCAGCAGGTACGCGTCACGTGCGGCTTGACAACGGTCTGACTCTCATTGCCGTGGCCGATGGCTGGTGCGATATCAGCGCCGTCTCCGTCATGGTCGATGCAGGCTCGAGATGCGATCCGGATGAGCGTGGTGGTCTCGCGCAACTCACTAATGAGATGCTGTTCGAGGGAACACGCGATGCGACGTGGGAGGAGATCGTAGACGAGCTGGACAGGTTGTCCATCAGGCACGGCGCCCTGACGTCGGAGGACTACGCCGAGATCTATGTCACTTCGCACAAGACCCAATTCGACGCCGCCCTCGAATGGCTCGCCGAGTTCATGCTATGGCCCGTCTTCGACGAGGAACGTCTGGATCGAGAGAAGAAGGCCGCACTCGGTCTGCTCGAAGGCGAAATGAGCGATGCGTTCACACGGAACTACCACAGCTTGAGCGGGCTTCTTTTCCCGGGACATCCGTATTCCCGCCCCGTGCTTGGCACGCCCGAGAGCATCCAGGCGGCGACGCGGGATGAAATCCTCTCGTTCTATGAGCAACACTATGGCGGGAGTAACACCGTCGTTGTTGCAGTGGGCGATTTCGATGCCGACGAGATGGTCGCCGGACTCGAGGTTCTTTTCGCCGGCTACCCCGACCGTGATGTGATGCGGCGAGATCACTCTCCTGTCAAACTGGAAGGGCCTTCTGAACTCGATGTCTACCGCGAGGGCAAGGAAGGGTTCATCGAGATAGGCTTCCTTGGTCCTGAGGTAGGCAGCAATGACTATGCGGCGGTGCAGGTGATGGTTAGCGCCTTCGGTGACGGTTCCGGCTCGAGGCTTGCCGACTGCTTCGGAAAATATGATTCTGCGCAACTGATCGTCGCAGGAGCATTCGTCAGCGTCAGGTCCGAAGCTGTTCGGCTTGTCGCATATGCGTCTTCCGACGATGTCAACGCAACGCTTCAGACTCTCAACGAGGAAATCGAGAGGATGAAGACCGTGGCAGTGAGCGCCGTTGAGCTTGAGCAGGCCAGGAGCAGGATCGAGACCCGGTTCGCGGCAAGGGCCGAGAGAAGCGAGGACAAGGCGGCCGCCATCGCACGACGTCACCTGCTCGGTCTCCCGCAGGATTTCCGTGAGGCATATTTCGATCAACTGGAGTCGGTTACGGCAGATGACGTGGAGCGCGTCGCGCGCACCTACCTTGTCAATCCCGCAACGGTCGTCGAGAGACCCGGCGAACCTCCAAGACGCGGCATCTAGCGTCGATCATGAGACTGCAACCCCCGAGGTGTCATTTGATCATCGTAAGCGCGTGTCTTGTGGGACTGAAGACGCGGTATGACGGCGATGACAATCTGGTCGAGTCGGTTCGTGAGCTGGTGGCGCGAGGGGAAGCGATCCCCATCTGTCCGGAACAGCTCGGTGGGCTCCCGACGCCACGAACGCCGGCTGATTTCTCAGGTGGTGACGGCAGGGCCGTGCTCGATGGCGCCGCTCGCATTGTCGACCGAGACGGGAACGACGTAACCGAGGCGTTCATACGAGGCGCAGAGGAGTCGCTGTCCATTGCCCGCATGACCGGAGCGACCGTAGCCATCCTGAAGGAGCGAAGCCCCTCGTGTGGCTTGAGGCGCGTCTGGATTGACGGTGAACTTGTGGACGGTAGAGGGGTTACGACCGCTCTCCTCGAGCGGCACGGCATCCGCATTGAATCAGAAGAAGACTGGCTCGACAAATCCTGATGAGGCGTGTACCCTGTCTGACAGCCCGTGCGATGAGTTGGCGTGCGAGGCGCGTTCGTGTATCCAGGCCACGGAGGTACATTGTTCAGCGCAGTGGGGAATATGCGGACGCCGATAGCCATTCTTCTGGTGGTGCTCGTGCTCGCCATGCTTGCCGGTTCAGTGGTGGCCGGTGAGAGTCTGACGAGTCTTCGCTACTGGACGGCGCCCGATCACACACGCGTTGTTGTCGACCTTACCGGATATGCCACCTACTCGACACGCGTACTGTCGGACCCCGACAGAGTCGTCGTTCTCATAGAGAGCGCCGATGCCGGCCAAGTGCCCCTGGCGACGGCGGTCGATGACGGGATCGTACAGCGAGTCCGCATCAACCAGCTTGGGAGTGGCACTCAGGTCGTACTCGATCTCGTCGGAGCGTCCGAACACAACGTCTTCTCTCTCAAACCGTATCTGGGGAAGCCGCACAGAATCGTTGTCGACGTCTTCAGCGAAGTCGATCCACGGATATCAGAACCCGCGGTGCGAGACGGTGGACCGCTTGCGACCCGCGTTGTCGTTATCGATCCGGGGCACGGTGGAGAGGATCCGGGAACGCTTGGGAACGGGGTTCTGGTCGAGAAGGATGTTGTGCTCGACATGGGACACCGCGTTGCCAGGCTCTTGAGCGCAAGACCGGGGTACGATGTGCGGATGACGAGAGACGGCGACTACTTCGTCAGTCTCAGGAAGCGGAAGCAGCTGGCCCAAACCTGGGGCGGAGACATCTTCATCAGTATCCACGGGAACTCGGCACCCAACCGTCGTGCATCAGGCACGGAGGTCTTCTACGTTTCACCTCGCGGCGCGAGCGATCAGGCCGCGCGGGAACTGGCGGACCGCGAGAACGCAGCGGATATGGTCGGTGGTGTCTCGCCGGACGCCGCCCACGATGTTCTGTCTATCCTCGTCGACCTCAAGATGGGCGGCAACGTCCAGAAGAGCAGTCATCTCGCGACGATGATATCGAGTCAGGTCGCTAGCAGGGATCTGGGACGGTGTTCAATAAAGCAGGCGGGCTTCGTCGTTCTGAAATCGCTCTCAATGCCGTCCGTACTTGTCGAAGTGGGATTTCTGTCGAATAGTCAGGACGTGGACAAACTGAGGCGTTCTGAATACAGGCAGGAGTACGCGGAGTGCCTGGTTCAAGCTATCGATGACTACTTCGGCTGCTATGTGCCGGCGCCGGCGGAAGGCAACGATACACACGTGGTCGCGGTCGGCGAGACGCTCTGGAGCATCGCGCGGCGTTACAACCTCTCTGTTGAAAATCTGAGAAGGATGAACGGGCTTTCCGACGACGGCACGATCAGGATAGGGCAGGTGCTGTCCGTGGAGAAGTCGTAGAGTTGCGATACCCGGCCGCACGGTCGTCGGGTGGAGAGTCACCAGGAGGGTAAAGGTGTCTGTGGGCAGGGCGATAACCAACAATATTGCACTCAAGATAGCCGCAGTTGTCCTGGCTCTGGCGCTCTGGGCGTTTGCGAAGGGTGAGCAACGTGGGGACCGTCTTATGTCGGTGCCGCTCGTCGTCCGCAATCTTCCGGAGGGCGTGACGACCGTCGAGAGGGTACCGGAGACATTGGATGTCGTGCTTTCCGGTGCGAACAAGGAACTTGTCAGTCTCACCCTCTGGGGAGACGTCTATGCATTCGTTGACATGACGGACGCCCACCCGGGGCGCTCGCTGAGGGTCAGTCTCTCTCCCGCGAATGTTGTTCTTCCGCGCAACGCAGATGTTCTGGCGCTTGAGGTCAGGAACCCGAAGAGCCTGGACCTCGATATCGACCGATTGATCACAAGGAGAATGAAGGTCGATCCCGTGACGGAGGGCGAACTCGCCGAGGGCTTCTTCATTCTTGGTCACGCTATCTGTGTCCCTGATTCGGTTACCATCCACGGTCCTGCGAGCGTTGTCGACTTCCTGGAGAGCATACGGACGGAGAGCCTGGACATTGCCGGGAGGAGAGCGAGGGTCGAGGCCAGCCGGAGCATTGTCTTCGATGGCCCATGGAGTCTCCAGTCCGTCCCTCGGGATGTGCGCGTCGTCGTCGAGGTCGAGGGAACCCGTACCATCACGCTGGCAGATGTCCCGGTCACGTTCGAGCATGAGTCCGGTTTCAGATCTGCCAGGGTCAGGCCGCTCACAGCGGAGATCGTTCTGAGTGGAGCCGAGCATCAGGTGAGAACGCTTGGTAGCGGCGACGTTACTGTTGTCGTGGATGCTCGCGGACTCCCCAAAGGCACGCACGACCTGATCCCAGTCGTCGAGACTCCGGATGGCGTCGGTGCGGAGCAGGTAACGCCGATCCGGTTCACCGTGACTCTCGAGTAGGCTAGAGATGCTGGTTCTTGGAGTAGACACATCGTGCGATGAGACCTCTGCGGCCGTTCTCTCGGATGGCCGCACGATTCTCTCGAGCATCGTCGCGTCACAGGCGATCCACGCACAGTTTGGAGGCGTGGTGCCCGAGTATGCCTCCCGGGCGCACATGCAGCTCATCGTACCGGTCGTCAGGCAGGCGCTTGAGGCCGCCGGTGTCGAATACGGGCAGATCGATGCGATCGCAGTCACGAATCGGCCCGGACTTGTCGGGTGCCTTCTGGTGGGCGTCTCGTTCGCCAAGGCGCTTGCATATTCGCTCGACGTCGCAATCGTCGGTGTTGATCACATCGAAGGGCACGTCTTCGCAGCGCGCCTGGCAGAACCGGATATCCGTCTGCCTGCCGTTTGCCTGATAGCATCGGGCGGGCACACTGAGCTGATTCGTGTGGACGCATGGGGGGAATACGAGGCGCTGGGGCGGACGCGTGACGATGCGGCCGGTGAGGCCTTCGACAAGGTCGGGAAGATGCTCGGAATGACATACCCGGCCGGCCCCGAGATCGAGCGGAAGGCACGGGGTGGAGATCCCACCGCCTTTGCCTTCCCACGTGCCATGATGCGGCGGGGCAATCCCGACTTCAGTTTCTCGGGCCTCAAGACCGCCGTCAGGTACAAGCTTGACGACATGGGAGCGCTGCCCGAGGGTGATGAACTTCGAGATTTTCTGGCGAGTTTCCAGGCTGCGGTCGTGGATGCGCTCGTCATCAAGACGATGTGGGCGGTGGAGGATAGCGGTGTTCCGACCGTGACTCTCGGCGGTGGAGTCGCCGCGAACGCAGCTTTGCGGGAGCGCTTGGTTGAAGACGCCGCGAGGTTGGGAGTGAGTGTGGTCATTCCACCCCGTGAGCTCTGCACCGACAACGGCGCCATCATTGCCGCAGTAGGTGATGCGCTTCTCGCGCGCGGACAGCGAGACGGACTCGCGTTGGGTGTCAGCGCGTCCCGCTGAACTGTAGCGCGTCCGCTTTGAGTAGCCCCAAGAGCGTTGCCCCGAGAGGGACCTTCAAGAATGCCTGATACGTACGTAAGTGTGGCAGTTCCGCTTCCCGTAACCGGGACCTTCACATATCTTGTGCCCGAGGAGTTTGCTTCGGCCGTGTCGGTCGGCGTTCGCGTACTCGTGCCGTTTGGACGCCGGAAGCTCACCGGCTTCGTAGTCGCTGAGGAGGCCACTTCCGACATCGCGCACGTCAAGCCGATCCTCGATGTGCTCGACGTCACTCCGGTCGTCGGTCCGCGCATGATCGAACTCACGCGCTGGATCGCCGACTACTACCTTGCTCCGTGGGGTGAGGTCCTGCGCGCAGCGCTCCCACCCGGCATCAACATGGAGAGCAGGCGCTTCGTTCGCATCACAGACGAGGGCCGCGAGGCCCTGGATGAGAAGGATTCCTCGCTTTCGGAGAGACGACGGCGCTTTCTTGAGGCTGTGGCCAAGCGTGAGAAGGTTACCCTCGGACTGGCCAATCGGGAGGCAGGCGTCCCCAGAGGACAGAGCACCGATGTGCTGGCGCTCGCGAGCGCAGGCCTTGTGGAGTTCTTCGAGGAGGTTCTTCCTCCCAGCGTGACTGCGGGAACGGAAACCGTGGTCCGACTTGTTGATACCCCCCTTAAGGCGCAGGAAGCGGCCGGCAAACTCGCGAAGCGCGCCCCGAAGCAGGCTCGCGTTCTCACGCTTCTCGCCGATTCGGAGAGCGGCACGCTTCCTATTGCCGAACTGACTCAAGCGGGGATCAGCTCGGCGATCGTTACCAGGCTCGCCGAACGAGGCTTGGTCGAAAGGGCGGAGCAGAGTAGCCCACGGCTCTCAGTCGGTATGGATGGTTGGGACCTTGGGGAGGAGGGGCCGCTCAAACCCCAACAGGAGGAAGTGCTCACGGCCATTCGCGCGAAGATGGACGCTCAGGCGCCTGCCGTGTTCCTTCTTCATGGCGTGACCGGCAGTGGTAAGACACGCGTCTACACCGAGGTTATCAGGGCGGCTCTTGAGTCCGGCAAGAGCGCCATCGTACTCGTCCCGGAGATATCACTCACACCGCAGATGGTCCAGCGGATGAAGCTCGAGTTCGGAGATCGCGTAGCCGTCATTCACAGCGGGCTCTCCCTTGGTGAACGGTACGACACATGGAGCGCCATCAGGAAAGGGCAGTTCCCGGTGGTTATCGGTCCCCGGTCAGCCGTGTTCGCGCCGGTCAGCGATCTCGGGGTCATCATAGTCGATGAAGAGCACGAGCAGACGTACAAGCAGAGCGAATCCCCTCGATACCACGCTCGCGATGTCGCGGCCATGCGCGCGCGGCTCGAAGGTGCTCTGGTCGTTCTGGGAACAGCAACTCCGAGCCTCGAGAGCTATCTCAATGCCCGAGACGGCAAGTACGAGCTTGTCGAACTCCCGGAGCGCATAAACGCCGGGCCGCTTCCCGAAGTCGAGATCGTCGACATGCGCGAGATCGAGACCGTAGATTCCGAGGGGATCTTCTCGGCCACGCTCAGGGACGCCATATCTGAGACCCTCGATCACGGACGGCAGATCATCCTCTTCTTGAATAGACGTGGATTCGCCTCGTTCGTGCAGTGCATGGACTGCGGCCACTCGGTCCGTTGCGATGACTGCAACGTCGCGATGACGTATCATTCGACCGGGAAGCTGATGCGCTGTCACTACTGTGGAAAGACCGGAGGGGCTCCGGACCGCTGTTCAGAGTGTGGGAGCATCAATCTCAGATTTGGCGCGCCGGGAACACAGAGAGTAGAACCCGCACTGGCCGAACTCTTTCCCGACGCCGTTGTCCAGAGGATGGACCAGGACACGACGTCGCGGCGCGGCTCGCACTGGCGGATCCTGAAGGAGTTCGCATCCGGGAGGACCGACATTCTGCTGGGCACACAGATGATCGCCAAGGGACTCGATTTCCCCGGTGTCGGACTGGTCGGGGTCGTGGCCGCTGACGTAGGTCTCAACCTCCCGGATTTCCGGGCGGGAGAGAGGACGTTCCAGCTCCTGACGCAGGTCGCCGGACGAACGGGTCGAGGCGGGACACGCGGCAAGGTCATCGTTCAGACCTATCTGCCCGATCACTACACGATCGCGCTGGCGCAGACCCAGCACTTCGAGTCATTCTTCGAGAGGGAGATCGCGGAGCGCCAGGGACTGGGTCACGGGTATCCTCCTCACAGTCGCCTTGTCTCGGTTGTGATCAGGGGACGAGATGAACAGCAGGTGGTGAAGGCGTCGGCGAGGCTTGCCGATTTTCTGGAGAAGGGCGCGGGTCAGATGCCGGAGCCGCAGCCGGAGGTCCTGGGGCCCGCTCCGGCGCCGCTCGAGCGGATCAAGGGGACCTACCGCTGGCTGGTGGTGGTGCGCGGAATCGGGGGGAGCGCCAGAGCTCTCATGTCCGCAGCGATGGAACAGAAGGCGGCGCTCAAACTCCCGAGCGGCATTCAGCTTGCCGTTGACGTGGATCCGATGGACCTCTTATAGGCGCGTGCCATGAGGCAATGCACGCGTGGGTGCGTGCCATTGGGCTGTGCACGCATAGGTGCGTGCCATTGGGCTGTGCGCGCGTGGGCGCGTGCTATTGGGCTGTGCACGCATAGGTGCGTATCCGGCGCTTGACGGGGGCCGGGACTTCGGGTAAATTGGGTGTTACCTGCCCCTTGTGGGCAGGCGTGTTTTTCAGACATACTTCTAGATGGAGTGCAGGCAGTATGAAGCAAGTAACGTTCAACAAGATTCAGAAGGACGCCGAGATAACGAGCATGCTCAAGACGGCCAACGATCAGCTCGGGGTCATCGGGTATACGGAGCACGGCGTGAGGCACGGCAAATGGGTCGGCCGCACGGCACAGAAGCTCCTGAAGCAACTGGGTATCGATGGGCGGCAGGCGGATCTGGCCGGTGTCGCCGGCTACATGCACGACCTGGGGAATATCATCAATCGCGAGGAGCACGCGCAAACCGGTGCTCTTCTCGCGTACCGGTTGCTCAGTAACCGGGAAATGCCTCTCGATGAGATCATGACGGTGATGTCGGCGATAGGCAATCATCATGAGGAGCACGCCGACGCGGTGAACAACGTCTCGGCTGCGCTGATTCTTGCCGACAAGGCTGACGTGCATCGCTCGCGCGTGAGGAACCCGTCGACGCTCAAGTTCGACATTCACGATCGTGTCAACTATGCGGTGCGGAAGTCGAATCTGATCGTCGATCCGGAGAACCGGCTCATCACGCTCAATCTTACGATTAACACGAAGATCTCGCAGGTCATGGAGTATTTCGAGATATTCATGTCGCGGATGGTCGTGTCTCGGAGGGCGGCCGATTTCCTCGGATGCAAGTACGGGCTTTTCGTCAACGACAACCGATTGTTGTAGTGGGGGATACGCCCTCGCGAACCGTAGAACTTGACACTTCTGCGAGTCGCCATATATACTGTGCAGATTGGGATCACATACAGGGATCGTCAACAGAAGGGGAGGCACTGATGAGCGTCGCGAGAACGGCTGCCGTCGTTATGGCGCTGGCTGCCATCGTGTTCCTGGCCGGGTGTGGTGCGGATCCCGCATTCACAAGCGGCAAGGTGTATCTTCAGCAGGAGAACTACGAGAATGCGATCGAGCAGTTCGAGATCGCTATTCGCAATGACGCAAAGGCTTGGGAGCCTCACATGTGGCTGGGCAGAGCCTATGCCGACACAGAGGAACTCCAGATGGCGCACGACGAGTTCTTCATTGCACTTGATCTCGCGCCTGACCAGAAGGCCATCGACACCATCGACAATACGATCATCTTCTATTGGCAGGAGCACCAGCAGGAGGGGAACCTCCTGAACTCGGCATCGAAGTTCCAGGACGCCGTCCTGGAGTTCGAGAAGGCGATCCTGATTGATCCTCGCAAACCGGACGCCTACGCCAATCTGGGCTACTCCTACCACATGGCCATGGACTACGATAAAGCCATCGAAGCGTTTGAGATGGCACTCGAGGTGGCGCCCGACAACGAGGACCTCCTGACCAATCTCGTGTCGGTATACGACAGCAAGGCCGGAAATCTGGCCGTTCTGGGCGACCTCGAGAGCGCGCTCGTCTACTATGAGAAGATCGAGAGCATTGCGCCCGAAACCAATGACATACAGTACAACATTGCGGAGGCGCACTACGGCCTCAAGAATTACCGTGCGGCCATCGTCGCCTACGAACGCTCCCTCATCGATGATGAGGATGAGTATGTTCTCTACAGGGTGTTCCTGTGCTACTGGGGCATCTCGAAGGAGTTTGAGGACGACGGCGTACCGGAACTGGCGATTCCCGAACTCGAGAGCGCCCTCAAGCCTCTGGAGAGGCTTGCCGAGCTCAATCCTGAGGACCTGAGTACCCACAGAGCACTTGCCAGGGTCTACAACAAGCTTGGCAGGACAGAAGAGGCCATGCTCGAACTGGGTATCATCGAGGAGCTGCTGAGGCAGGACTAGCAGTCAGCGGCCATTCCCCGGGAAACACTTCTTCTTCTCCATCCCAGATCGATACCCGGAGGCAATGAGGGCGGCGGCTTCAGGCCGCTGTCCTCAGGCCTCCGCTGACCATCTCACCTGATAGCTTCAACCTGTTTCTACATGCTGCTACCGGGACCGGTGCAAATGGACATCATCACCGAACAGGATATCCGGGGCGAGCCTCTGATCGGGCGGACCGTTGCCGTTGTCGGCTTCGGGAGCCAAGGCAGAGCGCATGCGTTGAATCTCATGGACTCCGGCGTCGACGTTGTTGTGGGCCTGCGTCCCGAGAGCTTGTCGCGCTCGAAGGCGGAACTCGACGGAGTGCGGGTTCAGGACATTCCCGCCGCAGTTGAGGCGAGCGACATCGTTGCGCTCATGATCCCCGACGAGCGAATGTCGGAGGTCTTCTCGAGTGCAATTGGTCCTTTCCTCCGTCAGGGAGCGACGCTTCTCTTCGCGCACGGATTCGCCATCCGCTACCGCATGATCGCTCCACCGGCCGGAGTGGACATCGTGATGGTGGCTCCGATGGGACCGGGGATGAGGCTCCGCGAACAATTTCTTGAGGGGAGTGGGCTGCCGGCGCTTTTCGCCGTCGAGCGGGATGCAACGGGGCATGCGCGGCGGACGGCTCTTGAGTATGCGAAGGCGGTCGGATGCGGCAAAGTGGCGATCTTCGAGACGACGTTCACAGATGAGACAGAGATAGATCTCTTCGCCGAACAGGCCGTGCTTGTAGGGGGCGTAGCGGAACTCATCGAAGCTGGCTATGAGACTCTCGTAGAGGCCGGGTACAGTCCCGAACTGGCATATATGGAGTGCCTGTACGAGCTTGATCTGACGGCCAATCTGATCAGACGATTTGGGTTGAGCGGGATGCGCGATCGCGTGAGCAAGGCGGCCCTCTACGGTGGTCTTACCCGTGGAGGGCGTGTGGTGGGGCCATCCGCGCGCGAAGGCATGCGTGCTATCCTCGCTGAGATCAGGGACGACAGCTTCGCGGAGGAGCTTCTGAAGGATGGTCGGGACGGCGGTCCGGAGCTTCAGAGAAGGCTAAAGGAGAAGGAGGAGGGACCGATCGAGAGGACGGCGGATGTGCTCAGGAGGCACGCGCACGAGGGATGACGGGCCGCGCATAGTGCGGCCTCGCAAAACGGCTTGACAGTATGAGGAGGCTGGGCTAGAATCTAATCTGACCAACAATTCTCAGCGCAACGGCTTCCCAGTACCCCATCCGAAGCACACCAACCTGATCCTGTTGCCCGACAGAGGATTCCAAGTGTAACTTCGCCGTAGGGGCATCCGAACGCAGTCAGCGGTCACCGCGATCGCGGTTGATCGGTTAGCGCTAAACCTGCTCTCTGAGGTATGTGATGACAGAAAAGGCCCGAGGCAAGACCAACGGGACGAAGAAGAAGACGGCAGCAACGAAGACGGCGCGAGCTGTGAGTGGCAACAAGGCAGTCCCAAAGAGCGCCGCAACTGCAACGCGCTCAGGTTCCGCACGTGCGGCCACAAACGGG
This sequence comes from Candidatus Eiseniibacteriota bacterium, assembly GCA_030622115.1. GTDB lineage: Bacteria > Joyebacterota > Joyebacteria > Joyebacterales > Joyebacteraceae > Joyebacterum. The sequence continues at coordinate 64,917 of JAUXGN010000008.1, forward strand.
GCGAGGACCGCAAAGAAGAGCAAGTCGCCGGCTCCTGAGGCGCGGAAACCGGCGTCAACGACGGAGAAGAAGTCCGTGGCCACAGCCGAGCGGAAGGGTCCGGCCGTTCCAAGCACGGGCGACAATCTGAATATCGGCGAGATGAAGCAGCAGACGATCCGCGAACTGGTCGACTATGCGGAGTCGCTCGGTCTCGATGGGGTGGGCGGTCTCAGGAAGCAGGATCTCATCTTCCGAATCCTCGAAGGACAGACGCAACGCAACGGTCTCATCTTCAGTGAGGGCGTACTGGAGATTCTTCCTGATGGATATGGATTTCTGCGATCGGTAGACTACAACTACCTGCCGGGTCCGGACGACATCTACGTCTCGCCGTCACAGATCAAGCGCTTCGATCTTCGGAAGGGCGACATGGTCTCAGGACAAGTTCGTCCGCCCAAGGAGAACGAGCGCTACTTCGCGCTTCTCCGCGTCGAAGCGGTCAACTTCGAGAATCCGGAGATGGCGAAGAAGAAGATCCTCTTCGAGAATCTGACGCCGCTCTATCCAGAGGACAGGCTCGTTCTTGAAGTCGATCCTAATGATATGACTACGCGGGTTATTGACCTTCTCAGTCCGATCGGCAAGGGGCAGCGCGGACTCATCGTGTCGCCTCCCCGGACGGGCAAGACGGTCATAATTCAGAAGATCGCCAACAGCATCACAACAAACCACCCGGAGGTGGTGTTGATGGTGCTTCTGATCGACGAGCGGCCCGAGGAAGTCACGGACATGCAACGATCGGTCAACGGCGAGGTCATAAGCTCGACGTTCGATGAGCCGCCGGACCGCCACGTTCAGGTTGCCGACATGGTCATAGAGAAGGCCAAGAGGCTTGTCGAGCACAAGAAGGACGTTGTCATTCTGCTCGATTCGATCACACGGCTGGCGCGCGCTCACAACACGGTCGTTCCGCACAGCGGCAAGATCCTCTCGGGCGGTGTCGACTCGAACGCGCTTCAGAAGCCAAAGCGCTTCTTCGGCGCGGCGCGTAACGCCGAGGGTGGCGGAAGTCTTACCATCGTGGCGACGGCCCTCATCGATACCGGGTCGCGCATGGACGATGTTATCTTCGAGGAGTTCAAGGGCACCGGCAACATGGAGTTGGTCCTGGACCGCAGGCTCACGGACCGCCGGATATATCCATCGATCGATATACTGAAGTCGGGTACAAGGAAGGAAGAGCTGCTTCTACCTCAAGATACCATCAGCAGGCTGTGGGTTCTCAGGAAGTTCCTGAGTGAGCAGACCCCGGTTGGCGCGATGGAGTTCCTTCTGGGCAAGATGAGGCAGACGAAGACGAACGACGAGTTCCTGGCCTCGATGAATTGAGCCAACCTAGGAGTTACTGGAGGTTGTGGTTATGAAGAAGGATATCCACCCCGAGTACAACGAGTGCAAGGTCAAGTGCGTGTGTGGGAACGAGTTCACGACTCGCTCGACTCTGGATGAAATCAGTGTCGAGATCTGTTCGGCCTGCCATCCGTTTTTCACCGGCCAGCAGAAGCTCGTTGACAGTGCAGGTCGCGTCGACCGCTTCCTGAAGAAATACGGAACCGAGTTCGGCGGCGCGCTTGTCGAAGGAAGCGCTATGGACAAAGAGAAGCGCGGGGCGGAGGAGTCATCCTCTGACGCCGGCACGGCAGACGAGAAGCCTTCGGCCGATAACTAGTCAGGATCCCTTTTTTGGTGAGGCGGATCCCGGCGCACCGACGGTCTGCCCTCGTTGGTTGACGATGACAGAGACGGGCAGCCCTCTCAGGGTCTATACACTCAGCGGCCTCCCTCCGGAGGTCGTAGCGGTCACATTCGCGAAGACGTCACGCGTACCCGACTCGTTTGAGGAGATTGCCCGCGAACTCTCCGAGAGCGAGTCGTCGCGTTTTCACGAGAAGTGGGTGATAGGGTATGGGCACTCGTCCGTAGCCGAGCACGCGGTGCTCTCGATCGCCATAGAGAATATCTCCATTCTGGGCGCCAAGTTCGTGGAAGAGAGCCGGCTCTCCTCGTTCACCGAGAAATCCACACGCTATCAGGTGATGTCCCCGGACAACTACTACACTCCACCCACATTCGCGTCGGGCGAGGCAGGCAGGGTCTACCGAGAAGCAATCGCCGGACTCTATGCGGCCTACGACAAGCTGATGCCGGAGGCCAGGGCCTATTGCGATGAAGCCTACGGCGGTCCGGAGTGGAGGGAGCGCGGCTACACGCCGAAGGGGAAGGCGTGCGACTCCATCCGCGGGCTCCTGCCGGCGGCCGCCAAGACGAACATGGGTTGGACGGTCAATGCGAGAAGTCTGAGGCACGGGCTTGTCAGGATGGCCTCGAGCCCGCTCGATGAGATGCAGTGTCTGGCCGCAGAACTCAGGCGGATCGGGGAGGCGCAGATTCCCACGCTGCTCAGGTACACCGACCCATCTCCCTACCAGGAAGGTTGGGAAGAGCGGATGGCCGCCGCGCTTGCGCCGCGCCTGTCTGCCGCAGAGGCTGGGGGGCGCGGAGCGGGATTCGCAATGGCCGCCGCTCGAGGGACACAGGCGTCGGGAGGAGCGCGCATCGTTCACTACGACGAGGACGGAGAGGCATCCGTACTCTCATCGCTTCTCTTTCGAGCCGGAGGGCGGCCGTACTGTGAGGCGCAGGCGCTCGTCGCAGATATGAATAGGGACGAGCGGAGGTCGGCATTCAAGATCGCGCTGGCGGGGATGACAGAGCACGAGGCGCCGGTCCGTGAGTTCGAGAACACCAGCTACACGTTCGAGATCACATGTGATTTCGGCGCGTATCGCGATATCCAGCGGCATCGCATGACGACACAGACCCAGCAACTCCTGACGTGCGACCTGGGCTATGTGGTAACGGACGATGCACGTGCGGCCGGTCTGGACGGACAAGTGGAGAGGGTGCTTGAGGGAGTGCGCGAGTCGTGGTGCGTCCTCGCCGACATCGATCCAGAGCATGCGCAATATGTCGTACCGCTCGCGTACAACAAGCGGTTCCTCATGCGGATGAATTTCAGGGAAGCACTCCATTTTGTGAGGTTGAGATCGAAGGTTCAAGGGCACGAGTCGTACCGGCGCGTGGCGTGGGCGGTGAAACGAGAGATCGAGCGTGTTCACCCGCTTCTGGGTGAACTGATACCGGTCGACGTGGAAGGCGCTCCGGCGGCAGAGATCGTCGGCGCGCGGGAACGATAGACACGAGCGACCTCTAGCTTAAGGATTCCGAATGAGCGAGAAACAGAGAGAGAAGCCCGGAGGCGAGTTGCCGGAGGGAGTGCCGCCGATCGAGGCGCTTGGCGCCGAGAAGGGCAAGGTCCACTACGGCGGGCAGGCCGTCATCGAGGGCGTGATGATGCGTGGTCCGCGCAAGGTCGCGGTGGCCGTCAGGCTTCCAAACGGGGAGATTGACGTCCACAGTGAGGAATTCACCTCGATATCGAGGAAGAACAAGGTCTTCAGGCTGCCGGTCATACGAGGCGGGCTGACTCTCATCGAGTCACTTGCCTTGGGCATCAAGGCCCTCAACTTCTCGGCGAGCACCGCGATGGAGGCCGAGGCTGAGGCGGAGGTCGGGGGGAAGGCAGAGGCGACGGCGGGTGCGGTTGCGGATGCAGAGGCTGGGGCGGAGGAAGTGGCCGAGCCGCGCAGGCTGGGACGGGATGACTGGAAGACCAAGGCAGCACTGACCGGGACTATGGTAGTTGCCTTCGGTCTGGGCATCCTCTTCTTCTTTTACATTCCGCTTGTGCTTTCCGAGCAATTGACGCGTTGGCTGGGAAGCGACAGTTCGATTCTGTTCAACGCGGTTGACGGAGTCATCCGTGTTATCTTCTTCCTTGCGTATATCTGGGGGATCTCCCAGTGGCGTGAGATGAGACGAGTCTTTGAGTACCACGGCGCGGAGCACAAGACCATCTTCTGCCACGAGGAAGAGGCGGAGCTGACTCCGGCGAACGCGCAGAAGCACACAACGCGGCATCCCAGATGCGGCACGAGCTTTCTTCTCATAGTGATGGTCGTGAGTATTCTGGTGTTCATGCTGACCGGGCGCCCGCAGACCATCGGGCACCGCCTCATGAGGCTTCTGCTCATTCCCGTCATCGCCGGCGTCTCGTACGAGATCATGAAGCTTTCCGCCCTCCACGGCAAAACGCGTTGGGCGAGGGCGATCTCGGCTCCCGGTATGTGGCTTCAGGGGATAACCACGAAGCCGCCGTCGGATGCGCAGGTCGAGGTCGCGATCGCGGCGCTTAGGGCCGTGAGGGAAGAAGGCGGCACGGTTGCTATGGCCGCGGTCGGCATCGACGGGGATGGAACGGATGGCGACGATGCTCGATAAGCTCATATCCATAAGGAAGCACTACGACGAACTCACGGAGCTTCTCTCCACGCCCGAGGTGCTTGCCGACCACAACCTCATCAGGAAGTACTCGAAGGAGCGGGCCGGGCTCAACGACGTCGTTCTTGCTGGTACTGAGTACCTGCGGGTCATGAGCGACATAGAGGCGGCCACGGAGATAATCGAATCGGCTGACGACCCGGAGGAGAAGGAGTTCGCGAAGGAGGAACTGGAGGAACTTGGCGCGCGCCGGTCTGAACTCGACGAACGACTGAGACTCCTGCTCGTCCCCAAGGATCCGAACGACGACAAGAACGTGATCGTCGAGATCCGGGCTGGGACCGGTGGGGAGGAGGCTGCGCTCTTCGCTTCTGATCTCTTCCGGATGTACACACGCTACGCCGAGCGCAGGAAATGGGCGATCGACGTGATGAACACGAGCGAGAGCGGAGCCGGTGGATTCAAGGAGATCGTTTTCTCTGTTGACGGGCATGGCGCCTACAGCCGCTTCAAGTTTGAGAGCGGTGTTCACCGCGTGCAGCGTGTTCCCGAGACTGAGTCGCAGGGGAGGATCCACACGTCTGCGGCCACCGTGGCCGTGCTTCCCGAAGCTGAGGAAGTAGACATAGATATCAAGCAGGAAGATCTCAAGATAGACGTCTACCGTGCGACCGGCCCGGGAGGTCAGAGTGTCAACACGACCGATTCGGCCGTTCGTATCACGCACAAGCCGACCGGTCTCGTGGTCACGTGTCAGGATGAGAAATCGCAGCACAAGAACAAGACGAAGGCGCTCAAGGTTCTGAGAGCCAGGCTTTACGAGGTTGAGCGTGAGAAGCAGCGGGCCGAGATGGACAAGACCCGCAGAAGCCAGATCTCAACGGGGGACCGGAGCGCCAAGATCCGCACCTACAACTTCCCGCAGAGCCGGGTCACTGACCACAGAACCAACATGACACTCTACGGCATCGATCAGGTGCTTGACGGTGGGCTCGATGAGCTCATGGACGCGCTGGCGACTCAAGACCAGGCCGACAAGATGGCGCACTCGGAGTGAGGGCCTTGGTTACCATCTGGACCATCACCGAACTCATCAATTGGAGCAGGAGCTATCTCGCCGAGAGGGGCTTCGAGAACGCACGGCTCGAGACCGAGCTGCTTCTGAGTCACGTGCTTTCTCTTCCAAGAATCGAACTATACGTCCAACACGACCGTCAGTTGAGTCAGGATGAGTTGGCAAGGTACAAGGCGCTGTTCAAGAGGCGTCTGGCTTGGGAGCCGGTGCAGTATGTCACCGGGACGTCGGCCTTCATGATGGCCGAGTTCGAGGTGACACCGGCGACACTGATACCGCGACCCGAGACCGAGGCGATGACGGAGATCGCGATCGGGCTCATCGTCGGGCAGGCGGGCGATGACGGCACGGAGTCAGAGACCGGAGGTCGTCTCCTTCTGGCAGATATCGGAACAGGTTCTGGCGTCATCGCCATCACGCTCGCACAGAAGTTTCCGGAAGCCGAAGTCGTTGCAACCGACATATCGGCCGACGCGCTCTCGGTAGCTGCGCGCAATGCCGAGAGGATCGGTGTTTCGGAGAGAATCCGATTCGCGGAAGGCACTGGAGTTGAACCCCTTGCGGCGGCGGGATTTCAAGGGAAACTCTCGGGAATCGTTTCGAACCCACCGTATGTCTGCTCGGGTGACATGGAGACGCTTCCGCGCGAGGTGCGCGAGTTCGAGCCGGGAGTTGCGCTCGACGGAGGTAGCGATGGGCTTGACTGCATCCGCTGTCTGGCGCAGGATGGTCCTGAGTTTCTGGCGGACGGTGGGTCAATGGTGATCGAGTTCGGAGAGGGGCAAGCCGGCGCCGTGCGCGAGTTGATGGAGAAGCGACTTGGGTGCGTCGAAATACACAAGGACTACGCAGGTCGCGACCGCATAGCGACCGGCATCAAGTCAACCGAGGCGAACAGCAATGGATAGGATCATCGTAGACGGCGGCGCACAGCTGAAGGGCGAGATTCGCGTCAGCGGCGCCAAGAACGCAGCACTTCCGATCATGGCGGCGACGCTGCTCTCGCCCGGGACATTCCTCCTGAGTAATGTACCAAGACTCAGAGACGTCATTACCATGGAGAACGTGCTCCGCGTTCTCGGGGCGCAGGTCACGCATCACGATCACAGCATCACCGTGGACACGACCAACTGCAACTACCATGAAGCTCCGTACGAGCTCGTCAAGACCATGCGGGCTTCGATCTGTGTGCTCGGTCCGATTCTCGCCAGATTGGGACGCGCCCGCGTCTCGCTCCCCGGTGGGTGCGCCTGGGGTCCCCGTCCGGTCGATTTCCATATCAAGGCGATGCGGGATCTCGGAGCGAGCGTCGAGATCGAACACGGCTATATAGTGGCCGAGGCCAAGCGGCTCAAGGGCGCCAGTATCGTTTTTGAGAAGTCGAGCGTGGGCGCCACCGAGAACGCGATGATGGCAGCGACGCTTGCCGACGGGAGAACCGTCATCGAGAACGCGGCGAGTGAACCTGAAATCGGCGCGCTTGCGGATTTCCTGAGAAGCATGGGGTCCATGATCGAGGGAGACGGGACCGGCACCATCACTATCGAGGGCGTCAGTGAACTGCGGTCGGCGGATGTGAGTGTTATGCCGGACAGGATCGAGGCAGGGACGTTCATGGTCGCAGCTGCTATCACGCGTGGTGACATTCTTGTCATGGGCGCCGACATCTCGCACTGCGCGGCCGTTGTATCGAAGCTGCGTGAGGCAGGAGTCGAGGTGGTCGTGGTGGAGGATGGGATTCGTGTGCGCGGCCCCGAGCGGCTCGGATCCGTGAACGTGACCACCGCACCGTACCCGGGATTTCCGACCGACATGCAGGCGCAGTTCATGGCGCTCATGTCGGTTGCCGATGGAAGCAGCGTCATAACCGATACGATCTATGCAGACAGGTTCTCTCATGTGCCGGAGCTCAGAAGGCTCGGCGCGGACATCACGATGGACCGCAATGTCGCCGTCGTCACCGGAACGGAGCATCTCTCCGGAGCCGGGGTCATGGCGACCGACCTCAGAGCGAGCGCGGCGCTTATTCTGGCGGGGCTCGTTGCGGAGGGTGAGACCGAGGTCTCGCGTGTCTATCACATCGACCGCGGGTACGAAGCCATCGAGAAGAAGCTCTCGGGGCTGGGCGCTCGCATATGGAGGGAGACGGGGGATGCCTGACAGAGCGGCGTTCTCTTCGATGTGGCCGCCTCGGTCAGCGCGAGGGCAGCCGGGCAGGCGCCCGAATGCAGCCGAGTGAGCGTGGAGGAATGATGGAAGAGCACAGGCGGCACGTTATCCTCGGAACGGCCGGGCATATCGATCACGGCAAGACCGAACTCGTGCGTGCGCTGACCGGTGTCGATACTGACCGATTGCTCGAAGAGAAAGAGCGCGGGATAACCATAGAGCTTGGGTTTACCAGGCTTGATCTTCCAACCGGTGACTCGGTTGGGATCATCGATGTTCCAGGACATGAGAAGTTCATCAAGACGATGCTCGCCGGTGTGGCGGGCATTGATCTTGTTATGCTCGTGGTTGCGGCCGATGAGGGCGTGATGCCGCAAACGCGCGAGCACATGGATATCATAGACCTTCTTGGGATCGACCAGGGTGTCGTCGCGCTCACTAAGACAGATCTCGTCGTGCCTGAGGAGATGGAGCTGGCGCAGGACGATTGTCTGAAGCTCCTCGAGGGAACAGGGCTCGAGGGGGCGGCGATAGTGCCGGTCTCGTCGATCACAGGAGACGGGATAGATGAGCTCGTGAGGGAACTCAGCCGGCTTGTGGCTGGCATAGAGGAGAGAAGTCATGCAGGGCACGCGCGTCTGCCCATCGACAGGGTGTTCACACTAGCCGGACATGGGACAATCGTGACGGGGACGCTCTGGTCCGGGAGCGTGAGTAAGGGGGACAAGCTGGAGGTGTATCCCGCGGGGCTTCCCACGCGTGTCAGAAGCGTTCACGTTCACGACACACCGGTCGAACGAGCGGAGGCGGGGCAGCGAACGGCCCTGGGTCTCCACGGTGTATCGAAGGATGAGGTGATGCGCGGCGATACTGTAGGGGCCCCCCGCGTTCTGCACACTACCCACATGATAGACGCCAGGCTTCGGCTCGTGGCCGACGCCAAGCCGATCAAGAACCGGACGCGTGTACATCTGAACATCGGGACCTCGGAGGTTCTGGCTCGCGTGATTCTGCTCGAGGGTGGTGGGCTCTTGCCTGGAGAGGATGCACTCGTTCAGATGAGGATCGAGAGCGCCGTTCTGGCCGAGAAGGATGATCTCTTTGTGATACGGTCGTACTCGCCGGTTCGCACGATAGGCGGGGGACGGGTCATCGATCCGATTCCCAGACGCCACAAGCGCGCACATGAGGATGTTCTGGATGCGCTGGGCGTGCTTGAGAGTGGCGGACACGACGAAGTGCTTCTGCATGTCATAGGTGAGAGTGGCCTCGAGGGGATTTCAGAAAAGAAGCTAAGCCGGAAGGTGGATGACGCTCTTCTTCCCGGCGTGGAGGGGCTCCTTGCGGACGGGCGTGTGCGGAAGATCGCTAGTAGGCTTCTGACTGCCGGTGGCTACTCCGCTCTGTGCGACGGGATCGGACAGCTCCTGAAGGCGCAGGCAGCTGATTCACCACTTGAATGGGGGATGTCCGCGGAGGAGCTTCGAGGGAAGCTCGGCAGAAACCTCGAGCGCTCGGTGCTGGATGTGGCGCTCGGTGAACTCGTGGATTCCGGGGGTATATCGCGGCGGGGGGATCTGGTACGGTGGGGCAAGGAAGACGTTGCTCTGTCCCCGGCGCAGCAGAAGCTCGCGACCGCGATCGAATTACGGCTTCTCGAAGCTGATGCGCTGCCTCCGACGCTCGAGGTGCTTCACGAGGAGGTCCGGAATGAACTCGGCACGGCATTCGGGGAAGCGGAGTTCGATGCTATTGTGAAGCTCCTTGCATCGGGAGGGCGGATGGTGAAGGTGACGAGCACGCTCTTCTTTCATCCGGACGTCGTCGGCCGCATTCGCAAACAGGTGCTTCAGCACTTCGAGACGGAACGCGAGCTGGGAGTGTCCTCGTTCAAAGACATGGTTGGTCTGACCAGGAAATACGCGATTCCGCTACTTGAGTTCTTCGATAATGAGGGAACAACACTGAGATCCGGCAATGTGAGGCTCAAAGGCCGCAAGGCGCAGTCGACTGGAGTGTGATGACTCTCAAGCCACGAAGAAAGACCAGACAGGTCAACATCGGCTACGTCGAGGTTGGCGGCGATGCCCCGATATCGATTCAGTCGATGACCAACACGCGGACGCACGACGTGGAGGCGACCGTCTCCCAGATCGAGCGCCTGACCGCAGCGGGATGTGAGATCGTGCGGGTGGCCGTTCCGGACTCAGCGTCGGTGGACTCGCTGCCGGAGATCCTCATCAGATCCAGCATCCCCATCGTTGGTGACATACACTTCGACCACAGACTCGGGCTCGATGCCATCGAGGCCGGTGTGCACGCGCTTCGCATCAATCCCGGCAATATCGGCGGGAGGGAACGCGTGGCGGAGATCGTTGCGGCCGCCAAGGAGAGGCACATCCCCATCCGTGTCGGCGTGAACGCGGGCTCGCTTGAACAGGACATCCTTGAGCGCCATGGCCACCCAACGGTCGAAGGGCTTGCAGAGAGCGCCGCGAGGCAGGTGGAACTCATGGAGAGCCTGGGTTTCAACGACCTCCTCCTCTCACTCAAGGCGTCCGACGTGATGATGACAATTGAGGCCAATCGGCTCTTCGCCTCGCGGTGCGACTATCCGCTTCACGTGGGAGTGACCGAGGCCGGGACGCTTGTTTCGGGCGCGGTACGCTCGGCAGTGGGCGTGGGCGTTCTTCTGGCGGAGGGTATCGGGGACACGGTCAGGGTCAGCCTTGCCGGCGCTCCCGAGGCCGAGATCCCGGTGGCGCGGGCGATCCTGTCGTCACTCGGTCTCAGGCACGGTGGAGTTACGGTTATTGCCTGTCCGACCTGCGGAAGGACTGAGATCGATGTCGCAGGCCTCGCGGCCCAGGTTGAAAAGGCCACAGCCGGTATCTCAGTTCCCATCGTAGTTGCGATCATGGGGTGTGCCGTGAACGGGCCGGGCGAAGCGCGGGAAGCCGACATCGGTGTCGCCGGAGGCGGGAGAGAGGCGATCCTCTTTCGGAATGGCAGCATCGTGGAGCGAATAGACGAGGATTGCACGGTAGAGAGACTCCTGAGCGAGATACGAGCCATCGCGGAGGCTGACAGCTCATCCGAGTAGCCAGTTGCGGGCAGTGTGAGGCGGAGATCCGGAGGCCGGCCGCAACTGACTCCAGACGAAAGACGAGGTCGCAGATATGGACGCTAGATTCTACAATGCCAACGCTCAACTCTCGGATGTCGGGTCCGTCTCCATCCGGTCGCTCCGGCACGATGACAAGGAACGTCTGTTGGGCCTCTTTCGTCGTCTGTTGCGGAGGTCGATCTACTTCCGCTTTCTGGGAGAGGACAAGAAGGACGTCACTCCGGACGAACTGGCGTACTTTACGGAGATCGATTTCGAGAAGCACGTCGCCCTGGCAGCGTGTCTGACTGAGAGTGGGGAGGAGCGGATCGTCGGAGTCGGGCGGTACATACTCAGCGAGCAGTCCAAGGGACCGAAGAGGGCCGAAGTCACGTTCTGTGTCGCCGACGAATACCAGGGGCGCGGCATAGGAACGGCGCTTCTGGACCATCTCGTCCGCATCGCGAAAGCCCAGGGAGTCAAGAAGTTTGAAGGACGTCTCTTCGCCTCGAACTCGAAGATGTTCAGTGTTCTCGAGAAGAGCGGGTTCAGCCTCAAGAATGTGAGCAAGTCAGGCGGCATCGTCCATACGGAGTTCTCGATCAAGAAATAGCGATCGGGCAAGTCCGATACTCGTTTCCCAGTCCGAGCTTGACAGCCGATTGCGTATTAGGTATAGTTTAGCCAAGCTCGGGATTAACTCTATACACCCCTGCCAAGACCTCCCCGTTGAGGATCCCGACCTTGTCGGACGATTCCAGGAAGCGGCGGAAGGACGGTCGCCGTGCCACGCGCGCAGATGAATCCGAACTTCTCGGTAGAATCCGCGACGTAATCCGATTGCGTCACTACAGCAGTCGAACTGAAGAAGCGTACGTCTCGTGGGTGAAGCGGTTCATCACCTTTCACGAACACCGTCACCCGGAGATGATGGGCGGGCGGGAAGTACGCCAGTTCCTTTCGTACCTCGCCATCGAACGCAGCGTCAGTGCTTCGACCCAGAACCAGGCGCTCAGCGCGATACTCTTCATGTACAAGTACGTCTTCGAGCGGGACCTTGGTTGGGTCAGCGGCATCCCCGCGGCCCGGCGCGGGAAGAAGATCCCGGTTGTGTTGTCGAAGCGCGAGGTGCAAGCCATTCTGTCCCATCTCTCGGGGACGAAGCGGCTGATCGCCTCCCTTCTCTATGGAACCGGCATGCGGCTGCTCGAGTGCATGAAACTGAGAGTCAAGGACATTGATTTCGATCGGCACCAGATAGCTATGAGGGGAGGCAAGGGCGACAGAGACCGTATTGTGATGCTGCCCGCGTCTCTGCAGCGACGGCTCCGCAGGC
>JAUXGN010000064.1 GCA_030622115.1 Candidatus Eiseniibacteriota bacterium
CGTGTCCCCGAGGGACACACCGATTCTGAATCACAGCTCCTGCTTGGATAGCGGCGCTATCTGAGCAGGAGCATTTTCTTTGTTTCGCTTCCAGCGGCGGTCTCGAGACGGTAGAAGTAGACGCCGCCCGCGAGTTCGGCGCCGGAAGGATCGCATCCGTCCCACGGCGCCTCGTTCGCCCCAGCGCGGCATACATCGTCAAGTATCGTATGGACCTTCCGACCGTTGACATTGAAGATGTCGATGCGTGCGTGGCCCTCCGCGGACATCGTGAACTCGATCGTGGTCGAAGGTCTGAACGGGTTCGGGCTGTTCTGCTCAAGCGCGAGTACATACGTCGTGTCAACCGGGGATGTACCGTGTCCCACCGTCACGCTCTCACAGTGCGGAATGCGATTGAATCCAGTCACGGTCAGCGTCACGACACCGCTGTTGGGCAGACTCCCGACGATCTCTATCATTGCCTCTCCGAACGAGTCGGCGATTGCCGAACCCAGAAACAACCCACTGTCGCTGAGAGCGGCAACGGCCGTGGGCTCGGTGAGCACGGTGAAAGAGGTCGCCCCTTCTTCGATATGCCCGCCGTGGCTTGCCGTCAGCGCGGTGGGAGTGTCGCTCCGAACCGTGAGCGCCGGATCGCCGAAAATGTGCCAGTGGTTGAACTCATCCGCACCGGAGTCCCCGTACTCATCCATCATCTTGCACGAGCTGTTGAAACACAGCCCACCAAGAGTGTGCATCTCTTCAGTTACCAGGAGATGCGCCATCTCGAGCTGCGCGGTGATCGGCGGCACCCAGCTCATGTTGACGCTTGATGCGTAGACCCCAACCCCGCCGGTCGGCTCGGTCCCATTCATCGCCCGTTGCCAGACCTCAGCAAAACAGGTCTTGTCCGTGTACTGACCGGTCTTGCAGGCCGTACTGATAACCCACGGCAGCATGTTGTCATTCACGAGCCCGTTGACGTCGCCGCTGAAGTAGCTCCCCGTGCTCCACCCCATCGTGTTGCCGTGACCGAGGTAGTTGACGAGACTCCTCCCCTCGTTCAGCGCGGCGCTGATCTCAGCGGAGGCCACTCCGGGATCGTAGAACTGATCGACGTGGGTATAGGCGTAGCCGAGAAGCGTCTCTCGGATGGCCTCGATGAATTCGTAGTCGTACGTCCCGCTGCCGCCTTCCTCGTCCGAGGCGATCCCCGTCGCCATGTGGTACCAGTCGGCGCCTGGCTCGGGATCACGCTCATACTCAATCGTCCTCTCCACCTGCGTCGCCAGCTGGTCGAGCGTCTCGGCCGAGAAGCGACCAACGAAGATCTCCGGGTAATTGTCGCTTCCAGCCAGAAGGGCGTACATCGGGTCGACCGACTGGCCTCCCTCAAGGAGATACGGCATCTGCTCATCGTCGCCAACGAGAAGCACGTACGCTATGCCATCGGTGTCGTAGACGTTCTGAATGTAGGTCTTGATATCGTCGGCCGTTGAACCGACCGACGACAGGCCGACGAGCGTAGTCGGCACGCCGATCTGGTTTCGCCAATCGGCCAGTGGCCGCGTGGCCTCGACAAAGGCGTCATTTGCGATGATCAGCATCGGCCCGCTCTCGGTCACAGGCGTGTGCCTGTCGGCGACCGAGCAGTAGTTCAGATAGCGGCTCCTGTAGAGCCGTTCGAACTCCGCCACGCGCGTGCCGGGACGGTCTCTCAGTATGTTCACAGCGCCAGAACCTGCGACGGACACCTCAACCGTGATCGAAGTGTAGACGCGGAGGACGTGCGTCCGGGCGTTGTACTGGAATGGATTCAGCTCAACCACAATGCCACGCGTGTCGCGCATGATGAACGGATCACCAAGTCCGGCGATCTCCGCCGGGAACCACGCATCCTGTTCGTAGATGGCCCCAAACTCGTACGGGACGGAGTCCGGATCGATGTTCCTCTTGATCACCCCTCTGGAGGGAACGACATCTACGCGATCGAAGTCGCGGTAGGCGGCATCGATGACTCGAACGTCCATCCGCGCGTTATCGGGAATGACGATCGACTGCCTCACCATCGGGAGTTCCGGGAGTCCCAGCTCAAGCATCCGAGCGGCGCCCTTGAGAGCTATCGAGAAGAGAAGCCTGCCGTCGACGTCGACGGGCTCCGTCGTGAAGCTCCCGATATCGAGCCTGAGAGTCGTGCTCTCGAGGTTCGTCGCGAGAAGCGTGAGTTCGGAGGGCGCGGCGCCGCAGGCGAGCTCTGTGCGCTCGGCGGCGGGACTCGTCGCTGCGAGCGTGACGAGCATGAGCAGGATGGCAACGAGTGGTCTCAAGGTCATTCCCCCTGTGAGGTCGGATGCTTCCTGGTGCGATTATACCACGAAGCCAATGTCATCCGAAGGCCACAGAAAGGAGCAGACGGGGCGTCAGGAGCCGCTATTTCATCCGTAGCGACGTCATGAACTCGATGTGATCCGAGTAGGATCCATTCATCCAGAGAAGAGTCGGTCCGTCGGGGCCATGGTTCCGGGGTACCACGGGCTGAACGTTGTTCCAGCGCGAGTTCGAGGTGATCGCGTCGACGCTCCACGTCTCCCCGAGATCGTCCGTTACCCAGCGCTCTATCTCAAAGACGCCGTCGATCTCACGCGACAGATAGACACTCGACGGATCGCTGTGGTCGAGGGTGATGCCTCCCGACAGATGTGTATCCACGTAGCGGCTGCCCGGGCGACCGGAAGCAAACCAGCTCCCTGCGTGCGTGAGCTCCCGGTTTTCCCACCGAGTTCCATTCCACCGAGCGTACCAGTAGACGTGATCCTCCTCCGACGGGAAGGTCGCGTAGACGATGACCGGATTCCCGTCCGGGCCATCCGCCACGTCCCATGTACGCGCGGGTGTACCGGTGAGCGACGCGTCGTAGACAAGATCGCAGGCACTCGGAGCGAACGGCAGTGCATCCACGTCCGCGATGCGGGCGCCATCGGCTCGAACCACGCTTCCGGACTCGTAGCGCGCGTAGTAGATGCTGCCGCTCCTGCCGTCGCCGGAGGATCCGGACGTCATCGCGAAGTGGATCCTGCTCACGCCATCCGATGTCACCGTGACATCGGGATGCGCGCCCTCCTCGTAGATGAAACGCGCAGGCTCCGTCCAGTTCACTCTGTTGTCCGAGACCCTGAAGTACGTCGCGAACCCGGCTCCCCTCCAGAAGACATAGAATCTGCCATCCTCATCCGAAAGCTGCACCGGCACAGCACGGCTGTAGCCGAGGCTGGCGGACGGATACGGGCCAACATCCGACTCGAACCCCCAGACACTGATATCCTCACGCCGCGTCGCAGTCCTGTGCAGCAGCCACCTGCCCCGGAAGCCGGAGTAGAAGATGGCAAGCCTGTCGTCGGAGCGCATCACAAGCGCGGGGGCGGCGCGATCGTCCGTCTCAAATCCCTCGCGAAGCGTCTTCTTCACCTTCTCCCCGGTATCGTGGTCGAAGTAGAGAACCCTCAGGTCGCCGACCGAGTTGACCCACGTTACGTAGGTCCGCCTGTGCTCCCCCTCGTGATAAAGCGCCCTCGGGCCACCGAACCCGGACCATGCGCCATCGGGAGTCACCGTGAAGCTTGCTTCACCGGGAAGCCCCGTGTCCCGGTCCAATCCAATGCCATCATGTTTCTGCTGCGACGCGCAACCCGCCAGCAGCGCCACAGCGCACACGGCCATCACGGCCCTTGAGCCCCGTCTCATCATCGCCTCTTTCCCAGCCACGCCTTGACGTAGTCCGGCTCGACCCGGATCATCTCGAAGATGCTTGATATGAACTCGTTCTTGTTTCCGACCTGCACCGTGTTGATGTACTTCCATACTACCGTCAGCTCAGGCGACAGCTCGAATGCCTTCCCGCGGTCGGATTCGGTAATGAGGATGTTGCCGTTCGGCAGATACTGGTTCGAGCCGCACTCGCGCGAGAAGAAGCTATTGGGCTTCTCTCCCTTGTAGATCCACGACGTCTCGAGCGAACCCGGGTCGAACGCTATCACCCGTGAGAACCCGTGGTAGCCGCGGTTGTCGAACAGCATGATGTTCCCGTCCGGCAGGACTGTCGGCTGGTGTTGCGCCTCCCACGTCCCCCTGAGCGCCCAAGCCACGCGTTCAGTCTCCATGTCCACGACGGCTATCAGACCTGTCTCCCTCAGGCTGATGAGGGCGTTTCCCTCATCGAACCCCGGAATGCGACCCGCGAGCGTGGCGCCCAGGATCTCGATCGTGTTCGTGTGGAAGATATCGCCCCGGTCGGCCATCCCCTCGATCGCCTCGGCGTAGGGTGAGTTCTCAAACGCCTCAAGGACGGAGAAGCTGTGGATCTCATTCCCCTCGGAGTCCAGCAGCGTGATGAAGTCCTCGAGTATGGGGTGCTCTTCGCTGATCCTCGGGATCATGTGGGCCTTGCGTGTCAGCGTGTAGATGCGGCCGTCATCCATCACCTCAAGGTCGTGGTGCGCTGCGTTGAAATTCGCCCAGAGAAGATTCGAACGATGGTCAACCTTGATGATCCCGACGCCCTCGAAGATGGCAATCACGTCCCCGTTCGGGAAGAGATGCGCCCGTCGCCAGTAGCCGATCGACTTGTTGTTCTTCGGAAGCGCATCCCCCGGAAGAAGGTCCCAGGCATCGATGAACCTGTACTCCCACCTGTGGATCTTGTTCCCACGCATATCCATAAGAAGAGCGCCAGGAAGATGTCCTGCCGTGTAGAAGTTGTAGCCGTCCAGAGCCCGTTCACGATCGTAGATAGTGACGCCGTCGTTCGCGGGTGGCGCAGTGGAGCCCGTCAGGTAGCCGATCGAGAGCAACCGCTCGATCTGACGGCGCTGTTCTTCGGTGACGCCCGTCTCCTCATCGAGAGAGAGCTCCCGCCAGCCACCCTCGTGCCAGCGGCCGCCCGGATCTCCCCAGTATTCTTCTTCCTCTGCCGTGCGCGCCTCGGCGGTGCGTGCGGACGGTTCATCACCGCGACCGCACCCTGCCCCCGTTCCGAGCACCACCGCAAGGAGCGTCGCCAGAACCGCGGTCGTACGGATCCACGTTGTGACATGAGTTCTGATCGTCATCGTCCTCTCAGCAGAAGAGCCCCGCACGCGACGCCGCGGGATCAATAGAAGAGCTTCATCCTTGGCCACGCGGCATCGAGCGGTATCTTCATGTTGCGCCAGATGAACACCGGCTGGTTCGTTTCGTACCAGACGACGTAATCGTGCGTGATCGTGGTCGCCAGCGCAACGGACCCGAACGCGCTCTGAAGAGCCTGGTGTCTGACTCCGACCGTGATCATCACCTCACCCGTGTATTCGCGCGGCCCCCAGTACCAGTAGTTGTTGTGCGTGCAGATGGCCTTCGGGAGCCCGTACTTCGGACCGAAGAAATCGATCGCGGCCGACTGCCCGTAGTTGTTGCCGGAGACTGCCGCAACCGAACGCATCTCCTCGGGAAGCGAGTGGTAGACGCGCGCGACCTGCTGGACCATCTCCTCCCACCCGAACATGTCCTGAAATGGCGGAAGCATCTCGGATTCTCCGGGCTGGAGGTTCTTCATCGTCGGGTCGATGGCCCTCCTGTACTCGATGAGCCGCTCTGGTGATAGGATCGGAAGCGATATCGGAGCAAGGAGAGCGCCTCCGATGATGAGCAGGACCATGGCCGTGGCAGGCGCCCACCTGAGCTTCCTCGACTTGAAGAAACGCTCCACCTCTACTGCGCCGAGCGCAAGAAGAGGAGGATAGAACGGGATCAGGTAGTACTCCTTCGCTCTCGAGAGCACGAAGTAGACGTAGAGCAGTGCGAACGCCCAGCCGATCGGCCGCACCTGTCTGCCGCCCTTCGAGAAAAGAGCGTACCAGAGCCCCACGATCCAGACGGGCAGGAGAAGTGGATTGAGACCAAAGAGCTGCCCCAGGAAGAAGATGCCCGGTGACACAGCGGACATTCTGTTGAGTTCCGCCTTCTGAAGGAACTCGATCGTCGGCCACCCGTGGGCGATCTCCCAGATCACATTCGGCAGAAAGATGATCGTAGCGATGCCCGCCGCGTACCACGGCCAGCGAGAGGTCAGGCGGCGGCGCTCATCCGTGAGGAGAAGCCCAGCGAAGAGCGAGCCTGCAAGGAATGCCATCGTGTGCTTGTTGAGAAGGCCTACTCCGACGACCACGCCGAACCATATCCAGTACCGGCGGTTGTCGCTCTTGAGTATCGAGACGAAGAGGTAGAGCGTGATCGCCCACAGCAGCTGGTCGAACACGTTCGTTGTCAGAAGAGTCCCGTAGAAGAGGTAGGTCCCGCCGACGAGAACGGCGACCGCCGTGAGGGTCTGAGCGAAGAGCTTGCCGCCCAGGACCTTCGCCGTCTTGCCTGCGACGAATACGGTGAGCGCTCCGGCGAGAGCCGGGATCAGCCTTATGGCCGCCAGTGAGCTTCCGAGTGTCGAGGTGATGAGGCGCGCCAGGAACGGCGTCAGTGGAGGGTGATCGATATACCCCCACGCCAGATGGTCACCGCAGGCGATGTAGTAGAGCTCATCCCTGTGGTATCCGTATCCCCCGTTTGTCAGCAGATGAATGGCGAGCTTGACGAGGGCGATGTAGATGAGAATCGCCGTCCCACTTGTGAGTCTGTCGCGAAGAGCCGTCTGTTCTGCCACTACCCGCTCCGTGTGTCGCTGACCGCGGCCCGCTTCCCGGGCCATCCCCTCAATCCTGCCCGCACGCCGACCCACCAGGGCATGCGCGCGGCTCCATCATATCGGAGCAGGCTCCCGACGGCAATCTTCCCTTTGCCGATCGGATATGTTCCACCAGATGCCCTGAGATTGGTGCTGCAAAACAACGGAGAAGGTGTATAGTGGAGATGTAGGGTAGCGCAATTGATCAACCAAGAAGGAGGCAGACATAGCCCATTAGCAGGAGCGAATCCCGGACCCCCCCCCAGCGCTCGATCAACATCGACAAGGGGGTAGCACCATGTCAACCAACGTCATGACCGCTGAACGGCAGTTCGAAGCAGGCCATCCTCGCCGCCTGCGGTGGGCCTTCCTGGGCGCCACAGGCATCCACTTGATGCTCTTCCTCATTCTCCCCCATCCTGGCTTCCAGCCCTACCAGCTGGCTGAACAGACCATAACGCGGCTGGTGGATGCGCCGTCGGCATTCGTCATTCCTCCGCCGCCCAAGGAGATTCCCAAGCAGGATGTTGTCACTGCCATGGTACCGAGCGACGCCCCCGGAGCGGAAGAGACCATGCCTTCCACCGCTCTGGATCCCACCGTTCCTCCTATCGCATCGGTCTCCAACAGCCACACCGGTTTCTTCGAAGCCTTTGACCAACCACCCGTGGTGATCAAGCGGGTCCACCCTGTCTATCCGGAAATGGCCCGGCAGGCGGAGTTGGAAGGCGTAGTTGTGCTCAAGGTGGCAATCGACGAGTCCGGTCAGGTTAGAGAGGTGCTGGTCCTTCAGTCGGTAGAAGGTCTGGATGAAGCCGCTCTGGATGCCATCTACCAGTGGCAGTTCAAGCCGGCCGAACAGCGCGGTGTGCCCGTACCAGTCTGGTTCGCTATCCCGATCAGGTTCAGTCTGCGCGGCTGATGTTCCTTGTTCATGAGC
>JAUXGN010000010.1 GCA_030622115.1 Candidatus Eiseniibacteriota bacterium
CACTATCACATCCCGCCGGAAGGCTTGAGGAGTCTGCGCGAGTCTCAGGACATGGCGGTCAAGGGTCGCGATGACGAAGTTACCCTCCACTCGCTTGACGGTATCCGGAACAGGCGCAGCAGGAATCGCCGCCCCGGACTCCGACGCCGCGTCGAGCACGCGCTTAGTCAGACCCGCTGTTACGAAGGGACGTGCCGCATCGTGGATCAGCACCATCTCGACACTCTCGCTCAACGCCGCGAGTCCATTCTCAACCGAATCCCTGCGTCTTGCACCTCCGGCGACCACGGCCGTGACGGACAGACAGGCGGCACCAAGCATGGTCCCCACGTTCTCCTCGCTGCCGGGAGGAACAACGATCACGACCTCGTCGGCAAAGGGAAGGAGGGGCTCGAGTGATGCGACGAACATCGGTTTCAGTCCAAGCATCTGGAACTGCTTGGGTATCTCGCCGCCAACTCGTGTTGAGGAACCGGCCGCAACGAGCACGACACCGACGCGTTTCATGGCAAGCTCCCGTCACCGTGCCCATCGCCTTCGGCTCGCACACCCGAATGCCCACCCGCGGCGGACCGAAGCTGTCGGTCCATCAGAAGATCGATTGCGTCGCCGATCCGCTTGACCTCCAGGATTTCTACGCCGTCCGGATGCTCGGTCCGCGGCAGAGAGCCGCTCGGGAGCACGATCCTCGAGTAACCCAGCCTGGCCGCCTCCTGCGCCCGCTTGCCCGCATGGGTCACCCTTCGGATCTCACCGCCGAGACCAATCTCGCCGAACACGACCGTCCCTCCGTCGAGCGGCACATCCCAGTAGCTCGACGCAATGGCCAGCGCCATTCCCAGATCGGCGGCGGGTTCCTCCACTCTGACCCCGCCTGCGATGCTCACGAAGACATCACGGCTCCCAAGGCTCAGCCCCCCACGCCGCTCAAGGACCGCCAGCACAAGGGGAAGCCGCTTGCGGTCGACACCGGTGCTCGACCGCTGAGGCGTCGCGTAGTTCGAGAGCCCCGTGAGCGACTGGATCTCCACAAGCAGTGCCCGGGTTCCTTCGATACTCGCAATCACTGTCGTTCCGGATGTAAGCTCCCTCTCGCGCGAGACGAAGAGCCCCGACGGGTCGGGTACTTCCTTGAGCCCCCCGGTTGTCATCTCGAAGACACCTATCTCGTCGGTCGAGCCGAATCGGTTCTTGACCGCCCTCAGAATTCTGTACGGCAGGCGCTTGTCACCCTCGAAGTAGAGAACGGTGTCGACCATGTGCTCCAGAATGCGGGGCCCGGCGATCGCCCCCTGCTTCGTCACGTGCCCGACGAGAAAGACGGAAACCGCCCGTTCCTTCGCGAAGCGGACAAGCGCGGCGGCGGATTCCCTCACCTGCGACACACTCCCCGGCGAACCGGAGACATCGGGATGGCTGGAGGTTTGTATTGAATCCAATATGAGGATGCCGGGCGACATCCTCGCGGCCTCATCAATGACCCGCACGACATCTGTTTCAGTGTAGAGAATGATCTTGTCGGAGTCGATCCCCAACCTCCGCGCGCGCAAACGGATCTGGGAAGCGGACTCCTCACCGCTCACATAGAGCACGATCTCACCCTGCCGCGCGATGGCCTCACTCACCTGCAGGAGGATCGTAGACTTGCCGATGCCGGGATCGCCGCCCACCAGGATCACGGACCCGGGCACGATCCCTCCCCCGAGTGTTCTGTCAAACTCGCCGATGCCCGTGGGAAGCCGCTCTCGCTTGTCATCACCGATGCGATTGAGCGGAACCGGCGCCTCGGCGGAGACCCTGGAATGCGCCCTTCGCCTCTCACCAGCACCGGGTCCCGCATCCCGCTCGACGAGCGTGTTCCACTCACCGCATCCCGGACACTTGCCGAGCCACTTGGGTGACTCGTTGCCACATTCCTTACAGAAGAAGACCGTTCGCTTTTTCACGCACGCGCTCCACATGGGGGCAGAATTCAACCGACAGCAGAATACGGGGCACGGTCCTGCTAGAAGATGGAGAACCTCACAAAGCTCTTTGGGTTCTCCCTGATATCCGTCACGAGATCCCTGACCTCCTTGATAACGGCCATGAACTCGTCGTAGACCTCCTCGTTGTTGACCAGTTTTCCGAGAGTGCCCTCGCCGCTCTCGACGCGAGTCACGATGGAGTCGAGTGACGCCGCTATCGTATCCAGCTTCCCTCCCACCTCGGCGAACGTCTCGGACGCCTCGGCTATCGAATCGATCGCCTCGGACGCCGGATCCCGCTTCGCCTGGATGAACCCCTTGAGGTCGGACGCGACGACTCTGAGATCCAGGATGGCCAGGTTGAGCGTCCCCGCAGCGTCCTCAGCCTTGTCCAGGGTCCTCTTGATCTGTTCCTTGCCCTCGGCATCGGTCAGTATCTCATCTGCAGTCTTCAAGACCTGCCTGATCTCGATCAGGGCCTCGCCCATCTCGCTCACGACGTCGTTCATGCCCTTCTCATAGGCGCCCACGATGGTTGCGCCGGGCTCAATGTAGACAGCGCTCGTTCCGGGACGGACGTTCACGTGCTTTGCCCCGAGAAAGCCATAGCTCCCGATGGTGATGCGTGAATCGATGGGGATGTTGATACCCACCTTGACGCGAACATCCACAAGGACAGTGCCTCGCGCCGAAATCGTAAGCTCGGACACGTCACCCGCCTCAAGTCCCGCCACCGTTACCTTGTCCGTCGCTCTGAGGCCGCCGACCTCACTGAAGATGATACCGAATGTGTAGGTCTCGTCGCCGAAGTTGGCGCCGCTCAGCCAAAGAATGCCGACGACCAGTAGCGCCAAGGCAACAGTAAGCGCCAGCCCTACGCGCACCTCGTTCGCATGTCCTGTCATGCATCGCCTCCGAATGTGAGACATCTGACGCGCCGTGCGATTTGTCCGCCTCCGATTCACCGGCCCCGATGTGATTCCGATCTAGTGGAGACCCGCCCTATCGCTCTCTCGCGGTCCGAGATTCGCGCGGCCGCGCGCTATGAAGTTGCGCACCGCCTTGTCTTCGGTGTCCATGAGTTCGTCAGTAGAACCAACGAACTCGATTCTCCCGCTCTCAACAAGCGCGACCCTGTCTCCGATGAAACACGCGCTGTGCAGATCGTGCGTAACAACGATCGAGGTTGCGCTGAGCTTGTTCTGTGTGTCGCGAATCAGTTCGTTTATCTGCTCCGCCATGATCGGATCCAGCCCGGTCGTTGGCTCATCGTAGAGAATGATGTCCGGGTTGAGCGCTATCGCTCTCGCGAGCGCCACGCGTTTCTTCATACCGCCCGATATCTCGGAGGGACGCAGTCCGGACAGACCTTCGAGGCCAACGAGTCTGAGTTTATCTTCGATGAGCGTTTCCAGCTCCTGTCCGCGCATCCCCTTGCGCTCGACGGCCGGCAACCCGATATTCTCTCCCACGGTCATCGAATCGAAGAGCGCCGCCCCCTGGAAGACCATCCCGAAATGCTGTCTGGCTTCGCCAAGTTCTTTCACGCTCATGTCGAAGATGTTCCTGCCGCAGAACAGGACTTCGCCGCGATCAGGTACAAGGAGGCCGATGATATGCTTTAGAAGGACGCTTTTCCCGCAACCCGATGGTCCCAGAACGACCAGCGTCTCTCCCTCGATGAGCTCAAGACTGATCCCTTTGAGCACTTGGTTGTCCCCGAACGACTTCCAGAGGTCCCGCACATCAATGAGGGTTCGACCGGACACTACCCCTCCTAGGAGAAGATGATTCCGTAGATGAGTGTAGTCAGAACATAGTCGCTGACAAGAATGAGAACACAGCTCGCCACAACAGCCCGTGTAGCTGCTCTTCCTACACCGACTGCGCCGCCCCTCGCCGCGAGCCCTGCCGTGCACCCCATGAGAGCGATGATGAGACCGAAGACGCACGCCTTGACCAAACCTCCGAGCACGTCTCCTGCGTAGAAGAGCGTCCGCATTCCGTCCACGAACACCTTCCCCGAAACATCGAGCGCCACGTTCGAAACGACGTACCCACCCCCCACACCAAGCGTGTCTGCGATGATCGTGAGTATCGGAAGCATGATGAGAGCGGCAAGCATGCGAGGCATAACCAGATAGCGATGCGGGTCGATCGCCATCGCCTCCATCGCATCTATCTGCTCGGTGACACGCATCGTGCCGAGTTCGGCGGCGATCGAAGCGCCCACGCGACCGCCGAGCACCAGAGCCGTGAGGACCGGACCGAGTTCGATCACCACGGATTTGAAGATCGCCGTCCCAAGATAGGCCTTCGGAAGATACGCCTTGAGTTGGTAGGAGACCTGAACGGATGCCACTGCACCCGTGAAGATGGAAGTCACAACGACAAGCGGGAGCGACTCGATGCCGATGCGCTGCATCTGCTCAACGACGAGTTTCGTGGATCTCGGCAGACGACGGAGAGAGATCAGCGCGCGCCAGAACACGATCCCGGATGCGCCTACCACGCCGAACATGTTTATCGCTGACTGGCCTATTCTGGCAAAGAAGTCCATGGCGACTCCAGGTCCCGTGTTCCACCACCACGCGGCAGTCCGTCTGCGATGATCTACTAGAGTTCGTCGAAGCCCTCATCCGGTCTCATCGTCAGATTCTCGAATCTGGTGCACTCCGAGATGAACGCGAGTTTGACGGTCCCGGTCGGGCCGTTTCTCTGCTTGCCGATGATGATTTCGGCGATGCCCTGGTTCTCCGGCGTCCGCTCGTACTGCTCGCCGCGATAGACGAACATGACGACGTCGGCATCCTGTTCGATGGCGCCGGACTCACGGAGATCGGACAGTATCGGACGTCTGTCGCCGCCACGCTGCTCTACGGCCCGTGAAAGCTGCGAGAGTGCTACAACCGGCACTCCAAGCTCTTTGGCAAGGGCCTTGAGAGAGCGTGATATCTCGGAGATCTCCTGCTGCCTGTTCTCGACGCGCCCCGTGCCTCGCATGAGCTGCATGTAGTCGATGATCACGAGACCCACGTCCGACTCGGCCTTCAGCCGCCGCGCCTTCGAGCGCATTTCGAGAACCGTCATGGCGGGGGTGTCGTCGATGTAGATCTCAGCCTCCGAGAGCAGACCGGCTGCGGTGGTCAGGCTGGACCAGTGACGGTCGGCGAGGTAGCCGGTCCTCAGCTTGTGAGCGTCCACATGCGCTTCGCTGCAGAGCATGCGCTGGACGAGCTGTTCCTTGGCCATCTCAAGGCTGAAGAGAGCAACTGGGATCTTGTGAACGATGGCGGCGTTCGCCGTTATGTTCAGCGCGAGCGCCGTCTTCCCCATCGACGGACGCCCGGCGATCACAATGAGATCTGATGTCTGGAAGCCTGATGTCAGCTTGTCCAGATCATCGAATCCCGATGCCACTCCCGTCACATGCTGCTTCTTGTCGTAGAGTTCCTGAATGACCTCGAAGCTGTGCTTCAGGATCTCGCGCATCGGCATGAAGCCGCGTCGCACGCGGGATTGGGCGATGTCGAAGATCATGTTCTCAGCGCGGTCGAGAATCTCGGCCGCGTCGCCACCGGCGTCGTAGGCTTCCTGAACGACCTCGGTTGAGACACTGATGAGGCGTCTCAGAACAGCCTTCTCGAGAACGATCTTCGCGTGATAGCGGACGTTCGCCGCCGTTGCCACGCTTCCAAGGAGCATCGACAGGTAGGCGGCGCCACCAATGTGGTCGAGCTGCTTGCGTCGCTTCAACTCCTGCGTCAGTGTCACGAGATCAACGGCTTCGCTTTTCGAGAAGAGGTCCATCACGGCCGCGAATATCTTGCGGTGCGCGTCCGTGTAGAACGAATCGGACGTCAGGAGTTCCGCCCCCGCTCCGATCGCCTCATCGTCCAGCATCATGGCTCCAAGAACGGCCACTTCGGCTTCGTGGGCCTGAGGCGGGATGCGGTCCGCAGCTCTCACGAGACCGGCAGACTCGGTTGTCTTTCTCAGTGTGGCCATGACGCCTCCGCCGCGCGTGTGCAGCAACGCCCTGCACTCGCTGCTAGAGCTTGTCGTACTCTCTTCTGATGCGAAGAAAGTCCTCCCACATCGGCCGCTTGTACTTCGGATCCCTGAGGGCGGCAGCCGGGTGGTAGGTGGGTATCACCAACAGATTGTCCTGCACGTACACCTTGCCCCGCAGGCTTCCCATCGACCCCTTGACTCCGAGCAGAGTCTGCGTCGCCGGAAGCCCAAGCGTGCATATGATGCGCGGGGCGATCATGTCGATCTGCTTTGCCAGGAATGAGACACAGGCTTCGATCTCGTTTGAAAGGGGCGTCCTGTTGTTGGGAGGACGACACTTCAGTATGTTGCAGATGTAGATATCCTCGCGGCTGAATTCAGCCGCTTCGATAATCTTGTTGAGAAGCACGCCCGCTCTACCCACGAACGGGACTCCCTCCCTGTCCTCGTTCGCCCCCGGCGCCTCGCCGACGAACATTACATCTGCGTTCTTGTTGCCCATACCGAAGACGACCTTGATCCGCGTCCCGGCAAGTTCGCACTTCTCACACGCAAGGGCGACGCGCTCGACCTCATCGAGAGACACGCACTTATCGAGTTCTGAGCGCCCTGTGAACATGTCCGGATCTGCCGTCCCGGGACCGAGAGCGAGCCTGATTGCAATCGGCTTGAGTTCAGGCAGCTCCGCTGCTTTCTCACGCACACTCAGTTTCTGTGGCGCTGTCGCATCGCTCGGCTTGCCGGGGGAACGCGGTTCCCGCGAAACGCCGCGCCCCTGTGAGGCAGCCGGCGTCTCACGTGTCTGCCCGACCCCGGCCTCACCTTCCTCTGGCGAAGCGGACGATCTGACGATGGCCGCTGTCTCGGCCGACAGACATATTTCCTTCTCCCCAGCCTGGGCGAGCTGCGTCAGATAGCTTGCCAGGAGCGCCCGTGGATCATCGTGTCTCGCTCCGGTCATCGGCGTTCGCCCCATCCCAGTTCGGTGATGGCCTCCGTGAGGATCACGTCTGCGAGATCCCTCTTGGACATCTTCGCAAGCTCGTTCTCGCGGCCGGACCGTGTCAGGATGACAGCCACGTTCGTGTCTGTGTCAAACCCTGCGCCCTCAACAAGTGGATTGTTCACAACAATGATATCCAGATCCTTGGCAATGAGTTTGCGTCTGCCTTCCTCGACCTCGGCGCTCGTTTCAAGCGCGAAGCCGATGATGCCCTGCCCCTCACGACGCGCACTCCCGGCTTGAGAAAGGATGTCCTCTGTTCGTACGAGTTCCAGCGTCAGCTTCTCAGCCGTCTTCTTGATCTTGGCTTGCGAAGGTCTGGCGGAACGATAGTCCGCCGGCGCCGCCGCCATGATGAGGAGGTCCGCTTCCGCGAAACTTCTCATCACGGCGTGGAGCATCTCCGCGGTCGTCTCCACGCTGACATACTCGACACCGTCCGGTGGGTCGAGAAGCGACGGTCCCGACACAAGAACGACATCCGCACCTCGCCTGAGCGCCCGCTCCGCCAGCGCGTACCCCATCTTCCCGCTCGATCGATTGCCGATGAACCGCACAGGATCCAGAGGCTCTCGCGTCGGCCCCGCAGAAACAAGAACGCGGCGACCGGCCAGGTCCTGTTTTGGAAGGAGAGCATCGAGCGCGACGCCGATGATGTTCTCCAAGTCGGCAAGCCTGCCCTTCCCTACGGCTCCGCTCGCCAGTCTCCCAACCTCCGCCTCGACGAAGATGACTCCGCGGGCCTTGAGCGTCTCCATGTTATCCCGTACCGCATCTGACTCCATCATGCGCACATTCATTGCCGGCGCCACGATCACTGGACACGTCATCGCCACGAGTTCCGTCGAGAGGAAGTCGTCAGCCACACCGTTGGCCATCTTCCCGATAGTGTTTGCGGTTGCAGGCGCGATTATGACCAGATCGGCGGCTTCGGCCAGGTGAACGTGCTTGAGGCGCTCGGTACCGGACGCCGCTTCCTCAAGTGAAGCCACGCCCTTCTTCGTGTCGGGGAACATGCCGACAATAACTTCGTTGCCCGACAGTGTCTCAAAAGTAAGCGGCGTCACGAACCGTGTCGCGTTCTCCGTCATGACGACGATCACGGTCGCGCCCTGTCCAACCAGCCTCGTGACGATCTGCGGCGCCTTGAAGGCCGCTATGCTGCCGGTCACGCCTAGGACTATGGTCTTACCGCTGAGAGGTACGGGCATCAGGATTCGCGCTCCGGGCTGATCTACTCCTCCGTCGTCTTTACCTTCTTTACCTTCTCCACCTTCTCGTCCGGCTCAGTTCCCTCGCCTTCCGCCGGCTCTTGGGCTTCATCGTCCTTCGGCGGCTCGACAAACTCAAACTCCACCTTCCCATCGGAGAGAAGAGCGATGGCCAGTGATGTCACCTTGGCCGTCGGATCTTCCCGCTCGCCGGCCGGGATGGCATGGAGCCGACGTGCTGCTTTCGCGGCCACCACGGCGGCAATGTACTCGTTCTTCACGTGCTTCAGAAGATCTCGTTTCCTCAGAGGATCCATGAATCTACTCCAGTCCTGGTTTCCTTGTTTGGTGTTCCTGGTCGAGCAACTGTGCGCGACGTTTTCTCTCTCTCGTAACTATGTCCCGGGCCTCCGCCCCGGCACGCACAAGATCGTCATTGACGATCGTGTGGTCGTAGCGGTCCGCCCACTTGAGTTCCTCCCTCGCGTTCTCGAGACGCGTCTCTATGACATCGGCGACGTCAGTCCCTCTTGTGCGGAGACGCAGCTCCAGCTCATCGAATGAGGGAGGCACGATGAAGATGAGCAGGGCCTCAGGGAACGCACGCTTGATCGACATGCCTCCCTGCACATCGACGTCCATGATGACATCTTGTCCTGCAGACATCAGATCTGTCATGACGCTCTTCCGTGTTCCGTATCTGAATCCATGGACGACCGCCCACTCGGCCAGAACATCACTCTCAAGAAGCCGATCGAATTCCTCACGTCCCACGAATTCATAGTGCTCGCCGTCTATCTCGCCCCGGCGTGGCGGTCGAGTCGTGATGGAGATGGAATAGGAGATCACCTCATCATCTGCCAGTAGCATCCGGCAGATCGTGGACTTGCCGACCCCGGATGGACCCGACACAACTATCGAAAAACCCTTCCGCAAGATCATCTCCCGAAGAGCGAGCCATCATCACGCCGTCCACTACGAATCTGGACGGTCATCCCCACCCTCAATCCTCTGCGTAATGGTCTCGGGAGCAACGGCGGACAGGATAATGTGATCACTGTCTGTCACGATGACGGCGCGTGTTCGCCGCCCCTCTGTGGCATCCACGAGCTTGCCGATCTCGCGAGCATGGTCCTTCAGGCGTTTCACGGGAGCGGAACCGGGCGCGATCACGGCCACGATGCGGCGTCGTGTCACGACGTTTCCGAAACCTATGTTGAGAAGCACCGTATTCATGTGAAGCGCCTCCGCGCGGCCTCTGTACCGGCCGCCGCACAGCTATTCGACGTTCTGCACCTGCTCCCTGAGCTTCTCTATCTCTTCCTTGAGCGAAAGCCCCGCCGACGCCATGTCGACGTCTGCGTTCTTGGAACCTATGGTGTTCGCCTCCCGATGCATCTCCTGAACGAGGAAGTTCAGTCTCTTTCCGGTAGGTTCGCTCGCGGTGAGCGTCTGACGAGCGTGCTCCACGTGAGCCAGAAGCCGCACGATCTCTTCCGTGAAATCGGCTTTGTCTGCCGCCGACGCCACTTCCTGCGCGAGGCGCCCCTCGTCAACCGCAACGCCGTCGGTCATGAATGATCGTATCCGTTCCATCATACGTTCCTTCATGGCCTCGGATGCTCGTGGAGCCGCGGCTTCGACCTGACGGACGATTGACTCGATCGTATCCACGCGGCCTGAGATATCGCGAAGAAGTGTGTCTCCCTCTACCTCCCGCATCGATACCAGCTGATCCATCGCGGCGGCCATCACCGGTTCCACAACGCCCCACAACTCATCGGCCTCGGGATTCTCCTCCTGCTGCTCGAACACCTGAGGAAAGCGCGCCAACGTGGCAATGCTGATATCACCTGCGAGTTCGAGCTTGTTCGATAGTGCGCGCAGTTCGCTGACGAGTTCGCCGGCCACCGTGGCGTTGATGGAAGTCCCCGCGGCAGTCGCCTTGTCGTGCCATTCGATGTAGACGGTCACGCGGCCTCTATCGAGGACCGATTCCACATATCGGCGCACTCTGTCCTCTACACGGAGCAGAAGTCGCGGCGCCTTCACCTGAAGATCGAGAAAGCGCTGGTTGACAGAACGCACCTCAACTCTGACGCGCCTCCCGCCGTCGGCGGACTCGGCGCTTCCATATCCAGTCATGCTCCTGAGCACAGGTACACCCCTCCTCAGTTTCAAGTAGATTGATACTATAGCGCCTGACCGGCCTGGAGTCAACGCGTCCTCCGACGGTGTTGCACGCCGGGGTCACGACGGCTATACTGCGGCTTGCCGGCCAGAGAGCCCGGAGACCCCGGATCCAGAGCCTGGTGACCATTGGAAGGCCTTGGGCGGACCGATACCTCACGCGGAGAATATTCGTGAATCAAGCCCTTTTGTCTCGACTGATCGGTGAAATCTCCCCGCAGATCGCCGGCGCAGGCGTCACCCGCGTTCACTGGTTGGCGGATGAGGCTCTGGCTCTCAAGCTCGCCGCCGTGCGCCCGAGTTTCCTTGTGATCTCTATCTCACGTGCGCTCCCCCTCATCTTCCTTGCAGACACATGCCCTCCTCCGACCGGAGCGAAGGAAAATCGATCACCCGATCTCGAGCGGGAACTCAAGGGAGCAACGATCCAGTCCATGACGGCAGCGCGCGATCGCACGGCAGCCGAGTTCTCACTCGTTCGCACACACGCGACCGGCTTTGAAACCAAGCGAACGCTTGTCGTTGAACTTGGCTCCAGACCCGGCATCGTCGTGCGTCCGACCGCACGGCCGCGTTCGAGCGAGGATGAGGAACACAACACATCGCCACAGGAGCCGGCCGTAGACTATACTGGGTCGGCCTTTGTCACATCCTGGACCGACAACCAGGAACGCACGCATGTCAGGCTGTCCGACCGGCGGTCCAGCGACGCTCACGCGGGCGACACAAGAACGTTCGATTCGGTCAACGATGCCGCCGCGCACGCCTTCCATACGTTTTTCGATGTCATCAGCATGGACCACAGACGCGCTGCGGTCTCCCGACTCGTTCTCAAACGTCTCGCGCGGAAACGGCGCGCGATCGCCAAGGTCGAGGCGGAGATAGCGGACTCACAGAACGCAGACGAGCACCGCACGAAGGGGCAGCTGATTCTTGCGCGGAAGGGCGACATTCCCCGGGGCGCCCAAGTCGCTCACCTCAAGGACTTCGACGAGAGTTCGATCGTGGAGATAGCGATCAACCCTTCTCTCTCCCCCACCCAGAACGCCGAGAACTACTTCAAGCGTGCAAGAAAGGCCGCGAGACGTGGTGCGAAGGCGCCGGCACGGCTTGGAGAGCTGGAGGTGGAGGCCGAGAAGCTTGAGGCCGTGGGCGCCTCGATCGCCGACGCATCAATCGAGCGGCTCGCGGAGATCGAGAAGCGTTTCCGTGTGGGGAAAGCCGTGAGATCGCGCGGGAGATCTACCCCTCCACGCGCGCACTTCCGCACGTACGTGGTCAGCGGTGGCTGGGAGGTCCTCGTGGGCCGCTCGAACAAGGACAACGATATCCTCACCCACCGGATAGCGAACCAGAGCGACCTCTGGTTCCACGCGCGCCAGGCTGCCGGCTCGCATGTCATCCTGAGAATCCCAAGCGGGAAGGCCCGCCCCGATCGCCGGGCCATCCTTGAGGCGGCGGCCATAGCCGCCTTCCATAGCAAGGCGGGGCGCTCATCAAAAGTGTCTGTGAGCTACACGGAGAAGCGACACGTAAGAAAGCCGCGAGGCGCCAAGCCGGGACTTGCCGTAATCTCCCGTGAGAAGAGCGTCATGGTGAGACCTCAGATCCCACAAACATAGACGTCGGCAGCGACCGCAGCTGCCACACGATCTACACCTGGTCCACGTAGTCCCTGTGCCAGAGTTCGAGCGTTAGTAGCGCCATCAGCATCCCGCTCGAGCTGGAGTAGTACCTGACCCCGTCCGAGAAGAAGCTGTTCAGGATCCCGGACAACCCCTCCCTTGAGAAGTACCCTCGCTCGATTGAACGCTTGTCCGTCAGGATGCTCGTAATGGTGTCTCTCAACTCTCCGGCGAACCAGTGGTCCCGCGCGATCGCAAAACCGCTCTTCCCTGGCGCAAGCGTTTCGTCCGGAAGAAGTCCCAGCAACGAGCGACGGAGAATTGCCTTCTGAAGAGGACCATGGATCCGGTCACCTATCGGCAGCCCACGGGAAAAGTCAACCAGATCCCCTTCGAGATAGGGCATCCTGCATTCAAGGGAATGAGCAGAGCATGTCCGCTCCACCTTCGGCAAAAGACAGTCATGAAGATAAAAATGAACGTCAAAGTGCAGGTATTGCTCAAGAGGATGCCGACCACGCGCGCGCTCCATCACAGGCAGCACATTGCGCGACGAAGGAGTTGACCTCGAGAGTTTGAAAAACCCCGGCGAGTAGAGTGACCGCTGAACCATCATGGGTATGATGCGCGGCTCGTAGCTGATCTCGCCCGGGTCGAGCGAATCTCTGTAGAGCTTCCGCACGATCTTCGACCCCGTTTTCTCATCCGCTGCAGTGATCGGGAGCATCCGAAAGATGTGTCTGAAGCCGCTCCTGCGAAGCGCTCGTCTTCGCCACCCGGGCGACTGGACGCTACGCAGAAGAGTGGCGTGACGGTTGCTGCCGCCGAGGAGCTGGTCCGGACCGTCCCCCGTCAGTACTACACCCACTCCATTCGCCGCAACCTCGGCTCCGTGATAGCAGGGGAAGGCGGAGGAATCCTCAAAGGGCGAATCGAACACCTTCACCAGGCGGCTCATGAGGGGTACGAAATCGGACACCTTCAGGATCGATGGATTCCAATCCAGGTCGAGACGGCGTGCGATCACCTCGGCCGCCGCTATCTCACTGAAGCGTTCATCGTCGAAGCCGACAGTGAAGGCCTTGAGGCCGGCGCCAAGGACCGAACTCAGAATCGCACAGACGCCCGCCGAGTCGACTCCCCCACTCAGGAATGCTCCCGGTGTGTCGAGACCGTCGGTGCACTTCCTGACGGCGTCCGTCAAGAGGCCGCGAAATCTGGTGACACGCTCCGCTTCGGGCAGCCCGAACGCCGAGTCATCGAAATCGAAGCGCCAGTAGTGTTTGGAGATTGCGCTCTCGCTCCGAACATCGAGCAGACCGCCCGGATCTACCTGCAGGATACCCTTGAACATCGTCTCGGGATGGGGAATGTAGCCGAACGACAGGAGATCGTTGATGGCCGGCGCATTCACTTCGGTCTTGATGAACCCACTGGCAAGAAGAGCCTTGATCTCTGACGCGAACAGACAGAGGCCGTCTGAGAACGCGTAGTAGAGTGGTCGCACTCCCATCCGGTCTCTCGCGAGGATGAGCCGTCGCTTCTCACCGTCCCAAACGGCCACAGCGAAGTGCCCGTTCAGGAGACCAGCGACGTTCTCGCCCGATTTCCGGTAGATCTCGGTGACCATACCCTCGACGGGAGTCATCCCCACGCCCTCAGGAACAACACCGTCGGAAGCGACACCATCCATGCCGGGCGCTTCGAAGAGAACACCCCCGAGGATGCAGGTCACGGCAGTGTCAGGCGCTTCCGTATCGGTCGCATCCACATGACGAAGATCAGGACCATCGGGAAGGCGGACAGCGAGGGCAGCCTCGGCGCCCACAAAGAAGCGGCGCTCTATGGCGCCGCGGTGCGAGATGGCAGCCGACATGTCCTCTAGTGCCCTTCGCTTCTCACTGGAGCTCAGACTGCCCCCGAAATCCACAATTCCACAGATGCCGGCCACTGGTATCTCCCACAGAAATTACTCACGCGCGCTTCCGCGCCACGCAGTAGAGCCAGCTGCTGTCTGTACACGGCTTCTCAATGTCGATGATGTTGCCCTTGAGATCGTAGGTCTCCAGAAGCTCGAAGCCAACATTCCCAAGCTGCGCGGCCAGATGTCGATGTGTGATATAGTACGTGACGAGACCGAAATTGTGCGCCGGATCGTTGATTATCTCGTATGTCTCCTCACTGCGCTCGAACTGGCGGTCGTACCGACGGTTCCTGGTGCGTCGACGGAATCTCACCACTCTGCGCACCAATGCGAAAGGATCGATGGTGAAATGGAAGTCCGGCTCCTTGACCGCACCAACGTAGTCCCTGTTGTGCGTGGAGAAGGAGAATAGTCCGCCGTCCTTCAGGATCCGGTGCACCTCCCGAAGACCTATGATCCGGTCCTCATGGGAGAGCGAGTCCATCCCGTTATTGGCGAAGTTGGCAAAATCGAAATAGCCGTCCTCGTAGCGGGACATGTCTCTGAAGTCGCCGAAACTGCAATCGATGTCGCCGCAGAACTCCAGGCACTGCTTGACCATCTCGTGTGAATAGTCGATCGCTACGTATTCGCCCGCCCACTTGGTCAGAAAGACCGCCGTTCTGCCGGCGCCACACCCGATATCAAGGACCCGATGCCCTGAGATCTCACCGCGGTACTTGACATATATCATAACCTCCGGCATCTGGAGCGTGCTGTGGATGTACATCGCCGCGGTGCGCTTCGCTCCGTAGCAGTGCTTGTTTGTGTCGTCATAGCCCGTCATTCGATCACCTCCGTGCGCTTGGCGAAGCACGAAAGAACAAAGCAAGAAAAGTGCCTAGTCTTCCCTTCCTCCCAATTCGCCATGCGTCTCGCCGCCCATATATCCCCATGATGAGAATCCCACGGCAGGCCGCGAGCCGCAAGCGATTCCCGCCCAACCCACAGTTCGAGCATCCGCGCGGAGAAGAACGGTAGTCTCGACGCTCACATCGAGACCTGCCGGTTCCTTGATGTTCACTGCGTGTTGTGGTATAATCAACGGATAGTCGTTCCGACGGGTTCCATCCTGTCCCGGGACGGCATCCGGCTTGATTGCGTAGTGGCGATTCACCAGCCGTATCACAAACCCGCGCAGCAAAGGGAGTACTGGAATGAGCAGAATGCATCCGGTCCATCGTCTGGTCCTGATAGGACTGGGCTGTGTCATGGCGGTCCCGCTCATGTCGCAAGCTCAAATACCTGCCGAATACGACCTTCGCGACGTCGGGGGTGAGAACTACGTCACGCCCGTCAAGAGCCAGAGCGGAGGCACTTGTTGGACGTTCGGATCGATGTCGGCCGTCGAGGGGAATCTCCTGATAACGGGTGCGTGGACTGCCGCGGGCGAGACGGGAGAGCCGAACCTGGCAGAGTACCACCTCGACTGGTGGAACGGCTTCAACGACCACTACAACCAGGATATCTATCCCACGTCCGGCGGGCTTACGGTTCACCAGGGCGGCGACTACCGCGTCACAACAGCCTATCTATCGAGAGCAGAGGGTGCGGTCCGCGATGAGGACGGTCAATCGTACAGCACGCCCCCACTGCGGGCGTCCGAGACCTACCACTACTACTACCCAAGAGATGTAGAGTGGTTCGTGGCGGGCGAGAATCTGGAGAACATCGACGTCATCAAGCAGGTCATCATGGATCACGGCGTCATCGCAACCGCCCTGTGCTACGACAGCCAGTTCATAACGAACTACATCCACTACCAGCCACCGTCCAGCATCATCGAGCCGAATCACGGCGTATCGATCGTCGGATGGGACGACAGCAAGAGTACGCAGGCGACCGAGGGTCCCGGTGCGTGGCTCGTCAAGAACAGCTGGGGCAGCGGCTGGGGATACGACGGCTACTTCTGGATCTCCTACTACGACAAGCACTGCTGTCAGAATCCGGAGATGGGCGCCGTCTCCTTCCAGAACGTCGAGCCGTTCGCATACGAGAACACCTACTACCACGACTACCACGCCTGGCGCGACACACTGACAACTGCATCCGAAGCGTTCAACGCCTTTACGGCGGACGGTGACGAGCTCCTGCAGGCGGTGAGCTTCTTCACTGCAGTCGACAATGTCGACTATGTGGTAAGCATCTACGACGACTTCGTCGGAGGAGAACTCCAAAATCTCCTAGCGACGCAGTCCGGTTCATACGAGCGCACCGGCTTCCATACGGTCGATCTGCCCTCGCCCGTGACCCTCTGCGCCGGCAACGACTTCTACACATATGTCAGCTTCTCTCAGGGCGGTCATCCCTACGACCGCACGTCGGATGTACCCGTTCTTCTCGGCGCCAGCTACCGGGTCATCGTTGAGTCGAGCGCGTCCGCGGGTGAGAGCTACTACAAGAGCGGCGGCGACTGGCTCGATTTCTACGACTACGATGACGGGTCGTGGAGCCAGACCGGCAACTTCTGTATCAAGGCACTCACGATCGACGCCGGGCTCAGTGTGACGCCGGCAGGCGATTTTGAATCCGAGGGGCCGACCGGCGGACCGTTCCTACCGGCGGACACCGAGTACGATATGGAATACAGGGGCAGCGCGTCGATCAACTACGAGGTTACGGTAGTCGATCCTTCGGTCACGTGGATTACGCTTTCCGGCGACACCGGGGGCGTTCTCACCC
Source organism: Candidatus Eiseniibacteriota bacterium (assembly GCA_030622115.1). Classification (GTDB taxonomy): domain Bacteria; phylum Joyebacterota; class Joyebacteria; order Joyebacterales; family Joyebacteraceae; genus Joyebacterum. Next base: position 16,656 of record JAUXGN010000010.1, read on the forward strand.
CTGGCGACACGGCAACCGTGACTGTGACAATCAACAGCAACGCGGAACTCCTGCCTGACGGCGCCTATGTTGCGGAACTATGGTTCCGGAATCTCTCGAACGGCTTGGGAGACGCGATGCGCGACGTCGTCCTCGCTGTCGGCACGAGCGAGAAGCAATACGAATGGACGCTCGACACCGACCCTGGTTGGTCAACCGACGGCCAGTGGGCATACGGACAGCCAACCGGTGGTGGTGGCCAGTACGGCGAGCCCGACCCGACGGCCGGGCACACAGGATCCAACGTCTGCGGCTACAATCTGAGCGGAGACTATCCGAACAACCTGTCACAGATGCATCTCACGACAGGATCGATAGACTGTCAGGATTTTTACAATGTCCATCTCATCTTCTGGAGATGGCTCGGCGTCGAGCAGCCCGACTACGATCACGCTTCTGTCGCCGTGAGTGTGAACGGTGCCGACTGGGTGACGGTCTGGGAGAATGCAGCAGAGATCGCTGACACCGAGTGGACGCAGATGGACGTCGACATCTCATCCATCGCCGATGACGCGGAAACGGTCTACCTCCGATGGACAATGGGAACCACGGATGGCGGGTGGATGTACTGCGGATGGAACATCGATGATATCGAGGTTTGGGCCATTTCCACAGTCGGTTCAGATGTCGATGATGACAACGACCTCATCCGCGAGGCCCGGCTTGACCCCGTCAGACCGAACCCGTTCAACCCGACCGCCACGATCTCGTTCGCGCTTCCCGAGCCGGGCGAGGTCGAGATCGCGGTCTACGATCTAGCCGGACGGCTGGTGACGGTGCTCGAGCACGGCCCGCGCGACGCGGGCGCGCACGCGATCGTGTGGAACGGAACCGACGCCGATGGAAGACGGCTGAGTTCCGGTGTCTACTTCGTGCGGCTCCTGGCCGGAGAGACGGCGGCCGTGCGGAAGATGGTGATGGTCAAGTAGGATTACTGGATCGGGTCATCCGTTCCCCGGCGCTGGGACAAGGCTGTTACGCAGCCGAACCGGCGACGGAGGATGGATGACCGGTCCGGCACGGCGACCGCCGGCCGGAGAAGAACGCAGGAGCAAAGAGGCCCTTCCGTGAGACTGTTCCTTCTGACTGTCCTTGTTCTCATCATCTCACTACCCGTCATCGCGCAGGACGTAAACGGAAGCCTCGAGACGATCGACGGCAAACCGGTTCTCAAGGTGTGGGGCACCCACGCCGAGCGCGGCTATGCCGCGGGCTATCTCATGGGCGAAGGCGGAAAGGAAGTCTTCGATGACTACTTCGTCGGCTACGTCTGCATGGGGAGTTCCATTGTCTACAACTACTATCGGAGCACGTACCTGAGTAACTTCGCGGTCGACGCCAAGTACCAGCAGGAGGCCGACTACATGCTGCTCGGTATGACCGACGCGGGTGTGGATCTCTACAACAGCACACTCGGCAGAGATATGGACGCAACCGATATCCTTGTCTCAAACGCGATCGTCGACCTGAACCAGAGGGGAAACGGCGTCTACTTGGGTTGCTCCAGCATGTCAAGTTGGGGGCAGAGCACGATCGACGATCCCACCCTTCTGGGCCACCTCGTCATCACGCGGCACCTCGACTGGAGCAAGCACGCGACCCTCACGGACAACCCCGCCCTCGTCGTGCACTTCCCGGCAGAATCCGATGAGCAACCGTGGCTGTCGATCGGCTACGCGGGGTTCTTCGGAGCGCTGTCCTCCGTCAGTGAATCCGGGGTCTCGGCCTTTCTGGATATGGGAAACTACAACACGGGAACGGCAGGCGCCCCGTACCAGCCCATACTCTTCACGATAAGAAACGGAATGGAGATGGCGGACTACGACGGCGACGGAGGCCATTCACCTGATGATGTGACCGCCGCCATCCAGGACCGAACTCGGAAGGGCGGCAACATCATCCATGTCACGACGGATGACGGCATGGACTCGCGTCCTATCGTTATCGAGTGCAACAACGCCGCAGGGGTCGCCGTGCGGGATCAGTCCAACAACACGGTCGTGCCCGGCGACAACCTCGTTGCCACGAATCACTTCCGTGTGCTCTACTCCCCCACATCGTGCTCGCGCTACGATGCCCTGGTGGATTCGCTGACGGCGAACCTGCAGATTTCACCGACCCGAAGCTGGAGCGTGATGGCGGGCGCAGCAGGCCAGTTGTCGAATATCCAAACCATCCAGTACATCGAATCCGAGGGACTTCTCTATTGGGCGATGGATACCTACACGGAGCCTGCGTACACGCAGGAACCGACGGAGTTCGATATGAACGAACTCTTCATGAACCCGACGGACGTCAGCGATGTGGTACTGCGAAGCGAGCTCGCACAGCCGTGGCCCAACCCCTTCAATCCAACAACCACACTGACCTACACGCTGGTGAGTTCGGGCGACGTGGAGCTTGCTGTGTATGATGTCTCGGGACGGCTCGTGAAGATTTTGGAGAGCGGCCTGCGCAGCCCCGGTGAACACTCGGCGGTCTGGATGGGCCGTGATGAATCGGGACGTGAACAGAGCTCCGGGGTCTACTTCGTGCGGCTCTTGACCGGTGACACGGCGGCCGTGCGGAAGATTGTGATGGTGAAATAGACCCCTTGGCTGGGACCGCTCACCCGCAGCAGAACACACTCCTCTCCCCCCATTTGCCCCATTGCCCCCAAGAAAACAGTTGACAATGTGCGACAGTTGTCGCATATTGTCTGTGACACTCGTCGCAGATACGAAGGAGATACTGAATGGGACACCTGCCGGACCTCTCGCGCTTCGAACTGCAGTGCTTGCGCAAGCTATGGAGCCGCCGCGAGGCGACCGTGCGCCAGATACACCAGGATTTCGCCGACCCCCCAAGCTACTCGACGGTGCGCAAGATCATCGAGCGCCTGGAGGAAAAGGGAGCTGTCAAACGTGTGCGCAAGGATGGCAAGGCCTGGGTCTACTGCTCCGCGGTGCACTCTGCAGCAATGCTCCACAAGGAGATCCGACGATTCCTCGACGTCGCGTTTGACGGCGCGGCCGCCCCGCTGGTGGCACATCTGGCAGACATGAAGGAAGTGTCACTCGAGGATATCAGGGAACTCGAGAGACAGATGGAGCAGGAATCTCAGCCACCGGGGGATGGCGACCGGGACGATCGGGAGGGCGGGTAAACCAATGACTGCGATCGGCGCCATGATTCATCAGTTCTGGTTCGGCATGGCCACCCATCTGTGGCAGAGCACCCTCGTCATCGCCTTTGTCGCCGTCATTGCATTGATGATCCGGCGATCTGCTCCTGCGCGGTTTCTGAACGCGCTCTGGTGGGCGGGTCTGCTGAAACTCTTCCTGCCCCTGCCCTTGCTCAGCGAACCGGTCAGACGCCTGATTTCACTCGCGCTGACGGGCCGTAGCGGCGCCGAGGCCGGCGTGACAGCACTGCCGTCGATGCTGATCCGGGCCTCCGGCGTGCTGGAGCCGGTGACCAAACCCGCAGCGAGCATCATTGCAGGCCTATCCGATGGCCATCTGCTTCTCATTACCGTCGTGTGGACCGTAACTGCGGCCACCCTGATCCTGACCTGGATCATAAGGGCGCCGAAACGGATCGTCCCTGCCTCATGCATCGACGCGCATTGCTCCCGGCGTCTCAGCAAGGCGATGGAATACTCAGGCATCAGGGCATCTGCAATCGTGGTCAGCGAGGGGGCAATAGCTCCTGCCGTGGCGGGGATCGTGCGCCCTCGGATAGTGTTGTCCGAGGAAGTCCTCGCTAGTCTGAGTGTCGATGAACTCAGAGGCGTTCTGTTGCACGAAGATGCTCACAGGAGAAGGTTCGACCCACTGCGAGCCGTTGCGAAGCGCGCGGCGATCGCTCTCCTGTTCTTCTATCCGCCTCTCTGGCTGCTCCTGAGAGCACTCGGAGAAACGAGCGAGATGGCGTGTGATGAGGCCGTGCTGAACGGAGGAGTGAAACCGAAGACGTTCGCTTCCGCGCTCACGCATCTCCTTCAACTGGAACTCGAGCCTGCTCGAACACCCGCGGCCATCCGTCTGGGTGGTTCATCGCTGATACGGCGGCGATTCGAGCGGCTTGGCCAACCATGGAGGTTCAAACCAATGGCAAGACATAGAATCGCCCTTGTGGTGGCGGTCATGGCTGTAGTCGCAGCGTCGGTTTTCCCTCTCTCCTCGACCGCCGTTCCGTACACGGAGGACTGCAGCCCTCCTGCCGGCGAGGCCGATCGTAGTCCCGCTCCCGAAGACGTCGCCGGCGAAGATGCTGAGCCGACAACGATGCCGATCGTCATCAAGCAGGTGACGCCTGAGTATCCGGAGGTAGCACGCGCGAACAAGATCGCTGGAGTTGTGATCCTCGATATCACCATAGGCACGGACGGAACCGTCGGGGATATCCACGTCAAACAGGATGTGCCCGATTGTCCGGAGATCGCCGAGGCTGCCATCCTTGCCGTCGGCCAGTGGCTGTTCCGACCGGCCCTCAAGGACGACGAGCCGGTAGAGGTAACCATCACGGTCCCGGTGAGGTTCTCGCTCAATGGGAACAAGGACTCCACCGACGGCGCCCTCGGCGAGGCCGGCGGCAGCAGCGGTGAAGCCAGCAGCGGCAGCAGCGGTGAAGCCAGCAGCGGCAGCAGCGGTCAGGCCGCAGAGCAGGACTAGCGGCCTGCATCAACAATCAAGCGAAGAGGGCGGCGCCCCACGGGCCCGCCCTTTCCGTTCCTGCTCTGCTCTCGTCTCAATCCCGCGCCACCAGGCGGAGGCTGATTCGACCGGTCTCGGATTCCGGCTCAGTCGGTCTCGCGGGATCTCACATAGAGAATCGAATTGCCGTCCTTCCCAACCGGTGCTATGGCGCCCATCTCTCTCAAGCAGTAAGCCATCTTCTGCGCCACCCATCGCGGGTGACCGATAGCCTCCGCGAGATCCGACGTTGGGAAGGGTTCTTGCAGCCCGTCGGGAATCAATTCGCACATTGCAGCGGGGCTATCAAACAACCGGCTCTCAACGACGTCTATAAGCCTGCGCTCCTCCGTCACCCATCCGCGCTTGCGCCAACCCTTCTTCCCATCGAAACGCCTGACCTCCTCCTCGCGGATCAGAAGGACCTCCAGCGAAAAGCGCGGGCAGGACAAAAGCTTTGGGAAACTCACAAGCTCGACGAACACATGCTCGAGTCCGCCGTGCTTCGGAGACTTCCGACGTGTCTCTTTGCCCCGGCGTTTCTTGGGAAGCTTCACGATCCATTTGTCGACGGCAACCGGGCATACGAGCCTGACATCGTGGCTCTCGGTGAGCTTCCAGAGCTTCCGCTTGAGTGGAGTGAATCCTCCCGTCTGAATCTCGATGAGGAGATCACCGCGCACGATATCGATCTGATAGCCGTCGACGGGCGCTTCGAGAACATCACCGGGCTCCGAGTACCACTCCTTGAGAGACGCGTGGAGCGGTCTCTCATTGAGCGTACCTATCAAACGCTGTGTGAGAACCTCAGGCATTGTCTTCCACTTGGTTGCTGTGTGAGGACCTCAGGCATTGCCTTCCACTTGATTGCTGTGTGAGGACCTCAGGCATTGCCTTCCACTTGATTGCTGCGTGAGGACCTTGGACGTCACCGGCGCTACTCCGGAGCGAACTCCACCTCGATCGTCATGATGGCGTGTGGCCCCAGCTCCAAGGGAAGCTGATACCGACCGGACGGCTGCATTCTGCCGCCGCGTTCCTCGAGCAGGTCCGTCTCCCAGGCGGAGCTGATCGGGAGACCAAACGTCAGCGTCTCCGTGATCTCCTCCCCCGTCTCATTGAACACGCGGATGATCAGCGTGTCTCTCTGTTCGTGACGCTTGATCGCTGTCACTGCCGCGCGAGCGTTGTCCTTCCGGAACAGACTCACACCTCCAGCGATGTGGCCGTCCTCAACGCCCTGCTTGCTAAGAACCGGCGTGCGCCATCGCTGCGACAACGACCGCAATCCGAACGCGATGTGATCTCCTGAGAAAGGGACGACCGCGTACCGGAAGCGCTGCCCACCGAGACACTGAGCGTCCGGTGTGTCGAGCGTAGGGCCGGCGTTCATGAGACGACGGGTCTCGAAATCGTCACGAGAGAGCCACCCGACTGCGCGAAGAAGCGTCAGCGAGAGAACCACACCATCTGCACCGCCCTTCGCGGCGATCTCCGGAAGTCCTCGATTGAGAACGGCGAGCCCCTTCTCGCCGTCCTCGACAAGCGAGAAGTCCTGCTGCGGCCAGGTTCCGGCCGGGGGCTGGACCCAGTCCGAACCCGCCGGCTGCTCTAGCGGGCGGGCGTTCACATAGAAGTGACCGTCCGAGATCACGTTCTCAGACTGAATGCCGGAGGGAAATTTGACCCTCAGCTGGTGGTCCAACGCCTTATTGTCGAAGAGAAACTCCACATCGACAAGAGGGCTCCCGCGTGTCAATCTGACGCGCATCCTGACGCGGCACCCCACAGTGCGGGAGCTGCGACGCTTCCGATCTCCCTCGATAGCCTCTGGGAGTTCGAGAACAAACTCAGCCTCGAGTGTTGCGGCAAGGTCGGTCGCCTCCAGGATGCGGACGACCCCGATCGCACCGTCCGAGTGGATTGTCTTGGTCTCGGCGCAGGGAGCGTAGTCGTACTCGTCGCCGACATCCTCCGTGTCTTCGAGCCGGTTAAGTCCCTTGTACTCCGTCTCCGTCTGCTTGTCGAACAGATCGAACGTCCCGTCCGCATGGAGAGTGACGCGGACGCGCTCGTTCTCCATGATGCAGTCACCAGCGAGTTCGCTCCCGGCGACGCCCCCACGAACACCTCCGCTCCCACCGACGCCCCCATGAATGGCTCCGCTCCCGGTGGCGTTCTTACCGATCGTGACAGGATCGGTGACGTCTACCCTGGCGGGAGCCGCACCCCCGTCGCTCAGATAGTAGTTCGTGTGCCCGCACGCCGGGAGGTCGCTCGCCAGGAACTGGATGACCATATAGCAGTCACTCTCCTCCTTGCGGTCCTCCCCGCGCACGATGCGATCGCCGAATGCATCCAGGTAGACCCGGAACCTGTCGCGCTGGGAGTCGTACGTGAGCTCGGAACGATAGTCGATTCCCCAGAAGCGCTCCACGTACTTCACGTCGATGACCCGGAAGGGAACAGCTCGTCTGTCTTCGTTGTAGAGCCTGAGATCTTGAGCTTCAGCATCGGATGGCTGAAGGACGACCAGGCGTTCCACAACCTCGGTCCGCCTCTCGGGAAGCGGGTTGGCGACTGCGATCACGATCTCGCCGTCCCCCTTAGGACGGCGCGCGAACGAGGGAGCCAGGCGTTCCATCGAGCGCCTGAGCAGCTGCTCGCCCGTCTCGATGACTCCAGCGAACCGCGGCATCATCTCCCGATGAACCTCATCGATGCTGCACCCGCAGATCGAGTCGTGCGGGTGATTCTTGAGGAGCAGCTTCCAGGCGTAGTTGATCTGCCCGGAGGGATAGTCGTCCCCGGTCACGAAATGGAGATACGCCTCGAGAGGCTCCAGAACGCCGGCCAGCAGAGTCTGCGAGGAATCGTTCATCTGCTTGAGATAGGTGCGCGCCGACCACACCCCCGTCAGAATGGGATGGAGCTTGCCGGATACCAGCTCTCCGGAGAAGCGACGCGAAGCGAAGCCCGCCTCGCGTACGGCGTCGACGTAGGCTGCGAAGTCAGCATGTACGAACTCAGTCTCGGGGAACGCCCGTCTCAACGCGTCGAGGACGGCGCCGAATTCCTGCTGAGGTGGGAAGTGATCGCAACCATTGTTCAGAAGGTAGATGTCGCCGTTCGAGCGCTTGGCTATCTTCCCGAACAACTGCCGCACCTGTTCGACGGCGCGGTCAACATCTACTTCCCGCTGCGTGTACGCGTGCCAGAGTTCCTGAAAACCGAGCGCTGAGGCATTACAGTACCCGCCGCACTGGCTAATGGCCAGGACTTCGCTCCCGTCGGGCGCCTGCCACATGTACTCGAGACCCAGCTCGTCGATCTCGTCACCGCTTCCCCGCGTGAAGATGAACGAGTCGATCCCGCCTCCACGCAGAATCTGCGGCATCTGAGCAATGTGACCGAACGAGTCGGGGATGTAGCCGACCTTCTGGACAGGACCGAATCGCGAGCCGACAGCGTGCCCCACGAGGAGATTGCGGACGTGCGACTCCGCGCTCACCAGAAACTCGTCCGGGAGCACGTACCAGGGGCCTACTACGAGAGCTCCGCTTCCCACAAGCGCACGGATCCGTGGTTCATCTTCGGGACAAACCTCGATATAGTCCTCAAGAGCCACGGTCTGCCCGTCGAGGACGAAGCACCTGAAATCTGAGCCGTTCTCGAGGGCATCGAGGACCCGCTTGACCACGCGGACCAGATCCACGCGGAACTGGTGGTACGTGAGATACCACTCCCGGTCCCAGTGTGTGTGGGAAACGATGAATGCCCTTTTCGGTGCGGGTGGCACGCTGGAGCCTCCTTCGGCCGGCGCGATGCCGCGGGATCAATGCAGCCCTGGTCCAGCCGGATGCGGCGGGGTCGGCGCAGCCTTGTCCCGGCTACACGCGGCAGGCGTTGAGCAACTCCGCCACAGTCGTCGTGGCAAGGCAAACCGATGTGTCGGCCGCCCCATAGTACAGAAGCACGCGGCTCCCGGACAGGGCGAAGCCGTCGTCATCGTAGTCGTCGACGATCATCCCCTCGGGGAAGACCACGTTCGACACCTGACCCACCAGTTCATACGATTTCCTCGGCTCGAGTATGTTATCCCGTCCCCGAGCGACCACGCGCGTCGGATCATCCAGATCGAGAAGAACAACACCCGCCTGATAGATGAAGCCGCTCGCCAGGTGTGTCGCTATCCCGTGGTATATGTGAAGCTAGCCCTCACGCGTTTTCACAGGTGGCGGACCCGAACCGATCAGCTCATCCCAGTAGCGCCGGCGCCGTCGCCCGCAGATCCCTCACAGCTGTCGCCCAACCCGATGAGCAGAAATCGTTCGAAGTCGTCCGTTCGCGCGAGTCCGATTCGGTACCCCTCGTCGGTGTCGGCCGCGAACATCACAAAGAACCTGCCCTCAAGCCTCGTGATCCTGGGGTCATAGATGTGGTAGACACTCCTACGAACACGCTCAAGGCCGTCCATCATGTTTGACAGCGCCGGGATTGAACACCGATGTCGCATCGACTATAGTCGGTGGAACGCTGGGCATGTTCTCGCGGGTCAGAATGGGATTCTCGGCATGACGCTTGAAGATCACGACCTATCTCCTATCCCTTGTCCTCATCCAACACGGTGCCATCGTCCATCGCGTCCCTCTTCATGACGCGCAGCCGCCTGAGCATCGCGCCGATATCGCGGAAGCCCCCGATCGAGAACCAGATCATCACGAAGATCGAGATGGCCACCTGTATGTAGAAGTAGACCTTCCAGAAACTCGCCCAGCGCTCATCTGAGACATCGTGATGCAGATTGTAGACCGTGCCGACAATGAAGATCGTTATCCAGATCGCCGTCTGAGCGTAGGTCGCGACGTAGATTATCTTGTCACCGCGCGTGAACTCCTTCCCTATCCCCAGCATCTTCCATCCCCTGGACGGCAGAGCGTCCACGATCTCCATCTCCCCCACGACAGCGTACTTCCCGCGATGAAGGGCGCGGTCGAGATCGCGCGGCGGGGTCCGGCCCAGCAGCGACACGAGTACGTAGATGAGCGCCGATGCGCCCATCGCAACAGCCCAGTACTGCTGGCCGTTGATGTTGTAGAACCAATGGCCGAGCGTCCACCACATCTCGCCGATCCGCGAAGTGAGCTCGGGCGCGCTCTCGAAGATCTCCGCCGGGAGACGATGAATGAGAATCCCACCCACAGCGATCCCCGAACCCGTGATGAGCGCACCCCACGCGGCCGGCGCCGTTCCGCGACGCCAGTAGAGGCCTCCTATAATTACGGCGCCCGATCCACCCGCGAAGATCGCCCCAGTGATCGCAAAGAAGAGGAAGATGTACTCGCTCTGCTGGAAGAGCAGACTGAAAAAGAAGATGAAGACGGCGACACCCAGAATGGAAAGCCTCAGCGCGAGGATGTGCTGGGAAGGCGTGAACGGCTTCTTGCGAAACGGCATCACCACGTCCTGGATGAAGATGCTCCCCCAGGAATGGAGATACGTGTCGTGAGTGCTTATGAAGGCCGCGAGCATGACGGCTGCGAACGCACCCATGAGCCCGACGGGCAGGAGCATCGTCAGCACGATGGGGCCTCTCAGCTGATTCTGGACCGCATCACTTCCAGCCCCGGCAATGATTCCCTCAACATTCGTCGCGATCGTTGAGAAGTCCGGGTGGTGCATCACCGTGTAGATGATGATGGGCACGAACAGAATGAAGAGGCCCTGCGGAAAGACCTTCCAGTTGCCGAGAACGCTGGCCATCTTGGCCTCGTGCGCACTCTTCGCCGAGCTGTTGTAGGCCTGGGTCCCCTGCCAGGACAAGACTCCGTAGATGACACCGACAACACCTATCAGGAAGTACCAGAGATTGAAGTCCTCGATGTGGCTCGTCTTGAACGGATTGATGAGCGACGCTTGTTCCGGCGCCATCGACAGGGCTTCCATCACCTGGGTCCAGTCGACGTGCGAGTAGAGGTAGAGCACGATGACGATGAAGATGACGTTGACGAAGATACCCTGCGCGAAATCGGTAATGATCACCGCTACCTGTCCGCCCGAGAAGACAAAGAAGAGGGCGATTCCCAGAAGAACCAGCATCACGACCGGGTAGATCGGCACAGTCAGCCCAAGAATCGCAAGCTCGGGCGGGAGCCCGCAGAAATAGATGAAGAACCTGGCGCCGACCGCCGGGAAGATGCCAAAATTGATGAGGCCGGAAAAGAACGCAATGAGGCCGGCGAAGATGCGGAATCTCCTGCTGTACCGCACCTCGAAGAACTGCGCCAGCGTCAGCGCCCGCGTCTGGCGGAATCGATAGACTACCCATCCGGAGACAGTAATGATCAGGGTGACGACGCTCATCGTGAGCCCCCACCACGTCAGCGAGAATCCGGCGACGTAGTTCATCTCCATGAGTCCCACGATCGTGATGGCGCCGAGACCGGCGATTCCGCCCGCGATGCTGATCGCGTACCTACCGGCCGTGCGCCCTGCGCAGAGGAAATCGGCCACGCTCCTCATGTGCGTCCGGCTCAGAAGAACGCCGAACACCATCACACCGAGAACAGCGAGCACTATTCCCCAATCGATCAGCGCCATGTTCATTTCGAGATCCTCAGGTGACCGTCCTGGGTGAGCGACACGGTCTTGCCGTTGGAGGCGGTAACCGTGGCCTCGAACATGCGGGGAGTCACAGCGATGACGGGCGGCCAGCTCACACCGTCAACGGGAGCTTCTACGAGACCGAGTTCGTTGACATCGTCAGCAAAGCGCCCGTGTCTCCTGAAGTACGTCCTCTGGGCATAATAGAGCTTCATCAGGGCGAGCTTGGCCTCGTCCTCAGAGTGGCGGAAGTACCTGTCCCATCCTTCACCCGGCTTGAGGTCCGAGAACTGCACGAATCCCCACATCTCCGGATAGTGCATCGCTATCAAGCCCTGAGGAGACCAGACCCAGTTGTCCTCGGGCAGGGCCTTCCCCGTCTCGGGATCCGTGAGCTTCACATACTTGCCGTCCAAGACCTCGGTGCGCCACTCGACGCGCGAGAAGTTGAATCGCCACTGCTCGCCGGGCCGCGGTACCGTTGCCTTGTGAGCGCACTCCTCGAGGACGTGCCACGGGATGGCTATCTCCACCGACCACCCGGCATCCACATCACCGGGCTCGTTCAACGTGCCGTCCACGTGCACACCGGTCAGAAGCCCCGTGATGTCCCACGAATCGATGGCGAGGCCATCATCACGGTAGGGCTTCGTCAGAAGAAGATCCCACTCGGTGCCAAGCGCATTGATCTCAAGCTCGTAGTACTCGTGCGTGTCCCCGTCGGGATCGATGAACACTTCGAAGTCATTGTCGTGGAAGATGACCGAATCGCGCTCCCGAAGCGTGCCCCACACGTCGGGCTCTTCCATCTTCGCTCCGACATACAGGTAGTCATCGTCCCAGAGCATCGCGACCCTGGTGGAGAATCGTGGAGACACCTTCGCATCTCCCTCTATGTCCACGAACTCATCCGTCCAGGTCGTTGCGTGCCAGTCCTCCTCATCTAACCTCCCGTCGATGACGGGGGCCGAGGCGGCCATGTAGCAGATGTAGGTCTCGGGAAGACGGTCCAGAGCGGGGGCGGGAAATGTGTACTCATCTTCTGATGCTGCTGCGGAATGTGGACAGAGGAACGCGAGCGTCGCTACAAGTACCGGAACTGGCAATCTGCAAGTCATGTTAGGCTCCGTGGTCTCTGCGCGGCAACGTCACCGCATCAGTAGTAGAAGTTGATCTGGACCAGCGTGCTCGCAGGCGCGGCGCCGTACTCGCTCTTGAGCGCCATGCCGTCCGGCAGTGCCCCGTACGGGAAGTAGGCTGAAGCGAGCAGGCTCACGTTATCGGAAAAGGACCACGTGCTGGAGGGATTGACGACACCTGAGCCGTCCGGGCCGACCATCCACGAGCAACTCGCGGACAGCGTGCCGCCGAGGCCGTAGATTGCCTGAAGAGCCACGGCGTGCTTGCCAAGGATCTGCACGTCTCCGCGCATGTACCGTTCGAAAACACCCGGGTTCAGCAGGTGAGCATCCAGGTCCTCGATCCTGTCCACTCCGAACCCGGAGTAGTGATACTCGCTCATCAGATAGAGCCCGTCGCCAAGATCGAAGCTGTACGACCCTCCGAACACTGCCTTGACAACGCGATCCTCAGAGCCCAGATCACCGCCTCCGGGATACGCACCCGGCACCTGAAAGACGGCGAACTCACCATGAACCTCGGTACCGAACACGGGAAGCGATGCGGTCACAGCGTAGAGATAGTCCTCGTAGCGTTTGCCGAAGATAATCTCACCATCGATGTCACCCACGTATGCGTTCACACGACCTACGAACGACGATGCATCAAGGGACTCACCCAGAGCTGCCACCACGTCTACCGAGATGAGATCAGTGAGCGGGACGGTGGCGCGGACGGCATCGATTCCGCGCCTCCACTCGCGGTCGCTCTCAAGCGGAGAGAATGGGGCGAAGATATCAACGGCCCCGAAGAGAACGCCTCTCCCCCAACCGACCGCCTGCCGTCCGATCGTGACTTGGGCGCTACCGAGCGACACGGCCGCATAGATCCGGTCAAGCTCATGCCTGTAGGAAAACGACTCGCCGATCTCCACGAGCGGTTCATCGATTTGCCGGATCCTGTACGGAGCATCTCCGCCGTTCATGAACACCCACATCCCACCTGCAACCCCGGCATCCTCGGAGATCAGGCGCGCCCTCTGCTCATATGCAACGCCGACGCCCAGCCACTTGGCAGGGCGCGCCCTGAGCGCCGCCCTCAGGCGCCAGAGCGACGTGGAACTCCATCGCTCCGGGTAGAGCAAGGGCTCGTCCGGTGCGTGGGACAGGAGCGTGGTCCATTTGATGGACGTGTCGAGATCGCAGTAGCGGTCGCCCGCTTCGCTCGACCAGAGTTCGAGCGCTCCCGCGGTCGATGGCGAGGCCAGCACAGCCGCGGCGACGGCAAGCCCCAGGATAATCCCTCTGAGAGTCAATTGGCACTCCCGGCCGCGTCACCCGCGTTTTTGATCTTGTCACTCACAACTCTGCCGTCCAGGAGAGTTACAATACGGGTGGCGTGCGCCATCACGAGCGGATCGTGGGTTGAGAAGACAAACGTCATGCCGTGCTTGTCCCTGAGCTCTCTCATCATTACGAGCAGCGCCTCTGAGTTCTCACTGTCCAGGTTCGCCGTCGGTTCGTCTGCCAAAACCAGCCGAGGTCGCGATACAATCGCGCGGGCGACAGCAACGCGTTGCTGCTGTCCTCCCGACATTTCGTTGGGACGCCGATTCGCGAGTTCCCCAAGCGAGAGATCCTCCAGTGTGGACATCGCCCGCTCGTGCCTACCACCGTCGACGCCCTGAAGCTCAAGAACGAATTTCACATTCTCGAGAGCTGTCAGCACGGGGATCAGGTTGTATGCCTGAAAGACAAACCCGAGCGAAGTGAGGCGAAGCTCCGCGCGCTCTTTCCGACTCATGGCCATCAGGTCGTGACCAAATATGCTGATATCCCCGCTCGAAGCGACATCAAGCGCGCCGATGAGATTCAGGAGTGTCGTCTTGCCGCTTCCGCTCGGGCCGACGATGGCGAGGAAGTCGCCCTCGTGAATGGCCAGATCGAGCCCTCTCAGAGCATTGACGGTGATCTTCCCATTGTGGAAGTCCTTCGTGACGCTTCTCACGTCCACGAGGTTCGTGTTCATCGTTACGCCTCCCTGAGACTGAGTGCGGAAGTCGGATTCGTGCGAAGGGCGTACCATGCGGGATAGAGCCCCGCCACAAGCGTCGAGAAGAGCGCAATCCCGAATGCCAGCGGGATGAGCCACATGCCCATGTCGGCATACACGATGGGGTCGAAGAGCACACCCTCCGTGACAAAATCTCCCCCCATCATGTCGGCGAAGTTGTATCCCTTTGTGGCGGCCGGATAGATGAAGGGAAGACCTATGACCAGTCCGGCGGCGCCGCCAAGCACACCCATCCCCAATGCCTCGATCAGGATCAGACGAACGATCTGACCTCCCTTCATGCCGAGGGCAATGAGAACGGCGAATTCACGTTTTCGCTCGAGTATGGCGGTGAGCTGCGCGCTGGCGACACCAAGCACAGCCACGACGATGACGACACCGACAAGGATATTCATGAAGACCGCGTCGCTTCCCATGTCTCCGCCCTGCGAAGGAATGACGACCTTCCAGGATACCACGGGGTCGGGACCCTCCAGAAGCTCCCCCAGTCGGACCGTCAGCGCATCGATGTATGAAATGTCATCGAAGACGATCGTGATCTCCCCGACCCCCGGGTATCCGGTCAGCCGCTCCATCTCTGCGAGTGTCACGTGGCAGATGGTGGAGTCGATTGTGCGACTTCCGGTACTGATGATGCCGATGATGCGAAGCATGGCGTACCTCATCTCACCACCCGCACCGGCGATCGTAATGAAGAGATCGTCGTCCACTTCCACTTCGAGGCGCTCGGCGATGGCCATTCCTATGACGATGGCTCCCTCATCCTCGCGCTCGAGATAGCGCCCCTTGCTCAGCACTCTGATCAGACGGCTTACGTTCTTCTCGCTCGTCGGGTCGACACCCAGCATCTCCACACCCGCTACACGTGTCCCGAAGGCCAGAAGCGCCGTGGTCCTCGAATGCGGCGCCGTGAACTTGACTCCGGCCATACCGTTGGCGATATCGAGATCCCGCTCCCAGTCCTCCAGGCGAAGATCGCTGTCACGGGTCTTGTCCCACGTCGCCGGGGCAATCCTCGCATGCCCGAAGC
Source organism: Candidatus Eiseniibacteriota bacterium (assembly GCA_030622115.1). Classification (GTDB taxonomy): domain Bacteria; phylum Joyebacterota; class Joyebacteria; order Joyebacterales; family Joyebacteraceae; genus Joyebacterum. The sequence goes on from JAUXGN010000010.1 coordinate 32,196, forward strand.
CGCTCTCCGAGATCCCTCTTATCCTCATCTCGGCCCCGCCTCGCGTGAATGCGGTCATGTACAGGACTATGCTGCAACCGACACCGACGCCGATGATGGACATGAGTGTCCGGCGCGGATTCCTGCCGAGCGTGCGGAGCGCGAACTTGGCGAGGAGCGTATCTCTCATGACCTCATCGCCTCCACGGGCCGCAGACGGACTATGCGCATGATAGGCCAAACGACGGCCATGAGTGAGGTGGCCAGTATCGCAGAGACAGCGATCACGATGTCCTTGGCGTAGATTCTGGGATAGATGAGAAGTGAGAACTGCATCCCCTGGAAGGCAACCTCGTACTCATCACTGCCCCCGAGAGCAGCGTAGTTGAGCCCCGACTCAGATGTAGCAGCGACGAATACGACGCCGGCGGCTGTGCCGATCGCGACTCCGAGCAGTCCGAGGATGGCCGCCTCGATGGCGATCATCACCGAGAGCCGGCTGGGACTGCATCCCAGCGAGAGCAGCATGCCGAACTCGTGTGTCCGCTCGAATGTCGACATGAGCATCGTGTTGGCAACGCTCGCCGCGGCCGCTATAAAGACGACGATCAGGACGATGTAGGCGAACCAATCCACCATGGTCGCCATGGTGACTACGAACGGCGCCAGCTCATCCCACGAGAGGATCTCCAGATCGGCAAGCGACGGCAGCTGCGAGAGGCGAACGACTGTCTCATCGATCAGTTCCCTGTCGCTCGTGTGTATGACGATCTCGTGCGCCCGGCCGGGCATCATGAGAAGCTCCTGCGCATCGTCGAGCGACATCACGATGCCGAGTCCGTGGATGATCTCAACCGCGGACCACATAACATCCTGAACGATGTACAGGTCACTGGCAATCGAGCCGTCGGTATCCTGCCCGATAACGGCGATCTCCATGCCCGGCTTCAGATCGTGCCGCTCGGCGAATCCGGCCCCGACCATGACCCTGTGCTCCCCAAGAAGCTCTCCCATGCCATCCACAGGAAGAAGACCGGCCTTGTGGGACTCCGTTACCGGATCCACGCCGACAACAACACCCATGAAGCCGTCCTCTGTGAGGGCGGCCATGACAGGCGCATAGATGCGCGCCGATGCGTTCGTAACGTTAGGATCACTTCGTATGTCCGCGAGCAAAGCATCAATATCATCAAGGGTGAGATCCATCGAACGATCATCTCGCCAGTCGTATGCGTGCACCTGCGCGTGCCCGAGCATGGGCCCCGTGGCCGAGTTGAAGAACTGCTCGCCGTACCCGTGCATGAGGGCAGATGTCCCGAGGAACGCGAACTGCCCGATGGCGATGGCGCCGGCAACCAGCAGTGTGCGCTTGAGGTTGCGACCCAGATTGCGCCAGGCTATTCGGAATGTGCTGACGGACACCATGCCGTTTCCCCACCACTCTCGATAGGAGAGCGCTCGCCTCAACCGCTCCGCTCTAGCGCTTGCGCTCGAGGTACGCCAGACTGAACATGCCCTCGTCCAGATCGACATCAAACTCGATACTAAGATAGCGGAACTCGGTGCTTCTTCCCTCTTCCCTCTCGGGGATCACGCGCATCACAGTAGGAACCAGGCGGCCTCCGATCCGCTTCACATCCTCAAGGATCATCGTCCGGGAGAGCCGGTCCTTCCTGTCGAAGAACTGCAGTCTGGCGGGAAGACCGTTATCCGAGAAGACCACCTCGATGCGATTCCACAGGCCCGGTACATCAGGGAGAGCGTCAAGCCTCACCTTCCAGCCGGGTGGATCGTCCGAGCGACCGATGAGTTCAGCCGCGTAGTCATCCAGGTACGAGGATTCCCGCACCAAATCATCGTTCGTCATGTCGCTCCCCATCCACGAGCCCATCATCATCGATGGAGGGACGCGGATGACCCGGGAGATCTTCGGCAGGTAGTTCCAGAGGTTGTTTCCCACCTTGAGTGTCGCTGTGCCGGCATCTCGCACGGGCGTCTCGATCACAATGAGCGCCTTCTCCTCTCCCTTGCTCCAGGAGCGCATGCGCATGGTCCGTGTTTTTCCCGGCCTCACGATCGTGATCTCGCTCAACGCCACAGTTCCCGGTGAGTCGTAGAGGTCATCGAAGCCTCGGAGAAGCTGTGCGACGTCGGGAGCGGTGTAGCCGGGAGGCACGATCGGCGAGGAATCACCCCCGCCGGACTCATCCTCCGTGGCATGCCCCTGTGAAGCGATCGAGTCGTCACAGACCGCCGGGACAGAGAGCAGAATCAGCACGGCTGCGGCAAGCATCGCGGTCATGATGTGAGCGACACGTCTCCTGGGTGCGGTCATCATAGACTCCTCTGTTCTTCGGCGATCAGTTCCTGGTCCTGGGTCCCAGAAACGACGAGGCGCACCAGCTGAACAGTGTTACGACGATCGCCCCCAAGAGCGCCGCGCCGAACCCCGCCAGCATGAAGCCGGGCAGGATCAACGCTACGAGACCCAGCATTGCAGCGTTGATGACGAAGAGGAAGAGCCCAAGTGTAACGACTGTCAGCGGCAGAGTGAGGAACACCACAATGGGTTTGACCACTGCATTGACAAGACCAAGCAGAAAGGCGGCCAGCAGGATGGTGCCGAAGCCGTAAATGACCACGCCCGGCACGATCATCATCGCTATCCACAGACCGACCATGCTGATGAGGAGTCGGGCAAGGAACCGTGACATGCTGATATCCTCCAATCAGATACTCCACTCGAGGTTCCCGAAGGCAGCAACTATCTCACCGAAGTAGATGCGGTGGTAGTCCCCTTCGGGGTAACTCCCATCGATACTCGGGTCCAGGAAATGCGCCGGTTCAAGATCGTCCCAGTAGATCTTCCGACACTCGAGTATCAGCTCTGCTTCATCGAACCCCGGAGCTGCGATCAGCGTCGATGCGATCGGAGTGAGTGCGGCGTCCGCGATCTTGTCGCCGTCTCGCCCGGACGTGGCGCCGAGAAGCTTGAGCGCTTCCCTGGCGGACCCGGGAAAGGCACAGAGCGTGAATGTGTCATACCGCTCGATGAACTCGTACGTATAGCGCGTCGGGCGCACGACGACCTGCGCGAACGGGCGGTTCCACATTGCGCCGATGCTGCCCCAACCCACGGTCATGGTGTTGAAATCGCCCGCGCCGAAATCTCCGGAGGTCAGCAGGAGCCACTGGTCGAGCCACAGGTGGCTGGGGCGGGTCAGGAGTCTATCTACCGGTATCTCGTCTCTGTCCATGGCTCCTCCACTGCCCAGGTGAGACACTCTGGCCTTGCTCCGGAGCGAGTACAAGACGCGAGCAGGGCTCGCCCACGACGGACGAGCCCCACGCGACAACGTCCAGCGTCGTCCTTTCAGTAAACGGCTAGTCGCCGATGTAGTCAAGCGTGAACGCGTACTTCCGGGACAGATCCCGAACGCCCGAGCTCTTGAGCGCCGCTCCGTGCCCGGCCTCAACGTCCTCGAAGTACCAGACGTCCTTCCCAAGTCGCTCCAGCACCATCGCGAACCGTCTCGGTCCCGAAGGATCGACTCTCGGATCGTTGTAGCCCGCGGTCACGAGGAGCGGCCTGGCGACGCGATCCGCCTGATAGATTGGTGAGAGACTGTGAGTGAGATCACTGCCGAGTTCGCCCATCTCCCGCTCCCACCCCGTCGCGAACGTCTGATCCGTGTGCTGATTCACCCAGTCCACATCGGCGACGCCGACCTCAGAGACGCCACAGGCGAACTTCTCCGGTGCGTGCACGGCAAGGTAGTTGACGGTGTATCCCCCATACGACCCGCCCCAGATGGCGGTCTTCTCGGGTGTGCTCCACCCCTCATCGAAGATGTAGTCGAGAGCGGCCTCCGCATCCTCGAGAGCCTGGAAACGCCCCTCCAGATTGTCGGCCTTCTCCCACGCAGGTCCGTAGCCGGTCGAGCCACGAACGTTGGGATAGATGAAACAGATGCCCTTCGACAGAGCCCAGGCGATGTTTCTCTGGAAGTACGGTCTGCTCTGACCGGGAGGACCTCCGTGGTAGTCGACGATGCACGGGTTCGACCCGTCCCTATCGGCGCCCTCCGGGATGTAGAGAAGCGCCGGGATCATCACGCCGTCGGTACTCGGATATCGGATGACGCTCACGTCGACGCCAGAGAAATCGAACCCGAAGGTCGATACTCTGCCTATCTGCTGAAGCTCGCTATCCCCGGCCGCGAGAAGGTAGGCCGTGGGTGGGTCTGACGGCGAGTTGAAATCGAACACGATGTCACCACGATCGTTTACGCCTACGGTCCCTACGATGCCCACACCGGGCGCCGGTAGAGTCTCCGCGCTTCCGTCCAGGTCCACGCGGACGAGTTTCGAGTACCCGTCACGGTTGAGAACCGCCACTATGGTTCCCGTGGCGCGCTTGAAATAGGCCTCGTCCATCTCCGCCTTTGGGTCGTACAAGAGCGTCAGTGCCCCATCGGTTCCAATGGCTTTCGCCGGATCGAGAAGCGCGAGCTTCAGAAACTCGTCCCCCTCGGAAAAGGCGTCACACATCGTAACGATGCGCCCGTCCGCGGTGTAGTCACCCGACCAGTAGAGACCGACATCCGTGATGTTGCGGGCTTCACCGCTCTCAACATCTATCTCAAAAAGCTGTGTCTCAGAGAACGATATGAGCCTCACTGCCAGCAACTTGCTGTCCACGTGGTCGATGAGGTAGAAGGCGCCCGGCTCCGTATAGAGTGTGTCAACAATGCCTGAGGCGATGTCGCACTTCGCAAACCAGATCTGCTCGGAGTTGTCGATCGAGAAATAGAAGGAACCATCGTCTATGATGTGAGGGGTCCCGAACGAGACGCCGCGGTCTTCGAGCAGGATTTCGTAGCTACCGTCGGGTGTGAACCGGTAGATGTCCCAGTTCTCATCTCCGTGCTTCATTACCCTTTTGTAAAGGTAGCTCCCGTCAGGCTCGAGTCTCATCCCCCCGGGATTCAGACCATCTTCGGCCCAGCCGTTGGGCGTCACCTGTATCGGCCATCCCCACGGTTCGTCAACATAGAAGAGCGCGCCCTGCTCACCAGTTATGCGCATGGTGAAGTAGATGCGCCCGTTGTTGTCTATGTCCGGTGAGCCTATGTAGTCGATGCCGAGGATGTCACCCAGCTCATCGACTGTCGACTTCCAATGCGGCGATGAGGTGATGCGCTCCTCTGTTCGCGCGTTCTGCTCCCCAATGTAGGCAAGAACCCGCGTTGTGTCCGCGTCGACCCATGGGTCTATCTCGGCAAGCATCGACTCGATTTCGCCCGCCGGGGCCGCAGCCGGGAAGGCGAGGGAAAGCGCAAGAACTGCTGAAACAACCATTACTCTGCACATTGGCGTATTCCTTTCGTCTCTATCATATGCAGGAAACTCCGTCCAACTGCTACCGGTCCGGGGGCCACAGCCACCTACCGGTCCGAGAACTCCGTCCGGCTCCTGTGGGTCCGAAAACTCAGCCCGGTTCCTACCGGTCCGACTCCGGGATCCCCATTCCGCTTCTGTCCGGGAACGCGGGCGTCTCAGGAGCGCGATACGGGTTCCGGATCAGCTCATCAAGCATCAGATCGATGGCCGCGTCAAGCTGCGGATCGCCACCATCGACCATGAGAGCCGGATCGTCAATAATCTCGATATCCGGAGCGACGCCATAGCCCTCGATGCCCCACGTCCCGTCCTTGTCATAAAAGGCGAAGATCGGGACGGATGCGTAGCTGCCGTCGATCAGGCCGGGATTTCCGCTCAGGCCCACCAGGCCACCCCATGTCCGCGTACCCACAAGTTTACCCAATCCGGCGGCACGGAACGCGAACGGGAAGTAGTCCCCTCCGGACCCCGCAGACTCGTTGATGAGCATGCACTTGGGACCGGGATGTGCGTAGCTGGGCGAAGCACTGTCCTCTCTGATGTAGCGCTGTGTCCAGTAGTTCAAGATCGGTCTGTTCAGAAGCTCGATGAACCTGGTCGGCACCTGGCCGCCACCGTTCCAACGCTCATCAATGATGAGAGCGTCATATCTGCGCTGCCCTCCGAACTGGCGTCTGAGTTCGTTCTGACCGTTGACGCCGGTATCGGGCACATAGACGTATCCCACGCAACCATCGGATCGTTCCTCAACATAGGCGCGGTTCGCCTCAACCCACGCCCTGTATCTCAGACCACGTTCGCCGGAGAGCGGCTCTACCACGATCTCACGATCGTCGTCGCCCATCTCCGGTTTCTCGCTCAGGGTCAACGTAATCGTGAGTCCTGCCATCCCCTGAAACGCCGCCCAGGGATCCTTCGATGTGTCGACAGGCACTCCGTTGACGGCGAGGAGGTAGTCCCCCTCATTCACGTCCATGCCTGCCCGACAGAGCGGTCCGCGGGCATCGGAGTCCCAGCTTCCACCTTCCAGCACATTCGTGATCCTGTACGCTCCGTTATCCAACTCGAAATCGCAACCGAGCATGCCAACGGACACGCTCGGCGTCTCCTCGCGCTCCCCACCGAAGTAGTACGCGTGTCCCACATTCAACTCAGCGATCATCTCCCCAACGATGTAGCTCAGATCGTTCCGGGAAGCAGCATCATCAAGCATGGCTGAATAGTCATCCCACGCGCCGTCCCAGTCAACGCCGTGCATGTTGGGCGCGTAGAAGTAGTACTTGTAGATGCGCCAGACATCGCGCAGTATCTGCCGCCATTCCGTGCGCGGGTCCACGTCGACGAGCATTCCCGCAGTCGGCAGGACGTCATCAAAGCTCTGATCGGACGCCGCATCGACAATGGCAAACGCACCGCGGTTGGCAGCTAGGATCTTCTCGCCATCTCCCGACATGGTGAACCAGTTCGCCGATGACAGGACGGTTTTCTCCATGTCGTCCTCGTCCTCGAGATCAGCCAGCATCACCTGAGATGATCCTCGCTCTCCATGCGACCGCCCACGAGACCCCCGCGTGTACAGGAGCTGACCGGAGCTGTTGACGGCAAGATTCGTGAAACCTCCGGCATCGATCGGAAGCAGAATAGCGCGGCGCTCGAAGCCATCGAGGTCGATGGTGATCGGCTCCTCCTCGTCCTCCGCGTCCTCGTCATCTCCCTCGTCGTCCTTGTCCCCGTCATCCTCCGAGTCGTCCTCACCATCGTCGTCCGACTCGCCGTCCTCATCCTCTTCCGCCTCGTCGTCATCCCACTCCTCGACATCGATCTCGGGCGCGAATGGTGACTCGGTCTCCGAAGAGAGGGGCACAACCATCAACCTGTCCGTCTGTGTATAGGCCCAGTTGCCTCCCTCATCGGCGTATGTCGGTGTTGAGAAATCACTCTGGCTTGCATAGAAGAGATAGGTGCCGTCCCGATCGAACACCGGCCATGTATCACTGAAGATTCCACTCGTTACCTGGTGGATGTCATCATTCAGAACGTCGTACAGGAAGACAGCGCTGTTCTCCCGCTCGGAGACTGCGTCGGCGAAAGAGATCCAATTGGAATCGCTCGACCAGCTGATTCCCGGTCCGCGGTACGAGTAGGCCTTGTAGACGCTCCGCGTCTTCTTGTCTTCGATGTCGTGCAGATAGAGCGTTCCCGTCTCATCCCAGAACGCTATCCACTCCGAATCAGGGGACCATACCGGGCTATTCAGGAAACCGAGCTTCTCACTGGTCAGACGACGCGTTTCCCCCTTGCCGTCCGACTGTTTGATGTAGAGTTCGTAGCGATCGGTCTCATCGGAGAAGTACGCGATCCATCGTCCATCCGGGCTCCACGCGGGATCTCGCTCGGCTACACCGTTCGTTCTCGTGAGATTCTGCGGAGTCCCGTTCTCAGCCGGAAGCGACCAGATGTCACCCCGCGCGCTCACAACAGCCCGCACACCGGTTGCTGAAATGTCGCCCCCGGCCAGTGCATCTGAAGCATCATACGATCTGACCCTGAGCCTCGGCCTGTCGCCCGGGATGGTGATCTCCACGACATGCGAGCGTCCCGACGCCAGATCGAGAAGACGCATCTCCGACCCGAGCTGGTAGACGATCTCTCCGTCACCATCAGGACCGGGGCCGATGGAAGGCCACTTGACGTCGTAGTCCGAGTGCTTGGTCACCTGACGCCGCTCGCTCGTCTTTGTGTCGTAGACCCATATGTTGAGCCGGTGGCGTGAACCCGCATCCGACACATAATATATGTCCGAGCCGTTCCACATCGGCATGCTGTCCGTGCCACCCCAGTCGGTAATTCTCTTGGACGTATGGTCATCGAGGTTCAGGAGCCAGATGTCGGCGGCTCGTCCACCCATGTAGCGTTTCCAGGAGGAGAAATCTCTGAAGTACGGCGTGTAGGCGAGCCACTTGCCGTCCGGACTGATGGTACCGTTGTTGCCGTATGGAACCGGCATGCCCTCGGGCAACCCGCCTTCGGATGCCACCTTGAACATCTGGGAGACCCGTGGGTTGCCGCTCATGCCCCAGGCCGAAAAGATGATTCCCTGGTCGCGCGTCCAATCGGATGGAAGCTCACCCGCGGGGTGATGTGTGACCCTGAATGGCACGCCGCCGGTCACTGGCAGCACATAGAGATCGTTGTTCCCCTCGTAGTTCGCCCGAAAGACGATTCGGCCGCCATCCGGGCTGAACTTCGCAAACGCTTCGCTGCCCGACACGCTCGTGAGCCGGTGGGCAGTTCCACCCTCTCTGGAAACGAGCCAGAGATCATTCGCGTACAGGAACGCTATCTGCGACTCACTCACATCGGGGAAGCGCATCATGCCCGCATGCGGTGCGACCGCGTATGCGGACGCCGCAAGGCACATAATGACAGTAACGAGCAGAAACCGGACAATCACTCTCTTCACAGGCATATCCCCCTCCAGTCACCCTCAGTCAGCAACTTCAGTCAGCACCGTGTCGTATTAGAAACACAAGCGTACCCATTCGTTTCATGGCGAATCCAGTTCTTCTAGTCGTGCCTCAGCGCCTTGACGGGGTCCACTCGAGCCGCCCGAGCGGCCGGGTATATGCCGGCAATGAGACTTACCAGCACGGAGAAGCCGATCGCCCCAAACACCAGCCAGAACGGCATATGGAAGAAATCGGCCGGCGCCATTCCATATGGGCGTATGTAGGCATTCGCGGCTACGTTTGCGACCCTGGTTACGGCCCACCCAAGCACAAGTCCAAGAACCCCTCCGAGAAGACCTATTGTCGCAGCCTCGATGAAGAATATCCACCTGATCTCGGCCTCGCTGCCACCGATCGCCTTCATCACACCGAGCACAGTGAGAGAAGTCCTGAGCTTGGTGCGCCAGAGATTCCTGAGCGACAGCGAAGAGAGATCCCGAAACGTCACTCGCTCACCTCCCCGGCCTCATCCACAAGCACGCCATCAAGAAGCCTGAGCACTCGATGTGACACCGACCGCGCGGCATCCTCTTCGTGGGTAACCATCTGGATGAGGTTGAAAGACTGGAAGATCATGCCCACCGTCCGGCTACCAGTCTCTCTTTGACATGAACGACTGGACGCTTCCATCCAGATCGAGGACGAAGCCATGCTCGGGATGGTGACGGTAGATGTCCGTCACCGGTTCCGAGGAAAGGAACCTGTTCTTTCGACCGTGCTCATCGACGAAGAACGAAAAACTCGTTCCACCGTGGTAGTTGTTCCCACCGGCACGAGCGGGACCAGGCGAGTAGTCGTAGACGTCGTCTCCTCCCCTGTCAACGAAGAAGCAGAAGCTGTTGTGAGCCGACGCCCCCTGGGAGAAGAACGAGCCTCCCTCGTAGACATCGTCCCCTCCCTCGTCCACGAAGAGCGTGACGCACTCATCCCAGGCAAGGCCCTGCGCGACCCCCTGCCTGGTCGTGTAGTGGTCGTTGCCCCCGGACTCGAGGAAGACGCCGATTGCCTGATGAGCAGAGAAGCCTTGGTTGTACCGCGAACCGATGTAGGTGTCGTTGTCATCTCCGCCGGCGGAAACGATGCCATAGCCGTAGTAGTATCCGCCGCCCTGAGAGAAATTCCCCGCTTCCATCCGGTCGACGCCGGCCCCATCGAGCAAGAGCCCGAGCCCCCCTGATGCCAGTGTGCGAAAACCCATTCCACACCCCTGCGACCAGGCGTCGAAGATGCCCGCATCACCATAGCCCGTCGGGTAGAGTCCTTTCGCGTAGTACTCATCATCTCCGCAGCGCTCGATGATCGCTCCAATGCCGCCCGCGAGTCCTACACCCTGCACGTGACAGTCGCCCTCGTATCGGTCATCGCCGGCGTCATCGATCAGTAGCCCGACTCCGAAGAGTCCAACGCCTTGACAGAAAGTGCGTCCTCGGTAGACATCGTCGCCGGAAGCATCGTGAAGCCACCCGACTCCGAGGTACCCGGTCCCCTGAGCCCACTCTAGACCCACATACGCGTCGTTGCCGTCGAGATCAAGAAGAGCGCCGACGCCAAGGCAGCCGGTCCCCTGACAGCTCCTGGTCGTCGCTTCGTAAGCGTCGTCTCCGGAGATGTCAACAAGAACGGAGATCGGAACTCCCCATCCCTCGCTTCCCCCGGAGTTGCCCGTGTAGAAATCGTCACCCCCAAGATCGATCAGAAAAGCGACGTCGGTCCCGCGGTGCCAGTAGTCACCTGTGCCGCCAACAACCAGCCGCCCGAACGGCGTCTCTTGCTCGAGAACAACGCCCTTCCCCAGGGAATCCTTGAGCGCACCGCAGAGGAGTTCGCCTGCCGCCCTCGCCCATTCGGGATCGGTCAGAAGCCCGACCGTCTGCGCGCACTCCAGAAGCGCCCCATAATCGATTTTCTCTGCGAGATCGAGGATCCTACGGTTCTTCGCGAACCTGGCTCGGTCCTCATCGAAGTGGATGTAGACGTCGCCGGCAAAAGCGTCCGAGAGATTCCACCGCTCTTCATCGAGGAACGATCTCTCCTCCTCGGTGAGCGCCGCGAAGGCCAGATTGTGGTACTCGCTTGCCCTCGACAGAACACGCTCCACATCGTCGAGGAAACCAGCGACCGGATCCCCATCCTCATCCGGAAACAAGCGATCAGGATGTCCGGCCGCACCTGGAGCAGCCGGGCCGCCGCCTTCCCAGTCGAACGGTTCCGCCCTCGCCGCTTCGAACAGAGGAACGAGAAGCGGGATCGACACGGCGACACCACCTCTCCCGTCTGCGATACCCGCGAAACCATCTACGAGCCCGCGCGTTACGTTCTCCAGCAGGAGCGGGTCGCGATGAACGAGCATCATGATCTCAAACCGGAACGGGTCGCTACCCAAGTGGCAACGATCGAGACGATCAAGCAGGTCCTCCGTCTCAGCCCGTATGTCGAACTCGTCGGCAAGCGACCAGACAATCGGTGTGAACTCGCTCGGCGAGTAGTGCCGCTCCCGAAGGATCTCCGCGTTTGATCTCGGGCTGGGCCAGTGGGCCTCCGGTCTCAGGCCCAGGATCACCGGAACCTCCGTCACAACCTGCCTCTTCGAAACGCCGGCAAAGAGGGAGTCTCCGGAGAACATCTCGTCGACTACGACTTGAGGGCTTCGCCAGAATGCCTCCTCCGGATCCACGTCGAGACTCCGGCCGGAGTCCGCTGCCTGATCATCACCCGCATCTACGCGGCCCAGCTCAGGATCGTCGACAGCTCGAAGCTCAAACGACCGGCTGACTGCATCACGGATCACGCGGATCGGGAACGGCGTGCCTGCGGTCTTACCCTCAAGACGCGATGAGAACACGGCACGCACGCTGTCGGCGGGACAGAGGAATGGTCTCCCTTCGATCGCAACGATGATGTCGCCCTCGAGAAGACCACCCTTCTCCGCCGGTGAGTCCGGGAAGACCATCGTAACAAGAAGTCCGGACATGGCTCCTTCGAGCACGTCGGAGCCGCCCGCGCGCTCCTCGATCGGAGGCAGTTCCGCGACAGGATCGGAGTAGATGCCAAGCCACACGCGGTCATCGCTTGAAGCCCGTGCACTGGGAGAAACGAGGATGACGGCTGCGGTGATGATGACAAGAAGAACCCGCCCCTCGGCCGCTCTCCCGAGCACTCCCCTCAGCATTGCTCTACGCGACCCTCCCCTCAGCATTGCTCTACGCGACCCTCACTTCAGCATTTCTCTGCTCCTCGCATCTCGTGAACAAGTTCCGGCAAAATGTCTCCTGCCTTCCCTCGCAGGAAGATGTCCGCAACATCTTTCGTGTAGGATGAGGCCGATGTGTTGATCTCAATCACCACGGCTCCCGCCTCTTTCGCTACGACCGGCACGTAGGCCGCCGGCATCACCTCGCCCGTTGTCCCGACGATAAGAACGACTCCCGCAGCCGCCGCCTCCGCGAACGATTCCCGCGACACATCCTCCGGGATCTGCTCGCTGAAGAAAACGAAATCGGGCTTCAAGACACCGCCGCAGCTTGCGCAGCGAGGTGGCGTCTTCGATAGATCGACGTTCTCCCGCGCATACGGTGTGTGGCAGTCCAGGCAGTGGAGCGTGCGCGTCGTGCCGTGGAACTCGATGACCTTCTCACTCCCCGCCATCTGATGAAGACCATCGATGTTCTGGGTCACGACTGAGCGGGCGAAGCCGGCTCTCTCAAGTTCCGCAACGGCGATGTGCCCTCTGTTCGGCTCTGCACGCTCTATCGCGTCGAAGAAGAGCTCGCGTATGAGAACCCATGAACCGGCGGGATCCTCAAGAAAACGCCCCAGCTCGATGAAGCTGGGGTCGTGCTTCGTCCAGAGCCCGTCAGGACCTCTGAAAGGTGGTATGCCGCTCTCGACCGAAATACCGGCGCCCGTGAAGACCACTGTCTCGCGGCGATCGCGGATGATGGATGCCGCCCTTTTGAGGTCGCCCTCCATCGAGCCCTCCTCGGCCGGCGGCGCGCACGCGGTCCTTCGTCAGCCACACGTCGCCGGTGCTCGAAGGCCTAGCCCGCGTCCCGCGCCTTCGCGATTCTTGCCCAAGTATCTCTCAGGCCAACCGAGCGGTTGAAGACGAGGCGCCCGGCTTTCGAGTCCACGGGATCGACTGAGAAATAGCCCTTCCTCAGGAACTGGTACGGCGTGCCGGACTCAGCACTCGCAAGACCCGGCTCCAATTTGCAACCCACGAGGACTTCCACCGAATCAGGGTTCACGAGATCGGTGAAATCCTGGGCTGCGCCTGCCGCATCAGAGACCGCCTCGCCGTCGGCTGAAAGCTCCTCTCCCGGGAGAATTCTTTCATCGGGTGGAGCTTCGAGCAGAAGATGGTCGAACAGCCTCACCTCCGCGTCGAGGGCGTGCTCCGCCGAGACCCAGTGGAGCGTTCCCTTGACCTTGCGGCCATCGGGCGCGTCTCCGCCGCGTGTCTCAGGATCGTACGTGCATATGAGCTCCACGACTTCTCCCGTGGCAGAATCCTTCACGACTTCACGGCACGTGATGAAGTAAGCGTGCTTGAGCCTGACCTCGCGCCCTGGAGCCAGCCGGAAGAATTTCTTAGGAGGATCCTCGTGGAAATCGCCGCGTTCGATGTAGATGACGCGCGAGAACGGGATCTTCCTCGTTCCCGCGCGAGCGTCCTCCGGGTTGTTGACGGCATCAAACTCCTCGACCTGCCCCTCGGGGTAGTTCTCGATCACGACCCTGAGCGGCCTGAGGACAGCCATGACCCTCTGTGCGCGCGCGTTCAGGTCATCACGCAGACAGTGCTCAAGAAGCTCAACCTCGATGGTCGTCGGCGTCTTGGCCACACCGACGCGCCCCAGAAAATCTCTGATGGCCTCGGGTGTGTAGCCGCGTCGCCTGAGCCCCGCTATTGTGGGCATGCGTGGATCGTCCCACCCCCACACGAGCCCTCCATCCACTAGACGAATGAGCTTCCGCTTGCTGAGAATCGTGCGTGTGAGGTTCAGGCGCGCGAACTCTATCTGCTGCGGGTGGTAGACGTTCAGTTCGTCGAGGAACCAGTCATAGAGCGGCCTATGGTCCTCAAACTCGATCGAACAGTTCGAGTGCGTGATGCGCTCGATGGAATCCGACAGGCAGTGGGTGAAATCGTACATCGGGTATATGCACCACTCATTTCCCGTCCGGTGATGCTGCGCATGAAGAATGCGATAGATGACGGGGTCGCGCATGTTGATGTTCGGCGAGGCCATGTCGATCTTCGCGCGAAGCGTCCTCGAACCGTTCGGGAACTCCCCTGCCTTCATGCGCCCGAAGAGCTCTGCGTTCTCTTCGATCGAGCGGTCGCGGTACGGACTGTTCCGTCCCTTCTCGGTCAGTGTCCCCCGATACTTGCGCATCTCCTCCTGCGAGAGGTCGCAGACATACGCCTTCCCAAGCCTGAGAAGCTCAAGCGCATACTCGTAGAGCCGATCGAAGTAGTCCGATGCGTAGAAGAGACGGTCGCCCCAGTCGAAGCCCATCCAGTGGATGTCCTCCTTGATCTGATCGACGTACTCCGTCTCCTCCTTGGTCGGATTCGTGTCGTCGAATCGGAGGTTGCACAAACCCCCGTACTCATCGGCGATCGAGAAGTTGAGGTTGAACGCCTTCGCATGACCTATGTGAAGGTAGCCGTTCGGCTCGGGCGGGAAACGCGTCTGAACGCGCCCGTCGAACCGCCCGGTCCGGTTGTCCTCCTCCACCCTCGCTCTCACGAAATCGAGTCCGCGCTCTTTGTCGTTCCTCGCCATCTACTGAATCGCCTTTCCTTGCAGATACGTTCCCGGGCCCCGAATCGCGACCACAGCTGCACCAACCTACCCGTCCAGGCTCCCGACCGTGTTCTCAACGGCGTCGAGGATCTCACACGACCTGACAAGCTCCTGCATCGCAGTGTGGTCGGGGTAGAGCGGCCGGTCGATATCCAGGAACTCGACGTGCTTCCGGATGACCGCGTGCGCCGCACTCGTGCCCTTCCCCTTTTTGAAATCGCGGAAGTCCATTGCCTGCGCCGCTGCCATGAACTCGATCCCGAGAACGCCGTAGGCGTTGTCGATGATCTGTCCGTTCTTGATCGCCGTGTTCATACCCATCGAGACGAAATCCTCCTGGTCGGCCGCTGCCGGTATCGACTGGATGCTCGCCGGCGCCGAGAGGATGCGCTGCTCCACGATGAGGCTGTCGGCCGTGTACTGCGAGAGCATCATTCCGGACATCATCCCGGCGCCCTTTGAGAGGAACGGCGGAAGTCCGACCGAGAGCGCCGGGTTCGTCAGGCGATTCATGCGGCGCTCCGACAGAACGCAGATCATCGTTATGGCCGCACCGGCCATGTCCATCGGAAGCGAGACAGGTGATCCCTGGAAGTTCGCGCCGGTGATCGTGAGCTTGTACTCGGGGAAGAAGACCGGATTGTCGCCAACGCCGTTGAGTTCGACCTCGACCTGGCTCTTCGCCCAAAGGATCGCATCCTGCGCTGCGCCGATGACCTGGGGGGTCGAACGCATTGAGTAGGCGTCCTGAACCTTCATCTTCAGATTGCCCTCAGCCACGTCACCGCCGGCCATAACCTTGAGCAGCACTCCCGCTGTTCTGATAGCGCCCTTGAACCCGCGTGCCTGATGCAGACGCACGTCGTAGGGCTTTGTGTTCGCCATCAGGGCTTCGAGCGACATCGCGCAGGCAATCTCGGCGTGCTTGAGTATGCGCGTCATGTCGTAGATGTGGATCGCGCTCATCGCGGTCAGGAGGTTCGAACCGTTGATGGTGGCAAGCCCGTCCCGCGCCTCGAGTCCCGGAATCGGAATGCCCGCCTTCTCCATCGCGTCCTTGCCGGAAAGAAGCTTGCCCTCGTAGTAGGCGTGCCCCTCACCCATGAGGAGAAGCGCTATCTGGCTCATCGGCGCCAGATCTCCGCTGGCCCCGACCGAGCCCTTCTGGCAAACGAAGGGCGTCACTCCCTTGTTGAGCATTGCCGCAAGAGTGAGAGTGATATCCGGACGACATCCGGATCTGCCGTTGCAGTGCACGTTGATTCGTCCGGCCATCGCTCCGCGCACGTACTCGAGCGGTGCGGGATCGCCGATACCGGCGGCGTGATTGTATATGAGGTACTTCTGGAACTCCCCGACCTGCTCGTCGGTCAGCACGACCTCGGAGAATTCACCGATGCCCGTATTGACTCCATACATGATCTCGTGCGCCTGTATTTTCTCTTCCAGCATCGCACGGCAGGTCTTGATCCTCTCGAGCGCATCCGGATGAATCTCAACTTTCTCTCCATGCCGTGCGATCGCCACAAGTTTGTCAACAGTGAGTGTGTTCCCATCCAGTACGATCGACATTCTTCTCCCCCGTGGATTCCATTCCCCTCGTCTGCCTGCCGGACTCATCCCGCCGGACAGCACAATGCTTCGCGAGCCCCTCTGGGGCTCGAAAGATGCTCACAATACTGCGATTGTCTCAGAGTTTGACGGGCCCCGACAAGCTCAATCTGAAGGCATAAGGCCGCACGATCGAGTGCGCCTATGGTTCGGGAGCATGAAAGACGCGGTCTAGTTTGTGGCAACCATCCCGTCTCTGATCAGCTGGTCGGCCACCTCTCGCGACACTGATTGGGCAAAGCCGGCTCTGCCGATCGATGGATCGCCGGCTGTTCTCGCGACTGCCAGCCACACCATCTCTCCGCTGGCTCTATCAATCAGCTCTGCGGAGAAGTCGGCCCAGGCGTCCACATCTACATGGCCCGGGGCCCATTTGGTGTACGTGTGAACACGGCCCGTGTACGGGTTGACACGGTGGACCCTACGCAGGCGATCCGGCGTGCGGTGTCTTGTCGCTCCGCTATCTGTCATCTCTACGGTAAGAACGGCATCAATCCCATTCCTGTCGAGTTCTCGCTGCCGCTGACCATATGTGTAGTCCTTCCCAGCGAAGAAGATCGAGTACTGAGGCGCCGCATCGACTCCCCGATCAATCAGTTCCTCAACGAGATAGTTCTCCGCACTATCCGCGGTCAGGGCGTCATCGACATCGATCCAGACAAGTATCTTCTCGTACGGTTGCCCCCTGTAGTCGGGCGACGTCTGTGACCGGATCTCCGTTGAAGCACAACCAGCCATCATGATAGTGAGTGCAAGGAGAACTGCGATCGTCGCGGTCGCACCTCGGATCGTCGTTCCTTTCATGATTCTGTCCCTCCTCCGGTAGCGAATGTCGCCCGAGACCTGTCGATTCCTGTTCGCAAGCGCCTCCAGCCCAAGACCTGCCGTTCCCTGTCCCCTGAGCGCCCGCGGGGGCGAACTACTCCCCTATGATCTTGACGAGAACGCGTTTCCTTCGACCGCCGTCAAACTCACCGTAGAAGATCTGCTCCCACGGCCCGAAGTCCAGCGAGCCTTCGGTAACGGCCACAACCACCTCCCGCCCCATCACCTGACGCTTGAGATGTGCGTCCCCATTGTCTTCTCCGGTCCTGTTGTGCCTGTATGCGCTCGTGGGCTCGTGCGGAGCGAGTCCCTCCAGCCAGCGTTCGTAGTCCTGGTGAAGTCCGGACTCATCGTCATTGATGAACACGGACGCCGTGATGTGCATCGCATTGACCAACACGAGTCCTTCCGACACTCCGGACTCCGCGAGCGCCTCCTCCACCTCTGGTGTGATATTGATGAACGCTCGGCGCCCTGCCGTATTGAACCAGAGCTCTTTTCTATAGCTTCTCATTCGCATCTCCTGGCGTCGCCGGCGCTATTTCATCTGATCAGAGTCCTTCATGAACTGAACGCGCTCATAGCCGGCCGGGTTCGCGCTCCTCTCCTGACTCATCTTCCCGCGGAGATCGGCTACTGACGCGTAGCCGTGCGAGTCCATCCAGCTTTCGAGTTCATCAAGTATGACCCCGGCATGACCGATTCCGTTCCTGTAGAAGGCTGAACAGACCTGCGTGGCGGTCGCGCCGGCCAGCAGCTGCTTCACGACGGCGCCGCCGTCGTTGATTCCGGTCGTGGCCACAAGATCGCACTCGAGCTGTCCCGCAAGTATGGACACCCATCTGAGTGTGGGGTACATCTCCTCCGGACCGCTGAGATGCCCTGTGCGAATCAGTTCCATCTTCTCAAGATCGAAATCAAAGCGCATGAAACGATTGAACAGCACGATCGCGTCGGCTCCGGCCTCTGACAATCTTGCTGCCGTATGGGCGAGTCCGGAGAAGAACGAGCCTATCTTGATGGCCACGGGGATAGACGCCAGGTCCTTCACGGACCTGACAGCATCAATGCAGATCTGCTCGTTCACACGCCCGTCGCTCTCCGGATCTGAGGGGAACACAAAGACGTTGAGTTCGAGCGCATCAGCGCCCGCGATCTCTACCCGCTTCGCGAAGTCCAGCCAGCCCGTGGCGGAGACACAGTGGATGCTTGGTATCACAGGAATGGAAACGGCCTTCTTCGCGTCGGATACAAGTGAGATGTAGCGTCCAACAGCGTTCTCTAGCCCATAGTTCCTGACATAGTCGGCGGCCTCCGGATGCATGTGCGGCGTCTGCCCGGACGCTACCACACCATCAACCTCTGCAGTGATCTCCTCTTCGAATATCGACTTGAGCACCACTGCCCCCACCCCAGCCTCCTCGCACGCAACAACACCCTCCACGGAGTTCGCAAGACCGGAACTCCCTACGACCAGCGGGTTCTTGAGCTTGAGCCCCATGTACGTTGTAGCCAGATCTGCCATCTCACTTTCCTCCTATTGTGGCGCCGGTCGCGCGGGCGCGGATAGCAACTTCGCCATGTGGGATCCAATGCCTACCTGGCCACGGAACGCACATGCTCGATGAGAGCGTTCCCCAGGAACGTATTGTCGTGGATTCCACCCAGATGGGAGCTGCCGGGTCCGTACGCAAGAAGCGGGACCATACTCGCTGAGTGACCGCCCGTTGTGAACCCTGTCCGTGACACGCGGTGCTCCGCCACCGAACCGTCAAGAACGGCGTAGCCGCCCGTCTCATGGTCGGACGTAACGACAACGAGTGTTCGCCCATCCCGCTCCGCGAAATCCATACCGATTCCGACCGCGGCATCGAAGTCGAGCGTCTCTGCTATGATCCAGTCGGAGTTGTTCTCGTGCCCGGCCCAGTCTATCTGAGAACCCTCGACCATGAGGAAGAATCCATCCTCATCTCCGGCCAGTATGTCCAGAGCACCGGCCGTGAGGCGCGCGAGGCTAGGAGCGCGTTCATACTCAACCGGCGGATGAGCACGATAGAAGAGTCCTGCGACGCGCTCGCCATCCGAACGGTCTCTACCCAGGAGTTCGTTGAATTCCTCCTCGGTGCGCACGATCGTCATCTCGCCTTCCATCTCATAGATGAGGTTCCGATCGTCTTTCCTGAGGCTACCCAAGGCGGATGCCGGCAGGAAGTACCCCAGCCCGCCTCCGAACAAAACGTCAACGCCTCCGGCAGCGATGTGCTCCGCTATCAGCACATCGTCACTCCTGTCCGGAACATGAGCGACAAAGACGGCCGGCGTCGCGTGCGTGATCGAACAGGTCACGGCAAGACCCGTCGCCATTCCGTTCTCCTCGGCATACTCAAGAACGGTCTTGAGTGGTGCTCCGGCCGGAGACACGGAGATGGCGCCGTTCACGGTCGATTCTCCCGTAGCTATGGCGGTTCCGCTTGCAGCAGAGTCAGTGACAAATGACCCCACTGCATGAGTCGCCAGAAACCCACCGGTAGTAAGCCGCTCCATGTTCAGAGAGCCGCTCTCGACCCTGGCGGCCGTGACGTGAGAGACCCCCATGCCGTCACCGATAAACAGGATGATGTTGTGTGGATCGACCGGGGGCGCGTGGGTCGAGGCGCAGCCGACCAGAGCGAGGAGAGCCAACAGCGCCGCGACGGTGAGTCGCCGATGTACACCATCTGTTTTTCTCACGGTCTCTCCCTCACGGCGCGAGTTCGAAGAAACAAGCCCTAGTCTGTGTTCGCTCGACAGAGAGCCACGGCGTCATCCTGCATCAGTGCCCAGAACGTGTAGACGCCGAGCGCCGTCCCCATCGGGACATCCATGAGACCCAGCGCGCCCACGACGATCGTCATGATGCGCGCCCATTCCTTCCTCTTGAGAAGCCCGATGCCTCCGATGATCCCGGGAACGGAGAGCAGGATGAAGAAGACGGCCAGGCACGTGCCGACAAGTACCAGAATCTGCGCTGCCTGCGGGTCTTCCGCAAGACAACCGATCGTGGATAGCAGTGCGAAGATGACAATCCCCACGAGCAGTGCGAGTGAGTGGTAGACAATGTGCAGGATGGCCACAAGTGTAAGGTGCTTGTCGGATGGATACGACTGTGTCATGACATCCTCCGTGTCTCTACTGTTCATCCGGGGAGTGATCGCACGCCTGATCCGGATTGTCGACAAGCTTCCCCAAGAGATACTGCTCGGCGGCTTTCTCTGCCTCGACCTCGTTTGTGACAAAGACCTCTATCTTAGCTGACGCGAGATCGTCGTATATGCGTCGTCCCATACCGCGTGCGACGACGACCTGGCAGTCAGACAACGCGCTCAGGATCGGACCATGTCGATTGGCCGCGTGTGACTCACCCTCGGGTCCCGCCACGTGGCTGGTAAAGGTGTTCGGTCGGTACTCGCTCCCCGTGATCTTCCCGTCCTCGGCCTCCACGATCACGAATCCTCTCGTGCGCCCGAAATGCGAGGCGATGGTCTTCCCGTCGTCCGATGCAATGGCTATCTTCATCACAACCTCCACTTTCGTTTGGGGATCCTCAGTCAGTGCCGTCAATCGATATACCCAAGCGATCTGAGCTGCTCCTTCACAGCCTCAAGATCCTCGGGCGTCAGTTCGTCTGTCACCGGCAGGTCGGCGAGGGGATGCTTCACCCTGCCCCAAGAGACGCGTTCCCAGATCCGCTCGTGGTAGTAGTAGAGAACTACGCGGATTCCGTGGAAGATGACCGTAATGATCGCCATCTCTTTCCAGTTCTTGGTGATGAAATACGTGATCAGCCCAAGCAGTACGATCCCGACGACCCGCCAGGTAATAGACTTCATCCAAGATCGTTTCGCTGTGTCCACTGGTGTCTCCCGGTGAGGCTCTGCCTCTGCCTCTGCCCTTGCTTGCGCTCGACATTCGAAGTTAGAGAACCAACGACTATGATTGTAGGGATTCTGCACCTTGTGTCAACTGCCCCGCTGCAAACACTGATCAGTCTCGGCTCCCTCGAGAACTCAAGGCATAGAACACAAGTCCGGCGGCCGATGCCGCACCGCCGAGGATGAAGGGCCAAGTATGGCCGCGTTGCCACAGAAGGCCGCCCAGGAAGGGAGCCGGGATCGTGGCCAGACCGCGAATGAGATAGTAGAAGCCGATGACGCGACCGCGGTGTGACTCCGCAGCGAGATCGACGATTCGAGCCTTCCTCGCCGGTTCTCCGACTTCGCGCAGCCCTGCTATCATGAATGCGACAAAGAGCCAACCCGCTGGAAGAACAACAAGACTGACGGGGAAGAGCGCAAAGAGCGCGAACGTGGCAAAGATGAACGGCTTGCGACCGTACCGGTCCGCGAGGCGTGCTGCAGGTATGTAGCAAGCGATCGCCGTCAACATCTGCAGTGAAGTGAGCGCCCCGAACTCGAGTGGGCTCTTGCCGCGAACGTCGAGCACCAGAAGCACCACGTAGATGGCGGCCAGATTCGAACCGAACCGAACCAGGCAATCAGTCAGAAGCAGACGTCTGAGCGTACCGGGCATCATGTGCCATACGGACTTCCCCTTCTCTCCCCGGGGTTCCGAGTTCGGAGGAGGAAGCCGATAGTAGCAGGATTGGAGATAGATGGCGACCAGCGCGAACAGGATGGAGATCGCAAACCCTATGTGCATGCCCGATGAGAATCCGAGGCGCTTGAGTAGATATCCTCCGATCGGCGGCGCGAGGACGATCGGTATGCGCTTCCAGATCGACTGGACGCTGAACCCCATTGCCCGCTGCGATTTGCTGAGGGTGTCACCTATGAGAGCGAAGACCGCAGGCTGCGACATGCTGCTCCACGCAAGCACCAGCACGGACCCAACAATGACGACCTCCCAGCGGTCCGTCACCAGGTACAGCGCGTAGCCGGAAGCAGCGATCAGATTGAACAGAACGAGCGCGCGCTTGCGGCCCATCCTGTCGGCTAGCCAGCCGCCCGGATACTGGTAGATCGTCTCGACGATTCGCATGAAGGAGCCGTACACACCGATGGCAACGGCGCCGGCGCCCAGCACTTCGAGGTACTTGGGAATGAAGCGGATCCAGAGCTCTTCACCCATCCCGATCGCCAGAATGGCGCCCAGTAGCACGAGGATGTTGTGCTCCAGCGCGAAGAACTCCCTCAAGGTCCTGACGGATAGCTTTCGCTGCATGACGCGGCGCCCCATCCACTGAGACGTGCTGGCGGGTCGAATACAGTAATCTCAACACACCAAGCGCGTTTTGTCCGCAAATCTATCCGGCCGACCTCATGAACTGAGCCACTCCGGTCATGATCATCTGGATCGCGATGGCCACGAGCAGCATCCCCATCAATCGCTCGATCGCGGTCAGCACCTTCTTCCCCAACCGTCTCGCCAGCGCCCCTGAGGTGGCGAGGATCAACCCCGTAAGAAACCAGGAGATGGACAGAGCCGCCAGCCATTCCGGCCACCGACCGGGCTCCTTGCTCATGATGAGGAGCACTGCAGCGAGAGCTGACGGACCGGCCACGTAGGGAATCGCCATCGGTACAATGAACGGCTCTCCCGACGGCGTTTCCTCCGCCAGCCCCCCACCGATCCGTGGAAAGATCATCTTGATCGCAATAAGAAGAAGAACCGTGCCGCCGGCCGCGCTCAGCGCTGACTCCGAGATCTGGAGCATCTTGAGCACGTGCGACCCCGTGAAGAGGAAGGCGACGAGAACCACGAAGGCGATGATGAGTTCGCGGATGATGACGCGGACGTGGCGCCCGCGATCCACTTCGCTGAGCGCAGACATGAAGAGCGGGATATTCCCGAAGGGATCCATCACGAGAAACAGAAGTGCCGCTGCCGAAAAGACGGTCATTGCATTCCCTCAATTCTCACGGCTCGCCCTACTGCCGGACTAGGCACCCGGTTTCCTTTCCTCAGCGGGTCGCCCTCCCGCAATCGTTCCGAGACTCAGCACGTGTATCGTCACGCCGAGTGCGACAGCAAACAGAAGAGAGCGAAGCTGCCACCCGTCAACGACGACCAAGGCAGTGTACCCGATGGTTCCCCAGAGCAGCACGAGCGTTACGATCTTGGTCATCCTGGTGGTTGCTCTGTGCTCTCTGTAGTTCTTGATGTACCTGCCGAACCACCTGTGATTCGTGAGCCACTCGTAGAGCGTATCTGAACTGCGGACGAAGCAGGCGGCTGCAAGCAGCAGGAAGGGAGTGGTAGGAAGAAGAGGCAGGAAGAGCCCGACAATGCCCAACCCGACTGCCAAGACACCGGCGGACATCAGAAGCAGCTTGCGCAGGCTGGAGCCTGTCATGGCGCGCCCCATCGCATCTCTGCTCTCTGCCAAAGCCCATACGTGGCTACGCTATCACAGGCGCTCTCGCCTGACACTTCGCCTCAGCGGGATCTGTGTCCCTGAACGGGCACTCCCCCTTCAGGTCCCAGCAATTCTTCATGCTTTCTCCTGCGGCGGGTACGGACGCTAGCCAGGCGCCACGGCAGCGTTCGTACGCCTGGTGAGAAGCGCATATAGAATGAACAGAATGCCCGGTATCCCGAGCATCGACACGATACCCACCATACTCGTTTCTGCCTCGCCCAGCGTCATCAGGAAAATCACGATGCACGCCACGCTGATGCTGCCTCCGACGAGCGGCCATCGCCACGCTACTACGTAGCCCACGCACATCCCTACGGGAAAGAGCGCAAGCAACAAGATCTCGTCGGATGTCGGTGGATTCCCCGCATCTCCGATCAGCATGAACGCCATGAGTACGACGATCAGCGTCGCCACGATCCTGGTAGTCCACAGTAGCACACGCAGCCCCCTAGGCACGTTCATGGCTTCTCTCCTCTCTTTGCATCGCCCCCACTCGTGCTTTCCCCATGCATTAGCACCAAAAGGACACCGAGTAGCAGGAACATGGCGGCCCGAAGCAGGCCCGCGCCAACGAGAGAACCAGTGTGTCCTCTGTCGGTCATGCACCTCCAGAGGACACTCTCCGCGTTATCAGAAGTAGATTGACACTCCGGCTCGCACGCCCTTCGAGTCAAACTCGACGCCGTTGCTTGTCCGCTTTGTCGTTCTCGTGTTCTTGTAGGTGCCCCCCACCTCATCCCAGTACTCTATGACCGTTCCATTGATATATGCAGCGATTGCGCGATACTCGGCATGCAGGGCACACCACTCAGCCGGAGCCCACTGCACTCCGATGACCCCGGACGCACCCAGACCAAAGGACATCTTACGAGTTCGGTCGCGCCAGCGGATAGCATCGTCATACGGGCGAAAGCGCGATTCCCCGTACTCCATGCTACGGTAGAAGGTATGTGGTCCTCCTCCGAAGTACAGCGACACGTCCGAACCGCGATACACGATCCACTCGCAGCTCAAGGAGACACTGTCGTTCCACGTGTGAAATGCCTCGGAATCAGAGCCCTCGTACTCCCCGGTACCCTGCGCTGCGTGTTCCATCGTGCCGCTGTACACCTCAATCGTTGCGCCGAGTCTCAGGGCAAGGTCCGTTGAGAGAAAGCGCTGATACGAGATCGTCCCCTCCATGAAGCTCGAGGGCTCGAAACCACTGCCCACTCCGAATTGGAGTGCATTGCCGGTCGGTCGCTCACCAGCGACACCCGTCGCAGGCTGCAAGCATAGGACCGCGAACAGCAGCAGACATACGAGACTGATGCGAGATCTCCTCTCCATTCTTGGACTATCTCCTTTCCCCAACACACCTCGCATCATCAGAAGTAGATTGACACTCC
This sequence comes from Candidatus Eiseniibacteriota bacterium, assembly GCA_030622115.1. Classification (GTDB taxonomy): domain Bacteria; phylum Joyebacterota; class Joyebacteria; order Joyebacterales; family Joyebacteraceae; genus Joyebacterum. The sequence continues at coordinate 57,142 of JAUXGN010000010.1, forward strand.
GGCTCGCACGCCCTCCGAATCGAACTCGACGCCACTACTCGTGCATATCTCGTCACGGGTGTAGTCGTCGGATCCACCTGTCCTCTCCTGGAATTCGCTGTCCTCCTCCATGACGTAAGCGGCGACGGCTCGATACTCGACATGCAGGGCACACCAGGCAGCCGGCGCCCATTGCACTCCGACGACTCCGGTCGCGCCCAGGCCAAGAGACCTGTTACGGTATCGGGTGCTCCTGTAGCTAATAGCATCACTCGAGAAGGAGAAGCTCGAGTACGCGTCCTGCTTGGTTGCGACGGAGACATGCGGTCCCCCGCCGAAGTACAGCGACACGTCCGAACCCCGGTACACGAGCCACTCGCAACTGAGAGAGGCCTTGTTGTCCCACTCCTCAAGTGCGCCGGAACTGGAGCCATCGTATTGCCCAGTACCTTCTGCCGTTTCCTCCTGTGTATCGTAGGCAAGTTCAATCGTCGCGCCGAGTCTCAAAGCAAGGTCCTTTGAGAGGAAGCGCTGATAGCAGATGGTCGCCCCCCCGAAGTCCGAGAGGCTGAAACTACTGCCGATACCGAATTGAAGTGCAGTGCCGGCCGGTCGCTCACCGGCGACACTCAGCGCGGGCAGCAAACACAAGACCGAGAACAACAGCGCACATGCAACAGTGATGCGAACTCTAGTGCGGACTCTCTTCACCATCTCCGGGTCATCTCCTCTCTCCGCCGGCTTCCTCGCTGCCGGACCCTGAGTATGACTACCTCAGGTGTCTCCAGCGTCGGTGAATCCCGGCGTCCTGCGCGATCCCCTGGTTGAACTCATCAACTGAAGCCTGGCGAAAACCGGCGTTCGGACTCCCCGCCCTCGCCCGCTCAAGATTGCTCTCGTTCACCCAATTGGGAATGGGTGTGACACCTGCATACTCCGAAATCGGCTTCGCATATATCCAGCCGTCACAGAAATCCGCCAGCCTGAAATCCTCGTATCCGTGGCGGTAGACGGCGTCCTCGATGCGAAGCTCCCCGAACGGACCTCCATCAAGATCGAACCCCACCGAGCGTGGGCCCTCTGCGAGCATAAGGGCGTCGATGACGCCGTCGGCGGGATGACGCATGCGCGAACTGTACCCATCCGGCCCATTCCATGGAGCATGCAGAAAGACGGTCACTGCACGTTTGCCTAGCTCGGCGAAGACGTGATTCCCACAACGCAGACTGTGGTCGAAATGACTGAACTCACCCTGATTGACTATTGGCTGGCGGTACTCGCTGAAAGCGTGATGAATGCCGCAGTGCACGACCACCTTCTCGCCCGAGCGCACGGCATCGAGAATCACGGCCGCCCAGTGCTCCTCTCCTCCACCACGCCACACTCGTCGCATGACCCTTCCATCCTCCCGATCTGCATCGGACGTGATGTGGCTCCAGTCAGGGGAATCGTTCATTCCAAGAATTCTGAACCTCGGAGCTCCTTCGGGCAGTCCCTGGTTCAACATCCATGCGGACCGGTAGACGTCGACGTACTCACGGTAGCCCCACCAGACGAATTGCCTGAAGACGATCTCCCTCGCCAGTTCCTCGTTCCACTCCGGCGCAAGAAGCAGCGAGTCAATCAGCGGCTGATCCTCCCGCCGACCGAACTCCGTCGCGAGAATGCGCACGTCCGCCTCGTAGAGCGGTTTGACCAGTGACTGCACAAGAAGCACATCATGCTTCACCCTGTGCTGCTCGCCGAGGAAGACGACATCGTGGTCCGAGAAGAGCCCGACCACATAGTCCTCCGGCGTCTCCCCCTCCACGTCGAGCCAAGCAGCCAGCTCCGACTCAAGCGCGGGCTCGATAGACGGCGGGTCCTGCGGCTGCGACTCGCCGACCGAGCATCCGGCAAGCACGAGAAAACTGATGAGCACCAGGCACGCTACAACTCTCATACCGTCCTCCTTGCGATGCATACCACACACACACAAATCCATCCAGCATGTGTATTGGCTAGGCAGCACTCAGATCTGCTGTGCAGTGCGGGCATCGCACGGCCTTCAGATGAAGACGCCGTAGTTGATCGAAACCGCTCCTGCAGCTTGGGCATCAGCCAGTGTTGCGTACGGCCCAAGCGTCGAGCCGGGTGGCGCCCGATTGACCACATATCACTCTGATTCCAGTTACGCGATCACCGAAGCGAATCCCCCCAGCGAGGCAGCGACGAGGACCGACCCGAGTATACTGGACACAGGAAGATTGTCCACAACGCGAAGACCCTCTTCGATCTGATTCAGTCGTACGCTTTGCGTGTCGCCTCGTCCGTCATTGTCGGCTCGATAATCAACTTCCACGACTCCGCTTTCCACGTCCCGAGCGTTCTGTGCATTGCAAGATACTTGGCGGGGATGGGATGTGTTCCAACGACTACCTTCACACCGTGCCGAGCCTCCAGAAAGGCCTTGAACGTACGAATGTTCGGACACGGCGGGTACCCGACAATGAGGCCCGTTGCGAGATGTATCACCTCAGCCCCGTTCTTGACCATCTCGTCTCCCGCATACTCAACATTGCCGCCGGGGCACCCATCGCACGTTGTGTACCCGACCAGCTCCACGTCCCTATCCGCGTAGACGCTGAATGCGCCCTCTTTGTTCTTCAGTGCCCTGAAACATTTGCCACCCGCACAACGGCGGTACCGGTCGCAGATGATGATCCCTATCTTGATCTTGTTCGACACGGCCATCCCCTCAGTCAATCGCTAAAGCCAGGTTCGCTCAATCTCGAGACAAGTTCCTCGGCCCACCGTCTCGCGATCTCCGGGTCAGTTGTGTCCTCGAGCTTGCCTCCGGGCCCCGGTTTCTTCCCTGGAAACGCATCGTACATGATGGGACCCAGCTCGTACTTCTCCACAAGCGGCTTGAGAAACTTCGTCTTCGACTTCTCCGCACTTTCAACCGCCATCCCGCTGGAAAGGAAGATGGCCAGTCGTTTCCCCTTGAGGTCCTTTCGCCGAAGGAACTGCTTGCCTTTTCGGTACACCATGCCGATCCGCCTGCGCTGATGTAGGCGATCAGTGTCCTTTTCTGCATCTCTCATCTATCCCGTGATCCGGTCACCGCGGTCCAGCAACCGCACAACCCTACCGTACGACAAGTTCAACGCGCCGGTTGAGCCTTCGCCCTTCCTCGGTCGCGTTCGACGCCACGGGCGCCAGCGGACCAACACCGTGAGCGCTGACTCTCCCGGCATCGATGCCGGCGTCCGAAACGAGTGCTGTGATCACAGCAGCAGCCCGATCGCGAGAGAGACTCATGTTCGAGTCCAAGCCACCGACATTATCTGTGTGACCCACGATGTACAGATTGAGATCGGCGTCTTCGCGGAGAGCCGCTGCTACCTCGTCGAGGACGGCGGCCGACTCGGGCTTGAGTTCGGCCGTGCCTGTATCGAAGAGAACCCCGTAGAGGGCAACGTGTCCGGTCTTGGCGATGTTGTCCGCTATTGCGCCGGCATTCACCGTGATGAGCCCCGTCTCCATCGGCTCTATCTCGATTACATCAAACTGCACGAGCGGCTGATCAGAAAGATCGTAGGCGCCGACCACAGCGACCAGAAGCGATACGTAGACGTCGCCTTCCGGGCGTGCGAGCTTCCCCGACAGGTAGCGCGTGGACGGTTCAGTTGCTGAGGAAAGGAAGTTTGGATCCGGCTCGAACCTGTTGACGTCGTGATACAGGATCGCAGGCCAGTACTCGTGGAGGTCCTTCCCCTTCGCCTGGAAGAGTATCTCGAAGCCGGCCGTCTTCATGGCTGTCTCGTAGTTCCGGAAGATCTCGAGGGTCGAGCGGTCGGATGAGATACCCCCGTACTGAATCCGGGTTACTCTCCCTTCCAGGTCCAGGCTCTCGGTCAGCGACTCGCCATCGTCGCCGATGCCGCTGCCCACGGGGAGCACGTATTCGTCGAAGCTGCGCACGGAGTATGCGGCGATGATCGCCCCGGGGAAGCGCGAGAACATGGGATGGTCCTGACTGCCCTCAACCTCGACTTCCGTCCACTGGAATTCTGCCGGGACGGGACTCGCACACAGAAGCACGATCGCAATCAAACACAAGAGCGTCCAGTTCTTGGTCTTCATGACTATGCACCTCCTCCTTTGCAGCGGTCTCTGGTGACCGTCTGGTCAAGCCGGTACGTGGCCTTCATCACTGCGACGGCCAGGTACATTGAACTCAGAAACGACGTCCCAAGCGTCGGCACTTCGCCAGGAGAGCGTCGGAATGCCTCGCGGACTCTCACCCATGAAGACCGGGACATGTGGCCTCAAATCCCTCAGCCACACTTCTCAAGAGCGTGGCCACGGTACCACTCCTGCGGGGACTACCGTTCAAGATGAGGGTCTTCATCGCGCTCCTCCTCCGCAAGTCTCCTCACGTCGTCCGCGCCCAGTCGCGATGTATGCACGGAGCACTGAATCATACTCCACTGGTTGCGACCGCTTCAAGCTCGACGGCCGCCCAGAATTCAGTGTGTCGATTCGCCGGGGCCGGCCTCATTGATTGTCGAGCCACTATTGTGGTATAGAAGGTGTATGTGTTAAGGTGCTCTCTCAGACTGCAGTCAGCGGCAACCAGTCCGGTCTCTGGACAGCTACCGCGCCCTACCTTGTCACCGGAGAGGTTACCGTCCCGTCCGGCCAGACGCTCACGGCGGAATACGAATCGACTCCGGTCAGATAAGCAATCTGGCCTACTGTCGAATCGAATACGGAAAAACGTCCGGCGACTATCCCGACATCCACGACGGTGGACTGGCTCTCTTGTCGTCCGATGCGGTCGTTTCGAACTGCGTCTTTGCAAACAACGATGCGACCGGCTACTTCGTAAACACGATCATCTTCGACAATCCAGGGATGTACAGCGACGATCTGTATCTTGACTGGGGGACCGACGCTGAGATCTACTTCTGCGACATGGCAATGCCATCAGGAGCCACAGGCAACAACATCAATGACGATCCGGAGTTTCGTGCTGGGGCAGGAAGTCAGGACTCTGGTAGATACCCGCCAAGCCGCAGGCGACAGGTCTGTCACCTGATCTTTCAACCACGCAGGCCCCGCCAGGATACGCACGAACGTGTCCACGCTCCACCAGCTGTCAATGCCGCGTGCCTAGCCTCCCCGCGGCTGCAAGAGCTAGTCAGACAGCATCAATGACGGCGGCACTTCGAACCTGTAGTGTCCAGTGATCGGGTAGTCAAAGAGACTGTCCTCGATCTCGGGTCCCCGGCCGATGTTGTGCACGATCATCGGCCTCTTCGCGTCAGGTGAACACCGGTTCGTCACGATTCCGATGTGAGGTAGGTTGCCGGGAAGCATCCATGTGATGAGGTCGCCGGGCTGATAGTCAGCTGCGGCATCCGTCACTGCGAGTTCCTCTCCCCGATGCCTGAAGAATACCTGGAGATTCAGCACTCTCCGGTGGTCGATACTGGGGTCCGGCGCCGTCTGGCCCCATATGTCGGGATACTCAGAGAAGTTGTCGATCATGTCTTCGTGGACCTCTTGTTGAAGGTCGACTCCGAGTGCTCGATATGCCCGGACGATCAGGTCAGTGCAGACTCCCACGCTATCAGGGACGTCGCCCGCGGGATAGTCGATCAACAGATAGGACCCGTCGTATCGAACTTGATGTTCGGTCCGCTCGATGGCAGCATCAACGAGGCGATCGGCCCAGTCGTCCTCGGGGGCGAGCTGCGCAACCACCGGTGCTGCGACACAGCACACGGCAGCACAGCACACAGCAAGTTGCGATAAGGCAGTTCTCATGTCTGGGAACCCCTTCCTCCACGTCGGCTAGCCGGTGCCGCGAAGGCTCTCCACGAATTCGTGCGCTTCTTGAGGCCGGCACAGCTCAGTCAGGCGAACATCAGCGCCGGCGCCGGTGCTGAACAACTCACGATACGTGCGCCTGCGACCGCGGTACGTCCGCATGACCCACCACAAAATCGATCCGCGACTGAGAAACGAGTGTTTGAACGTCTCACGGTTTCCACCGAAGAGTTCCTCGCGGAAGATCACGCGCCGGCTCGTGCGGAGCAGCGCTCGCCGGAACACGACGGAGAACGAGTAGTTGAGCCAGACCGCGTCCGTTGCCCGAGACAGCAGGATATCGAGCGCCTTGCCGTGATTGCCGTCTACGACCCAGCGATCGGTCTCTGCGTGTTTCCGGACAGCCTCGCGAAACCTCCCGGTCGGGCACTCACTCCAGTTCGGCCCCCAGAATACGGTGTCGAGTTCAACATGCGACAGGTCGAGAACCTCGGCAATGCGACGGGCGAGCGTGGTCTTGCCTGAGCAACTTGTCCCAATGACGATGATGCGTTTCATATCCCGCACTATCTGTAGAGTGACGTAAGTACTCCCGAAATCCGTGTTGTCCGTCGCAATCCGCTCCGTACTTGCCGGCGTCAGCCTTGGCCACGCCCCCGACCCTTCTCCACCAGCTCCTTGATCTTGCGTTCCTCCCACTCCGCCCCCCAGAACCTCCCGGGGCCGAAGACTGTCGCTGCATGGATCGCAATCCCGATGCCCCAACCGATGAGCGACCAGACGAACCAACGGTACCCAGGACAGGTCAGAATATTGACAACTATGAGGAATGCATTGATCAGCACGTACACCACGAGATGCTGGTAGAACTCCTTGAGTTCCTCCACCCGCTTCCTTGCGCGATCGTATCTGGCTTGCTCATCCACTCGACACCTCCACTCTGCGCTTCATACGCTCATCAGGCAGTGTCCAAGGCCGCTCTTCTTCATCGATCTCAAACTATGGTGAAAGCTCTCGCAGCAGCCACCAGCCGCCCTTTCGATTCGCGGCATTCTTCGGGGCTCGATCGTAGTAGATCTCGAATACCTGACCTGTGTCGGTTCGGACGCGGAAGTAGTGCCGTCCCACTCCCCACGACCCCCTCTTCTCTGCCGCCGCGAGATGCGAGGGTCTCATGTTGTGCGCCATCTTCCCTCGACGTGCATGGTCCTGCCACTCGCTCAGCTGCTCAACAATGCAGTAGGACTTGCCCCGCCATGCGAAGTCCTTCGGGCAGGCGGGACGCTTCTCAAACCCTCTCCGGTTCCCAAACGTGACCGCTACCGGTTCACTGATGAAGCGGAGCGATTCGGCTTCCGTCGATGACAACTACTACCTCCATCCTCAACGGCGCGTTGCCCACCTGACAACCGCGCATCAGTCGTGGGCGAAAGGTGGCGCGACGCTACTCGTCCGCCCACTCCCTGAGTTCTCTCTTGATCCTCTCCTCGACCTTCCTGCCGACCGCTTCCCAGTCGCCCTCGCCCTCCTCGGACTCATCGAGCCACTTCTGGATGCCCTTCCGAACCTTCCTCTCGACCTTGTCGCCGATCTCCTCCCACTCCTTCTCCTCACAAACGAGGAGCTTCGCCTTCCTGCGGTGGTGATGTCCCGCCCCACCACCGAGACTCACGATGGCCCCGAGCAGAAAACCGAGGTCGTAGAGTGCACCGACGTTGTTCGGCTCGTACATCCTGACGGTATCGGAGAAGAGCCCTATCACGAAAGTAATGACACAGATCATGCCATGCCACAGCCCGTTCCAGAAGCCGGCGGACGCCGACTCGAACCTCGGAGTGCCGGCAGCGCACCCCGCGCAGACCAGAAGCAGGAGCACCGCAGGAAGTGCCAGCATTCTCAGACGTCGCACCTTCATGTCACTACTCCCTTCTTCTGTACCTCACCTTGATACGCCCCTTCGATCTGAAGTGCCCTCACGACAGCATCACCCTGGTCCAGCAGCGGATGATCTCCTTGCCGGACTCATCGTTCATGGCTTCTCCCGTTCAGAACAGGCGGTGTCTGCAGCTGCACGCGCCGGCCAGGTGGAGTTCGCCGGCTTGCGTACCCGCATACACAGCACCCGCGGACGCCGAATCAGCTGCGCGTACTCCTCCGGCTTGATCTCCGCAAACTCCTTGGTCGGCACCGGCTCAACCATCCGTTCGATGGAGAAACCAGCATGAACTATCGGATCTATCATGTGGGAGAACGGCCTTCGATAGCATGGCACGACTATCGGAGCACCAAGGCCGCGCCAGGTGTACTCACGCAGCTCGGTCGAGAAGTAGTCATCCGTATCATTGAGTGTGTCCTCCGAGCATGGATGACCAACAGAGAAGACGACGCATCCCCCCGGTCTCAGCACTCGATAGAACTCCCGAAACAGCACGAGCCAGTCGCGAACGTAGCCCAGTGTCCCTGAACTGAGGACTACGTCGAACGATGAATCCGCAAGAAACGGCAACGGCTGATCGAGATCGGCCAAATGCAGGACGGCCCCTTCACCCAAACGCTGCTGTGCGAAACTGAGCATGTTCGCACTCACGTCGACCCCGACAACGTCTGCTCCCTGAGCCCGAAGATACTCCATCAACACCCCCGGGCCGCACCCTGCGTCCAGGATTCGTCGCCCGGGCACTTCCGGCAGCAAGTGCATGATGGCTGGACGCTCATAGTAGATGCTGCGAGGGTTCTCCTCGATAGCCGCAGCGTACGCCTCCGCCATCGAGTCGTAGGCCTCCAAGGCCACCGGCCGTGTCGACTTCTGTTCGCTCAAGCATCCTCCTGCGAATGACGCCTGACACCCCCGCGTCAGCCGCGAGCGTCAAGGCCGGCGTGATGGGCGTCGCACTTCATCGACTCCCGGCTCAGTCCAACTCACGCGTATATGCCACATCTACCAATTGCCCGCGCCAGTAAGGCAGGCGACCCTCGGGCAAGAGCCATGTGACTTCCCCTGCACCGGGAACACGCACGCCGTCTCGCTCCACATACTGAGACACACGCGCCTCCCAAGGCGTGGGAACCGCAGTGCCGTCCACGTCACGGAATCTCGATGGGCTGTACATGCTCTCGACGAGCCCGTCCGCCCTGAAGCGGAAGTCCAGTGACACCGAGGTTCCCCCTGCTGCCAGCGTCGCGCGGGCGCTTGAGTCATCGAGCGCTGTCCATTGCACACCACTCTCGGGCAGAAGCGCGGTGGGAAACCATACTGCTTCTCCCAGGTAGCGTTGCAGCGCGCCAGCAGCGATCTCTGGAGTTCCGTGGATATCCACCACGGGGATGATGCCAAGAACGGCGCCCCGCATTGAACCCACCCCATCAACAAACGCATCACGTACGAAAACATCCAAACCCGGCATCATTTGAATCCGCGCATCCCATACGAAGCCCGGCGGATGTGTCTGAAACACCTGGGTCGCCCTGAACCGACGCCATCCGTTCGACTCGGGGCGCAGCAGGAAATCGCCACGCCAGTGGATGAGGGTGGCAGCTATGTGACCCTGCTCTGACCCAAGCGCGGCTTCGAAGTAGCGGACGACCGGAGCCGGCAGGTCACCTGACTCCTGGGGGATGACTGTTGGGGAAGCAGCAAGCGTGCTCTCGGCGTCGAGTTGCCTGGCCAGATCGTCTGTGACAGCTCGCCACCGAAGCCGGGCAAGCACAACCGTCACGACCAAGCCCAGAACGATAAGCAGCGCGATAGCCACGAATGTCCTCATGATTGACTGGATTTCCTCTACGACTGCCCTGGCTTCCACACCTCGCTGTTGCCGCCCGCCTGGTCGCCGCGTGGTGCGAAGAAGATAGTAACCTGTCTGCCTGATCTCTGCACGCCGGCCCCAGTGAAGTCAGCACTGAAACCGGGGCGGTTCACAATGTCAGCCACGTCCTCGGACTAATCTGTCAACCATGTCCCCGATCGCTCAACCCTCCGTCGCCAATCACATCCCGTGCGGCATGCGCCAATCGTTCGTGGTGCGCATACCACTCCGGCACATCATCTATCTCCCAGTAGCGAAGCTCCAGTCCTTCAGATGAGCACGCAAGTGTGCCTCCATCCACCTCGCACAGGTACAAAATCGAGATCACAGCGTGAGGACCATTGCTCCCCCCTGCCTGACGAGGAAACAGCCCTACGAGCTTCGTCGGGCGCACGACCAGTCCAGTCTCCTCCTTCACCTCGCGTGAGACGGTTTCCGAGGGAGTCTCGCCTGGCTCTATCCACCCGCAAGGAAGACACCATGTGCCACTATCCACGCGCTGCATGAGCAGGATGCGGCCTGAGTCATCGAAGATCGCACCGTCGCTACCCACCTTGGGTGTGATGTGACCAAGCTCGGCCTGGAAGCGCTCTCGCACCTCCGCCGGCGGCAAGTCCAGCACGTGTCCGTAGTACTCTGCGACGAGTTCCATGAGGCGCGTGTACCTGTCACGATCGTACTCGTTGTCCGCATACTCCAGCCCGTTGGACGCGAGAATGCGAACATCATCAAGAAGCTGGAGGATATCCATCACATCTCCAAGTGACATGGTCGGAGTGCCGGAACTGGGCACGTACGTCTAACATCCGCGTATCAGTCGCGGGCGTTAAGACTGGCGCGGTGAGTGCTGCGGCGCAGCCGCGGCGCGTGCTGCGCACGCGATGGCAGCCAGCGTGACAGACAAGCTCGGCGGCCGCATGCGCTAGTTAGACCGCCAAGTCATCCGGCCTCCCCAAGAACCGCTCGCATAGGGCACGCCAGACGAAGAACCACCGCTCCGCTTCCGGTCAGCTTGACTCTGTCGTCTGATCGTCAGATGACACTCTGCCTACCCGTTCGTCTATCCATGATTCAGCTTCGGCCACTGATCTGAACACCTTTGTCTGCCAACTCAATCCGTTTACGTAGGCATCCCATACTCGACCAAGACCAAACACGAGGTCTCCCGCAGCCACCAAAGCCACAACAACGTCGGGAGCTATGCTAGCAGCTCCGCCATCCAGAATAGCCTTCTTCCGAATGTCTGCGGGTGATATAGACACTCCCTCGATTTGCGTGAAGTCGACAAGCGCGTATCTGATCTGCTTCAGCCTTTCTTCAGACGCGAACGTCTCCTTACTAGCATCAATCAAATCCTGCCCTGTCACACCCCCCCCACCAAGCCAGCTGATTCCAATTTCGTTATCAAGATACCTGACCTCTATGGGCACCTGTCGGCCTCCTTCCATCTAGCTACTCGCGCTTCAGTCGCAACCGTAACGGTGGCAACTTCACTTGGCAACCTCTCTGACCAACTAGCAAGACTGGCGCGGCGCGTGCTGAGCACGCGCTGGCAGTCAGCGTGACAGACAAGCCCGGCGGCTGTATGCGCTAGTTAGGCTTCACGCTTGAAACGGCTCAGAAGACGTTCATCAAACGCATACGGCCTGACATCCTCGATGCTCACATCTATCATCTCTGCGTGGCCGGGATTAATGACTAGGTTGAACTCGTCATCTACGACGGCCGACGGGACACGCAGCAGCAGAGATCCGCTGCTGCGTACCCACTGCGAGCCCAGGTCGGCAAGCCTGCTTGGAGCTGGGAACCGGTTCCAGTCAGCTGGCAACTCATTGAGACCAAGTTCGTGCACGCTCGCGCCGTCGGGAACGATGAGCGTCACAACCGAGAGACCCAGCGGCTCGTAGAATAGTGGAACATGAACCAGGTACTCCAGCGTTGCCAGGGAGCGACTCTCGGCCGCGTAGATGACCGCGGTGCCCTTCTGATTCCACCGACCACCATATAGACGAGGCCCGGCACCGGATAGATCTCTGATGTACGCCGTCTTCGCTATGCGAAAGAGATGCATCAGGCCAAGACCCCGTGCTCGATTCGGCCGAGCTCATCCAGTATCAGTTCCGCTCCGAACCGAGAGCTAAGAAGATCCCCGGGAGTGGTGCTGCCCAGAGCAGCACTGGGCAGGTTCAACCATGCCAGGAATCTCTCCTTTTCCCCGAACACTTCCTCTCCCCTGGCTGCCACCTCAGCAATCTGCAGAATGTGCTCTGATACACTGCTCTTGAATCGACGCGTCTTCGAATACCGCTGGATCGTGCGCTCGCCAACAGGCAGAAGCTCGGCGATCTCACCCACTGATAGACCCAGATACCCAGCCAGCTTGAGCAGCGCCGCCTTGCTTACGCCTCTCTTGCTAAGCTCCACGAGATCCATGCGATCCCGGATGTCCGAGTGAAGCGTCTTTCGCCCTCCGAGGATCTTCGCAATGCTCGACAGATGCACTCTGATACCCTCCACATAGGAGTCAACGTCGTACTGTCATCTGTCATTACTATAGCGTCATATGGCGGTCTTGTCAAGCGTGAAGCCTAACATCCGCGCATCAGTTGCGAGCGTCAAGGCTGGCGCGAGCGGCGGGTAACCGCGCCAGTCAGAAGCAGGCCATCATCTCGTCTTCAGCATCTTCTCTACCCGGTTCGCGACTTCCTCACCCTCCAGACATCCGAGCACTTCAAGGAACTGTGCCGTTGATCTCACCTCTCGCAAGACCATCTCTCGACACACAGCTAGAAAACTCTCGTGTCCTATGCTCATTGCCAACTCGTGTAGGACGACTGGCCCCTTACAATGCAAGACGGCCTCGATTTCCTTCGCTCTCTCCTCGGTCGACCACCCACCTCGATCGAAGCCCCATATCGAAGGTACGTTTGATTGTGCCTCGATCTTCTCTGCCATCCTCTTGTCGAAAGCAGCCTGACCAAATCTGTCTCGCACAGCCAGCAGTGCACTGTACTCTGCAAGACTCTCATTCAGCCAATCCTCCCAACTCGTCGCCTCAGCACCCGTCCACCAATTGTGGGCTGTTTCGTGCGCTAGATACCGGAAGTACGCGGCGCGGTTTTCTACATATCTCTCGTCATCCAAACCGCCGAGCACGATAAGGCCGCGACGGGCATATCCACCACCCTGCTGACGCGGAGACTCGATGAGGGACATCCTCCCTGTCTTCTCTCCACCGAACCAACCGTCGAAACGCTCAAGTATCCAAGAGAGATCTTCCCCGAGTATGGATGCCGTGGACTCGCTCAGAGTGACGTAATGTACTGTAATCTCCCAACCACTCACCTTGATCGTCTTGGTCTTCAGATCCTTGGAAGCAACTATCACCATGTCATTTGTTGGCTGCCCCCAGACAAAGCGCCACTCTGCTGCATCCCGTGCGTGACCACCATAGCTTCTCACTTGATAGGCGGCATCAGTACCCACATTCACCGAAAACGTGAAATCTCCGTACTCCCCATTGTAGGGAAACCACGGCAGATATAGCCCCAGTTCAGTCCACACTCCCGAAACAACATTGGCGGACCAGACAGGCCAAGTTGTGATCCTTCCCTCGTACTCAAAAGCCAACTCTGTCTTCTCACCTATCTTCAGCGGTCTGCTGAATTGCAGATGGAGCGTACCGGCTTCGGGCATGAATGGATTTGGGCTTGGAGTATCCGCATCAAATCTATACCCTGCCAAATGCTCACCGACGACCGATTGCACCACGAGCTGTCTGTGTAGATAGAAGATGGCTCTGCTCATCTTGCTCGTGGGAACATGAAGCGCCAGCCTCACTTTGGCATTGATGAATTGCTCTTCAGGCATCAGCTTGAGGTCAACTTGATAACAGCTTGAGTTCTCCAGTAATGCCTTCACGTTCTCTCCTACGGTTTCAAGACTCGACTATGACTTGACGCGGTCTAACA
>JAUXGN010000084.1 GCA_030622115.1 Candidatus Eiseniibacteriota bacterium
CATATTTGGGTGGAATCCGAACCTCTCCTTGAGTTTCTCCTTGAGTATCTCAAGGCTCCGATTGGTCTCCGTGGAACCCGTGCCCGGTTCTCCATTGTAGAACCCTCCCACGAAAACGCCGGTCAGGTTCCCGGCGACCTTCTTGGCGTACGCTCCGGGATGGCTCTTGATCTTGGAGAGGAACCGGTCGACGAGGATCCTGTTGCCCCGATCAGAATAGGGGAACATCTCAGGATCGATCTCCTCCACCACATCTCGGGCCGTTCCATCGTTGTGGACGATGTTCCACGGATTCCCCGGCAGCTGGCCCAGCGAGATGTAGGCAACCATTCCGCCGTGTGACGACGTCAGAGAGAAGTGTCCCGTCTCCGCCTTGTAGTGCAGCCCCCACGGAATCAGGCAGAGCAGTGCCACGAGGATGTAGACGGCGACGGGAGTGACGGTGAGGACACGTTCTCGGCGGACGATGCGCGACGCCAGAATGAGAACGAGCGTGAATGCGCCCAGAAAGAGGAAGTCCGAGCGGAAGTTCAGAGCTGCACCGGCGATGATCCCGCCCGCGACCGCGGGCCACCATCGGCCTTGCTTGAAAGACAACCACAGGAGGAGCAGGCTCAGTGTGGTGAGCGAGACGGCCGGCGACATCGGCCACCGCACGGAGTGGAGCGTGTACCAGGGCCACCCGGCTGCGAAGAGGCCCTTCAGAACTCCTCGCGGCGCTCTCACCTGGCTTCTCATGACGAGATACAAAAGGAACATCGAGACAGAGGAAAGCAGGACCTGAAGAGGAACGATCAGAGCGTCACGCGACAACACCGCCAGTACGAGCGGATAGCCCCAAATCGGGTACGTCATCGGGTCGCGGGGCGTGCCGCCCTCGAAGTGCTCCGCCATCGGAACGTAGTGGTTTCGGTAGATGCCCTGTTCTATGCCGTGGTTGTTGTTGAGGAAGGCAACCAGAAGCCCGACCGCGAGAAACACGCCCAACCAGCCGAGCGAGAGCCGCCGCGAGGTCTCGTGTCGCGTTCTCATTGCAGTTCCTCACATTGTTCGCGACCCGACTTGAGCGCGTCTCCGATAAGGAATCGGTCTTGCTCCGAACTCCCCGTCGGTCGGTGGAAGATCGAGTCGTGGTAGCCTTTGATGGTGCAGGAGTCCGTGCCTCCTTCCCCGCTACCCAGCGAAAGAGACTGGTCAGCGTCAGTGTACCATCAGGAAGAAGGAGGTTCAACTTCTCACTACCATCGGACACAACGCCCGCCACGGACTAGGGAAGCTCCGGCGGCGCAACGTCCTTTGCGGTGCGGTACCAGCGAAGCTCACTGGCAGCCATGATGCGCGGCGGGACAGCCATCCCTATGTAGAGCCGTGTTGCGCACGCCTACGCTTTTCTAACGACGTATAGGTGGCTGGCACTGATACTCGCTGAGTTGCCAGCCTTGATGATCGGAATGAAGGAGTTCCCGTGCCCCACGTAGAACGGGAGACCGATGACTTCGACTACCTTGAGAGCGTTGCTTTCGATTCGCTTCTTCCAAGCACTCAAGCCAAAAGCACGGAACTCCTCCCAATGACTTGCGCTCGCCCCGTGGATTCCAGGACGCCGGAGTCTCACCACGTTCAGACCCGAGCTGAACACCTTCCACCAGCGACTGGGCATCGTGTGCAGCATAAGTCCATCGTCCTTCAGGACACGCCGACACTCGGTCAGGCACGCATCCACATCCGGAATGTGCTCAAGCATGTTGCTCGAGAAGATCAAGTCAAACGTGCCGTCAGCAAACTGCGACAGATCCTGGGCATCACATAGCCCATACTCAACGTTTGGCATCTCCCTCTGTAGTATCGTCTCACCAAGCCATGCATGACTTGTCTCATCCTTCTCCGTGCAAATGAGCTTGTCGCAGTACCTGGAAATCGTTGCGCTCTGCCCGCCATCACCTGCCCCCAACTCCAACGCGACGTGAAACCTCACCTCAGGGACCATGAAGAAGGCCATCTCGGCCTCCCGGCTTCGCACGAAGTCATGCTACTCCTTGCGGTCTGACTTGTGAGCATCAATCTCCTGAGGGGTAAACATGAGCTTCTTCATAGAACCTCCCATGGATAACGGACAGCGTATCAGCCGCCAGCGCCAAGGTTGGCGCCCACCGATCACATTGCCGTCTACACCGGGGAGCATAGTGTGCCGCGACCCGTGATGTGGGCGGCGTCCGTACCTCACGCGGTGATGACGACTTTGCCTCGGGCGCGGCCTTCTTTCAGGTATCGGATAGCTTCGGGAACCTCGCTCAGCGGGAAGGTCCTGTCTATGTGCGGCGTGAGCTTACCGGATTCGAGAAGCTCCTTCAAGAGAGCCATTGATTCCCTCTTGTCCGGCGTCGAGAAGCGCACGTTCGGCAGCTGGCTCACGAACGGCGACATCGCCGTCAGTTTGAACATGCGAGGCAGAAGTCCCACCCAACGGCGCATCCCGCTGCCGTAGTTGTCGTGCCCGATGAGTACGTAGATTCCCCCGGGTGTGAGCGCGCGTCTGCAGTCTGACAGCGAGTGGTTCCCCGGAATGTCGAAGATGAGATCGTAGCGTTCGCCACGCCTCGTGAAATCCTCCTGCGTGTAGTCAATCACTCGATCCGCGCCGATCGCGCGGAGCATGTCCAGTTTGCTCGTACTGTCCACGCCGGTCACGTCCGCTCCGAACGCTTTGGCAAGCTGCACGGCGATGGCACCCACGCCGCCCGCGGCACCGTTGATCAGAATCCTCTGTCCCGCCTGGACCTCCCCGTCGTCGCGAAGGCCCGAGAGTGCGATGGGCGCGGACGTGGGTACGGCCGCGGCCTGTTCGAACGTGACGTTGGCCGGCTTCAGCGCGAGCGCGCATTCGGGAGCAGTCGCGTACTCGGCATACGCGCCGCCGTTGGTCCACTGATGACCTCTGATGGTCTCGCCGAATACCTCGTCGCCGGATCGGAACCGCGTCACGTTCTTGCCAACTGACTCGACGAGCCCGGCCACGTCTTGGCTACCGAGTTCGTCGGCTTTGAGGAGGTCGAGGATGACCTCTGGAACGTCTACTTCGGACCCGTCTGGCTGGGCCGTTTCCATGAGAAAGAGCTCAAGATCGAAGACGCACTGGGTCGCAAACAAAGACGAAAAGTGTTACCCATGTACCTAGAGTAATCTGTTACCTATGTACCCGGTCGTTCAGCTCTGACTACTCACCCCTTGATGACAATCTTGTCTATCTCCTTGCCAAGTCTGTCCAGATCCAACTCGCGAGGCTTCACAAGCCGTGATGTGAGCAAGGACGTGACTTCTTGCAGCTTGTCCAGTCTGCCGGCCTTCTTGAGCAGAGGGGTGACCCACTCCTCAATCCACTCGGCGTCGTCCGGGTCACCGAGCTCTCCCTTCCTCCGCTGGTAGATCATCCCCTGACACCACGCAACCGTGGACATGACGCCGAACCTCACTGCCTCGTGAGCTCTTCCCTCTCGCTGAAGGAACAGACGCATCTTGTCGTAGATGTCAGACTGATCCATCGCGCGAAGACCCTTTGCTCGCGGCTGCCCAGGATAGCCATTCCTGAGAAGCAGCTGGAACTCCTTCCACGCAGGGCGCGGCTTGCCAGCCAGTTGAAGATACATAGGAAGACGGAGGTACGTACCAATCAAATAGCCGCTGTCCTTGCCAATGCGACCATATGCCGCACGCAGACATCCAATCGCGCCCCGGAGATCCCCGCGATCCTTCCTAGCGGTCGCCTCTTTGAGTAGCGCAGATGGATCCTGCGAGAGTTTGCCGAACAGCGACACTGACAAGTCCTCCTTGTGAGCGAGCAGTCTAACGGACCGCGTATCACCTGCGAGCGTTAAGGCTGGCGCGGCGGGTGCGTCGGGCGCGGCAGCGCCCGGTGCAGTCGGCGTGACAGCCAAGCTCGTCAGGTGCATACGCAAGTTAGGTAGCGCCCCCGCCGAAGTAAAACCTCATTCCTAACCCACCGGTGAAGACCACGTCTATCTCCGGCACGAGGTCAATGATAGGCACCACCTCAATGAAGAGATCGAATCGTCGATGCTTCGCCGGGAATAGCAGACCCATTGGGAAACGTATGCCGATGAGCCTAGATACCGCGTCATCGTATAGCTGGAACCTCACGCCAATTCCGTTGTAGATAGGTGATCCGCGTCCCTCGGCTCCGAGACGATCACCCATCACGTAGTCAATGTGCAGGTGAGGTCCCTGAGGATCCGCGAGCGACCACCCTGCCACGGCTGCGATTCCGTAACCCTCGTCCCTCACCAAGGAAAATGCGAGGCCGGACGGTTCTCCCGCTGCCAGGCCCACGCCGATATCGTTGGCTGCGGCGCTGAGTGGAAGTGCGAAGGCGCCGAGCAACGCAAGAGCGACAACTACACGATTGGTCAATAGTGGACTCCTTTGTGCGGTGCGGGGGCGCCTACCTAACGGACCGCGTATCAGCCGCGAGCGTTAAGGCTGGCGCGGCGGGTGCCAG
>JAUXGN010000045.1 GCA_030622115.1 Candidatus Eiseniibacteriota bacterium
GAAGTTTGAGAGGACTAAGCCCCACGTTAACGTGGGCACGATCGGTCACGTAGACCACGGCAAGTCTACGCTTACGGCAGCGATGACGCTGTGCCTTGAGAAGCGGGGTCTTGCGACATACGTCCCGTTTGACCAGATCGACAAGGCGCCTGAAGAGCGCGAGCGCGGTATCACGATCGCGACATGTCACGTGGAGTACGAGAGTGAGAAGCGTCACTACGCACACGTGGACTGTCCCGGTCACGCTGACTATGTGAAGAACATGATCACGGGTGCAGCGCAGATGGACGGAGCGATAGTGGTCGTGAGCGCAGCAGACGGCCCTATGCCTCAGACACGTGAGCACATCCTTCTGGCTCGTCAGGTCGGCGTTCCGTACATTGTTGTCTACATGAACAAGATCGACCAGGTAGACGATCCGGAGCTTCTGGAGCTTGTGGAGCTGGAGATACGTGAACTCCTGAGCGACTACGAGTTCCCGGGCGACGAGATCCCTGTGATCATGGGGTCGGCACTGAAGGCTATGGAGTGCGGTTGTGGCAAGGACGAGTGCGAGAGCTGCGGTTCGATCATCAAGCTTCTGGATGCACTCGACTCGTACATTCCGGATCCGGTCCGTGAGGTCGACAAGCCTTTCCTTCTTCCGATCGAGGACGTGTTCTCGATCACGGGTCGGGGGACGGTCGGCACGGGTCGTATCGAGCGTGGCGTGGTTCACACGGGGGACAAGGTACAGATTGTGGGTATCCGTGAGACTCGCGACACGGTGTGCACGGGTGTTGAGATGTTCAGGAAGATACTGGATGAGGGTCAGGCCGGCGATAACGTAGGTCTTCTTCTTCGTGGAGTAGAGAAGAAGGATCTGGATCGCGGCATGGTGGTATGTGCTCCGAAGAGCGTGACCCCTCATACGAAGTTCACGGGCAAGGCCTACATACTGACGCAGGCAGAGGGAGGCCGTCACACGGCTTTCTTTACCGGCTACCGTCCCCAGTTCTTCTTCCGTACAACGGACGTGACGGGAGTGGCGACACTTCCCGAGGGGACAGAGATGGTAATGCCCGGCGACAACGTGGAGCTCACGATCGAACTCGTGACTCCGATAGCGATGGAGGAAGGTCTGCGGTTCGCGATTCGTGAGGGCGGCCGTACGGTTGGTGCTGGAACGATCACATCCATCATTGAATAGGTGTAGTGCGGCTTCATGGCCGCAGCACCCGAGCGCAGGGGCGCTACTGCCGTTGCGCGGACGAAAGAGAACAGAGAGCGCGGGCACTCGGTGAAGAGTGACACTACGCAGGGAGAGCAGTCTTGCGTGAGATAGTGGTGCTGGCTTGCACCGAGTGCAAGCGTCGCAATTACACATACACGAAGAACAAGCAGCTACATCCGGACCGCCTGGAGTACAAGAAGTACTGTCGCTTCTGCAATAAGCACACTGTGCACAAGCAGACGCGCTAGGCAGGGTGAACCGGAGGAGCGGGGCTCTCAAGGCCTTGCAGCCGGGGAACCACGGACGCAGATGCGGATTGCACCGGCGTACGTCGCCCAAGGGTAGTCCATGTCATCAGGTTGCGCAGGCCTGTAGCTCCAATTGGTTAGAGCGCCGGTCTCCAAAACCGGATGTTGGGGGTTCGAGTCCCTCCAGGCCTGCCACTTCCCATTCTTCTTGGCGTCCGGATAGGTGAGAATATGTTCGATAAGATGGTCAAGTTCATTCGTGAGGTGAGAAATGAGATGAAGAGGGTCGCGTGGCCCTCCAGGGACGAGGTGCGTGGTTCTACCACGGTCGTCGTCATCATCGTTCTCATCCTTGCAGTGTTCATTGGCCTGGTCGACCGGGCGCTGACTTTCCTTATCAGCCTCGCGTTCGGCTAGACCACCGGAACACCGCATGCCTGTAGGCTTACTGGACGGGGAATTGCGCCAGTGAAGCACTGGTACGCTATACACACATACTCGGGACACGAGCAGAAGGTGCGCGACAAGCTCCTCGCGAAGATGGAGAGCGCCGGGCTGACGGAGGGCTTCGGTCAGATCATCATCGCGAATGAGGAGGTCGTCGAGATAAAGGACGGCAAGCGCCGGACGGCGGAGCGCAAGCTCTTTCCGGGATATCTGCTTGTCGAGATGGAGATGAACGATCAGACGTTCTACCTGGTTACAAACACGCCGGGTGTGCTGAAGTTCATTGGAACGACGTCAGGACCGCAGCCTCTTGGCCAGGATGACATGGACCGGATACTCGGACGCATCGAGCGCAAGCCGTCCAAGGAACGTCCTGAGATTCCGTATCAGGTTGGCGAGTCGGTCAGGGTCATCGATGGCCCCTTCTCGAATTTCAACGGTCTGATCGACGAGATCGATGCGGAGCGCGGCAAGGTGAAGGTGATGGTCTTGATCTTTGGTCGTGCGACTCCTGTCGAACTCGATTTCCTGCAGGTTGAGGCGACGTAGCTTGATCCGATACGAACAACGCAAGGGGTGACAGTAGAATGGCTAAGAAGATCATCGGAACCGTGAAGCTTCAGATCGCAGCAGGGGCGGCTACATCCGCACCTCCGGTCGGTCCCGCTCTGGGTCCGTACGGGATAGACATCGGTGGCTTCTGCAAGCAGTTCAACGCGAAGACGAAGGACCAGCCGGGGATGATCATTCCGGTGGTTCTGTCCATCTATAAGGACCGGACCTTCTCGTTCATCACTAAGACGCCGCCGGCCTCCATTCTGCTCAAGAAGGCTGCCGGACTTGCGAAGGGGTCCGCGGTGCCGAACAGAGACAAGGTTGGCACGGTGACCCGGGCGCAGCTGCTTGAGATCGCGAAGGTCAAGGCAGTAGACCTGAACTCGGCGGATGAAGAGGCGGCGATGAAGGTCATCGCCGGAACGGCGCGGAGTATGGGGATTGAGGTAGTCGGCTGATGCTTCGCATCAGCTTGGCAGTTCCCTTCGGGAACTGCAGGTGAAGATGCACGGTAGCTTGGAGATTCACGAAGTGAACTCCACGTAGGAACGCAGATTGGCTTCAGAGTTCCCTTTGGGAACTGCGGGTGAAGGTGGGCGGGTTTCTGAGGAAGACTGCACCCTACCACGGAGGGCATCCGTGGGAGGATCCAGAGGATCCGATAGAAGAGGGAAGACGGTATGAAGAGAAGCAAGCGCTACAAGGAGATCTCCGGCAAGAGGACGGGCGAGGCTCCGTTCGAGCTGGATAGAGCGATCGAACTCGTCAAGGAGACGGCGAGCGCGAAGTTCGACGAGACCGTGGAAATCGCATTCAGACTCGGTCTTGATGTCAAGCGTTCGGATCAACAGATCAGAGGAACGGTTGTGCTTCCTCACGGGACTGGAAGAACGGTCAAGATCCTGGTGCTGGCAGCGGGTGAGAAGATCAAGGAGGCGGAGGAGGCAGGCGCCGACTTCGTCGGGGGCGAGGACTACGTAGAGAAGATCCAGGGCGGCTGGCTGGGCGCCGACACTATTATAGCCACCCCGGACATGATGAGGAACGTCGGCAAGCTGGGCAAGATTCTGGGTCCCCGCGGCCTCATGCCGAATCCGAAGACCGGGACGGTCACGATGGATGTCGCAAAGGCCGTCAGCGACGCCAGGGCCGGAAAGATCGAATACAGAACCGACAAGACAGGCAACGTCCACGCACCGGTCGGCAAGGTTTCCTTCGATGCGTCGCAGCTGAGAGACAATCTGGTAGAGCTTGCACGCGAAGTAGTGCGCGCGAGGCCGGCGGCGGCCAAGGGGACGTACATCAAGAACGTGACCATCTGCACGACGATGGGTCCCGGTATCGACATCGACCCTGGGTCACTCACGGATGCGGTGAAGTAGCTCTGAGATGAGAGAGGCATCGAACAATGCAGAGAGAGAAGAAAGAGAGCATCGTCCAGGAGCTGACCGAGCAGCTTGACGGCATGGGCGTCGTCATTCTGAGCGACTTCACCGGGATGAATGTAGAAACGGCGACCGAGATTCGGAATCGCTTCAGAGGATCTTCCGTTCAGTACCGTGTTGTCAAGAACACGCTCGCCCGGCGTGCGTTCGATTCTGCCGGGTTGGGGAGTCTCAATGAGCACTTGTCCGGCCCGAACGGGCTCGTCCTTTCTGAAGATGATCCTATCGAACCGGCGAAGATATTGGTTGAGTTCGAGAAGAAGTGGAAGACTCCGACGATCAAGGTCGGCTGGATGGACTCCGCCATTATGACTGCGGCCGACATTCGCAAGTTGGCGACTCTGCCTTCGCGCGACGAGCTTCTGGCGCAGATCATGGGCGGGTTCCAGGCGCCGGTTGCAGGTATGGCACGGCTTCTCACGGAGCTTCTGAGGAAGTTCGTGGCCACCCTCGACGCAGTGGCGAAGGAGAAGGCAGCCGCCTAGGGAGTATCTGCTCCCGGGGCAACTTGCCGCTTTTCGACCAGTCGAGATAGCCTTGGCGGTTCCAGTTTCGACTGTTTGACGATAGCAGTACCGTAGCAGGCCGTTTGACAGTAATCGGGCAAACACACTGAAGACCCTGTTGGAGGTGTACGATGGTAGAAGAGACCAAAGAAGCAGTCGAGACTGCAGAGACAGTTGTTGAGGAGACGAAGGCCCCGCTGAGCAAGGGTGCGCAGAAGGTCATCGAGATGGTTGAGAAGATGACGGTGCTCGAGATGGCGGAGCTGGTCAAGGCCATGGAAGACAAGTTCGGTGTCTCGGCAGCAGCTCCTGTCGCCATGGCGGCGGCTCCTGCGGCCGGCGGCGAGGCTGCCGAGGAGAAGACGGAGTTCGACGTCATTCTGGTCGAGACCGGTGAGAAGAAGTTCCAGGTAGTGAAGGTCATCCGTCAGATGACCGACCTGGGTCTCAAGGAGGCCAAGGAACTCGTCGACAACCCTGGCCAGGCAGTCCGCAAGGAAGTCACGAAGGACGAAGCTGCAGAGATGAAGACGAAGCTCGAAGAGGCAGGCGCCAAGGTCGAGCTGAAGTAGCTCTACAGAGAGATTGGACTTCTCTTCCAGCCCGGCAGGTTGGTCCAGGAGGCGGACCTGCCGTGGTTGGAATCAAGTAGGGTACGACTGGAACGATGATGGAGGGTGACGATCAGTGAGCGGACCCCAGCGAATAGAGCGTAAGATCTTCTCCAAGTTCCCGGCCGAGCGCGAGCTTCCGATGCCGAACCTGCTGGACGTCCAGTTGGCGTCCTACAAGGCGTGCTTGGGCAGCGGCCGTTCTGATGGAACCAAGGGGTCGGGTCTGGACGACGTTTTCAACAAGTTCTTCCCGGTGGAGGGGCATCAGGGGACCTACACCCTCGAGTACAAGGGCTACCGACTCGGACAGCCCAAGCACTCTATCGACGAGTGCCGTGAGCGGAACCTCACCTTCGAGGCTCCTCTCAAGGCGACCCTCAGGCTCGTGCGGTGGGAGCCGGCGACGGAGAGTCGCAGGAAGCGGATGTTGGAGGCGGAGGAGGCCCAGATATACCTCGGCGACATCCCTCTCATCACGGATCGCGGCACGTTCGTCGTAAACGGAGCCGAGCGCGTTATCGTGAGTCAGCTTCACAGGTCGCCGGGCGTCTTCTTCCAGGACAAGATCCATCCCAACGGGACCAGGCTCTTCTTCGCCAAGATCATCCCGTACCGCGGCACCTGGGTTGAGGTCAGGATGGGCATCAAGGATGAGATGTTCATTCGCACCGATCGCAGGCACCAGTTCCGCATGACGACATTCCTGCGAGCTCTGGGTTACTCGAAGGATGAGGATATCCGCGCCCTGTTCTACAAGACCGAGGAGGTCGAACTCCCGGCCGGCAGACCGACAAGAGCGATGGAACCATGCGGTCGTCTGGCGGCGGAGGAAGTCGTAGACAGGGAGACCGGCGAGGTCGCGGCGCTCCGGGGCGAGGAGCTTGCGCCGAAGCACCTTAAGCTGTTCAAGGAGATGGGGCTGACCTCGGTCATGGTCCTCATCACCGAGAAGTCCCGTATTCTCGTGAAGAAGGACGAGGAGCGAGATGAGGAACTGGCCGGGCGGATTGTTGCGAGGATGTACAGGGATCCGTCAACGCGGGAGACCATCGTCACGAACGACGAGAAGCTCACGATGACGGTGATCCAGCTCCTGAGAACGGCCGGCATTCGCGAAGTCGAGCTGGTCGTCGTTGACGCAGCTGATATCAGGATTCTGGAGTCAACGCTGTCCCGCGACAAGACGCACTCTGAAGAAGAGGCGCTTCAGGAAATATACAAGACGATGAAGGGCGGGAACCTTCCCAGCATTGAGGCAGGGCGCGAACTGGTCAACAGGATGTTCTTCGACCCCAACCGCTACGATCTCAAGGACGTGGGGCGGTACAAGATCAACCGTCAGCTCGATATTCCTGATGACGTGACCCCGCTCGACACGACGTGTCTCACCCATCTGGACTTCATCGAGACCATCCGCGCAGTACTGGATATGGTCAAGGGCAGGCGGGACATGGACGACATCGACCACTTGGGCAACCGGCGCGTGCGTTCCGTCGGTGAGCTTCTTGAGAACCAGCTCTCCGCCGGTCTTTCCCGGATGGTGAGGGTCATCAAGGACAGGATGTCGACCGGTGACAGCAGTGAGTTCGATCTGGCGACGCTCGTAAACTCCCGTCCGATATCGGCGGTCGTGCGTGCGTTCTTCGGTTCGAATCAGTTGTCGCAGTTCATGGAGCAGACGAATCCGCTGGCCGAGCTCACTCACAAGAGGCGGCTGTCGGCCCTCGGGCCGGGCGGCCTTACCAGAGAGCGCGCGGGCTTCGAAGTGCGCGACGTTCACTACAGTCACTACGGTCGTATGTGCCCCATTGAGACGCCGGAAGGTCCGAACATCGGCCTCATCAGTTCGCTCTCGACATACGGCAGAATCAACGAATTCGGATTTATCGAAACGCCTTACTACAAGGTCAAAGACGGTGTCGTGACGAGCAAGGTCGAGTACCTGACGGCCTCCGTCGAGGACAACTATATCATCTCCCAGGCGGGCGAGCAGCTGGACGCCGACGGCAGGATTTCGGAGAAGTCGCTGCTTGCAAGACACAGGGACGATTTTCCGACCGTGACGCGCGAGGAGATTGAGTTCATGGATGTCTCCCCGAAGCAGCTCGTGTCGGCAGCAGCGGCGCTGATCCCATTCCTCGAGCACGACGATGCCAACCGTGCTCTCATGGGTTCGAACATGCAGCGCCAGGCCGTTCCTCTTATCAAGACGGAAGCACCGCTCGTGGGCACCGGGATCGAGCACCGGGTCGCCGTCGACTCGGGCGCGGTGATCACGGCGAGACACAGCGGTATTGTTGAGTCCGTCGCGTCCGACCGCGTTACCGTGCGTCACTCCGATACGCTGGACGGCACCGAGGACGTAGATGTATACCTCCTCCGCAAGTTCCAGCGGACCAACCAGAACACGTGCATCAACCAGCGCCCGTTCGTGACTACCGGCAGCCATGTGGAAAAGGGTGATGTTCTGGCCGACGGTCCATCGACGAAGAACGGTGAACTCGCTCTTGGCGCGAATCTTCTGGTCTCCTTCATGCCGTGGGAAGGCTACAACTTCGAGGATGCCATCCTTGTCTCTGAGAGAATTCTCAAGGATGACCGGCTGACATCGATCCACATCGAGGAGTTCGAGTCGCAGGTGCGCGAGACGAAGCGGGGGGTCGAGGAGTTCACGCCCGAGATTCCCAATGTCAGCGAGGAGCGTCTGAAGAACCTTGACGAGAACGGTCTCGTCAGAGTAGGCGCGCGGGTCACGGCGAGCGATATTCTCATAGGCAAGGTCACTCCCAAGGGAGAGACCGAGCTGACGCCCGAGGAGAACCTGCTGAGGGCCATTTTCGGTGACAGGGCCGGTGATGTTCGGGACACGTCTCTGAAGGCGCCTCCTGGAATGAACGGTATCGTCATCGACACGAAGCTCTTTTCTCGCAGGGCTCGCGATGAGCGCAGCAAGAAGGTGATGCAGAAGGAGATCGACAAGATCCGGAGTGACTGTCGGACCGCCATGAAGCGCCTCCGGCGTGAGCGGGACCGGAGAATATTCGGTCTCATCGAGGGGCTTCGGACGAAGTCGCTCAGAAATCTGAAGACAAACGAACTCGTGATCCGTGCCGGTCGCAAGATCAACGAGGAAGTCATGGGACTTCTCGACATGGACGCGCTCGATTGCTCGGACGGCGTGGTTCAGGACGAGAAGATCAATGAGAAGGTCGCGGGGCTTCACGAAGAATACATGATCAAGATGGAGATGATCGAACCCGCGCGCGACCGAAGGATAGACAAGGTGAAGTTGGGAGAGGACCTGCCCCGGGGTGTTGTGAAGCTCGCAAAGGTGTACGTTGCCGTCAAGCGGAAGCTCTCGGTCGGTGACAAGATGGCGGGTCGTCACGGCAACAAGGGTGTTGTCGCGAGGATAATGGCGGAAGAGGATATGCCGTACCTTCCCGACGGCACGCCCGTCGACATCGTCCTGAATCCTCTGGGAGTTCCGTCCCGGATGAACCTCGGACAGATACTCGAGACCCACTTGGGCTGGGCCGCCGAGAAACTCGGATATCATGCGGCAACGCCGGTCTTCAACGGCGCCGCCATCACGACGATCAAGGAAGAACTCGCGAAGGCCGGTCTTCCTGAATCGGGGAAGACGATTCTGTACGATGGGCGGACGGGAGAGCCTTTCGAGAACGAGGTCACCGTTGGGTTCATCTACACACTGAAGTTGCTGCATCTTGTGGACGACAAGATCCACGCGCGGTCGATAGGTCCGTACTCGCTCGTGACCCAGCAGCCGCTGGGGGGCAAGGCGCAGTTCGGCGGCCAGCGATTTGGTGAGATGGAAGTGTGGGCTCTCGAGGCATACGGAGCCTCACACACACTGCAGGAACTTTTGACCGTTAAGTCAGATGATGTCATCGGGCGGTCGAAGACGTACGAGGCGATCGTCAAGGGACAGGATCCGCCGAAGCCGGGCACGCCTGCTTCATTCGATGTCCTGATCCGGGAGCTGCAGAGCCTAGGGTTGGACGTCAGGCTTGTCAGAGACTAGGGGCCACGGCCTGGAGGGTAGTTTTCGTGTATTTCGGCATCTTTGATGAGAACAAAGAGCCACAGGACTTCACGGCGATAAGCATTCAGCTCGCGTCGCCCGAAGCGATACGGAGTTGGTCTCACGGCGAGGTAGTTCTTCCCGAGACCATCAACTACCGTTCGTTCAAGCCGGAGAAGGGTGGGCTCTTCTGTGAGCGTATTTTCGGTCCGGTCAAGGACTGGGAGTGCAATTGCGGCAAGTATCGCCGGATTCGCTACCGCGGCATGATCTGCGAGAACTGCGGTGTGGAGGTTACACAGTCGAAGGTCAGGCGGGAGCGGCTCGGACACATAGAACTGGCCGTACCGGTGGCTCATGTCTGGTTCTTCAGAGGGAATCCGAACATCGTCGGAAGACTTCTGGACATGAAGCGCCGCGATCTCGAGAGGGTTCTCTACTACGAGTCCTACGTCGTGCTCGATCCGGGTACGACCGATCTCGTGGAAGGCGAGCTTCTCTCTGGTGAAGGCATGGCCGTCTACGCCGCCAATCCTGATTCCGGATTGAGGGCAGAGATGGGCGCCGGAGCGATCCAGGAGCTCATGCAGAAGATTGATGTGGAAACCAACTACACCGAGCTCAGGATCCTCGCACGTGACGAGGATGCGACCAGACAGGCAAGGAAGACGGCCCTCAAGAGGCTCCAGGTCTTCGACGCGTTCCGCGGTTCCGGTAGCGAGCCTCTCTGGACGATCATGGATACCATTCCCGTTCTTCCGCCGGATCTGAGACCTCTGGTCCCTCTGGAGGGTGGACGGTTCGCGACATCGGACCTGAACGATCTCTATCGTCGGGTCATCTACAGGAACAACAGGCTCAAGAGTCTTCTCAGGATCAAGGCGCCGGAGATCATCCTCCGGAATGAGAAGCGAATGCTCCAGCAGGCTGTGGACGCGCTGTTTGACAATGGAAGAGGGTCGCGCGCGGTGCGCGGTCGAGGCAGACGCATCCTGAAGTCGCTCTCGCATCTTCTCAAGGGCAAGAAGGGACGCTTCCGCCAGAATCTCCTGGGCAAGCGAGTTGACTACTCGGGCCGCTCAGTGATCGTCGTGGGTCCGGAGCTCAAGCTCCACCAGTGCGGTATTCCGAAGACCATGGCGCTAGAGCTCTTCAGTCCATTCATCGTCAGAAGGTTGCAGGAGCTGGATCACGCCCAGACCGTCAAGGCGGCGAAGAACCTCATCGAGCGCAAGAGCCCGGAGGTCTGGGATGCGCTCGAGGATGTGATCACCGATCACCCGGTCTTCTTGAACCGCGCTCCTACGCTTCACAGATTGGGCATCCAGGCGTTCGAGCCCATTCTGGTTGAGGGCAAGGCCATCCGTATCCATCCACTCGTCTGCGCGGCGTTCAACGCCGACTTCGATGGCGACCAGATGGCTGTGCATGTCCCGCTTTCGTTCGAGGCGCAGATCGAGAACCGCATCCTGATGATGTCAGTGAACAACATCCTGCTGCCGGCTGACGGGAAGCCGGTCGCCACACCTTCGCAGGACATCGTTCTGGGTTGCTACTATCTGACGAAGGCCCGTGCGGATGAGCCCGACGAGAAGAAGATGCACGCTTTTGGTACTCCGGACGAGATGGTGTTCGCCCTGGACAACGGGATCGTGGATCTGCATGAGTGGATCCGGATCAGAGTAGACGGCCGCACGAGGGTCACCACACCGGGGCGCATCATCTTCAATGAGGTGTTTCCCCATGAGTTCAATTTCGTCAATGCGCTCATGAACAACAGATCTCTCCGCGAACTGGTCGGCAAGTGCCACCGTAACTTTGGTCAGGCCGCGACGGCGGAGATCCTGGACAGACTCAAGCAGATCGGCTTCCACTACGCCACGATCGGTGGAATCACGATCGGTGTCGACGACGTGCTCGTGCCGGAGCAGAAGCAGGAGATCCTGGACGCTACGCAGAAGGAAGTCAACAGGGTCAGCAAGCACTACGACAACGGCGTCATCACCGACACTGAGCGCTACAATCGTGTCGTCGATGCTTGGACGCACGCAGCCAGTGACATCGCAGACGCGATGTCCGAGGCACTCATGGCGGCAGACGGTGGGTTCAATCCGATTCATATGATGGCCGACTCCGGCGCAAGAGGTTCCAAGGATCAGATTCGCCAGCTGGCCGGTATGCGAGGTCTCATGGCGAAGCCGGCGAAGAAGCTGACGGGTCAGATGGGTGAGATCATCGAATCGCCTATCAGATCGAACTTCATCGAGGGGCTGACGGCGCTCGAGTACTTCATTTCGACGCATGGTGCGAGGAAGGGCCTCGCCGACACGGCGCTCAAGACGGCGGACGCCGGCTATCTCACGCGTCGTCTCGTGGATGTGTCTCAGGAGATCGTAATCTCCGAGATCGATTGCGGGACCGGTCGCGGGACCTTGACCAAGGCGCTCGTCGAGGCCGGCAAGGTTGTGGAGCCGCTCTTCGAGCGAGTGCTGGGCAGAGTAGCTGCTGAGCCGGTGAAGGATCCGACGACGGGCGAGATCATCGTGAAGCGGAACCAACTCATCGACGAGGAGACGACCGACAGGATTCGGAACGCCAATGTCGAAGAGGTGGTCATCCGCTCAGTGCTGACGTGCGAGTCGGGACACGGCATCTGCATCAGTTGCTACGGTCGGAATCTGGCAACCGGCCGAATGGTGGAGATCGGGGAGGTTGTTGGCATCGTCGCCGCACAGTCCATCGGAGAGCCGGGAACGCAGCTCACGCTCAGGACGTTCCACATCGGTGGGACATCGGGCCGCATCGCTGAGGTATCGAAGCGCGTGGCCAGTGCGTCGGGCACGATTCGGTTCGGTTTCAAGAAGGAGAACGCTCTTCGTGTCGACGGGGAAGGCAACCACATCGTCATAGGCAGGAGCGCCAGGCTGATCAAGGACGGTGATGACGGTCGAGAGCGGGCCTACAATATCCCCTACGGCGCCAACCTGCGCGTGCGAGATGGGGAGCATGTTGAAGAGGGGCACATTCTCTTCGAGTGGGATCCGTACAACGATCCGATCATTACCCGAATGGGCGGCGCAGTCAGGTTCGATGAGATTGAGCCCGGCCGGACAATGGAGCGCGTCGCCGATGAGTCGACCGGCCATCGAGAGAGAGTGATCGTGGAGGATGACGAGAAGGTACTGCATCCTTCGATCATCATTGAGTCGAAGTCGGGTAAGTCACACGAGAGGTATATCCTGCCGACCGGAGCGCGCGTACTCGTCAAGAACGGGGAGGATGTGAAGCCCGGAACGATGCTGGGCAAGATCCAGCGGGAGTTTGGCAAGACACGCGACATCACGGGCGGCCTGCCTCGAGTTGAGGAACTGTTCGAGGCGCGGCCTCCCAAGAACCCGGCGACGATCACAGAGATCGACGGCACAGTGAGATTCGGTGATGTCAAGAAGGGACTGAGAGATATCATCGTCACGGGTGAGCAGGGAGATGAGAAGGTCTACCGCCTGCCCCACGGTACGCATCTCAGGGTGCACGATGGGGAGGGCGTTGAGGCCGGAGACAGGCTTTCCGAGGGTCCGGTCAATCCGCACGACATTCTCGCCATCAAGGGTGAGAAGGCCGTCCAGGAGTATCTTCTCAATGAGATCCAGGAGGTCTATCGTCTGCAGGGCGTTCGGATCAACGACAAGCACATCGAGATGATCGTGCGCCAGATGCTGAAGCGGGTGAGAGTGCTCGAGCCGGGCGACACGAAGTTCCTCGAGGGGGACACCGTGCAGCGCGTGGACTTCGAGCGCGAGAATCGCAGGATCGCCGACGAGAACAAGGGCAAGAGGAAGAAGAGCGAGAGGAAGCAGCCCGCTACTCACGAGGCGCTGCTTCTGGGCATCACCAAGGCGGCGTTGACGACCGAGAGCTTCATCTCGGCCGCATCGTTCCAGGAGACGACACGAGTGCTCATGATGGCCGCGACTCGCGGCGACAGAGACGAACTCGTTGGTCTCAAGGAGAACGTGATCATCGGGAGACGCATCCCGGCCGGCACCGGATTGGATATGTATTCACATGTCAGGATCACGAAGCCGGGGTTGCCGCCCCCCAGAGTCATTGAGCAGCCCGAGGAGACCGTGGAGGACACGGTGGGTACGCTCACGTCAGCATCGGGGTAACCGACAGGAAGTCGACCGGTTTCAGAGCGCGGTAAGCAGTGTCATCGAGGAGGAATTGGATTGCCTACGATCAGCCAGCTCGTCAGGAAGGGCCGAAAGCCGAGGGCCAAGAAGAAGCCCGCGCGGGCGCTCGAAGGTCACCCGCAGAGGCGGGGTATCTGTACCAGGGTCTACACGACGACACCCAAGAAGCCGAACTCCGCCCTGCGAAAGGTTGCGAGGGTGAGGCTCATGAAGGGTGATTCCGTCACGGCCTACATCCCCGGCGAGGGTCACAACCTGCAGGAGCACTCTGTCGTCCTCATCAGAGGCGGCAGGGTGAAGGATCTTCCGGGTGTGCGCTATCACGTCATCCGTGGTCCGCTGGACGCGATGGGTGTTGAGGGGCGGAAGGTGTCCCGGTCCAAGTACGGAACGAAGCGCCCCAAGTAGAGATATCTTCAGCAGGACTGGAAGGTGTCGCAGAGAATTAGGTGGAGGTAGAACCGAAGATGCCAAGAAGGCGCGAGGTTCCGAAAAGACTGAGGGAACCCGATCCGAGATTCGACAGCGCGCTCGTGACTCGCTTCATCAACTGTCTGATGAAGGGTGGCAAGCGGAGCACGTCCGAGAGGATTCTCTACGACGCGATGGATCTCATCGCCGAGAGGACCAAGGAGGATCCGGTCATGGTCTTCGACAAGGCCATCAGCAACGTCAAGCCGATGCTGGAGGTCAAGTCGAGGCGGGTTGGTGGAAGTACGTATCAGGTGCCTATCGAGGTGCGGCCTGAGAGGCGGACGGCATTGGCCCTTCGCTGGATCATAGGTTTCGCCAAGGCGCGTTCCGAGCACACGATGGCCGAGAAGCTCGCTGGCGAGCTGGTTGCCGCGTACAAGAAGGAAGGCGCATCGGTCAAGAAGCGCGACGATACGCACAGGATGGCCGAGGCTAACAAGGCGCTGGCGCACTACAGGTGGTAGGCGTGAGGCTCTGCCTCAAGCGAACCGGATCCGTCCAGATGATGGGGAAGAGATGTGAGTGAGTGTGTTGACCGGAGTCCGGCCGTCGTTCAGCAGTCGACAGATAATTGCATGTGGATCGGCGTCCATGGGCGTTCGGTCCCGAGAACCGGTAGGAAGATGATGTCACGTGCAGTCCCCCTCGATAAGGTGAGAAACACCGGCATCATGGCTCACATTGATGCTGGGAAGACCACGCTCACCGAGCGGATCCTGTTCTATACGGGCAAGGTCCATCGGATGGGGGAGGTGCACGATGGGGCCGCCGTGATGGACTGGATGGCTCAGGAGCGCGAGCGCGGCATCACCATCACCTCAGCTGCGACGACGTGCTTCTGGCTTCGCCACCGGGTCAACATCATTGATACCCCGGGGCACGTCGATTTCACGATGGAGGTAGAGCGGTCGCTCAGGGTATTGGATGGAGCCGTGGCGGTCTTCTGCGCTGTGGGGGGAGTGGAGCCGCAGTCAGAGACGGTCTGGAGACAGGCCGATGCCTACGGTGTTCCGAAGCTGGCCTTCATCAACAAGATGGATCGCGTCGGGGCGGACTTCGAGAACGTGCTTGATATGATGGTCGAGAGACTGGGCGCCACGCCGGCGCCGGTCGAGCTGCCGATAGGCTCCGGTGATACCTTCACGGGTGTGATAGATCTCGTTCGTATGCGGGGGCTCAGCTTTGACCAGGGGAGCCTTGGCGCCGATGTTGCCGAGACTGCAATTCCAGAGGACATGCGGCTGGAGGCGGAGGCCGGGCGGGAGAGACTGGTCGAACTCGCGGTGGAACATGACGATGCACTCCTTGAGAAGTACGTTCACAGCGAGGAGATATCTGCGGACGAACTCGTGCGAGCAATACGAGCGGGTACCTTGGCAGCCAAGATCGTCCCCGTGTTCTGCGGTGCGGCGCTTCGGAACATCGGAGTGCAGCCTCTTCTCGATGGTGTCGTCAAGTACCTGCCGTCTCCGGAGGACATTCCAGCCGTGACGGGTATGAATCCGTTCACGGAGAAGGAGGAGACACGGGGGCCCGACGACGATGCACCGCTCTCGGCGCTTGCCTTCAAGGTAGCGAGTGACTCGTACGTCGGGAGACTCACGTATGTCAGGCTCTACTCCGGTACGATGAAGAAGAGTTCACAGTACCTGAACCCGCGAACAAACAAGAGGGAGCGCATAGGCCGCATCCTTCTCATGCACGCGAACAAGCAGGAAGATCTGGATGTCGCGAGCGCGGGCGAGATAGTCGCCGTTGTGGGTCCCAGACAGACCGCGACAGGGGACACGCTCTGCGATCCGAAGAAACCGATAGTCCTCGAGTCCATGACGTTTCCGGAGCCGGTTGTCTCAGTGGCCATTGAGCCCCGGACGAAGGCAGACGAGGTCAAGCTCTCGCAGGCCCTTGGGCGCCTGGGTGAGGAGGATCCGACCTTCATCACGAAGACGGACGAAGATACGGGTCAGACCATCATATCTGGAATGGGCGAGCTGCACCTGGAGGTTCTGATCGACCGGATGGTGCGGGAATTCAGCGTTCGTGCGAGTGTAGGCCGCCCGATGGTAGCCTTCAGGGAGACCATCACCGAGGCGGCGGACGGCAGGGGACAGTTCGTTCGTCAGGGCATGGGGAAGAACAAGGGGCAGTACGGTGATGTCGTCATACACATGGAACCGAACGCCCACGGTGGGAACGAGTTCCATGACAACATCAAGAACGGAGAGATACCTCCGCAGTTCGTCTCTTCCGTGGAGAGCGGCATCCTGAGTGCACTCGCGAACGGCGTTCTGGCGGGATACCCGCTGATCGATGTCAAGGTTACTCTCACCGGTGGGAGCTTCGATGATGCCGACTCGACGGACATGGCATTCAGGGCGGCCGGAACGATGGCCGTTCGGGAGGCCGCCAGGCAGGCGCGTCCAGTGCTCCTCGAGCCGGTGGTCAAGCTGGAGATTGTCGTTCCGGAGCAGTTCACGGGCGAGATCATCGCCGACTTGAACGCCCGGGGCGGGCAGATAGAGGGAACGAGTTTGAGGGGTAGTGAGCGGGTGGTGAAGGTTAATGCGACTGTCCCGCTGGGGCGGACCTTCGGGTACGCGACTGCGGTTCGCTCGCTCTCGCAGGGGAGAGCTGTTTACACCACACAGTTCTCGCACTATGCGACGGTCCCGAAGGCGATGCTGGAGCAGATGACAGCGGGCTGGGGCCGAATATAGATCAGATCATGACACTGATATCGCACAGCGGATAGCTAGTTGGAGGACGAGGAGATGGCGAAGGAGAAGTTTGAGAGGACTAAGCCCCACGTTAACGTGGGCACGATCGGTCACGTAGACCACGGCAAGTCTACGCTTACGGCAGCGATGACGCTGTGCCTTGAGAAGCGGGGTCTTGCGAC
>JAUXGN010000089.1 GCA_030622115.1 Candidatus Eiseniibacteriota bacterium
ACGGAGACGACCATGGCAGCGCCAGCATAGCACGAAACACCGTGAAGCTGACCACGAAGTTACTGAACCCCACGGCGAGGAATCGCGGGAACCTGCCGTCGAACTCCCGCACCAGGGAGCTGCCCCACTGTCGCAGACCAAGCATGTATCTCATGGGAGATCCGGAAATCCCGACTGATCTTGAACGATGAAGCGTGGGCGGTTCTTCAGGGTCTCCAGAAGACTACCGAGGTAGGCGCCAATGATCCCAACCACGATGAACAGGATACCGAACATGAAGGAGATGACCGTGAGCGTCGATGCCCAGCCGGGCGTGACGTTGCCCCGGAAGTAGTTCACCAGAATGTAGATGAGCTCGAGAAACGCAAGCCCGCTCGTAACCAACCCCAGCCAGATTCCGAGCCGCAGCGGTATAGTCGAGAAGGAGAACAGCGAGGCCAGTGCGAAGCGGGCCATCTTCAGCAGACCGTACTTCGTCTCGCCGGCGTGCCTGCGCTCCGCCTTGTAGGTGATTGTCGTCTTCTGAAAGCCGACCCAGTGAGTGATGCCGCGCAGAAAGAGCTCCGCATCCTTCATCTGCAGGATGGTGTCCACGACCTGCCTGTCCACGAGGCGGAAGTCCGACGTTCCCTTCGCGATCGGCAGCCCGGACAGAACCGAGAAGATCCGGTAGAACCAGCGGGATGTCATGCGCTTGATGAGCGATGCGTCCTCACTCTCAATCCGCCGGGTTTCGACAACCTTGTTGCCTTCCCGCCAGGCTTCGAAGAGCTTGGGGACGAGCGAGGGGGGATGCTGCATGTCACCGTCCATCGTGACGACGGCCTCGCCCGAGGAGTGGTAGAGGCCAGCAAAGAGGGCGTTCTGATGTCCAAAATTGCGCGAAAGCGAAAGGCCCTTCAAGCGATCGTCCTTTGCGGCGGCTTCACTGACGAGCGACCATGTCGCATCGCAGCTGCCGTCATCCACCAGTATCACTTCGTAGGAAATCCCGAGCGTTTGCAGGGCGTCGCGCAGTCTCTCGAGCAGCAAGGCAACATTCCCCTCCTCGTTGCAGAGGGGAATGACGATGCTGAGAGTCGGCTTGCTGGTCGTTTCCGCTGGTGCATTCATTAGCTTCGGTCTCCGCCGGAACGTACCGGCCTCGCCAAGGCTGTTCAAGGCGGTCGAATCTTAGCATCAATCTCGAATCGGGCGCAAGGCCCGAAGCCATTGCAGCTACGCCGCGCTGTGGAGCTGGGTCGAGTCGACTCATTCCAATGTAATCAGCGCTCTCGGCAATCCCTGCAGGTTTGACGCGACCTTCACCCTGCTGTACATTTGATCCGTGGCTGGGGAACGTCGGGTACGGAGCCGTCACCGAATCGCCATGGTTCAATCAAGAAGCCTGGATGCTGAACGGTGCTCTCAATGGGAAGATGTCTGAACCGTTCAGAGCTTCCCGGAGGCTCCATTCCATGAGCGGATGTAGACCCTTCGGAAGTGGGTCCGGCAGGCCGAGAGCCTTCCAAGGAGATGATGTGAGCAACTCACGCGACTTCGACGCGAAGCTGCAGGAGAAGACCGAAGCGATAGCACAGGACTTCTCGTCCGATTCCAAGGTGTTGCTGGTGGCCCTCGGGGGCTTCGCGGGAGGAATTGGCATCCCTCCGTTCGAGTTCTTCAGAATCGCCTCAGGACTTGAGGCCAAGCGCGTCTTCGTGCGCGACCTGAACCAGGCGGCATACCATCGGGACCTGCCGGACATGCCGGGCGGTATCGACGGCATAGTGAGGTACCTCAAACGAATCATCTCGGAGCACCAGATCCGCCGCACGGTGATCGCGGGCAATTCTCTCGGCGGGTACGCAGCTCTGCTCGTCGGCGGTCTCCTCGGAGCGGACAAGGTGCTTGCGTTCTCGCCCTACACGTTCATCGGTCCCGTCGCCAGGTCGCTCAAGAGGGACACGCGTGTGGCCCGCGTGGCTGTCCGGGCGTGGCTGTCGAGAAGCGCCCGTTGGCGCTACTTCGATCTTGCCGGGGTCTATGCATCGGGGGAGAATCCGCACGAGTGTGAGATCTACTACTGCGACCGGGGGACTCAGGGAAGGTTGGACGCCCTGCATGCCGCGCGTATGGCTCGCTTCCCGGGCGTTCACCTGCACATCAGGAACGAGGGCGGTCACGACCTCGTCAAACATCTGAGGGATGTCGGCGAACTCTCCGACATCCTGCGAGCGGCGATGCGGCGGACCGAGTAAGCTCGGCCAACTCTGTCTACGAGCGAAGAGAGCCCCCTCCGGGCAAGACGCCAGAAGGGGGCTTCCGTCTGTTCGCAGACCGCGCTCGCCGTTGGGTCGTCGCTACTCCCCGGCGATCAGCCTGTCGTAGTTCGCCTTCGACAGCGTGGCGATATCGTCGTGGATCGATCTTCCATGCGCGTCCATCGTGACGACCGCGGGGAAATCCTCAACCTTGATGACCCACATGGCCTCCGGCGCGCCCCACTCATCGAGCTTATGCACGTCGATGACCTCAACGACGGAATGAGCGAGTATCGTTGCCAGCCCGCCAACTGCCGCGAGGTAGACACTGCCGAACTCGCCGCAGGCCGCGAGCGTACCGGCACCCATGCCGCCCTTACCGATGACGCCGCGGACACCGTACTTCTCGATGACGTCGGCCTCGTACGGCTCCTCGCGAATACTCGTGGTCGGTCCGGCGGCGACGAACGAGTACTTGTCGCCCTCCTTCTTCACCACGGGCCCGCAGTGGTAGATCATGCTGTCCTTGAGCAGGTCCTTCACGTCCTCGCCATCGGTCTCGACGAGGTACTTATGTGCCGTGTCGCGTCCGGTTATCATGACGCCGGTGATGGCGACCTCGTCTCCGGCCTTGAGCTTGCGGATCTCATCCGCCGAGACCGGAAGCTGTATCTTAATCATAGGTCACCTCCCCGCCCTCGACCGTCATCGCGGCCTTCCGGTAGGCCCAGCACACGTAGCTTACTGACACGAAGAAACATGCGGGCAGCCTGTGCAGCTTGCCGATCTTGACGCCCAGCACGGTCGTCTTGCCGCCGAAGCCGCTCGGGCCGATGCCCAACTGATTGAGTTCCCCAAAGAGCTGCGTCTCCAGCTCGGCCAGAGTCGAGTCGGGATTGGTGTCGCCCAGATCGCGGAGCAGTTGCTCCTTCGAACCCAGGTACGACGTCCCGCGGTCGCCTCCGATGCCGACGCCGATGACGCCCGGCGCGCAGCCCTTGCCCTGCGCGTTGAACACCGCGTCTATCACGCAGCGGCGTACACCCTCGAGGTCGCGGCCGGCCTTGAGACCACCATCGGGCAGCTTGTACTGCGCGCCGACGTTCTCCGACCCGCCGCCCTTGAGCATCAACCTGACACGAAGCCCGGGCTCGTCACGCTGGTTCATATGGAAGTACGGGAACGTCTCGCCCAGGTTATTGCCCGAGTTCTTGCCCGTCACGGAGTCTACGGCATTCGGCCTGAGGTAGTACTTCTCGGTGGCCGCGATCGTGGCGGCCCTGGCGGCATCCTCGATCTCCTTCTGCCTGTAGTCGGGACCGTAGTCGACGAAGAAGAGCAGAGCTCCGGTGTCCTGGCAGATGGGCGTGCTTCCCTCGCTCGCCTGCCGCGCATTCTCGAGCATCAGAGCCAGGCTTGACGCAGCCGAGGCACCTTCCCCCTCAAGCTCGATGGCCTGGCACATCGCCTTCCCAACATCAGGTGGAAGTGTTGTCGACGCCCTTCTTATCAGCTCGAGGAAGCTGTCTGACAGCTTCTCATGACCCATGCGTTCCTCCCCTACGTAAAGACGGCCCGAGCTTCGCCCGGGCGAGTGAGCCAACGTGAGCGATTCTACCCCACCCCCGGGGCGCTGTCAAAGGTGAAGCCGCCGGTGCCGGTGTGTGCGTGGGCGGTGCGGATGTGCGTGGCGCCGATGCGTGCGTAGGCGGTGCCGGCGCGCGTGCGCCCGATTCGCACCCCTGGCGTCTGTGGAGCCCGTGACGCGGGTTCGCAGCTTGACACCGCGGACCATGATGGTAAGATACTGCGCGAAAGACGGTGGTCGTAAGCAGGAAGCCGCGTCCAGGGGAGTTCGTCCAGCAACCTCAGGAGGCGGTCAGGCACCTTCCTTGGGAGC
>JAUXGN010000020.1 GCA_030622115.1 Candidatus Eiseniibacteriota bacterium
GCGCCTGTTCCGGATACCGTCAAGCGAGTGGAGGGTAACTTCGTCATCGCGACCCTTGACCGCCATGTCCTGAGACTCGCGCAGACTCCTCAAGCCTTCCGGCGGGATGTGATAGTGAGCGCCTACTCCGCGCTGGGTGATGACGATGTGACTGATGAAGCCGCGGCGGTGGAGGTGGCCGGCATCGCGGTGAGTGTTGTTCCCGGAGAGCCGGGCAACATGAAGATCACGAGCCCGGAGGATCTCGAGATAGCGCGGTTGCGGGCCGGGGATGTGGTCGGACTGGGCTCCGGGGTCAGAGTGGGGATCGGGATCGACTGTCACAGACTGGTTGAGGGACGGGCGCTCGTTCTTGGAGGGGTCAGCATCCCGTTTGAGAAGGGGCTCGACGGCCATTCGGATGCTGATGTCCTGACCCACGCCATCTGTGACGCCCTTTTGGGAGCAGTTGCCGCAGGAGACATAGGACGTCATTTCCCTCCCGGCGATCCGGAGTTCAAGGATATTTCGAGCATTGTTCTACTCAGGCGCGTTGTCGCCATCGCGGCCGAGAGCGGCTACGAACCGGCGAGCGTCGACGCGACGGTGGTTGCCGAGCGACCGAAGCTCGCGGGGCATATCCCGGCTATGAGCGCAAGGCTTGCAGAGGCCATGGCGGTATCAGCGAGCGCCGTCTCCATCAAGGCGACTACCACGGAGGGAACGGGACCGGAGGGCGAGGGAGTCGCCATCACGGCTCACGCCGTGGCCGTGCTTCAGAGGCGCGCCCGGACCTGATTCCAGCCGTGCAGCGGACATGGCAGCGCGGAGCACAGGAATCAGGAGACCGATAGCGAGACCAGAGGCGAAACGAGACGCGAGGAATCGATGAGAAAACCTGTTCGAGTCAGATTCGCGCCCAGTCCGACCGGGCATCTTCATCTGGGGAATGCAAGGACCGCCCTTTTCAACTGGCTCTTCGCGAGACATGAGGGAGGGACGTTCATCCTGCGCATCGAAGATACGGACACCGTCCGCTCCACGGAGGAGTCGGAGCGCATGATCCTCGATGATCTCAAGTGGCTGGGCCTCGATTGGGATGAAGGGCCGGGAGTCGGAGGGGAGTTCGGGCCGTACCGCCAATCGGAACGAGCCGGTATCTACAGGGAGCACGCGGAGCGACTGCTTGCTCAAGGGAAGGCGTTCACCTGCTACTGCAGCGATGAGAGACTCGACGAGAATCGGAAGAGGGCTCGCAGTGAGGGAACGGTTCCCCAGTATGATGGCGCCTGCCGACACCTGTCCGAGAGCGAACGACTCGCCCGCGAGCGGGAGGGACTCAAGCCCACGATTCGCCTGCGAGCTCCGGAAGCGGATATCGTCGTCGAGGATATGATTCGAGGCAGGGTTGAGTTCGGGAAGGAGATGCTCGGCGACTTCATCATTCTGAGGAGCGACGGGAGACCGACATACAACTTCGCCGTCGTTGTGGACGATGCGCTCATGGATATCACGCACGTCATCCGTGCGGAGGATCATCTTCCAAATACGATGCGGCAACTGTTTCTCTACGATCAGCTGGGATACGAGCCACCCCTCTTCGCCCACGTCTCGCTGATTGTGGCGCAGGATCGAAGCAAGCTCTCGAAACGGGGGGGGGCCACATCCGTGTACGAGCTGCGCCGGGAGGGGCTCCTCGCAGGTGCGGTCATCAACTACCTCGCACTCCTCGGCTGGTCGCATCCCGAGGCCAAGGAGATCCTTTCGCAGGAGGAGCTTGTGCGTGCGTTCGACCTCAAGAGGGTGAGCGCAAGCTCGGCGGCGTTCGACGCCGACAAGCTCGAGTGGGTGAGCGGACACCACCTTCGGGAGTCGCCACTCTCGGTTGTGGTGGCAGCCGCAGAGCCGTTCGCCAGATCGGCCGGATTCGATCCCGACGATGTGCGTTTCTCTGCCATCGTGGACCTCGTGCGGGAGGGGTTGGGACGCTTGTCGGATCTACCGGGAGAGTTGGCCCCATTCTATGATGGGGAGTTCGATCTTGAGCCTGAGGCAGAGGAGTGGATCTCGCAGCATGCGAGCCGCGAACTGCTTGGAGCGCTGGCGGATTCCTTTGCTGCGGTTCAGGGGAGACTGGATGC
Organism: Candidatus Eiseniibacteriota bacterium; assembly: GCA_030622115.1. Taxonomy (GTDB): domain Bacteria; phylum Joyebacterota; class Joyebacteria; order Joyebacterales; family Joyebacteraceae; genus Joyebacterum. Next base: position 2,121 of record JAUXGN010000020.1, read on the forward strand.
GGCCGAGTTCAAGGCTGCGCTCAAGACCCAGGGTGGCGCTCTCGGCCTGAAAGGGAAGGGTCTCTTCATGCCGGTACGCGCGGCTCTCACCGGGCGTACGCACGGTCCGGCTCTCGGCAGCACGGCGGAGCTTCTGGGTCGGGAACGCGTGATCTCGCGGTGTCGGGCTGCTGCAAGAGACGTCGAGACGTAGTGACCCGGGCGAAGCAAAGGGACTGCCTCAGGCGTCAAGTGCATGAATCGTGGAATTGAAGGAGGTCCGGCTTGAAGATCGCTGTGCTCTACGGAGGGACATCCGCCGAGCGTGATATCTCACTTGTGACCGGCAGGGCGATCGGGTTGGCGCTCGCGGGGAAGGGTCATGACGTTCTCCTCGTGGATCCCGCGCGCGGAGACGCACCGGTGGGGCCGAAGCAGGCCGCCGCTGCGGCCAAGATAGGAGCGGAGCCGCCCGATATCGCGTCTCCCGGCGGAGGTGTTGGCGAAGGCGGAAGCGCTCTGGACGCTGTCAGGGGCCGTGCAGTGACCGAGGCCGATGTGGTGTTTGTCGCTCTGCACGGGGGCACTGGGGAGGACGGGACTATTCAGGGGCTGCTCGAGCTTGCCGGCAAGCGGTACACGGGTTCCGGCGTCTTGGCGAGCGCTCTCGCCATGGACAAGCGTGCAGCTAAGGTGCTGTTTCGTGAGGTCGATGTTCCGACTCCGCGCTGGAGCGTCATCAGATGCGACGATGCCGTCGGTGGTGGTGGAGGGCCAAGATTCCCCGATGACGTCCCCGTTTCACGAGTTTCCCCGGAGAAGATGTCGAGAGCGGCGCTGGGACAGAGCGCCGGCTGGGGAGCGGACCGGTTCGGCGGCTATCCCCTGATAGTCAAGCCGAACGACCAGGGTTCTACGGTCGGGCTCACTCTCGTCAGGGAAGAGGGCGAGCTTGCGGCAGCCATCGGGTTGGCAGCCGAGTTCTCGCGGAATGTGCTTGTGGAGGAGTACATTCCAGGGCGAGAGATGACCGTAGCGGTCCTGGCTGATACCGCACTGCCAGTGGTCGAGATCGTGCCGGACGGCGGACTCTATGACTACCAGCGCAAGTACACCGAGGGACAGAGCAGCTACACGTGCCCCGCTCTGATCCCGGAGTCCCTGTCCAGTGAGCTTGAGAGGCTTGCCCTCCTGGCGTACGGTGTGCTCGGGTGCGTGGGGTATGCGAGGGTTGACTTCCGGGTCACCGATGAGCTTGAACCGTTCTGTCTGGAGGTCAACACAGTTCCCGGGATGACTGCAGTGAGCCTCGTTCCAATGGCGGCCGAGGCGGTCGGGATCGGCTTCCCGGATCTTGTCGAGAAGATCGTAGAACTCGCCTGAAATCACCACATTCTGGCACATCAGATGCACTCATGCCCGTGTCGTCAATGCGATGAGCGCGCGATTCGGCAGGGTATGTAAGTCTTCTCGACAGTCGGAGTTTCCGGCGGAGTGTCGTTATCCTCCTATGTGGTCGTAAGTTAGCCACGCCAATGAGAGTACTGCCCACCGAACAGTGTCGACAAACCTTACACTTCTTGGCGATCATCGTTGACTGGTGCTCGGCGCGCTGATAGCGTAGTGCCAAGCTTCGTTGCACATGCGTTCCGTTGGGACGCCGCGCGAGGCTTCTGTTCGGGAAGTGTAACAGGTGACGGCAGATAGAGAGGAACCTGTCGCTCGGCGCAGGTGATTCAAGGGGGATCAGTCCATGTGTAGACGCAGTCTTCTCGGAGCTCTTCTTTCAGTGCTGGTTACCGTGGCGGTTCTCTCGCCGGTGGCCGGGGCACAGCAGGCGGAGTACACGATCGGCGCGGGCGATATCCTCGCTGTTTCTGTCTGGAGACATGCGGATCTGGACAGGAGCGTAGTCGTCCGCACGAATGGACTCATCACATTTCCGCCGGTCGGCGAGCTGATGGCTCAGGGCATGACGCCCACGGCGCTCGGCCGAGAACTCACCCAGCGCCTCCGGGACTACACGAGAGAGACGAATCAGGTCACGGTGACGATACTTCAGTTCAACAGCCAGGCCATTTTCCTTACCGGCCAGGTAGCTCTGCCCGGGCGCTACAGCTTCGAACGGCTGCCGGACATTCTCCAGGTGCTGAGTGAGGCAGGAGGACCTCTTCCGATGGCGGACCTGTCGTCGGTTGCAATTGTTCGCCCGACGGCCGCCGGACCAGAGGTGATCCCGATCGATCTCGGTGCGTATATGCGGGGTGAGATGGCCGGCGCTCTGCCGAAACTCCGGCCGGGCGATACGATCGAGTTTCCAGCCACGTACGGAGGTGGGGTGACGGGTTCGGGGAACGTCTACGTACTTGGTGAGGTCAGCCGCCCCGGCGCCTACCCCTTGACCGAGGGCATGGATCTTCTCCAGGCTCTGGCTCTGGCGGGAGGAACGACCAGGGAGGCCAAGCTGTCTGACATCGTAATCATCATGGACGCGGGCGGAAGCCAGGTCGCAGCGAACGTGAACCTGACTCGCATAACCAGCGACGGGACGGGCAGTCCGTTCCGGCTCTCGGCAGGCGACAGGATTGTTGTGCCTATGGAGGGCACAAGCGTCGGTGAGGTTCTCATGAGTGGCGCCGGCTCGCTGCTTAGTGCGACGACGAATGTTCTGCAGGGCTACCTCCTGTATCTCACAATCGATAGAACTCTCGAGAATTAGAGGATCCAGCGGCAGTTGAGCAGCCAGACTCAGCGATGGAGACAACACGTGGGGGACACATGCGCGAGCAGGAAGCGGCACCAATCGACATAAGGAACTACGTGCGGGCGCTCTGGAGACGGAAGTGGCTCGTCTTCATACCGGTGATAGTGGGGGGGATAGCCGGGTTCTTCATCAGCATCTCGCTCAGTCCCGTGTACGAGGCGACCAGCACGGTTGCGATGCGGAGCCAGGAACAGCTGTCCGAGCCGCTTGCCAGACTCGTCGGGCGTTCTCACGCCGAGGATCAACTGTCCCGGCTGCAGGAGAAAGCGAAGAGCAGGACGTTCCTTGTCGAACTCGTGCGTGCGCTCGACATGACGGATGATCCGGGAGTGAGGGGCTGGGCGGAGAAGATGTATGAGAAGGATCCATCTCTCAGCGTCGAGGAGTATGCCGAGGCGCGTATGGTCGAGTTCCTGGAGACCCGTGTCGGCGTGATAAGGACGGCGGCCAACGTCTTCAAGATCGTTGTGCGGGACCTGGATCCGGACCGGGCCGTGTTGTTGGCGCAACATATCACGAACGCCTTCGTGTCGGCTTCGAATCGCGAGCAGCTCACGGAGATCCGTTCGATCCACGACTTCAGTGTGGAGCAGCTGGTCATCTACAAGCAGAAGCTCGACGACTCTGAGCAGCGCCTGCGGTCCTATCAGGAGGGACGGATAACAAGGGGAGCCATCACGAACCCCGTCAACTCACAGAACGTGGGTCGCGTCGATGTGCTGATCAGCCAGGCGATGGTGGAGGAAGACGACGCGCAGCTCAGGTTCAATGAGCGGAGCAATGCGCTCAGGAGCCTCGGCGATGCAACATATCGCGCTCTGGCCGATGTGACCTTCGAGGAGCTGGATAATCTCAAGACCCAGCTTGTGTCTCTTGAGTACGAAGTGGCTCCGGCTCTTGTCAGAAACTCCGGCGACGGTCCCGAGATCCACTCCCTGTACGCGAGTATCGCTGAGAAGAAGGACCTTCTCAGGAACACATCCAAGACGATAGCAACCCGCGAGGCGCCGGGTGCGGGCGCTGCGGCTGTTGATGCCTTCGCCGAACTGAAGATCGCTGAGGTCGAAGTGGAGATGGTCGCGCAGCGCCAACACACACTCACGCGGTTCATGTGGACCTACACCCAGGGAATGGCGAACGCGCCGGAGGCGGAACTCGAGCTGACGCGTCTCAGGCAGGAAGTCGAAAGCAACAGGGCTCTCTACTCGGCGTTCCTGGAGCAGTCCGCAGCAGGACAGATCACGGAAGCGCTGGAGGCGGCGAGAGCTGGGGGACGTTTCGAGATAATCGAGCCACCAACGCGCCCGATGGGTCCGGTGGCGCCGGACAAGGTCATGATCCTGGCGCTTTCGATACTCGGAGGCCTGGTTGTCGGGCTCGGTCTGGTCTTGGCCTCGGAACAGAGCGACACTTCGTTCAAGAGTGTGGAAGACGTGCAGGCGACGCTTGGACTTCCGACGTTGGCGACCGTTCCCAACGCGGAGATCTTCCAGAAGATTACTCAGAACGAAAAGGAGCACAGACGCAACCACACGACGCCGACCGATGGTGATCCGCAGATCCTGAAGCACATGATGAGAGAGACGCCGATCTCATTTGAATTCCGCAGGCTGACGCGCAAGCTCGCGAAGGGTGGAAGAAGTGTCCCCAGATCGATCCTGGTCACAAGCTCCAACCGCGGTGAGGGCAAGACAACGACGGCGGCGAGCCTGGCCATCACGTTGGCCAGACACCACGCGGGGCGGACCATACTGGTGGACTGCGATCTCAGGAAACCCCGCATGCACCGCGTCATGCAGGTGGACAACAGCAGTGGGCTCTCCGACGCGATCGACCGAGGGAACCTCGCTGACGGAGACATCAAGCCGACGGCGCTTCCCAGCCTCGACGTTCTTCCGGCCGGCTCTCTCCGGCAAGATGTGACGAGAGTCGTTGAGTCGTTCCCCGAGTCGCGCGTTATGTCCGAACTCCTTTCCGAATACGACCACGTTGTGATTGACACTGCTCCGAATGTGGCGGTGCCCGATGCGCTGTTCATTGGTGGTCGCGTGGACGCAGTCGTCATGGTTCTCAAGGCGGGCGTCACCCCACGTGAGGTTGTCCTGCGCGGGTTAGAGTTGCAGCGGGAGGAGAAGGACAACGTCATCGGGATCGTCGTGAACAACTTCGAGCACGTGCTGCCGTACTACTACGACTACAAATACTACGGGTACGGATCCACGAGTTCGGAAGAGAACCGCAAGAGAGAATAGCAGCCTCGCATCAGGAGGAGAAGTGCCCAGAGTCCTTGCCATATTTGGCACCCGACCGGAAGCGATCAAGATGGCGCCTGTGATCTCCGAACTCAGGCGCCACAACGATGTGCTGGAGTGCCTGGTCTGCGTCACCGCTCAACACCGGGAGATGCTGGATCAGGTGCTCGGTTTCTTCGGTATCGTGCCGGATGCGGATCTGAACATCATGCGCAGGAACCAGGCGCTCTGGCAGATAACGGCCGACGTCCTGGGGGGGCTCGAGACCATACTCACGGATCTCGCGCCGGATCTGGTGCTCGTTCACGGCGATACGACGACTACCATGGCCGCGGCTCTCGCGAGTTTCTACCACAAGATCCCAGTCGGTCACGTCGAGGCGGGCTTGAGGACTCACGACAGGTACTATCCTTTTCCCGAGGAGATGAACCGTGTTCTCGCCGACTCGCTTTCGACCTATCACTTTGCGCCCACGGCGGAGTCCAGACGGAATCTACTCAGGTCCGGAGTATCCGAGGCGTCGATCTTCGTCACAGGCAATACGGTGATAGATGCCCTTCTGTCGGTCGTGGACGATTCCCGTCTTCCGGATCTGCCGGTTCCTGATGAGGGGCGTCTGCTTCTCGTCACTGCGCACCGCCGCGAGAATTTCGGCGCTCCACTCGAAGGAGTGTGCCGCGCTCTCCGCACGGCGGCAGATCGCTTCCCTGATCTGAGCATAGTCTACCCGGTGCACCTGAACCCGAATGTGCAGGGGCCTGCGCGCTCGATCCTGGGCGGCCACGATCGAATCCACCTTCTCGATCCCGTTGCATATCCGGTTCTCGTGAGGCTCATGAAGGAGGCACACATCGTTGTCACCGACTCGGGTGGTCTTCAGGAGGAGGCTCCAGCGCTCGGCAAGCCGGTTCTCGTTCTCAGAAATGAGACCGAGCGACCAGAGGCGGTGGCGGCGGGGACCGTGAGGCTGATCGGAACCGATGAGGGCGCCGTGTTCACGGAGATATCGGATCTGCTCACCGACGACGCACGCTACGCGCGGATGGCCGGAGCCGTGAACCCGTACGGTGACGGTCGCGCGAGTGAAAGAATCGCGTCAGCAATAGCGGGCGTGTTTGGACTCGACGGATTCGATCCGTTCGAGGAGTTCAGTCCGGTCTGAGTGGGGCGCCGACGGACGTTGCGCCTGGACCGATTCCCCAGGAGGGATTGGAATGATCGTGGTCATGCTTCCTGCCTACAACGAATCGGATTCCATCGGTCCGCTCCTTGAGCGGATCGCGCCGGTACTGAGCGGTTTCAGTGGTCAAGGGTCGGTGCTTTTGGTGGACGACGGCAGCTCCGATTCCACGGCTGAGCTGGGGCGGAAGAAAGCCCGTGCCCTCGGTGTGGATATCGAGATTGTGATCCACGACGTCAACAAGGGGCTGGGCGAGGCGCTCAAGACCGGCTTCTCGTGGGCAAGGGACCATCTGGTTGAAGGCGACGTTCTCGTAGTCATGGACACGGACAACACCCACGATCCCGACGTCATACCGTCGATGCTGGTCAGGATCGACGAGGGGTACGATGTGGTCATAGCGTCACGGTACGCGCCCGGCGGGGAGGAGATCGGACTATCGACATTGCGGAAGATCCTGAGCAGGGGAGCAAGTCTCATGCTCAGGATCTTCCTCCCGGTCAAGGGAGCGCGTGACTACTCGTGCGGATACAGGGCGTACAGAAGCTCCGTTATCGCACGGGCTTTTGAAATCTACGGTGATGGGTTCATCACAGAGCAGGGATTCGTTTCGTCGGCTGAGATACTGATCAAGTGCGCCTACCTGCCTGCGAGGGTGGGAGAGGTGCCGCTCGTTCTTCGGTACGACCTCAAGGGTGGGGCCAGCAAGATGAACATCGGTGACACAATCGGACGCTACCTCAAGATGATCGCAGCCGGGAGGCGCGCCATCCGGAGACAGCGAAGGGGGGTAACCGCATGAAGGGGATTCCATTGATCCTGTTGGCTGTGATGCTCGGTGCAACCGGCCAGATCATCATGAAGAAGGGGATGATGATCTACGGCGAGGTCTCGGCTGGATCAGTCTGGAGTCAGCTTGTCCCGATACTCAAGGTACCCCAGGTCTTTATCGGGTTCCTCTGCTACGGCATCAGTGCAGTGCTCTGGATCGCCGTTGTCTCGAATGTCGATCTGAGTCTGGCGTACCCCATGGTGAGTCTGGCGTACGTCATCGTTTTCATCGCTTCGTGGCTTCTGCTGGGTGAGCAGATATCCGCGCTGCGTGTGGCCGGTCTTGTGATCATCATCGCGGGTGTACTCGTCATATCGAGGAGCTAAGTGTTGAACAGGCGTGCCGAAATAGCGACGCTCATCGCGATTCTTGTGGGGGCCTCCGTGATCCGCTTCTGGGGCATCACGTGGGGCCTCCCGCACGCCTATCATCCGGATGAGGGCTCGATCCTCTTCCATGCGCTCGGTTTCGGAGCCGGTGACCTGAACCCGCACTGGTTCCGCTGGCCCTCCCTGACCATGTACGTGATGTTCGGCATCTACGGCTGCTACTACGTCATCGGGAAGCTCATGGGAACGTTCTCGGTTCCTCCGGACCTTGTGAAAGCCTATATCACCGATCTGTCGCCCTTCTGGCTCATGGGTCGCATCATGTCGGCGGCATCCGGAGTCGTGACGGTCTGGATCACGTGGCTTTTCGGGCGCAAGTCGTTCGGGAGCTACGTGGGTCTGACGGCGGCCGCGATTCTTGCGGTTCTTCTTCTTCACGTTCGTGATTCTCACTACGCCACACCTGACGTCATGACGGCAATGATAGCCGCAGGCTCGCTTCTGGCCGCGCTCTACGCGTGCAGGTCGTCGCGGCCCTGGTTCGTTCTTCTGTCAGGGCTTCTGGCCGGACTCTCGGCGTCGGCCAAGTACCCGGGAGCGCTGGCGGCGATCGGGACGCTGGTCGCTTTGGTCGTGTTTGTCAGACAGAAGCAGGGAGGCTACTGGCTTCTTCCGGCGTCGGGAGTTGCCATCGTCGCCGGTTTCCTCATCGGAACACCCTATGCGCTCCTCTCGAGCAGTGAATTCGCCAGAGATGTTCTACGCCAGTTCACGATGGTCTCAGAGGCAGGAATCGCCCAGGAGTCTTCATCGTACATGGCCGGTCTGCGCGAGATAGTTGTGGAGAGTCTGGGCCAGGGCGTCGGGTGGGCCGTGATGTTGATGGCTGTCGCGGGCGCGCTTCTGCCTATCGGACTCTGGGGAGCGAGACTCAGCTACGCTCACCGTCGACATCGCCCGAATGCACTGGATGGGGAGCCGACCATAGCCGATGCGGCTTCGGCCAGAGCGATCGTCGTCTCGTTTTCGGCAGCAGTTCTTCTGGTCATGAGTCTTCTGACCGTCAAACGAGCTACGTATCTCACACTTGCGTTGCCCTGTGTGGCTTTTCTGGCAGCCGTCGGGTTGGAGGGGCTGTTCGCTCGTCTCGCAGTGCGGCGCCACCGCGCACTCCTTGCTGCGCTCGTGGTCATTGCCGCTGCGGCTGTTCCATCCGTCAGATACGTGAGCGCGCTCGCGGTTGTGGACACGCGGACCAGGGCAAAGGAATGGGTGGAGCAGCATGTGGAGCCGGGCACAGGAATCGCGCTTGAGGACTACGGCCCGGTGCTCAATCCGACCATACACCAGCTTGAGGAAGAGATGGCAGCGGGCAGCACGGCCGTTGAATCCTGGCGGGGACCGAAACGTGCGCTCAATGAGATAAGACTGAACGTAGGAAGAATGCGCGAGCCGAGGTACGAACTCTACGCGATCGACTGGGGACGGGGGCCGTTCCGTCTGCCGGGCGCCGCAAGTGACCCCGCCGGGCTCGCGGCGGCCATCGATAGCCTCGGCGTGCGCTACGTTGTTCTCAGCAGCAAGGCAGCTCCGTGGAGGGCGATGTCGGGAGCCGAAGCGCCGCTCATGCCGGCAGGGCAGGAGTTCTCCCACTGGCTTCTGCACAACGCGGTGCCCGTTGCGGTCTTCGGCGACGAGACCTCGATGCCGATGATAGATCGTGGTCGGGGCAGGGCGTTCCACAATCCGATTATAGAGATCTACGAGATGAAGAGGCCGGCAGATGAACGGTCGGCAGAGAAGATACCAGCGGAGGATGAGACAAGTGGCTGAGCCGGGACGGGGAGCGAGACCGGCGGCGCAGCGCGCTGCGCCGCTAGGGATGCGACCACCGAGTCAGGTGCCGCAGTACAGCTACGGCTGGCTGATGCCGGTGCTTGGCGGGTTGGTCGCGATCGCGTTCGCCTTTCTCGTGTTCAAGCTTCATTACACGTACGGACAGGCGCCTCACCGGATTGTCAAGATGGCGCTTGGATTGGTGGTTGTTCTGTTCGCGTTCTTCAGACCCAGATTCGCCATCCACGCATGGCTTCTGGCCATGCCCATCGGAGAATGGCTGCCGTCGTCCGGAATCCCCGGTCTGAACGGCCCGAATCTGCTCTTCATCGTACTGCTCTTGACTTGGGTCGTGCCGAGGATCATGGGCGGTGAGCGGATCATGATCCGGACGAGGATAGGAGGACCACTCGGACTTTTCGCGGGGCTCCTTCTTCTGTCAGCAGTGCATGGGATGCTGTTTCCACCCGGGAGCGGCTACGAACCCGTCGCCATGATGAAAGCCGTCTGGCAGAGCGTTCTTGGGTTTTCCATCTACTTCATTGTCGCGAATACCGTGAAGGACGAGCGTGAGATCAAGAACCTCCTCGTCACTCTTGCCGTCGGCGCGATTCTCGGAGGGCTGATCGCGGTGAGGCAATATGTTACGTCGGGTGATACGACCAGGATCGCCGGGGCGCTGGGAGATGTGAATGACCTCGCTGCGTACTTCGCGATGGTAGCGGCGTTCCTCATTCCTGTGGCCACGGTGCCCGGAACCTTCTCAGTCATTCGCAGAGTTACTTTGCTTGGTTCCGCAGGGCTCGTGACGCTGACGGCGTTCATGCCGAAGTCGCGCGGTGCGTACATCGGTCTGGCGCTGGCCGTGGTCTACCTTGCGAATCGCATCAGCAAGCGCGCGCTCGTCGTGGTTCTTGTCATCATCGCCTTGAGCCCCGTCTGGGCGCCGAGCTCTCTCAAGGACAGGATTGCAGAGACGCGCGTCGATGACTTCGAGATGGCCCTCATGGGAGACGCGACCGATCGGCTCGATCCTTCATCTGCCGTCAGGCTGGAGATATGGGGCGTTGTCATGAAGAAGTTCGTCAGAAGCCCCATAATCGGACATGGCTATGCCTCGATTCCGTATCTGACCTCCGAGGACATGGACAAGCCGTGGTCTGCACACAGCCTGTACGTGGAGACGGCAGGGGAGATGGGGCTGGTGGGTCTGTTCGTGCTCACGTGGTTGTTCGCCATGTGTGTCAGGAGCGGACGCGAACTTATGCGGGTGACGAGCAACATGCTCGGCAGGAGAGTGGCAATCGGCTTTCTGGCCGCGACCGTGGCTCTGCTCATAACGAACTTGTTTGGTCAGAGACTGACCCATATCTCAATTGGTGGAACCTACTTTTTCATAGCAGGACTCGTCGACAGATGCATCTACTTCGAGCGCGAGAGACGCGCAACGGAGGATGCGAAAGGGGTGTTGGCAACATGAGACGTAGCATCGCGTTCATTCTTGTGTTTCTGGTAGCAATGGCTCTGGCCGTTCCGTCTCTTTCCTACACCGTTACGACCAGCCGTCCGCGAATGTTCTTCCAGTCGCAGGATGTGCCCGGGCTTCAAGCGAAGTGCAGCGGGAGCCTGTCCGCTGACTACAACGCGCTCAAGACTTGGTGTGACGGCGAGATGGACACATCGCTGCCTCTCTCGCTCTACTACCTGGACAAGCACCTGGCCGCGTTCAGCTTCGTCTGGGTGATCGAACAGAACCCGATCTACGCCGCGCGCGCCAAGGCGATAGCCCAGGCTGCCGTGAACAGCGGGCAAGAGGATGAACTCGAGTTCCTGAGGTCGGGTTCGCTGTTCTTCGACTGGTGCTACGGGTATCTGACAACGTCCGAACGGAACACGTTTGGCTCGGCGCTGGCTGCGGGGGGTCTGGCGCGGATCGGCGCTGAGAGCTGGGATCAGATGAACAACTACCACTCCAAGGTGTCAAGGTTGCGGGAGTTCGCGTACACGGGGATCGCGCTGTACAGGGCGGGCGTGGCCGACGACGCGGCCGAGACGCTGTGCGACATGTTCTCCGAGCACGCATACGGGAGCTCCCACGTGCTCTGCTGCCTCAATGAGATTGCGAGTGACGGCAGCTACTTCCAGGGCGGGTACAACGAGAGTGGGCTGGTGTCGAAATTCCGGGAGGCGTGCGACGTATGGGCGACCGCCACCAATGAGAATCCCTTCGAAGACAGCACCAATCTACAGAATCTGGCTTCCTATCTTCTCTATGAGACCGGCGCCCGGTCAGGACCCGGGGGCAGCGCGCGTCTCAGGGGGTCGCGACAGGGCGACACCCACGATCACGCGTCCTCAGAAGCCGTGCACAGGCTGGCGCTCTACGATCTGGCCAATCGCTATCAGGACCGCAGAGCTCAATGGATGGCTGACGCTATCGACGCCCAGGGACTCGGGTATGTGAGTAGCTACGACCGCTGGAAGATCATCATTGATAAGGACACGAGTCTCAGTCCTCTTCCTCCCACGGACCTGCCAACGGCCCGCTATTTCAGTGGAATCGGGACCGTATACATGCGATCGGGCTGGGATCTATCCGAATCAAGCAAAGATGTCTACGCCGTGTTCCGATGTGAGGAGTACCCGGCGGGTCACACACACGCCCATCAGAATCATTTCCTGATAGCCCGAGGGGGAGATCTGCTTGCAGTTGACTCGGGTGTCTACGACAGCACCATCTCGAATCATCATTTCAACTACTTCGAGCGCACGATAGCCCACAACTGCATGACGATCTACGACCCGAGCGAGTCTACATTCGGCTCTCGCTCGAATGACGGAGGGCAGATCCCTCCGTCGCTCTATGACCACGGCACTTTCTGCGGCGACGCGTCGCAGCCGGACTACGATCGCGGCAGCATTATCGCTTTCCAGGACTACGGAGCTTTCACCGTGATCAAGGGCGACGCTACAGCCGCGTACGGTCATGGGAAGGCTGATCTGGTCGTCCGGGAGTTCGTTCACGTGAAGCCGGACGTCTTCGTCATCCTTGATCGTGTGAACGCCACGTCGGCCGGTTTCCAGAAGAAGTGGCTCATTCACTCCATCAATGAGCCGTCCGTGGCCGGCAATCTCGTGACCATCCAGGAAGGTGATTCGAAGCTGTTCGTGAAAACACTGCTTCCGGCGGGCGTTGCCATCACGAAGGTGGGCGGTTCAGGGCACGAGTTTGAAGTGAACGGCGTCAATTATGCGCCGAGCGGAACTGCTCCCGAAGGCGCCGGATCCTGGCGTGTCGAAGTGTCTCCGACGCAGAGTTCCGAGGAGGACCTGTTCCTTCACGTTTTGTATGTGGGAGATGCGTCCGAGCAGTCGATGCCTGAGGTTAGCCTTGTTCTGACCGACAACGCTGTCGGGGCGCAGGTCGGAGAAGACCTCGTCCTGTTCAGTCTCACGGGTGGCGCCGTCAACTCGGTTACGTATGAGTACCAGTAGAGAACGGGAGAGAAGATGAGGCTTTGCTTCCTGGCCGACGCCGGGTCCGCGAACACTCAGGTGTGGGTCAACTACTTCGCGGAATCGCTGGGCCACGATGTCCATATTGTGTCACTCAGCCGTGGTCGAGGTCTCAGCCCGGCTGTGACACTCCACCAGTTCGGGGAGACGCGGGACACGCGTTCCTTGCGCTCAAAGCTGGGCTATCTCGCGCAGACAGGCAGGATTCGCGATCTGGTGCGTGAGATATCGCCCGACATCGTTGTGGGATATCGCGTCGCGAGCTACGGATACGTCGGCGCCCGCACGGGCTTTCATCCTCTGGCCGTCGTGGCACAGGGGCAGAGGATCGTCTATCCCGCGCGTTCACTGGCCAAGATGCGCTCTGTGAAGATCGCGCTCAAGACCGCGGATATCATCAATTCGTGGGCCCCGCACATGACGGACCGTCTTGTGGAATTGGGGGCCGATCCGGAGAAGATCCTGACATGTCCGCGAGGTATCGATCTTGAGAAATTCACCCGGCCGAGCGAGAGCGCAACGACGGAGTTCACGGTCGTCTCGACTCGTGGACTGAACAAACACTACGGAGCAGACATCATCATCCGCGCGTCTCGCCTTGCAGCGGAGAGCCTGGGCACCGTTCCCACTGCCATCGCAGGGAGCGGGGAAGCGGAGTCGGCATTGAAAGAGCTGGCCAAGGACCTGGGCGCCGCGGCGGATGTGTGGTTTGCGGGGGAGATCCCCAACGATGAGTTGCCCGGTCTGCTTGGCCGGAGCGACGTGTACGTGTCGGCGGTCCGCACCGATGGTGTCTCGGCCTCTCTTCTTGAAGCCATGGCCTGTGGTTGTTTCCCCATCGTGACCGACAACACCGCAAACCGGCTCTGGGTGGAGGACGGGGTCAATGGATTCCTGATCGCCGCCCCCGATCCTCAAGCGTTCGCCGCGGCCATAGTGCGGGCGATGGACGATCCAACCCTCAGGCAGCGTGCAAGGAATGAGAACCTCAGAATCGTTCAAGAACGGGCAGACATGAGTGTCAACATGCGCACGATATCCGACGCGTACCAGGATCTGGTTGTCTCAGGCTGATGGAGAGAACGATGTCCGGTTGGAGGGAGAAAGTATACGACCGCGTTCCGATTCCGGTCCAGAACGGGATTCTTTCCTGGCATGGCCGACGAATGCTCCGGGAGCGCTTCGGACCTGAGTATGATGAATTGATGTGCTTCTTCGAAGAATCCCAGTGGTACAGCAGGGATGAGCTCGAGGCATACCAAGCTGAACACCTTAGGCGTCTTATTCAACATGCATACGAGACGGTTCCGTACTATCACGACATGATGTCGGATCGCGGTCTCAAGCCTGCCGACATTCGGACGGAGAAGGATCTGGCGAAGCTCCCCGTGTTGACCAAACACGACGTGCGGGAGAACCGATCCCGACTGCTGTCGACGTTGTGTGATCGCAGGAGTCTCAGGGAGGCGTATACATCAGGTAGTACCGGGCCTCCGATCGGGGTCTTCTGGGACAGCAGAGTTACGGTTGTGAACAATGCTTGTCTGTGGAGGTGTCGTCGGTGGGGCGGGTTCGAGTTCGGTCGACCATACGCCGGTCTTCTGGTTCATCCCATTGTTCCGGAGCCCCAGAGCCGTCCCCCGTACTGGCGCTGGAACGAGAGCTGGAATCAGCTTCTGCTGTCATCCCTTCACTTGAAGGAAGACACCGTCTCGGAATACGTGGCCGAGATGCGCAGGATGGGAATCGAGGCGCTTGAGACCTACCCGTCATCGGCATACGTGTTCGCGAAGTATATGGAGGCGGCTGGGGAACGCCTGCCGCTCACATGTGTCTTCACGACATCTGAACCCCTGCTCGACGTTCAGCGAGAGATCGTCGAAGACCGCTTCTGCTGTCCGGTGTTTGACGCTTACAGCCAGGCTGAGAGGGTCATGTTCTCGGGTGAGTGTGACAGGCATGTCGGACACCACGTTCACGAGGAGTACGGAATCACGGAGCTTCTGGATGGACAGGACAAGCCGGTCGCCCCGGGAGAGATGGGCAGGGTCGTGGCTACCGGCCTCCATAATTTCGCGATGCCGCTGATCCGCTACGAAGTTGGGGACGCGGCGGCGTTCAGGGTGTCGCCGTGCGAATGCGGACGCGGGCTCAGGCTCCTTGAGGGTGTGAGCACCAAGGCCGACGACATCCTTGTGCTGCCCGACGGGCGCCTTCTGCCTCCACCTGCGTTCATGCGGGCGTTCAAGGGCTTTCCCGGCATCGAGCAGATCCAGGTTGTCCAGCACGAGCCGCAGAGCGTGACGGTGCGGATGGCTTGCACCGATGGCTTCGCGAGCGACAGCGAGCAGGGAATACGAGACAACCTCAGAATGAGATTCGGAGATGATGTGGAGATCACCTTTGAGTACGTGGACATGATCCCTCGTTCGTCGAGAGGGAAGTTCCGTACAGTGATTTCTACTGTGCCTCTGTTGTGGGGAGATGTTTCCACCTCCAATCTGTATCAGTCTGATTGAGCAGGTGGTCCCCGAGAAGGGGTTCTGAGTACCGACCGGGGTTGGGGGTCGATCTGATGGCGAAACGCGTGTTGCATGTAATCCGCTCCCTGGAGGCCGGGGGAGCAGAGCGCGTCGTTGTGGAGTACGCGCTCCACCACGATGTGTCTCGGTATTCTCCGGAGGTCTGTTGTCTCGATACAGACGGCAGGCTTGCGGGGACGCTTCGCGACGCCGGTATTCCGGTACACACGCTTCGCCGGGGAAGACGAGTCGACATCGGTGTTCTCGTTCAGCTTGTGAAGCTCATCTCCAAACGCAGATTCGATGTCGTGCATAGCCACGGTTCAGGAGCCATGGCTTTCGCCGTGCCTGCGGCCGTGATCACGGGGACACCGGTGATCGTGAGAACAGAGCACAATGTTGTCTATGGCAAATCCTGGCAGCGGCGACTTCTGCGGCGCCTTGCGGCCTTGAGAGAGGACGCACAGATCGCCGTGTCCGAAGCTGTGCGGTTGTCGCACATACGTGACAGAGGGACGCCGGCCGCGCGCTTTGTGACGGTCCGAAACGGCATCGCGTCTGAGCGCCTGGACGTACACTCCGGTCGAGACGACGTGAGTGATTCACTCGGCATCTCGAGGAACGCGCTCGTGGCGCTGTCCGTGGGGAGTCTTACCGAACAGAAGGACTACAAGAATCTGATCGAGGCAGCGGCCATGGTCGTGGCGCGGTTTCCGGATATCGTGTTCCTCATAGCAGGTGGCGGGGGGCTCGAAGACGATCTCGTGAGCGCCGCTTCCGCTCTGGGCGTGGGAGATCAGGTCCGATTTCTCGGAGAGCGCGACGATGTACCCCTGCTGCTCCGACGCGCGGATATCATGGTGAACTCGTCGGCGTGGGAGGGCCTTCCGATAACGATTCTGGAGGCGATGGCGGCCGGCGTTCCAACAGTAGCGACGGATGTCGGTGGAACTGCGGAGGTCATCGCCGGTGACGACTGCGGACTTGTCGTGCCCTCAAGGGACCCCGAGTCCCTCGCGGCGGCGATCCTGAAGCTGGCGGAGAGCCCTGAGCTTCGTGAGCAGCTCTCCTCTCGGGCTCGCGAGATCTACCTGCGAAGGTATACGGCGGAGAGGATGATCCGGGAGACAGAAGCTCTCTACGACGTTTGCCGTCAGCGCTCTGCCCACCTTGTCGTATCAGGACGGGTCAGGATCCTCTACATGATCGGTGGTCTCGCGAGAGGAGGAGCGGAGCGTCAGCTGACTGAGTTGGTTACGCGAGTGGACCTCGAGCGGTTCGAACCGGTTGTCTGCTCACTTGCGCCACTTGGTGCGCTTGCGGAGTTGATAGAGAGGGCAGGGGTCCGTGTCCTGTCGCTTGAGAAGCGCCCGGGAGTCAGTCTAGTGGCACTCTTGCGCCTCGTCCGCCTCATCCGCGAGTTGCGCCCCGCCGTACTTCACACGTACCTTCCCCCAGCGAACTGGAGAGGACTCGTCGCAGGACGTGCCACCGCGGTGCCGCTCATCGTATCCTCCGTCAGAAACGTCGATTTCCACCTTGGTTTCGTGACGGCGACGCGCGACAGAATGCTGGCCGTACTGGTTGACGTGATGGTAGCGAACGCGGAAGCCGTTCGCGACTACGTCGTGAACGCCCACTGGGTCGCGCGCGCGCGGATGCGCGTCATCTACAATGGTATCTGCATTGACAGACTGTACAGGGGAGGGTCGGACCTCCCGAGTAGCTCCGGCAACGCACACAGCGGCGGAACCGTTGTCATTGTGGCCAGTCTGACACCGAAGAAGGACCACGAGACCTTCCTGGCATCAGCCCGTTTGGTGGTGGACGCCCTGCCGGACACGCGCTTCGTCATAGTCGGCGACGGGGGGCTGAAGGAGCACCTCGTCAATCGCACGGCCGAACTGGGACTGAAGGACTGCGTGGCCTTCATAGGAGAGACGGCCGCTGTCGGGCTGCACCTGTCTGAGGCCGATGTGTCGGTCCTGACCTCGCGCAGAGAGGGGTGCTCGAATGTGATCCTGGAGTCGATGGCGCTCGCCCGGCCCGTCGTCGCGACGGACGTTGGGGGAAATCGAGAACTCGTCGATGACGGTGTTACAGGATTCCTCGTGGATGTGGGAGATGTCGAAGGCCTGGCCTGCAGAGTAGTAGATCTGCTTGCCGACCCACCACTCAGACGGAGGATGGGGAAGGCTGGTCGCGAGCGTGTTCTCGATAGGTTTGTGGTTGAGCGGATGATAGCGGACACGGTCGCGCTCTATGAAGAGAAACTCGATGCGCGCGTGCCCGGGCTGATGGATTGGACGCGCACTCGGAAGGCCAGATACGGCTCCGAGCCGATCGCAGAGCACAAGCGCGAATCGGATTTGGAGGGGGCGCGAACATGACAGCGCGGAGCATAGGAATGCGGGTATTGCCGCGAGCGTGTCGGGACGCGGCGCGAGGAGTTCGCGATTCGTCGATGGTCGTCCGCCTGCTGAGTGCCGTGCCGGCCCGCGGGTGCGCAATCCTGCGCTACCATTCCATCAACGACGACCGAGGCTGGGTGGGCGACTACCTTCGCGCAAGTATCGTCGTCACTCCGGCATCGTTCGAGGAACACGTGCGGTATCTGCGCAGGCACTTCGAGATCGTTCCGATAGGACGGATCATCGAGCTCCTCGCGAACGGACAGACACCCGATCACCGGTGGGTGGCGCTGACATTCGACGACGGATACGAGGACAACTATCGGGTCGCGCTTCCGATCCTGCGTAAGCATGGCGCCACAGCTGCTTTCTACATTACGACGGCGTGCGTCAGCGATGAGACCATCCTCTGGGGTGTGCGGCTCAGGCATGCGATCAGGAACACGGAGCGGACAAGCCTTGCCTGTCCATCGCTCGGACACCATCCCGTTGACCTCTCAACAGAGGAATCCCGAGACCGAGCTACGCACTGGATCACCGGGCTTGTGAAATCCCGCAGGAAGACCGAGGCCGACGAGCTTCTTGATGAGGTCTTCGATGAATGCGGTGTACCGGTTGGGCGGATCAGTCACAGGATTATGATGAGCTGGGATGAGATCCGGGAAATGAGGGACGCCGGGATGACGATAGGCGCTCACACGGTGAACCACTACAACCTCACGTGTCTGGATGACAGTGATGTCACCGCCGAGGTCAAGGTTTCGAAGGAAGCGATCGAGGCGGCGCTCGGTGAGCGTGTGGATCATTTCGCCTATCCGAACGGGAGAACCGACAAGCACTGTGATGCTCGGGTGGCGGGAATCGTGGCGAAGGCAGGCTTCAAGTCGGCAGTGACATCAATCAATGGGCCGGCGGGGAGCAGGTTCTCGCCATACGGGGTTCCTCGCGTCGGCGTGGCGACCCGCCGCACCGGAATCGCGAGGTTCGCGGCCGATCTGCAGTACACGAGACTCAAGAAGGTCGTGTCGTCCTCGATAGCCGAGATCGGCGCCTCAGGACACGGCGCGGGCCGGGCCGGAAGGCGCGGCAGCACGGAGTGCAGGTAGAGTGATGCAAACCAAAACGCAGAGCCGAGCGCGAGTTCAGGAGCGACCGCCGATCAAGGTGGCCTTCTGGGCGGGATCCTTTGAGCGCGCAGGCACGCAGCAGTTCCTTCTGGAACTACTGAAGAGAATCGACCGCGCGCGCTTCGATCCCATTGTGATGTCGACACTCAGAACGGGGGAGCTTATCTCCGATATCGAGTCGCTGGGCATCGAGGTCATCGAGTTCGGTACCGGCAGAACGCTCATGAGCCCGGCTACGATCTGTGGTTTCTTCCGGGCCGCACGGTTTCTCAGGCGCGAGCGCGTCGCGGTACTCAATTGCATGCTGGGCCTGGTTACGCTCATCGGACCCTTTGTGGGGCGCGCGGCAGGTGTCCCGGTCGTCCTGAACAACCAACGCAACCTGAGCTACTGGATGCACGGGAGATCTCGGGAGGCGGTCTACAGATTCGTCAACAGGAGGCTCGTGGATGCCGTACTCGTGAACTCCGCGGCCGCCGAGACCGAGCTCCTGGATCGGTTCGGGGTTCCGGCCGGCAAGGTTGTGTCGGTGGGCACAGGAATAGATCTCAGGCGTATTGCGGAGGCCCGCGTGGGAGACGAACTCGCAAAGGATCTTGGGCTCTCCGGCAGAACCGTCGTGGGAATTGTGGCCAAGCTCAGTCCTGTGAAAGGGCACGAGTACTTCCTCAGAGCCGCGGCCGGAATCGCGAAAGCGAGAGATGACGTCGCCTTCCTTGTTGTCGGTGATGGCCCGAGGAGGGAGACGCTCACGCAGATGGCAAAGGAACTCGGAATAGAGGACGCGGTCGTCTTCGCCGGTGCGCGAGATGACGTGCCGTCACTCCTTAAGCTGATGGACGTGTTTGTCCTGAGTTCGCTTTCGGAGGGCTCGCCGAATGCAGTTCTCGAAGCGATGGCGGCCGGTCTCCCGGTGGTCGCCACCGACGTCGGCGGTCTCCCCGACATGGTCATCGACGGCGAGAGCGGGATCCTCGTGGCGCCCGGTGATTCAGAGGCGCTTGGGTCAGCCATCAGTGAGCTTCTGGGAGACCCGGAGCGCGCGGAGGCTATGGGGCGCATGGGTCTGACCCTGGCAACCGACAAGCATGATATCGAAAAGGTCGTTCAGAAGGTGGAAGGAATCATGGATCGCTTGCTCGATTCTTCCCGTGGACGAATGTCCGGAAAGCGAAGGCGGTCCGCATCCGAAGACCTCAGGTTGGAGCAGTGAAGATGAGGGTCCTTTTCTTCACGCAGTACTATCCTCCCGAGACGGGAGCGGCGCCGCTTCGGGCCTATCACTTCGCCAGGGAATTGGTGAGGAAAGGCCACGACGTCGTTGTCGTGACGGGCATGCCCAATCACCCGAGCGGGATCAAGCATCCGGCCTATCGGCGGCGCATGGCGGCCCGGGAGCAACATGATGGGGTTCAGGTGCGTCGCTGCTTCCTCTGCGCAAGCCCGAAGAAGACGTTCGCTAAACGGATCCTGAACCAACTGTCGTTCATGGTGACGTCCTTCTTCGGCAGCCTGACGGTGCGCCGTCCGGACATCGTTCTCATCACCTCTCCGCCGCTCTTTCTTGGTGTTACCGCGTGGCTCATCGCGCTCTGGAAGGGCATTCCGTTCGTGCTCGATGTGCGGGACTACTGGCCACACGCCGCCGTTGCTCTGGGGCAGCTCAGTGACAAGCGCATAATCAAGTGGGCCGAGCGATTGGAGATGTTCCTCTATCGTCACGCCAGCATGATCCTGGCGGTCACGCCGGGGATGGTCCGCCTGATGAAGGAACGCGGCATTCCTGAACGCAGGATCGTACTCATCACGAACGGTGCGGACACGGATGCCTTCGTTCCGAAGGAGAGTAGTGGCGGAAGCGACAGTGACAACGGGTGCACGACTGTTCTCTACAGCGGCACGCACGGACTGGTGCACGGCATGGATGTGATCATCGAGGCGGCCGACATTGTGAGGGACGATCCACACCTCCGTTTTCTCCTGGTCGGTGATGGAGTTGCCAAGGATGGGCTCGTGTCCGACGCGCAGAAGAGAGGTCTCACGAATATCGAATTCCGTCCCAGTGTCACGCCGGCGGAACTCGTGACCATCATCCATGGCGCTGGAGTGTGCATTGCGACCACTGACGGGTCCGAGTTCAGTCGTGGGACCATCCCGGTCAAGATATTTGACTGCATGGCCTGCAGCAGGCCGATCGTTGCCGTACTCGAAGGTGACGGAGCGGAGCTCGTCAGGCGATCGGGCGGCGGCATCGTCGTGGCTCCGGGTGACGCCGATGGTCTGGCAGAGACGCTTCGCAGCCTCGCCGGCGACAGGGAACGGCGGGAGAAGCTCGGGAGAACGGGCTGCGAGTACGTAGTGAGAGAGTACTCGCGCAGAATACTAGCAGGGAGGATGGAGGAACTCCTTGGCAAGATCGCAGCAGCAGAGCGATCGATAAGGGGCAGGCATCTTCCGCTCAGGCGATACCTTGCCATCAAGTACACGATCGATTTCATGGGCGCCGCCGTGCTGCTCGTACTCGGCGCACCTATCTTTCTCACGGCGGCGATCATTATCAGGCTGGATTCTCGCGGGCGATCCGTGTTCACGCAGCGGAGGATCGGGGTTCATTCGCACGAATTCACGATCTACAAGTTCCGGACGATGAGGGAGGAGACGCCTGACCTTGCCACGGACCTCCTGGCGCACGAGGACGCGGACTACACGACGCGGGTCGGTCGCTTCCTGAGGAAGACAGGCGCGGACGAGCTTCCGAATCTGGTCAATATCCTGAGAGGGGAGATGAGCATCGTCGGGCCACGGCCCGCGCTCTACAACCAGTACGAGCTGATAGATCTCAGAAGTCAGATACTGGGAGATCTGGTCAGGCCCGGTCTCACGGGTTGGGCGCAGATCAACGGGCGGGACGCGATCTCACTCGATGAGAAGGTGAGACTCGACGCATTCTACGTGAGGAACTGCTCGTTCCTCCTGGATCTCAGGATCTGCCTCAGGACACTGTTCGTTGTGGCCGACACACGCTAGAGGCCGTCGCCTGAGATGGCAACGTGAGGAACGAGTGGGCATTCGAAGGAGAGGGTGCGAGTTGGAGCAGAAACGGGAATCGACAGGGAGCAGGACCTGGATATTGGGAGTCGGCACGGCAGTGGCCGTAACGCTTCTGACGGTGTTTGTCTATCGCGGTACGTTCGCAACGCTTTGGAGAACCTGGGCGACTAATCCGAACTACTCACACGGTTATCTCATTCCGCCCGTTGTAGCGTTTCTCCTCTGGAGAGACCGCGATCGTTTCTTGGACAGGCGATCGTCGTCCTCTGGTCTGGGCATATTCCTCGTGGCGTTTGCCCTCTTGGGTCATATTGTATCGTTGAGGGCCGGTGTCTTCATGACGCAAGGCTACTCGTTCGTTCTTCTGCTCTTCGGGCTGTCTCTTATCTTCTTCGGAGGCAGGGCGACGCGGACCGTGTGGTTCCCGCTCACGTATCTGGTCTTCATGCTCCCCATGCCTCCCTATCTGATGAACGTAGCCAGCTTCAGACTGAAACTCGTGGCGGCGCACGTCGGGAGCGCGATCGCGATCAAGTTGGGCATACCGCTCGCCCGCTCGGGCATGACCATACACATTCCATCCGGATCCTTGCGGATAGCCGATCCATGCAGCGGCTTACGGTCGCTCATCGCGCTTGTTGCACTGGGGGCACTGTTCGCGTGGTTCACGAATGCCCGCCCGTGGAAGAGAATCGTGCTCTTCCTGTCGGCGATTCCGCTCGCCGTCCTTGGAAACACGGTGCGGATCGCCATCCTTTGCGCAGTGGCCAACGTATGGGGGGTCGACGCGGCGCTCGGGTTCTTTCACGATTTCTCGGGCTTCCTGCTGTTTGCGATCGCACTCGGTGGTCTTTTCGTCGTCCGGAAGCTTCTCCGGTGTGAAGGAGACGATGGCGGTGAATCCGGGGATTCCGCCGCCGATGACGGTGATTCTGCGCGAGAGGGGGTGGCGAGATGAAGATGCGAACGTCAGCGGTTCTCGTGATCATTATGCTCGCCGCCACGGGCGTCTACACGTTCATGAACGCCCCGGCGAACCTCGTTCTCGGCACGGATACGCTGTCTACGTTTCCTCGGGAGTTCGGTGAATGGACCAGTCAGGATCTGGAATTCTCAGATGTTGTCTACGATGAACTTGCGGCAGACGACACGCTGGTTCGTGAGTACAGGAGGGCGGAGGAGAGCCCCGTCTGGTTTGTCATCATCTACCACGAGAACAAGCGATACGGCGCTCACGATCCTATGGTCTGCTACCGCGCTCAGGGCTGGGATATCAGAAGCGAGGGAACGATCGGGATCGCGCGCGGATCGGGGGGCTTCGATGCGAACTGGGCTCTCGTCTCGGATGACGACCACGACCGCCTGACCTTCTACTGGTGGTACACGGCGGGGGATCTCGCAACGGGTGACAGAGACAGTTTCATGGCCAGGATGGCGGCATCGGGCATCCGGTCGAACATCACGTTCGGGGCGTTCATGCGCGTTTCCACGGACGTCCGTGATGGAGATGTCGAGGCGGCGCGAACGAGGCTCCGAGAGTTCTCGGAGGACGCTCTGCCACATGTGGCGGCCATCCTCTCCTCCTGATGCGGGGGAGAGTAGAGAACATCGCCCGGAGGGGAGTGCTCGATGTCCCCTCCAGTGAAGGGAGTCTTGATGGATATCGTTCAACAGTTCAATGCGCTTATCTGGAGTTGGGCGGAGACGCTGAGAGCGCTCAGGCGTCGTGTCGGCGTTCGTCCGCTCCTCATCTATGCGTCGGTGCAGCTGGTCGTGCTCGTGATGCTGGCATTGTTTGCTTACCCGCCGTTCGTGTCATTTGTCATGCCGCTTATTCGCTGGCGACTTGGTGAGGCTGCGCTGCACTACCCCGGGAGCTTCCTCGCTTTGAGAGCGATCTTCGGACAGGTGGACATGGTGCTGACAGTTGTCCTCGGTGGGTTTGTCACCGGGGCGGCCGTGTGGTCGTTCTCCTCCTACTACGGGGGAGGAGAGGATCCACCGGCTGCCGGGTTCCGGGCGGCGGCAAGGCGCTATATTCCCGTCCTCATAATCGCTCTTGTCGGTCTCGTGGTCGCGCAGATCGTGACACGCGTTCCGATGGAACTCTGGGGGCACCTTGCTGACGAGCGGCCGATGCGATTCCGGCTTCTCAGGATGATGACGATCGGTGCGGTGATGGCAGTACAGGCGCTCCTCGTCTACGCGATTCCGTATGTCATTCTGGGGGGGAGGAGAGTCTGGTCCGCACTCGGGGCGAGCGTTTCCCTCGCCGTTCGCAACCCTGTCACTACCTACCTAATAGTGGCTGTGCCGGCCGCTCTCGAGCTTCTGCCGGCGTGGTTGGCGCGCAACAGCACCGTCATCACGTACCGCTTTGCTCCTGAGGGCCTGGTGGTGATGCTCGCTGTCTGGGTTGCCGTGATCTTCTTCGTTACCTATCTGATGGTTGGCGCGGCCACGCGCTTCTACATCTACGCTACACAAGACGACGCCGAGGTCGGCGACGCTGCGGAGGTCTGACAGATGATTGTTCCTTCAAGAGAATCCGCACTTCGCGGCGCCTTGCTCTTCGGGCTTCTTGTGCTCCTTCTCCCGATGTTGACGGGCTGTGGAAATGAAGAGTTCACGGCCAGGTACCGCGCTGAGAAGATGCTCTGGAGTGCGACCAAGCTACAGCAGGCGATCTCCGAGAACCCCGAGCTTGCTACCGAGGAGATGAGAGCCCTGATCGCAGAGAAGTACGAGCTGATAGTCACGGAATTCCCTCCGCCGGAGGGAGCCAGTGAGTCAGACCTGTCGATGGATGCCCTCGTAACCGCATCCATCTCGGGTCGCAGCAGGATCGTTCTGGCCGGGCTCATGGCGGCAGAGAACAGGCGCGAAGAATCGGCAGAACTCCTGGCTTCAGTGCGGGATGAATACACGGCCGTGAGGCCCTTGGCTGTTGAAGCAGCGCTCTCGCTGGCGTCGCTTCAAGAGGCCTCCGGCGATTGGGAGGCGGCCGTGGCCGAGTTCGATCTGCTTGTGGAATGCTGGCCGCCCGCATACGAGGACGGTTCTGGGCCCGACACTCGCATATTGAGGGCTCCAATGCGCAAGGCGACCGGCTACGTGCTCAGGGGTCAGGAGTCGTTGGCGGCGGGCGCTTTTGATGAGGCTCGCTCGTACTGGCGCCACTGGGAGAAAGAGTGGCCCGGGAGCAGCACGGCGCTCAGTGCCGCGAGTCTTGTGGCGGAGAGCTTTTCGGTCGAGCAGAGATGGAGCGACGCGGTCGACGCATACAAGGAGCTCGACGCCGTCTACGGCGACGAGAGTAACAGGGCGGCGCTCTGGCTGACGCTGGCCGACATATACAAAGAGAGACTTGGCAAGATCGCTGAAGCGCGGGTCTACTATGAGAAGGTGTCAGTGACCTACGGCGGCGAAATCGCCGGTGTGACGGCGGACGTGGCGCTTGCGGTGGATGATATCAGAAGGGAGAGCTACTCGCGGGCACGGGAGCGGCTCGAGTCAGTCATTGTCGAATTCGGCGACGAAGAGGCGGTGGCCGCGACGGCAACCTATCACATTGCCAGGAGTTTCGAGCTGGAAGGACGCTGGGACGAAGCGATACCGCACTATCGCACTCTCTCATCGCGCTACCCGTCAACCATGTATGGCCTGACCGCTCCTCTGCATGTCGCCGGTCACCTCACGGAGATGGGAGAGGCTGCAGCGGCTGCAACGGCGCTCTCCGGCGCCGCGGATGCGTACGAGCGTGTCATGCGAGACTTCATCGGCACTCCGGCCGAGCTCGTTGCCCGGAACAACCTCGTTGAGACGAGATTGCGCCAGGGACTCTGGAGACAGGCCGCGGAAGTCCTCGTGGAGAGCGCGGACCGCTTCGGCGACACGAGCGCAACGGCGGCAATGCTGCTCCAAGCCGCTGATCTCTACTCGGAGAAGCTTGGTGATGATGATTCAGCAAGGAGTCTCCTGGAATCCGTGGTCCATCTCTATCCGGGAGAAGCCGGTGGAGATGCCGCTCAGCAGAGACTCGACAACTTAGGTGGCTGATTGAGATGAGTGCAAGTGCGGCATTGATGATGACAGCGACGGTATTCACTTTCGGATTCGGAGTGGCTGTCTTGCTTCGCGCGAGACACAGGGTGGACAGGCTATCGCTCGGCGTCGGTGCCGTGGTCCTGGCGTTCTGGCTCTTCGCTGTCGGGTCGATCGCCGTGAGCCGCGATCCAGGTGTCGCCGGCGGTCGCATAGCCGCCGCGGCCGCGCTGAGTGCGCTTCTGCCGATCCCGTGGACGCTCGTGACGATCGTCTTCGCCCGCGAGAGCCGCCCTGCGATGCTGCGCCGGTGGCGCTTCTATCTGATAGGGCTTTCCCTTGCGGGGTTGTTCTTCGCCGCGCATGCCCTCTCTCTGGGGGCGGTTCGCGCAATCGGTCGGGACGTCGGTGACTATGTCTTGTACCTGGGGGTCATGGGGCGGGCGATGAGCCTGTATCTGATCACCTCGATCGTCGTGATGCTCTTCAACATCGAGACAACCGTGCGATGTGCGCGTGGTGTGGAGCTCAGACAAGTCAAGTTTGCACTGATAGGTATGGTAGCCGTGCTGGTCTACCACCTCTTTGTTCTGTCTCTTGCCGCCATCTACTCCGCGGTCAGCGTTCAGCATCTCGTGGCGGGATCCGTTCCGATTCTCGCCGCCGGCGCACTGATCGCATACTCGATTGTGCGCCGCCGTCTCGATGATACCCGCGTGCGTGTCGGACGTCCCGTCTTCTACGGTTCGGTCACCGCGTTCATCGCGGGCGCGTATCTCATGACACTGGGGGTTGTGGCCCTGGTTGCCCGGGGTCGTGGGTGGGGTGTCTCCTCGCTCACCGTCACATCGCTCATCTTCCTGGGGTTGCTTCTTCTCGCGATGTTCTTCGCGTCGTCACGCGTGAGGAAGGGGATCAGGAGGTTTATCGACAACAACTTCTACGTGAGCAGATACGACTACAGGAGGGAATGGGAGAGAACGTCGGAGGCCCTTTCCGGCGCAACGAGCGAGCGCGAGGTGCTTGCGGCAGCCGTCGAGGTCATCATGGATGCGCTGGATGTGTCTGCCGTTGTCGCGGCCGGCGTGGACAGGTCGATTCACCCGGCAGCAGTCCGCGTCGCCGGTGACACGGGGACGAGATACGCCGCGGCCATAAGCGACCCCGGACTTCTGGAACTGCTTTCCGAACGTCTGGAGGCTGTGAGAGTGGGAACGGAGGACTCGGATCCGGCGCTCTACGAATGGACTGCCCGACACTCGGCTTCGCTGTCTGCACCTTCGCCGGATCTGGCCGTGCCGCTTGTTGCAGCCCGTGACGTGGTTGGAGTTGCGCTTGTTTCACTGGGTTCCGCCCGCCGTACGCACGAGGATCTGGAGATTCTGTCTACGCTCGGGCGTCAAGCGGGAAGCGCTCTTTTGGCAGCCAGGCTCTCTGATCGGCTTGCGGAGACCCGGGGCCTCGAATCGGTTCACAGGATGTCGTCGTTCGTGATCCACGATCTCAAGAATTGCATCTCCGGTCTGTCACTGACTCTCGCGAATGCGAGGACGGAGCTGGATGACCCATCCTTCCGAGCGCACCTCATGACCGCGCTTGAGGAATCCGTGTCGGCGATGGAGCGCGTTATCGAGAGAGTGGCCGGCGTATCCGGAGAGCAGACGCCCCTGCCTGAAACGATCGAACTCGGGAGTCTTGTCGAACGGGCGCTTGCGCGCACGGGAGTGGCTCAACCTGGATCGGCCACGGAGTCCGCGGTCGACCTCGAAGGAATTGTTGAGGCCGACGCTGACCTCGAGCAACTCCTCACGGTTCTTGAGAACCTCATTAAGAACTCCGTCGAAGCCATGAACGGCGCCGGGCGGATCGAAGTGACCGGGCGGGACACGGGCAACGGGTCGGTGGTGCTTTCTATCGGCGATACGGGTCCGGGTGTCGATCCTGAGATGGCGATGGATGATGTGCTCTTCGCGGCCTTCAGGACCACGAAGCCGGACGGTCTAGGCATCGGGCTCTACCAGAGCAGGCGGATAATGGAGGCTATGGGAGGCAGTATCGCGCTCGTGGATGGCAAAGAAGGGGCTCTGTTCGAGCTCAAGATTCCGTCGGCGACTTCGCGCTCCAGGAGGAAGCATACGTGAAAGATCTGGCGGGCGGCGTGCCGGAAGCCAAGCGGATTCTCATTGTGGACGACGACCGGGTGATCCGCGAGCAGCTGGCGTGGGCCTTCTCCGACGACCACGACGTATACACGGAGGCTACGCTCGAGAGCGCTCTCTGTGCTGCCCGCAGCATTCGCCCGCATCTGGTGATGCTCGATCTCTCGCTGACGGGGAGACCGGGCGAGACGGAAGAAGGGTTCGAACTTCTGAGGAGCTTGATCGAGGGTGATCCCGCCGTGAAGGTCATCATGATAACCGGAAGCGACGATCGCGAACGGGCGGTCAGAGCCATCGATCTGGGAGCCTTCGACTACTACGTGAAGCCACTGGATCTTGATGTGCTGCGCGTACTTGTCGGGCGTGCTCTCTACGTCCAGGAGCTTGAGAGGACCGCCCGCAGCATTGAGGAGAACGCGGGCGAGCCGGATCGATTGGGCGGGCTCATCGGGTCCGGTGATGCGATGAAACGCGCGCTTGAGCTTGCGAAAGCCGCGGCTTCTACAGCCGCGCCGGTTGTCATCGTCGGGGAGAGCGGCACAGGTAGGCGTAGATTCGCGGAGACCATACACAGAAAGAGCGATCGCGCATCGCAGCCATTCGTCACGGTCGCCGGTGGAGCCCTTCCTGAGGAAGCCCTGGAGCGCGAGATCTTCGGCGGGGTCAGAGACGGGACCAGCGAGCCAGGACGGCTGGAGCAGGCGGCCGGAGGAACGCTCTTCCTGAGAGACCTCGGCAGATACGCCTTGCCGCTCGTGAATCGACTTAGGGATTATGTGGCCAACGGAGTCTTCAGCCGAATCGACGGTGGCGAAGCCGTGCGACCGGATGTGCGCATCATGGCCTCAGTAGAGCCTCCTGCGGATGCCGATCGGGCGGCCTCGGGGTACGGATTCATCGGAGCACACGTCATCGAGATTCCTCCTCTGAGCGAGAGGGGAAAGGACGTCCTCCTGCTCGCCGATGAGTTTCTCGGCCGTCTCTCCGGGTTGCACGGGCATCACTCGCGCGGCTTCGGAAACGTGGCCGTGCGCGCATTGCTTGGTCACGGCTGGCCCGGCAATGTGACTGAGCTTGAAAATCGAGTTCGGAGAGCTGTTCTGTCCGGCGGGCGTGGAGCGATAGTGGCCTCCGATCTCGGGTTGGCCGGTGAGAATGAGGGAGGGGAGCAGACCCTGAGTGCCGCCAGGCACGAGCTCGAGCGCGGCATGGTGGCTGCGGCGCTCAGGAAGAGCGCGGGGAATGTGAGTCGGGCCGCCAGATCGATCGGGGTCAGCCGCCCGACGATGTACGACCTTATAAGGAAGCACGGTCTCAAACCGGCGGACTACAAGGCCCGCAACGGCGCGGCCGATTAAGCAGTGGCCGCGTGGGCGCGGCCGATTAGACAGTGGCCGCGTGGGCGCGGCCGATTGCGATGAGATTGACATTCAAGGGCCGTAGTCATAGACTGACGCTGCTCGGCCAGTGCCGGTGAGCGAACTCAAAGACACGGTGGGTATTCTGCGAGGAGCTGATCATGAGGGGTATAGCGACAGTCCTTCTGTTCTTGGTGTCGGCGGCGCTCGTCCCGGTCGCGGGGACCGCGTGGGCAGAGACGGGGGCAGGTGTTGTGATCACGTCAGAGCCCCCGGGTGCGATCGTCGAGCTCAGTGGCGACCATGTGTTGCGCGGCGTGACGCCCTGGCGCCTCGACAGAGGGCTCGAGGGCATCTACGATATCAACGCGTTCAAGTTTGGCTACGCTGACTGGCATGGGCGCACGGTGCTGTCGGCGACAAGTCGGGATTCGATCTTTGTCAGACTCACCCGCAGGACGCCCGTGGCAGCAGCTCTCCGGTCAACCATAGCGCCTGGCTGGGGGCAGTTCTACTCGGAGCAGAATGTGAAGGGGACGGTATTCGTAGCGGTAGAGGCGTTGGTTCTCGGCGCCGCCCTGTGGGCGGATGCGGAGAGTAACCGGGAGGAGTCGGACTACCTCAAGGCCAAGCGTGCGTATGAGGATGCTACTGAGGTGGATGAGATGGAGCGCGCCTATGAGGTGATGCTCAGGGAATTCGATGAATACGAGGATAAGCATCTCCTGAGGAGGCGCTTCATATGCGCGGCCGCGGCTGTTTGGGTGGCGAACATCGCCGATGCGTTCTTCCTGTTCCCGGAGCCGGGTGGCGGGGCCTACGCAGAGGAGCCGGGTCTGTCAAGGCCGGGGCTCTACGCCACGCTTGAGCCGGATGGGGCCACATTCGGCTTGGCTGTCCACTTCTAGTCGTGCACTGCTTGAGGGAGGTATGCAATGAAACGATCTTCAGTGCTTCTGCTGGTTCTCTTGGGTGCTGCCGCAGTCTTCCTGTACGGCTGCCTCACGGACCTGGCGTCACCGGGGCACTCCAATCCCCTGGATCCGGACCATCCGACATCGCCGTCGGTGGAACCATCTCGACCTTCCGGATTGGGGGCCGTTGTGGCTGACAGGCTTGTTGTGCTCTCGTGGTCCGTTGGCGACACAATGGGCATCGAGAATTTCAAGATCTATCGGTGGGAGGTTGTTGGGAATGAGAGTGAGGATTACGAACTCATCGGATCCTCCGATGAGATGGAATACGAGGACAGCGATGTCCGCAACGGCCAGGAGTATTCGTACAAGGTCTCAGCCGTGAATCGCAGCGGACTCGAGGGTGCAAGGTCGTACGCCATGAGTGCAACGCCCCGGATCTTCAGTATCTCACTGGATAGCGGGCGGAAGAAGACAGGTTCTCGAACGGTCACGATCACATCCTCGGCGTCGAGCATCGTTGAACTCATGATGTTCTCTGACAACGCTGACATGTCTGGGGGGCAGTGGCAACCCTATCAGGGCGCCATTTCATGGCAGCTGCCCGTGGGTGATGGAGTGAAGACGGTCTACGCGCGCTTCCGCGATTCGGAGGACAACGAATCGCAGATCGTGCATGATGACATCGAGCTTGATACGACGGCATTCATCGAACTGGTCTCGGAGGACACCGACGGGGATCCAATGAGGGTCGGCGAGATCATCCACTTCCTGCTTGACGCCGGCGAGCCTGACGGCGAGGCGGTGGTCGATATCGGAAGTGTGGCGATGGCCATAGGCCTCTTCGACGACGGGACCGGAGGGGATTCTATTGCAGACGATGGTGTCTACGAGCGCGATTTCGCGGTGGAGGCAGGGACTGAGATCATCTCGGCCGTTGTCATCGGAAGGTTCTCCGACGAGGTCGGCAATGAAGCGGAGCCGCTTCAGGCAGTCGGGACGGTGACCATTCTGGAGCCACCGGAGCCTGTTGAACTCGAGCCGCCGGTCGCGATCACCAAACGACGTCTTGCGCTCTCGTGGTCGAAGAACAACGACTACGATTTCGACAGGTACAGAGTGTATCGTTCTTACATCCCGGGTGTGGAGATATCCACCGAGATCGAGCTCCTCTCTGAGATCACTGGGCAGAACGTGACGAACTACACTGATGGGGGGCTGGAGCCCGATTCTACCTACTACTACGCGGTCTATGTTGTGGACGACATAGGTCAATCGGTGATCAGCAACGAGGTTGCCGGTACGACTCTTGTCAACGAGGTTCCCGACCCAGTCGTCATCTACGAGCCTTGGGCAGCGGATTCGACATCGATCGAGCTGTCCTGGTCCCAGAGTGAGGAAGACGACTTTATGGCGTACGAGGTGCTCGGCTGGGAGGAGATCCCACCGGATCCGCCCAACTGGGAAGGCAAGCGCCTGATCGCCAGGATCACCACGGTAGGGGAGACGTTCTATACGCACGAGTCGCTGATCGACTCACTGATCTACTGGTATCAGATTGCGGTTGTCGACTCGTTCGGAGCGAGCGCGCTGTCCGACAGCGTGTATGGAACGCCAAGACCGCTACCCTGACAGGATGTCACATCCCGATCGATGAGCAGACCGCAGTGAGGCCCACCCGTGTGTTGCATGGGTGGGCCTCTCCCGTTCTCTAGCAGCCTCGACTCACATTCACTCCCCAAGCGCGAAACAGGACATAATCCTAACTAATGGTCCTATAAGGACTTAGATCCCTGCCTAGGAAGACGGCCGGGCACGTCATGCTTTCTGGCCGAATTGGAAGCAATGGACGCCTGTTACTTACCATCTGGCACAACTTGTGCAACTTGTGTTGAGAGTGATGAAGCTTGTGTTCAGCTTCGCTTTGAGGAAGGCAACACATAATCGGGATCCGCCGGGGCTGCGCAGGCACTCGATAAGCCTCGGTCGCGAGGTCGGCCTGCTGACCCCCACAAGGGCCGACCGCAGTACCTCACCGTACTGGCTACCCCCTATGCACCCGCCTCCAGTCCCGCGGGTCCCGATTTTCCTCAGAGCCTCAGGAGAGGCATCTGCCGGAGTAGCATTCTTGATTGGACTGCGTCGAACTGGGGCGGCTATGGCCGCCGGACTGCTCATGATGGGTTTCGCGGCGCCCGCTCCGGCGAGTTCGTCGGGGGAGCGAGGGTTCAGCTCGCACATCATTATCGGTGTAGAGGCCGGTACTGCGTTCGATGTAACCGTCGCCGGCGAACCGCTCCCTGAGAATCCCATCGTTTCGGGGAGTGACGGAATCGTCACATTCCAAATCGACGAAGCCGGTCTTCCGCCGGGTCCGCACAGCGTTTTCGTGAGCGCGACCGGGAACCTGATCATCGGCGGTATCTACGCGGACAATATCACGACCGACACGGCGATCATACACTGGAGCACCAACCTGCCGGCAGACTCCAGAGTTGAGTATGGCTTCTCCGACTCCTACGGACTGACGACCCACACCGACCCCGAGCTGACCACCGAACACGCCATGACGCTGACCGAGCTGTCACCGGGCGAGATCTATCATTTCAGAGTGTTCTCGGACACCGGGGCTGGGGAGCCGGCGGTGTCAGGGGATCACGAATTCGTGACGGCGTCAGACCCGCTCGCTGTTTCAGATGTGATGGTCGGCGAGGTCGCAGCGACCTGGGCGACGGTGACATGGCAGACCAACAGAGCATCCGACTCACAGATCATCTTCGGAGAGACGATCTTCTACGGTGAAGCGACAAGTATCGATCCTGCAATGGTCATGGATCACAGTGTGACGATAGCGGGGCTTGATCCAGACACCTCATATCATTTCAGAGTGCGCAGTGAGGATGAACTGGGGGAGATCGCATACTCCGAGGATGGCGCCTTCAGAACCGCTCTTGCACCGCTTACGGTGACCGGCGTTACTCCGACGGTCATTGGGACTTCGACCGACGTGACCTGGCTGACCAATCGACCTGCGGACTCGCAGATAGAGTACGGACTGGACGTCTCATACGGAACAATTTCGCCGCTTGCCCCCGCGATGGTTCTGGATCACGCGATCACAATCGCCGGACTCGATCCGGGTGCGACCTACCACTACCGCGTACGGAGCGAGGACGGGTTTGGCGAGATCGTATTCTCCGATGATCACACGTTCGAGGCCGGCTTTGATCCGCTCGGGATGAGCGGTCTTGCCATTACTAGTATTGGCATCAACTGGGCGATCATCGAGTGGACGACGGACAGACCGGCCGACGGGCGTTCCTACTTCGGTCTCACATCCGACTACGGTGACAGCGTCGTAGCTGGTGGCGGGCTGGCTGAAGCTCACGCGTGCACACTGACTGGACTCGCGGAGGCTACGGTCTACCATTTTCAGGTGGTTTCGCTGGACGAGCACGGAATCCTTGCGGCCTCAACCGACTCCATATTCGAAACCATGCAGGGAGTGCCGATGATGCCGCCTGTGATGGGAGACCTCACTCTCCGCGCGACGAGCGTCATGAGTGTAGTGGTCTCGTGGACGACCGATATCCCGGCCACATCAGAAGTGATGTACGGAGAGGACGGCGCCCTGACCAAGACCTCGGGCGTGGACAGCTCGCTGATCCTCGATCATGAGGTGCACATCTTTCCGCTGATCCCGAATACCGAATACACTTTCTGCGCCATGAGCGAATCGCCCGGCGGCACATGTTCGAGCGATCCGTGCACGTTCTGTCCCGGGCCGCCGTTGGGTGTGCAGTCCAACGACAAGCCTGCCGTCATCATCCGACCCGGGATCTGGGTCGTTCTGGAGACTGAGGCTGAGATTCGCTGGTCCACGGACCGTCCGTGCTCGACGTGGGTTGAGTACGGGGTCGATGTGAGCTACGGGAACATCGAGACAGCAGCAGGATTCGGCACGTGCACGTACCAGGTCACCCTGTATGCTCTCGAGCCCAACAGCGAGTACTGCTACCGAGTCTGTGCCTGGGATGCGTGCGGAGGAGTTGCGGTCGGAGAGGATCTGACCTTCCGCACGGCCGCGCCGCCGGATCTGGAGCCACCGGCCGCACCTGGAGGAATCAGCTGCAGCGCGTGGGCCGACGGCGTCACGATCACATGGCTACCGAACTCAGAGGAAGACCTCGCGGGCTACTTCGTCTACCGTGCCAGGTTCGATCCGGTCGGGGGTGATAGCTTCGGACGGATAGAGAAGCTCAACGAGGATGCCCTGACTGATACGCTGTTCCATGATTCTCATGTGGAGCCGGGCGGCGGCTACGCCTACTACACCACAGCCGTGGACATCGCCGGCAACGAGAGCGATGGTTCCGACGTGGTATCGATCTCGCTGGCTCCGAAGCCTCCGCCCTCCATCCTGTTCACTCGCTACCCAAACCCGACGTTTGATTCAGCGACGCTCTCTTTCAGCATCCCTGGTCCCGAACCCTCGGATGTAACGCTCCGGATTCTCTCCGTGGATGGGCGTGCCGTGCGCGAACTGACGCGCAGGAGCTACGTTCCTGGAAGCTACTCCATCGTTTGGGACGGAGAGAATGGGAGAGGTGATTTCGCATCGAGCGGCATCTACCTCTGCGAGTTGACCGTGGACAACAGAATCCTGAGAGAGAAACTCACGCTCATCCGCTAGAGAAGTTCCCCCCGACAGTTGTCTCCACGATTCCCATTGACACACCGCGTCTGCTCTGCTATTTGATGCGTGGCAGATGTAGTTGTACGCTCATGACAGCATAGAACACCTGTGGCGCGAGCATCCAAGTGATGGTCGCGCGCAGTAGGTACGTGAGGAGGAACAACATGAAGCTGCTGGGAATCACCCTCTCGGTGATCGCGATGCTGGGTCTGATGGTGTCCGTGGCCGGGGCCGTGTATGTCTCCGAACTCCTCTTCGTCGGCTCCGGGACTTACGAGCACGATGTGAATCCCAATGACCCGCTCGGCTACGGCGACTACGGGCTCTTCGCCGCCAACTACAATCTGGATGTCCGCGTTCCGGATGAGATCTGCAATTGGTATCTCGACCCAACCTTCAGTTTCGATTTTGTGGGGACGAAGTCGGCGGGGCGGGCCACCCATCATATCGGAATGGGCGAGAACGGCATCGAGCTTGACAGTGATCTCATTCCGTGGGCCGCCATGGGGCACAGTTGGGAGGAAGGCAAGGGGATCCACCTCGGGCTGGGGGATGCGTCGGCATTGGTGGGGTTTGATCCGGACGTGCTCGTAGGCGATTACGCTTGGGATCTCGACGGCGGCGGCGATGATCTTGCACTGAGCATACAGCCCTCGTCGAGTGCCATGCTGGCGTATTCGGTGCGGATGAGAATGTACAGGTCGTTCTCGTGGCTGTCGGGCGAGCCGGTGACCGACTGGATGGCTGCCTGGATGTTGCCTTTCGTGGGGGGCGTTGCCATGGACGGCCTGGACCACGGTCTCAGGAAGATAGCGACGAGGCTGGGTGAGTGGGACACTGAGAGCTATGCTATCAACTACAGTGGGCGGATGAGGGTCACCGGCTGCGACGAAGCACCTGTTCCAGAACCCATGACACTGCTTTTGTTCGGCGGGGGCCTCCTGGGGGCGGCACTTCTACGAAGACGCCGGTAGGAAACAACATATAGCTGGATATAGTGGAGGGGCGGAGCTATGACTCGTCCCTCTACATATGTGTAGATTACCTCTTGCCTGTTTGTGAGATCTGTGGTACCATTGATGTTAGTGGATGGAAACGCAAGTCGCTCGCTGTACATGCCGCATATAACAGGAGGTAGCACCATGAGACCGCTCGCGCTTGTGATGATGATCGCTCTGTTGTTTCTGTCGGTTGCGTCCGCCGATGCCAGTCTTCTCAATGACTGGTTCGGGATTGAGCTTTCCGTCGATGCGACGGGGACGTTCGATCACGACTGGGTACCGACGACGGCAACAGCCGACTACTTCATCGATGACAACTGGAGCGCACATTTCGGGAGGCCGGCTCACGGTGGAGAGCAGTTTGACATTGAGGCCATGTATTTTGACAACGATGCCACAAACGCCTACATCGCGGTCGTGACCTCATTCAGCGTCCCGCTTGGAGTGGATTTCCTGGGTGAGCACATCGTGGCCGGTGACCTCGCGCTCGATCTCGGGCTCGGGATGTACGAGATGGGTATCGACGTCGA
This sequence comes from Candidatus Eiseniibacteriota bacterium, assembly GCA_030622115.1. Classification (GTDB taxonomy): domain Bacteria; phylum Joyebacterota; class Joyebacteria; order Joyebacterales; family Joyebacteraceae; genus Joyebacterum. The sequence continues at coordinate 38,622 of JAUXGN010000020.1, forward strand.
TGGCGGAACGGGCACCGTAGCAGCCACGAGTGTAGATGATTGGTATCAGGGAAACAGCCAGTACATTGCCGAACAGGGTCTAACGAACTTCAGCGGTGGGGCGACGCTGGGAACCGCCTCGGTCGACTACTTCATGTATGACCTGGTCGAGCGCGGCTATGGGACTTACGTTTTCGAGATCACAGTAGATCGCGGTCTCCTCGCCGGTGGTCCGAGCTTCGACAATTCAATCGGCATGGAGTGGACGATAGGCTGTCGCAACGATGTCATCCATCTTGACGGTGACTTCGACGGCGAGCCCGTGGTTCCCGAGCCCAGCACGATTCTGCTGCTTGGGACGGGTCTCATGGGGATGGTAGGTGTTGTTCGGAGGCGCAGGAAGTAGCTGACGCATTCTTCGAGCGTACGACTCAGTAGAAAGGGGCAGGGAGTTTTTCTCCCTGCCCCTTCCTCATTTGTAGGTCGCTCTGCAGTTCAGGAGCGGTGTCGGATCAGTCATCCCATCCTTGGTTCTCGAGACGCTGATCCTCAGGTACGTCCCTGATGGGCCGTGCAGGAGTTCCCATGACGATCTTGCCTGCCGGGGCATCTTTCGTCAGGACGGAACCTGCGGCCACCAGCGCGTCGGCGCCGACGGTCTTGCCCGGGAGTATCACGACTCCGGCTCCGATTCTGCCTCCCTTTTCAACCGTGACGCCCTTGAAGTGCTTGAACCGTTCTTCAGAGCGGCCGACGAAGTTGTCGTTCGATGTCGAAACTCCGGGCGCGACAAAGACCCTGTCGCCGAGCTCGGAGTAGGCGGTGATGTAGCACTCGCTCTCCAGCTTGCAGCGGCGGCCGATGCGGCAGTGGTTCTCCACCGTCACGCCTCTGCCCACGATCGTGTACTCACCGACAACGACGTTCTCCCTGATCGATGCCAGATCGGCGACCAGGACCCGGGCGCCGAGTTCACAACCCGCGTACACGACAACGCAGGCGCCGATGATGCACTTGTCGGCGATGATCGCAGGCGGGACCTCGTCTCCTTCGGTCGTCGCGCTCAAAGCGGCCTTCATCGGGAGCTTGCCGATGACGGTGTTGTCGTCGATCCGGACGCCGTCTCCTATGACAGTCCCCGGATGAATGACAACGTTGCTCCCGATCTCACATCCCGCTCCGATCCTAACATCCCGCTCGACGACCGTGAAGTAGCCAAGGGCTGTGTCTGCGCCGATGGTTGCTGAGGGGTCTACGTACCTGTCCATCAATCCAGTCCTTTCGCGTGCCGCGCTTCGATCCTGCGAACGAGAGATCCGACGCGCGGTGCGCTCCTGTGGGTCAGCCGAGTTTGACGGGAGTGCCACCGCTTTTGAGAGAACGCTGTGCCGCGTCAAGAACGCGCACGACACGGAGCCCGTCTTGCCCGTCGGAGCGAGGCTGTGTGTGATTCTCCACGCACTCTATGAAGTGGGTACACTCGACCTTGAGCGGCTCGGCGTGCTTGAGGGTAGGTATGGTCACCTCTCCGAAGCGCAGCGCAAGTGATTCAGCGTAGCCCACGAACTTCCCATTCTTCCCTGTTATGTCCACGCCCTTGTCGTAGATTCTGATCTTCTCCGCCGACATCATGTCATCAAAGACAACCATCTTCTTGCTGCCGACGAGCGTGGTGCGACGTATCTTGTGCGGGTCGAGCCACGAGACGTGGATCTGTGCGAGCTTGTCATTGCTGAAGCGCATCCACAGGAAGACGACATCCTCGATATCAGGCTGGATGTAGGCGGCACCCGTGGCGGATACTTCCACCGGCTCCTCACCGAGGAGGTGGAGTATCACGGAGATGTCATGGGGCGCGAAACTCCAGAGCGCGTTCTCGTCCTGTCGTATCTTCCCAAGATTGACCCGCTCCGAGTAGATGTAGTACGGGTCGCCGAGTTCGCCGCCGTCCAGGAGTTCCTTCATCTTGAGGACAGCCGGGTGGTACTCAAGAAGATGTCCGACCATCAGTATCCTGTCATTCGTTTCGGCGAGTTCGACGAGTTCAATCGCGTCCTCAAGCCGCAACGTCATGGGCTTCTCAACGTAGACATCCTTGCCGCTCTCAAGCGCCCTCTTCGCAAGCGCGAAATGAGTAGGAGCCGGAGTCGCGATCGCCACGGCATCGATCTCCGGATTCGAGAAGATGTCCTCCGGATCCGCGGTCCGACTGATGCCCCGTGCCCCATTCAGTGCAGTTGCACAGCGCTCGGTGTCGGAATCACAACAGACAACGAGTTCAGCGCCCTTCATGTGGAGGAAGTTCCTGAGGAGATTGCGTCCCCAGGCTCCCGTTCCTATGAGTGCCAGCTTGACCAGTTGGTCCTCCAGTCTGAGTTCTTCCCAGCACTGCGGATGCCGAGTCGCACGGGCCGCAGGCTGCGCATACCAGAGCAACTCTAGCGAGTCGCTTCGCACAAGGCAACACATACCACGGCACTGCAATATGTGTACCAGTGAATGGGGGAGATGGCGCCCCCTTGACGAGGCCCGGTACTTGGGGCTAAACTCACCACAAATGACTCGTCGATGGCATGGAGCCATCGCTTTTTCAGAGCGCGTTCGGCGGCGCACAGCATGAGGTGGCTGCCGGGCCTGGGGCGCAGCGGAGGGAACGTGGACAAGACAGAACTGATGTTCAAGGAACTCACGGAAGCCAACGGCATTTCTGGGTTTGAGGATGAAGTGGCTGACCTTATGGCCGCGTACGTTGAGGACGTCGCGACCGTCAGCTACGACAAGCTGGGAAGCCTCATTGCTGAGAAGAAGGGCAAGTCCGATAGCCCGCGCGTGATGATAGCCGGTCACATGGATGAGGTCGGCTTCATGGTCAAGTCGATCACCAAGGAAGGGTTCATCAAGTTCCTTCCGATCGGTGGTTGGTGGGGGCACGTGGCGCTGTCGCAGAGAGTGCTCGTGCGAACCTGCAAGGGGGACTTCGTTGGCATCATCGGGTCGAAGGCGCCGCACATCCTGAAGCCTGAGGAACGGAAGAAGGTGCTCGAGATTGCCGACATGTATATTGACGTCGGCGCGGCCGGGAAGTTCGATGTGAAAAAGTCGCTCGGCGTGAGACCCGGAGACCCGATCATCCCCATCTCCGAATTCGCCATACTCGGCAACAAGAAAACGTACGCTGCGAAAGCGTGGGACGACCGTATCGGCGTGGCGGCTGTGATCGATGTGCTGCACAAGATCGGCAAGACGCACCCGAATACGGTGTACGGTGTGGGAACAGTTCAGGAGGAGGTCGGCCTGAGGGGCGCTCGCACGAGCGCCAACCTTGTGGATCCGGACATAGCGTTTGCCATCGACGTGACGATCGCCACCGACACCCCCGGCACCGAAGGCGCCGGCGAGAACCTCGGTGACGGCGTCGGAATCATGATCTACGATGCGAGCGCGATTCCGAGTCGCCGTCTGAGGGATTTCGTCATAGACGTCGCTGAGAAGAACAAGATCCCGTATGTGCTGACGGCGCTGGCTCGCGGCGGCACCGATAGCGGGACGATACACATCAACAAGCACGGTGTGCCTTGTCTCACGTTCGTCGTCCCGACACGCTACATCCACGGGCACGTCGGAGTGCTTCACAGGAAAGACTACGACAGCATGGTCAAGCTCTTGACCGCAGTCGTCAAGAAACTCGATGCGAAGACGGTCGCCTCCTTTACACGTTAGGATCCGCACACGCCGGGATCGGCGCGTTGGGATCGGGCGGCCACTATTGAAAAGAGAGCCGGGGGTTACTCCGGCTCTCCTGATCAAGAGGATCCGAGTATGAAGATGATCGATGAGCTGTTCGGGAGACCGAAATGTTTGATCGGTGTCGCGCACCTGATGCCGCTTCCAGGGAGCCCCGGATGGGGTGGCTCCATGAAGGAGGTCGTTGACCGGGCTGTCTCGGATGCGCGGATCCTGGAAGCCGCGGGGTTCGACGGCATGATCCTCGAGAACTTCGGTGACGCGCCTTTCGCCAGGGGATTCGCGGGCAGAGGGGCCGTTGCCGGGATGGCATCAGTTGGAGCATGCGTGGCCGACGCGGTGGAGCTTCCCCTCGGTATCAATGTTCTGAGGAGCGACGGCCGCTCGGCGGTTGCGATCGCGGCGGCCGTGGGCGCGCGTTTCATCAGGGTCAATGTCCACGTCGGCGCCGCAGTGACCGATCAGGGCATCATCGAGGGCGACGCGATGGCGACGATGTTGGATGTTCGTAACATGATTCCCGGTCTGGCTGTCTTCGCCGACGTGTTCGTGAAGCACGCCGTTCCTCTGAGTGGCGGCACGATGGAGCAGGCCGCCGCGGATGCGGTCAGACGAGGTGGAGCGGCGGCGCTCATCGTGACGGGGGCGGCGACTGGAGCTCCGGCGTCGCAGAGCGAACTCGAGAGAGTGAAGGCCGCCGTGCCGGAGGCGCCGGTTCTTGTCGGGAGCGGTGTGACGGTCGATACGATCTCCCGGATCCTGAGAGCCGCCGACGGCATCATAATCGGAAGTGCGGTCATGAGTGACGGCAGGGCCGGAGGCCCCGTCGACCGTGATCGAGCGCTTGCGATTGTTGGAGCCTCCCGGACGGCGTAGCTCCGGAGCTCTCCGGGGATGGGAGAGGATCGCTACAGGCACTCGACGGGTGGCTCGCTTGACACGAGCCATCTCCGTGGACTACCTTCATGCAAGTTGTGGTGCTGAGGTGGGCGCAGACGGCGACGCGGCCCGCCGATGGCGGAAGAAATCGATCGTTGCGACGCGTACGTGTCGCCGGGACAAAACAGGAGTCCGTGGAGGAAGGGTAGATGCTGAGGATCTACGATACACAGGCAGGCGGCAAGAAGGAGTTCGTTCCGGTCAACGACGGCAAGGTCGGGATGTACTTCTGTGGCATGACCGTCCAGTCGGAACCTCACGTCGGGCACATGCGCGTGGCGGTCGTCTCGGACATCTTCCGGCGATACCTGCGCTACAAGGGCTACGATGTCACCCTGGTGATCAACTTCACGGACATAGATGACAAGATAATCGAGAAGGCGAGCGAGCGCGGCGTCGACTATCTCCAGATAGCGCAGGAGAACATAGATAGGTTCATGGAGTTCCTCGCGTTCCTTGGCGCAGAGAAGGCCGACTACTACCCGCGTGCGACCGAACACATGGACGATATCATCGCGTTCGTGGAGAAGCTTGTTGCGAAGGGCGTGGCCTACGAGTCCGGCGGTGATGTTTACTTCGAGATAGGGAAGTGGCCGGCCTACGGAAAGCTATCCGGCAGGAGGCTCGAAGACCTGGTCGCCGGCGCGAGTGAGCGCGTGGAGCTGGACGACCGCAAACGCAATCCGGAGGATTTCGTGCTCTGGAAGGCGGCGAAGGAGGGCGAGCCTTCGTGGGACAGTCCGTGGGGCAAGGGTCGCCCGGGCTGGCACATAGAGTGCTCCGCGATGTCGACGAAGTACCTCGGTGATCACTTCGACATACACGGCGGCGGGACCGAACTCATATTCCCTCATCACGAGAATGAGATAGCGCAGACAGAGGCGGTGACCGGCAAGCCGTACGTCAACCATTGGGTACACCACGGTCTCGTGAACCTCGTCGGTGAGAAAATGTCCAAGTCAACGGGGCACTTCAAAACCATGGCGGAGATATCAAAACTGTTTTCTTCTGATGTTGTCCGTTTCTATCTTCTCTCCACGCATTACCGCTCTGAGATCGAGTTCTCGGATGAGCGGCTTGCGGAGGCGGCGACAGCGATCGAGCGGTTCGGAAATCTGTTCAGGACCCTGGAGCGTCTTGTCGGTCCGGAAGGGGAGGGGGAGGTTGCGGCCGGAGCCTCTCCTGCAGTGGTTGATGCTCGCGGGAGATTTGTCGAGGCGATGGATGATGATCTGAATACCGCCCAGGCGATAGGCCACCTCTTTGATATCGTCCGTATGGTCAATCAGGCGATCGACTCGGGAGCCGACAAGCCGGTTCTCAAAAGCGATAGGGCTGTTCTTCGCGAACTCTGCGGGATACTGGGGATTATTGAGGACGTCGGGACTGCAGGAGAAGATGTGCCGGCAGAGGTGCTCGAGCTTGTTCGGACACGGACTGAGGCAAGAGAGGCGGGGAACTGGGCGCTTGCGGACGAGATGAGAGATCGTATCGCCGCAGCGGGCTACAGGGTGGAGGATACCCCGGACGGTCCGGTGGCGCGAAAGAACAAATAGCGTGCCTGAATGCCCGCACGAGGCGTTTTTCGGTTGACACGGTATGTCTCCTCTCATAATATAGAGCGCTTGTAGCTGGAATTCTGGAGGCTCCAGAGTGCCGTACGCCAGAACATGCAACACCCGGGCTGGCGTAGCTCAATGGTAGAGCTCCTCACTTGTAATGAGGAGGTTGGGGGTTCAAGTCCTCTCGCCAGCTCCAGCACTATCGGCCCCGCCGTTGGGGGCCGTTTGTCCGGGTGTACGGAGTGGATCCCGAGTGGGGGGGTGCCCGAGTGGCCAAAGGGAACAGGCTGTAAACCTGTCGGCATCGCCTTCGGAGGTTCGAATCCTCCCCCCCCCACCATCACCGGGAGCCGCTCCGGGATGTGCCTTAGATGTGCGGGAATAGCTCAGTTGGCTAGAGCATCAGCCTTCCAAGCTGAGGGTCGCGGGTTCGAGTCCCGTTTCCCGCTCCAAAACAGCAGCATTTGGGAGTGTGGTGCTGCGAGCGGTGTTGGAGCGATATCTCACTCCTCGGACGGTTTTTTGGGTCCGGTCGATGTATTTTGTTGACGGATGCAGGACCAGACCGTATACTACTCGTTCGGCTCGTTCGCGACCGGAGGGGCGCGGGGGTTCTGTAGGCTTGTCCAGGCGCCCACGTAGCTCAGTAGGTAGAGCGCATCCTTGGTAAGGATGAGGTCACCGGTTCAATCCCGGTCGTGGGCTCCACAGCCAGGTAAGACTTCCAAGGCGGAGCCGCACTGACGGAACGACTCCTTGTAAGGGGGGAGAGATGGCGAAGGGGAAGTTTGAGAGGACTAAGCCCCACGTTAACGTGGGCACGATCGGTCACGTAGACCACGGCAAGTCTACGCTTACGGCAGCGATGACGCTGTGCCTTGAGAAGCGGGGTCTTGCGAC
>JAUXGN010000047.1 GCA_030622115.1 Candidatus Eiseniibacteriota bacterium
AAGCTTCCAACGACTTCGCAGCCTACTCCTCGGGACTTCCTGAATCGCTACGAAGAGTTGAGCTGGGAGACGAAGGCCGTTCTCTCCATTCACATATCATCCAAGATGAGCGGGACGATTCAGTCGGCCCAGACTGCGTCGGAGCAGGTCAAGGGCCTTGAGGTCAAGGTCATCGACTCGCGGACCGTGTCGGTGGCGCTCGGGTTGGTTGTCATCGAGACGGCGCGGGCTGCCCGACGTGGGGCGTCCTTGGCGGAGCTTGAGGTGCTTGCCTCGGGCCTCTGTGCACGTGCGCGCGTCTACTTCACGGTGGGAACGCTCGACTACCTCGTGAAGGGAGGGCGCATCGGCCGGGCTAAGGCTCTGGTGGGGAAGCTCGCTCGCGTGAAACCGATTCTCACGGTCGAAGATGGAAGAATCGCGGCGGCGGCCAAGGGAATAGGAGATCGAGGCGTCATCGACAAGCTCGCCGAGCTGGCAGCCCCTGAACTCGCAGGAGCAATCGGTGGAACGCTCGGGATCGTGCATGCGGAGCGTTCGGAGATGGTGGAACGTATCGGCCCTGTCTTCCGCGAGCGGTTCGACTTCGACGAAACCACCGTCTTCGAGCTTGGCGGCATCGTGGGTACGCACGTGGGGCCGGGGACGTGGGGGGTGGGGTACCTGCGGAGGGGGCCGGGTCGGTGATGGGGGGCTGCGGCGTACACGCGAGTCCGGCGGTCGATAGAGAAGCCAACCGCGACAGCATCGGACCTGCATTGGCACACGGGCTGCTTGACGGCGGGGATCCCGTCTTCCTCGGATGGAGAGCGTGCCGCACACCCACTGCCACGGATACGTGCCAAATGACAACGCACGCAGTCCGATCTTGACGGGCCGTGGACTATGCATCAGGATCCTGAGAGGCACTGCTATGGTCCACGGTTTGGAGTGCGCCATGCCTGCGTGCGGGTCTGCGTGCTGCATCCGTGGGGGACATGGAATGGAGGTGATCGCTTTGTTGTTTTCTAGAGGGGGCATTGGCACAGGTGTGATGATGTTGGTTCTCTTGTGGGCGGCACAGGGATGCAGTTCTCCTCCTGATTGGGTGGCCACTTGGGTCTACGACAGCGACCTGATTGTAGTGGGCGAGGTGGCAGAGCATGACACGGCAAGCGGTCGCATCCCGGATCGGGTTCTGCAGTACACTACTGTTACCCTATCCCTTGTCGAGAATCTGAGGGGAAAGCCGGCCTCTGACGCTCTGACATTCCGGATCCGTGGTGATCTGAGAGAGTCGCCCCGCAGTTCAGACTCGCGGAAGCCGTTGTTCTTCGCGCCGGGTGATACCGTGCTGGCCTGCCTCAAGGTCGACGAGAATGGACGTCTCGAGTGCCACTACGCGTATGCGGAGCTGATTGCAGGCAGGGCGCACACTAGTTTCTTTGGTGTGGTAGATACTCAGGAGCTCATTCGGGACATAGATGGGCTTGTGAGCGATCGGACTCCATCCGCCATCGCCGCGCGTGCCGATCTTGTTGTCACGGGTGACGTGGTCGAGGTTAGAAGACTCGATCGACATCATGAATTGGTGCTCCTGCGCACAGTCGATGCCTGGGTTGGTGTTGCAGATGAGCCTGTGCTCGAGATCGTTGTCGGGACCACGATTCCATTTCGCAGTAATGATGTCCCACTTCTCAAGGAGGGTGAGTCCGTCGTCGCGTTTCTCAAACGCCAAGCCTCTGGACGCTTCCACATAGTGGGAAACAGGGATGGGGTCTATGTCATCGGCGAGTCCGAGCGGACCACTGCAGTCCGCACTCCTCGACGCCTTCCTGCCACCGGTATCAGTGGACATGCAATGGAGGTATGCACATCGCATGTTCCGGATGAGCCGATCGACCTGTCGATTCTCCAACGAATCGCTGAGGAAAGTAGGTGAGGACGTGACAATGCTCTCAAGATCCATCTGCCCACCGCGTCTAGTCCAATGCGTTGCCGTTGCCATCTGCCTCGCCGTTGCGACTGGAGCGCACGGGAGCTGTGCGAACAAGGCAATCCGAGACGGGATGATCGCGTACAGGGATTGCGATGGCGAACCGGTGAGATGGCCCGCCGACTTGTGCGGGAACATCGTGATCGCAGTGTGTACATTGCCTGCCTACCTACCCGCCATACCCGAGGGCGACCCCGACGCGATTGTCTCCAACGCCCAACTAGGGATCCTCGCATGGAATGGTATCACTGATTGCGAGTTCGGCGTGAGTGCGTCCTTGACTGAGGTCCACGAGCACGTCATCGAAGGAGACGCTGTGAACGCCATCTACTGGGTGTCCAGCAACTGGCCCTACGTCGGCAAATCAGGCGTCGCGCTGTGCGATGGGTGCGACGTGCCGTATCTACCAGATGGTCCGATCACCGGCTTCGATGTGCTTCTGAATGCTGCGGATCCCCTCCTTGAGTGGTCCTACTCGCACTCGAGTCCGACTACCACGCTCTATGTCGCTGGTATGGTGGCTCATGAGATCGGTCATGGGGCGGGGCTGCGCCATCCGACGAACACGCAGTGCAGTGATGCAACGATGTGGGACTGTTCGTCGACCGCCCCCACGCACGAGATGGCCTCTCTGGAGTACTGCGACGAGGAAGGCATGCGCTTCCTCTATGGCGTAGAATCGCTCGGCTGCGATTGCCCCCCGGGACGTGGGCGGGACGAGATGAGCTGGGGTTGCCTCAAGTCCTGCTACGGCGGCTACGATGCCCAGTACCCCCCAGAGTACGCCGCATTCACCATGCTGGGGAAGAACTACATCGCCTGGGATGATTTCGGGTCTCGCTCTCGTTCAGGCTACGCAGTGTTTCGGAGCACGAACGGCGGTGCGACTTTCTCCGAGCTGGAGGCCTCCCGTCCCGATCCGCAGTCTGGGTTTGACAATGGCTTCTGGGATGATGCTGTGGACGAGGCTACTGAGTACAAGTACCGCATTGTCTCTGAGACTCAGGAAGGTGACATCGATCTGATATTGCCTGAGCTTACCTGTTCCATCCTCAGCCAGGCAACGTACGAGACGAGCGCGGCGCCGTGGCCAGTGCTGAGATGCAGAGTTGCCTCAGCCGCAGACCACGTCTACGTTCTCAAGCTCGACGGAAGCACCAGTTCTGGCGAGGGGACGCTTGTGGCATTGGACGTCTCTGATATGGAATCCCCGGATGTGCTCAGCACTCTGGCGTTCGAGAACCACCTGCCCGGCACGACGATGGTCGCAAAGGAAGTTCTCGTCCGTGGAGGCTATCTGTTTGCCTGCGTGAGGAACTGCGTAATCGTCTTCGACATTTCGGATGATAGCGCGCCTATCGAGGTAGCTCGGATCACCCACGATGAGTGGCCACCCGAGCCATGCGGCTACGGTGCGTTGACCCTCTCTGGTGATCGTCTCTATGTGCATGGCTATGGGACCGGTGGAGAGCCCGACTATCTGCAGGTGTGGGACATATCCGACTGCGTCTCGCCTCAGCACATGGCCACGACCAGCAACTGGACAGCATCGGCCATGCACGCTGATGGGACGAACCTGTTCACGTCGGATGGGGTCTACGACGCGACAAGTCCCTCGTCCTTGTCTCTACTCAGCGGTTTTGAGGACGTCCCTGAGTTTGATGGGATCATTGATTATGACGGAGGCTTCCTCTACACGACATCGTGCATCATTGACGTACACGATCTGACGGCTCCCACCGTCACAGATACATTTGAGTATTTCCTGTGGGACTACAACCCCGGCTCGGACCGGTACTGCTCACCGCGCGCCGCCAGGAAGGGTGGCCACATCTACGTGCACGTATCTGCGAGCGGTTGGAAGTTCGTGCAGGGTTTGGACGTCTCCAATCCCCATGCTACCAGGGTGACCGGCCTTGTGAGGACACTGGGAGCGTCATCCTACATGTCCGTTGTTGCCTCACTTGACTGCATCGCCATGACAGAACACCAAGGCAGCGGCGGCAGTCCAGTCATTTCCTCCACGACCATTTGCGCAGACGTGGAGGGCGTTGCGTTCGACGCGGTATCCTCTGACGGAATGGTGATCTGCAGATGGAGGGTGCGAGATCCATCTGCGTTCTCCGTCTTCAACCTGTATCGCGCCGATGACCGCAACGGTCCATACGAGAGCCTCAATAGCCCAATCATCGGGACCGCAAGCCAGTATACGACCGATGGCGGATTCAACTACGAGTTCGTCGTTGATGATGTCGTCCGCGGCGAGTCCCAGACCTTCAGGCTTGAGGCCTACGGAAGTGAGACGGCTACAGATCTGATTCTCATTGAGACCGCAACTCCATATGAGTGCAAGCCGCACTGCAGGGTGATGGCGCCGGTTGAGGGGCTGATCGTCGCGGCCTCACATGGTTGTGATGTACTGTGGCACACGACCGATGATGGTCCAACACTGATGGCCAAGCTGTTCTACCGCCTCGATAGCCAGGGCGACTTCGAGTTCGCGAAGAGCATGGATGACAACGGTGCCAGCCACTGGTCGGCATACGGCATCGAAGGCGTGCATACGTGTGAGTTGATGGTTGAGATCATAGACGAAGACGGCAACAGCACTACTGCCACAAGTGAGGAGTTCGTCCTCTATGAGCCCGGGCACCACTGCCCGTACGTCTGTGTGTGGGATGGAGACAAGTACGTTCCCGACAACTCCCTCCTGCCAAGATGCGAGCTATCTCCCTCGCCGGGCATTCACAGCAGCTACTGCGAGATGACCGGGTTTCCATCGCTTCAGGAGGATGAGTACAAGCTTCGCATTGCCGCATTCGAGCCGGAGGATGTCCGGCTTGACCAGGTCACCCTCTGGGCCGTTGACCACCTGCCGAGCGAGGAGCTGGTCATCACGGACGGCGGCGAGTTCCGAGTGTTCTCGGGGTCGGTTTCTCCACTTTCTTGCGTGGACTCCGCCTCGGTCGACCGAATGGCTGAGGTGCTGACCTCCGACGACGAAGTCTATCACGAGGCAGCGAATGACTTCCTCGAGTGCGAAGTACACATTCCCGATTCGACTGACGTGTTCGTGGTCTCCCACAGGGCATCCAACAAGAACCCCGACGGGATCGCAACGCTCGTGGAGATGCCGGCGAGAGCTCCAGCACAATGGGATACTGTCCAGGCGACGGCAACCCACGACAGCTGGACAGAGCTTGGAGTAGATCTCAGCGACCATCTCTCGACATGCTTGGATGACAGCGGGCGCGCGACCGTTCGTCTGGCATGGGAAGGCTCCAGACGCGTGGATCAGGTCCGTTTCTTCACTTCGGAGACAGAGACGTTCGATCTGAGTGTGTGCGAGGTGACTGTTGCATCCGCACCCAACCATGGGAGGATTCAGTCGAAGATCCTCAGTGCAGATGGGCAGTGCCTGGTGCTGGTTCCCGGAGAGTACCTGGACATCAGCTTCTCCGCGCCACCACAGACCACCGGTACAGAACGCAGCTTCGTGCTCGAGACCCGAGGCGAGTACTACGTGGCAGCGCGTCCAGACGGGGATGGAGGTGTGGCGGGGGAAGGATCCACGGATCAGGGAACCTGGATGCTGAGGGGAGCATACCCCAACCCATCCAATCCTGTGACCGTCATCGAGTTCACGGCGCCCTCATCCGGAGGGGAATCACGAGTGGATATCGTGTCGGCCGCAGGACGCATTGTGAGAACGGTCTTCGAGGGCAGGGCGAACCCAGGAACGAATCGCGTTGTTTGGGACGGCAGGGATGATGAGGGAGAGAGCGTGGCCTCAGGCGTCTACTTCTGTCGCCTTCGCACAGCCGACAGTGAGATGCGCTCCAAGCTGGTTCTGGTCCGCTAACCAGCGGATGATCCAACTAGGAGGGGTGAGGAGATAGACACCGCCGCCGTCGGGCGATGATCATCGGCCAACGGCGGCGGGAAGGAATACAGACGAATGGCTTCGAAGAACAGCCACAAATCTACTTGAGCAAGACCAGCTTCTTCACGGACGTCCCGCGATCGGAACAGAGCACGCAGAAGTAGACGCCGGAGGCGACTCTTTCACCGTCATGGTCCTCGGATGTCCAGACAATCTCGTGCTGTCCCGCAGTTCTCCTTGAGTCCAGCAGTACCTTCACGAGTCTTCCGCCACAATCGTAGATGTTCAGACTGACCTGGCTGGGCTCAGGCAGACTGAACATGATGGTCGTATGCGGGTTGAAGGGATTCGGGAAGCTGGACAGCCGGAACCCGGCGACGTCAGGCACGGATACCCATGCGTCGCCGAACTCGTGAACTCCCATGTCGACGATCGGAGCTGTCCCGTTGCCGGTGTCGGGAGTGTCGCCGTCATCGATCCGGCGGACGTTGTCGAAGAAGTCGAAGGGGATCTCCTCAAGGACGTCGCCGTCATCATCCAGGTCGCCGGTGTCCGCAGGAAGGGCCTCGTTGTTGGCGGCATCGATGCAGGGCGAATCAGCCTGCAACTGGAAATCACCGCCCACCGGATCTACGAACAGCGGGTCCTCGGAGATGTTGTGATCCAGCGGGTCTTCGAAGCCTGGTTGCTCGACATTGCAGTAGGTGACAACAGGCTCAGAGGACGACGCGCTGTAGAGCACGTCACTTCCCATGAGAATGCAGTTTGTGATCACAGGATCTGAGTACTGGTAGCTGTAGATTCCTTCTCCAACACACCCTGAATCATTGCCGTAAAAGACGCAGTTGGTGAGGACCGGTGAGGCAGCGAAGTTGTACATTGCCCCTCCGTGCGCATTCCCGGCAGTAGCCTCATTGTCGATAACGGTGCACTGGATCATCGTGGTGGTTTCATTCGTGTTGTACATGGCTCCACCATAGAGGCGAACCGAGTTGCCGATGAAGCTGCAGTTGATGAAGCAGGGGAAGGAGGTGTCACCTGTGTTGTAGGAGGCGCCGCCGTTGTAGTTGGCCCCGTTGTTCAGGAAATCGCACCGGACGAAGAGCGGGCTGCAGCTGTTGCCGTTGTACAAGGCGCCCCCGTCACCATTGCCGCTGGACTCGAGTCCTCCGAAGTTCCCTTCGAAGACACAGTCGACCACGGTAGGCGATGCGGCGAAGGTATTGCCCATCGCGCCACCTGCCTTGCCCGCGACGTTGTTGGTGAATGTGCAGTTGGTGATCTGTGGAGAGGAGTAGTAGTTGAACATCCCCCCACCGTAGGAGTAGGAGGTGCTGCCGGTTGCATCGTTATCCAGAAACATGCAGTTGGCGACCGTGGGAGATGCGTCCTCATTGTACATACCACCACCGCGGCGAGTATCCCCGCTCGTGCCGGAGGCGTTTCCTCTTGTGAGCGTCACACCATCGAGCACGGCGGTCTCATCGAGGAAGAAATCCTCAGGGTTGTAGACAACGTGGTAGCAGTTGTCGGTCTTGTCGTCCGGGACGCCGATGTCCGCTGAGAGGATAGTGGCGTTCGCTTCCCAGTCACGCTCCTCAAGCAACGTCTCGACTCCGGCGAAGCCGCCGTAGACGGCCATGCCGTTCTTGAGCTGGAACGACATGTACCGATCTCCGACGCCACCGATCTCGACGCTCGGGTAGTACGTTCCGGCGGCAACCCAGACCTCATCGCCGGCAGAGACAGCCGCATCGAAACCGTTCTGCAGATCGGTGAATGCATCCTCCCAGGAAGAGCCGTCGTCCGCACCGGTTGCGTCATCGTTAACGTAGATCGTGGTCGCCTGGGCGGTCTCACAGCCGAACAGGACCAATGCTGCTGCCGAGACGGCAAGCAGCAGAATCGCGATACGTGCATAGCCGCTCATTGATTCACTCCCCTTCCTGGTGGAAGACATCACAGAAGATCGGTGCGTACCTGCACGAGTGGCGCATCTGCTGCCGCCGCTGCTGAACTTGAGCCAACGCAACAATATCACAGATAGTTGAATTGGGGAAGTCCGGGGAGGGGATACCAGGTGACACTCGGGCACGTAGTGATCCGGCCAGCCGGGTGGGGAAGACGGCTGGCTGGGTGTTTTCGCTTGACTTTGTCACTCACAACGTAGATTCATTGTAGTTTGAAGCCGCGAGCGGCACCTTAAGTGCCACGAAACCACGAGCTTGCAGGAGGCGGCACCATACTTCTCAAGGCGAAAGACCGCGTTGTGCCCGTCGAAGATGTCGAGCAGGCTCTGGTAAGTCTGCACGATGTGCGGTCGGCACGTGTCGTGGCAGACGACAGGGGAGGAATCCTCGAGATCCATGTTGTTGCGGGAACGGCACGAACCGCGAAGCAGGTTGCGCGTGATGTCGGCTCGATCATGGTGGCCAAGCTCGGTTTCCCGGTGGATCATCGGAAGATAAGTGTCGCGCTCGTTGATGGCAATGAGGCGGCCGACTCCGGGCCGGGGGAAGAGAAGCTATCAGCTCGAGCATCTGTGAGCCATCTTGGGACACGTGAGAACCGCGTTGAGTTTGTGGGCGTAAGCATAGCTCAATCGCAGAACATGGCTGAGGCACGCGTGGAGCTTGCCCTGGGTGACGCTGAGACTGTAGCATCAGTCTCCGGAGCGGATGCGCCGACATCGATTCTACGGACCGTGTCTGAGGCGGTCATCAAGGCCATACAACAGCTGCTTGACGACGCGGGACTGCTGGCGGTGAATGCGATTGAACAGGTGACGGTCGGAGGGGATCCAATCGTTGTCACGGCCATCATCCACGTCGCCGACAGGCAGGAGAAGCAACTGGTCGGTGCGTGTGCCGTTAACGGAGATCCAGTGCTTGCGGCAGCGCTCGCGACTCTGGATGCAGTCAATAGGTACCTGCGGCGCCTTAGTCGCAGAGTGCCGACGGAATATGAGATCATCGGGCCGGCATCGAAGACTAGTACACAGGAGGACTAGCGAAGCGAATTCGACCTCATAGCGAAGCGTCCCCTATTGCCCTTGGGATGTGGACATCACGTCAGAGATGAGCAGTAGCTTCCAAGGGTAGCTTACGACGCGAGGAGGTGGAATTTTGTTCTTCTTCAGATTTTTCTATGACATCCTGCTGTTCGGAACCAAGACTGGCTGGGAGTAGTGGCTAGCTGGATGTCGGCCCGCCCCATTGCGAGGTACCCCCTTTGAGTGACTCCACAGCAAGTCCATTTGAGGGGACTACCCCTTGGTTCAAGCTCTACTACTTCCTCATAGTAGGTCTCGGACTCTTCCTTGCGGTCTGGAAATTCCCTCATGTCCGTGTCGAGTCATGGGTTCCTGTGCTTTGGTGGGTGGTGTTCGGCATCATAGCCGAGCTGAGTCCGATCTCGGTCCCGAGATCCGGCGCCTACATCACGGTGTCGTCCGCGCTCGATTACGCTGCCATAATCATCTTCGGTCCCGCTGTTGCAGCCATAATCTCAACCGTCGTTACGGTGGTAGCGACCGGAGCCAGACTTCCGCTGCACAAACTCCTCTTCAATGTCAGCCTTTTTGTAGTGATGATCTTCGCGGCGGGAGCGGTGTTCGAATCAGTCGGCGGAGTGTCTACCGCAAATGTGGGACTGCTGGTTCTCCCTCTTGCCGCATGTGGCATAACCTATTTCGCCGTGGACACCATTGGGATCAGTTTCATCATTGCCCTATACGCAAGAGAGAACCCGTGGAGAATCTGGCAGCGCACGTATCTTTGGACAACGGTCACGCATCTCATTGGGTTCGTGCCTCTCAGCGCTATTATGGTAGTGATCTATTTGCACATCGGTATTCCGGGCGTCGCACTGTTCTTCGTGCCGCTAATTCTTGCCAGACACTCTTTCAAGCTGTACATCGACATGCGCGAGACCCACATGAATACGGTAAGAGCTCTCACGTCGGCGATTGATGCGAGCGACCCGTTCACGAGTGGTCATTCTGAGCGGGTGACCGAGTACTCAACGAGTATAGCTCGGCGAATGGGGCTCTCTGAACGGCGCGTTCTTATGGTCGAGTACGCCAGCCTCCTTCACGATATGGGTAAGATAGCGATACAGCACGATGTGCTCCTCAAGCCGGGGAAGCTCACCGATGATGAATGGAAGGTGATGCGGAGACATCCTGAAACGGGCGCCAGAATCGTTTCTGATCTTCACTTTCTGAAGGGAGCGCGCGAGATCGTGCTCTACCATCACGAGCGCTGTGATGGGAAAGGCTATCCCGACGGGCTTGAGGGTACGGAGATTCCAGTCGGGGCAAGGATCGTGAAGGTGGCAGACGCGTTCGACGCGATGATGTCCGATCGTCCTTACAGGCGCGGCCTGGACGCGGATGCGGCGATGGAGGAGTTGCGGCGAGGGAGGGGGACCGATTTCGACGCGGAAGTTGTCGACGTTTTTCTCGGACTCATCTCAGATGGAGGTGTGAAGATCGGGACAGAGTAGTCCTTGAGCGGAACCAGCGACTGGATCATGGGTTGTGGAGAGGGTGCAGGGAGGAGTGGATGACAGCAGAGAACGGTCGTTGCCAGAAGCAGAACCATCATGTCATTTGTGATGGGGACCAGCCATTCGACTGCGAGCTTGTGAAGCAGCTGGGCACCGTGAACGGCATTGAGCTGTGGGAAGGCCGCAACACTTGCACAGGAGACATCGTTGGCGTTGAACTCCTGGCACATGCGAAAGACCACGACTTTCCACATCCGCCCGGACTGCTCAAGGAGTTCCGTACACTATCCAGATTGGCTCACCCCCTTATTCCCAGAGTGCTCGGTCTCTCTCCACGAGCTGCCCACTGTCCGTGTCTCTTCCTGGAATTCGGCAGACCGTGGCAGTCTCTCGATTGTTGGACTCAGGCCAACGCTGATGTCGAGAGCATTGCATCCCTGCTTGATTCGCTCCTTGGCGTCCTCGACTACCTGCACGCAGCTGGGCTTGTCCACACGGCACTCACCCGTGATTGCGTGTGGGTATCGACTGGCAGCGATTCCACAATGCGCATCTCAGTGCATCTGATCGGATTCCATCACGCGTGCCGTCGAAGGTCCGGCCAGGAGTTCGGTCGCACGACTCGATCGCTATTCGAATCATCTCCGCGTTTCGAAGACGGGGTGCACACCGATCTCCTCTCGGTTGGCAGAATCGCCACCGAGCTTCTGGCTGCGATGCTGGGGAGGACTCTAGCAAGATCTTTCGATCCTATTGAGGTTCTATCAGAGATCAGATCCGAACTTCCGATCGAGTTCCATGATGTGCTCAACAAGATGCTGTTGCCAGAAGAAGCTCTGAGACCCAGAGGAGCTCAGGAAGCTAGAAGTCTACTCCGTGGAGTGGACCTCACGACTCTGGGCTTGGATGCATCGGTCGGGCGCGGTGGTGGGATCGTGATGCGTGACGATGCTCTCTATCTGTTTCGCTGGGCCAAGCGCAGAGCTCTACGCAAGGGGGGGGATGTTCTCGTTCTTGTGGGTCCAAAAGGTGTGGGCAAGAGCACGCTGGGCCAACTGTACCAGATAGAGACGCTGGCTGATGGTGGCAGGTTCGCGCGGGTTTCTTGGAACACTCTGCGTCAGGCAGAGAGCAGGAACGTCCCAGAGTCGGAGCAGTTTGTCATTCGGATCAGAGACCTCGATCTGTATGCTGGATCCAGAGGACCTGCCATTCTACTTGTCGATGGAATCGAGACCTTGTTTCCGGAGGATCTTGAGATCATCGTTGCGGGGGCCTCTGCTGTGAGAGGCCCGACGCTCTTGCTTGTCGTGTGCGATCAGCTCTTCCCACAATCCGATTCGATCTGGTCTGAGGTCGGTAGGAGAGCATCCGGGGAACTGCTCTCTCTTCAGTTCGAGGAAATCAGTGCCATGCAATGGCACGAGGTGGGTCTCTTGGTTGGGGACACCGTAGGCACGGCGCCATGCTGCGCGTTTGTGGACTGGCTGGTTGAGCACACGGACAGCAGCCCCCAATTCGTCAAGGAACTGACTGAGTTCCTAGCTTCGAATGGCTGCCTTCGAAGATCCCCAGATGGTCTCGCGCTGGACGTGTCTCGAGCAAACGAGGCGGGTGTGCCTGATTCGGTGCGGGAGATGCTCAAGAGGAGATTGGCTGATCTCTCAAGCGCTGAGCTGGAAGTTGCACGTATTGCTGCTCTCGGACCCGGCATAACTGGTGACGTAGTCGTTCAGATTACCGGTCTTCCAGCGCTGGACGTGGATGAAGCACTTCGGCGACTGAATGCGCTCGGCCTTGCTTCGCTCTCACGTTTCGGAGATATCAGCGGCCTGACTGACAATCCCATCAGCAGGCTGTTGTGGCCTGAATCAGATGGAGACCTGAAACCAAAACTGCACGAGCAAGTAGCTGGCATTCTTGACAGGCCCGGCGATGATGATCCTCCAGAGAGGAAATGCGATGGGACCGTGGCATGGCACCTGGCCCGCGCGGGGCGGTATGGCAACGCTCTACCGATCGCAATTGCTGCGACCATCAACGCTCTTGACACAGATCACGTTGATGAGTCGGAGCGCTATCTCGATCTTCTGGAGGAGGTCGTGGCTTCCTCCAGCGATGTGGCTGATAGCACTCTATCCTCTCTGATCCACCTGTCCGCCGGCTACTGGCGGGCGGGCAGGACATCGTCGTGTGCCAGAGTATCCCGGCTCGGCTTGAAGGTGGCAGCAGAGAGTCCGTCAACGCCGGATGACG
Source organism: Candidatus Eiseniibacteriota bacterium (assembly GCA_030622115.1). Lineage (GTDB taxonomy): Bacteria > Joyebacterota > Joyebacteria > Joyebacterales > Joyebacteraceae > Joyebacterum. The sequence continues at coordinate 12,624 of JAUXGN010000047.1, forward strand.
AACTCATTGAACTCCTCTGGATGCTAGGGAGGGCGGCGATACTCAGTGGGGATCCCGACGGGGCTCTGTGTGCATTGGATGGAGCTCTCAAGTTGTCGAGGGAGAGCAAGAACCGCATCCGCACGGCTGGTATCCGCCTCTCGTTCTGCATGGTTCATCAAGTGAGGGGCGAGTTTCGCGAGGTCGACCGACTCGCCGATGAGAGCATCGCCCTGCTTGAGGGTACCGGCAGGAGCGATCTTGTAGCTCGGAGCTACAGCTCCAAGGGCAATGCCCTCCATGCCCTGTGTGAGTGGGAATCGTCCCTGGCATGGTCTGTTCGGGCTGTACAAGCGTCTCGCGAGGATGACAGTAGCAGTACCCCTTTGAGCATCTATTTGAGCAATGTGGGCTGGACGAACATGCGTCTGGGAAACTGGGAGGTGGCGGAGCAGCATCTTGGAGAGGCACTACTGCTGGCCTCCAGCGTAGGTATTCCCTATCAGTCTCAGCTAGCACTACTGAACATGGGGTGTCTCTGGACTCGTCGTGGGGTATTCGAAAAGGCAGCGCAGTGTCTCCAAGATGCCATATCTTGGGCGGAAAGGACAGGGGACGAATGGGGTCTTGCGATGATCCTGGTCGACATGGGCCAGCTCGAGTTCGCCCGTGGCAATCCCGGCTTCGCGCTCGGGTACTACGATCGAGCTGAGGCGCTCATGAGTGAGGTGGGAAGTGTCGACGACCTTCCGGAGTTGCTTCGCGCACGGGCAGAGGCGCTGCTGGTACAGGGAAGGCACAGGGAAGCGCGTGAGTCCGCAGGAGAGTCGCGCAAGCTTTCGACGAGAATCGAGAACCTCCTTGAAATCGCCAACTCATCTCGCGTGCTGGGTGAGATAGCGGCGTGCGTCGGTGAGCTGGATCGAGCCTTGGGACTGTGCGGCGAGGCGACAGATGCACTCCGCGCGATGGGGGCGCCGTACGAACTGGCCCAGTCACTGGCGGCGACGGCCCGGGTCCAGCGGGAAAGGGGCGAACTGCGTGACGCTGTGGCGTTGCTTGAGGAAGCCCGGGATACGTTCCGGGAGCTGGGTGCTCGGCGAGACGCGCGTGTAATCCAGGAAGAGCTCGCTGAGATGGCAGGGGCTCTCCAACTGCCTGCAACAGAGCTTCCGGGCGAGCGGGAGCATCTGGCGTCGCTCTACAGGTCAAGCCAGGTGCTGGCGTCGTCGGAGTCACAGGGAGAGGCCGCGCGCGAACTCGCCGACATCGCTGCTGCAGGCATCCCTGCTGAAACAGTTGTAGTGCACCTTCTGCAGCCCGGGTCGACAGGGATCACGTGCCAGTCGTCGCTCTGTGAGCGTGAAGGAGTGGAACTGGAGGTCCAGAAGCTTGTCCCTGCGCTCCTGAAGCACCTCGCGGAGGGTCAGCCAATCGTCCGCGCCGCACGCGATGATCAGTGTTCCAGCGCGCTCTCGGTGCTCCTTGCCGAGCACGGCCTTAGGAGTCTCCTTGTTGCTCCAATGACGCTGCGGGAGCAGCTCATCGGCTTCGTCTATCTCGACTATCGCAAGAGGGATGCAACGTTCTCCCTCGAGGATGCGCGCTTCGTGGAGGCACTAGCCGCACAGGCAGCGACAGCGATAGACAACGTCCGGTTGCGTGCTGATCTGGAGGAGGAACTTGAGACGCTTCGCTGGGAAGTCGACAGTCGATTCTCTTTTGCGAATATCATTGGTCAGAGCGCCAAGATGCAAGAACTCTTCTCCCTCCTTCAGAAGGTTGCGGCCACATCGGTCACAGTGCTCATAGAAGGCGAATCAGGGACAGGGAAGGAACTGGTTGCCCGCGCCGTTCACTACAACAGTTCCCGCAAGCACGCGCGCTTTGTACCGCAGAATTGCGCGGCGCTCCCGGAGCAGTTGCTCGAGAGCGAGCTTTTCGGTCACGTTCGCGGTGCATTCACAGGGGCACTGAAGGAGAAGGCCGGGCTCTTCGAATCGGCCGATCGGGGAACGTTCTTCCTCGACGAGATCGCGGACATGCCGCAGGCGCTTCAGGTGAAACTCCTGCGTGTCCTGCAGGAAGGCGAGATCCGCAGAGTCGGGGCGACAGACTGCACCAAAGTGGATGTTCGGATAGTTGCGGCCACGAACAAGTTGCTCGATAAGGAAGTAAAGGCGGGGCGCTTCCGCGAGGATCTCTTCTACCGCCTGAATGTTGTGCGGATACGCATGCCGGCTCTCAGGGAACGGAGGGATGACATTCCGCTCTTGGCCCAGCATTTCCTCGATCTCTTTTCCGACGAGTGCGACAAAGACATTTCGGGCTTTACCGACCACGCGATGGACGTCCTTGTGAACTACGACTGGCCAGGCAATGTGCGGGAACTGGAGAATGAGATCCAGCGAGCCGTCGCCCTATCCAAGCCGCGCGTGCCGATATCCGCGCAGTCGCTCTCGGAGAGATTCCGCTCTGTTGAAGTTACCGTCAAGCCACCCAGGCCAGGTGTTCAGCTTTCACTCAAGGACATGGTCGAAGGAGTGGAAAGCAGAGTCATCCTGCAGATGCTTGATCAGCACAAGTGGAACAAGTCGCGGACTGCCGAGGCACTCGGGCTGAGCAGACAGGGGCTTCTCAAGAAGATCGCGAGATTGAAGCTGACCCCGGACAAGGAGTAGCATATCGTCTCGGTGTCGACTCGTGCGATGCGAAGCCACCCGAACCAAAACGCAGCAGAAAGGCAACGCAGTGAAAGACAAACAGACCACCGAGACCGCGTACTCCCGCGCCGGTGTCAACATCGACGCCGGGATGGACGCCGTGAAGCTGATGGGCTCTGCTGTGCGGTCGACGTGGGATGAGAACGTCTGCTGCGACTACGGCGCCTTCGCGGGGCTCTACGATCTGGCCAAGGCCGGATGCGGCCGCGATATCCTCGCCGTGACGATTGATGGGGTCGGGACGAAGCTCAAGGTAGCCGCCATGCAGGGACGCTACGATACGGTTGGGCAGGACCTCGTGAACCACTGCGTCGACGACCTTCTTGTTCAGCGGGCACGCCCCTTGATCTTCGCCGATTACTTCGCGAGTTCCAGCATCACTCCCGAGCACGTTGCGGAGACGGTCCAGGGCATGGCCGAGGCCTGCCGGGTAGTCGGCTGCAATCTGCTGGCGGGGGAGACGGCAGAGATGCCGGGCGTGTACTGCGAGGGCGAGATCGATCTCGTCGGTTGCATGATCGGCATCGTGAGGAAGGCTGATGTCGATGGTGTTCCTCCAATCGCACCGGGCGATGTTCTTCT
>JAUXGN010000011.1 GCA_030622115.1 Candidatus Eiseniibacteriota bacterium
TGCCGACTGGAGCATAGGAAGCCTGCATCCATTCGCCGCAGCACGACGTGACACCCTGGGCTGGGAAAACCACTACGTCGAGATCACGCTCGACAAGTTCGTTACCGAGTGGGAACTTTACAGTGAGAAGTACTATCCTAAGGACTGGCTGAGCCATCTCACCGCACGTGAGGAAGGCGCACGCGCTACAGCAGCACCGAGGTCGCTGATCGTGGAGGTGAACCGGCCGCTCAGGATCTCGGGCCTCACGTTCTACCAGATGGCATACGAGCAGGAGTACGACGTCGTTGTTCTGAGTAACGGCGAGGAGATCGAGCGCATCACCGCACAAGCGTACGTGCCGTTCTCGCTCGAATCCGTCGAGGGAATGTTCTTCCCGGGTGCACTCTACGTTGGAACGCTCTTCGAAAAGTACCACGAGCCCGTTCCGATCGTACCCCATGTTCCGCTCAAGTGGCAGCCGCCTGCTGAGGAGGATGAGGATCCAGCTGCCGAGATGGAATCCGTCGCGGCGAACGAGGACGGCGAAGAAGCCGCATCCGAAGAACCCATTGAGATCGGCAACCTTTCGGCCGGCGAACCGCTCGAGATCGAAGGTGTAACACTGGTGCTCGAGAACCCGTACGAGGCCAGCGTCCTTTCCTACAGACACGACCCGGGCGTCACGCCTCTCTACATTTCCGTTACTCTCTTCATCCTCGGGCTCTGTATCAGGACCTACTGGCCGAGCTATCGAGTGAGCCTCTGGGTCGATGGAAGGGAGTCCCGCATGCTTTTCCGCGCAACAGGCATGCTCGGCGAGCCGGCGGATATCGAGAAGGAGCTTGTGGAGGCGCTGGAGAACGAGCTGTGACGTCACCCGGCGAGGGACTCTCTCTGTGCGCCGCGCCGTCCAGGGCACTGATGCGGGGTGTATCGAAACACCTTGACCCATAACTACCACCGTGCTATATATGTAGGGGTCGAACATGATGCGGGGTGGAGCAGTCCGGTAGCTCGTTGGGCTCATAACCCAAAGGTCGCAGGTTCAAATCCTGTCCCCGCTACCAAATAGAGATCCCCACGGCACACGTCGTGGGGATTTTCTTTGGTCGTCGGGCCGGACTTCCCGTATCTGCACTCCACGAACTCCCCAGTATGGCTTGAGCCTCATCCCCAAGTGTGTGAGTATGGAGCTGCAATGTAGCGTATGCGATGCGGTACGCGGATTGCCGGCCCGTCTGGGCAAGCAGTGGACAAAACCTATCTGCGGCATGGAAGCACCTCACTCATGAGGATGTGCAATGCGAGTTGTCATCATAGGAGCAGGAGTCGCCGGGCAGAGGCTGGCGTCCAAGTTGTGCGATGAGAAACACGATGTCGTGGTGGTCGACCACCGTGCGAAGCCTCTGGAAGAGATCGCCTCTGAGTTGGACGTTCAGACCATCCTTGGGAGCGGCATCAGCCCGCGGATCCTGGAAAAGGCCGGCGTCGCCAAAGCCGAGCTTGTCGCGACCGTGACGAACCGTGATGAGATCAACATACTGGCCGCCGTGTTTGCGCACGCAGCCGGAGCACGGTACACGGTGGCCCGCGTATCGAGTGATGAATTGACCTCCAAGGGGCCCCTACAGCATCTCTCCGCTCTTGGGATCGATCTGATCGTCAACGAACACGACGAGTCCGCCCGCGCGGTCTTGTCAGTCCTCGATCTCGGCGGCACCAAGGAGATCGTCAGCATGGTGGAGGGACACATCCAGGCAGTGGGAACGGATGTGCCTTCCGGCAGCCCTCTGCTCGCGGGGCCGCTCAGGGACTTCCCGCACCCGGACATCCTCCGCAATGTGCGCCTCATTGCGGTGATGCGCGAGGAGAAGCTGCTGATGCCGCATGGGGACATGACGTTCGAGGCAGAGGACACTATCTACTACGTCGGGAAGCCGGCTGACGTGCGAGCATTCCTCAAGGTCGTCCGGCCATACCAGGCAGTGATTCACAAAGTCGTCATCGCGGGCGGCAGCAATGTGGGACGGCGGCTTGCCCGTCATCTGGAACGAACGGACAAGCAGGTCATCCTGATCGAAGAGAACAGCGAGCGAGCTCACGAATGCTCCGCATCGCTCAAGAAAGGCATGGTAGTCTCCGGCAATGCTCTGGACCGCGCGGTTCTGGATGAGATCAACATCACGCGCAACACCGCCATCGTAGCCACGACCGGAAACGACGAGAACAACATCATCGCCTGCCTCCTTGCCAAGAAACTGGGAGCCGGTTTCGGGGTTGCGCTCATCTCTAAACCGGAGTATGTCTCGATCATCAACGAGGCCAAGCTGCTCGACCGGGCTGTCAGTCCGTATCTCGCGACCATGAACACGATTCTCCGATTCGTCAGAGGTACGAGCATTCGGGCGATAACGCTGCTGCAGAGCGTGCCGGGGGAGCTACTGGAAGTTCACGTGTCCGAAGGCAGCAAGTTGGTGGGTAAGATGCTCAAGGACATGCGTCTCCCACGACGGGCCGTCGTAGCCGCCATCGTGCGCGGAGAGATCGCCGTTGTCGGAATAGGTGACACCACGCTCGAAGAGGGCGATCGGCTGATCGTATTCGCGCCACTGGGCGCCGCCTCCAAACTCGAATCGGTATTCCGTAGATGAGACCCCGCCCAGTTCTGCACCTCATCTCCTACACGCTTGCGTTCATTGCCCTTGGTGAGGGCGTATGCTGGTTGATCTCCTGGCGTTCCGGGGATCCCGCACAGGCTCAGTGGGCTCTCGCGTTAAGCGCCGGGATGGTCCTGGCGATCGCCTTCCTGATGTGGTCATCGACACGCGGCCCGATCAGGTTGTCCAGACGCGACGGGTTCGCCATTGTCACGTTTGGGTGGGTGGCGGCAACCATCGCCGGGGCCTTCCCGTATCTCCTCTCGGGTGTCATCTCGCATCCCGTGTCGGCCCTCTTCGAAACGATGTCCGGGTTCACCACAACCGGGGCATCCGTGCTGACCAATCTCGAACTCCTTCCGCGCGGGATCCTGTTCTGGCGTGGTATGACGCAGTGGCTGGGAGGCATGGGAGTGCTGGTCCTCTGCGTCGCGATTCTGCCCTTCCTGGGAGTGGGTGGTATGCGCATCTATCGCGCCGAGATCCCGGGTCCCTCCAAGGACCGTTTGACTCCGCGGATCGCATCCACAGCCAAGGTCCTCTGGGGACTCTACGTCCTACTCAGTCTGGCCGAGACCGTATTGCTCATGACCGGCGGCATGGGCTGGTACGACGCCTGCTTCCACACGTTCTCCACGATGTCCACCGGCGGCTTCTCCACTCGAACCGCGAGCATCGCCGCCTTCGACAGCGCATACATCGAGATCGTGATAATCGTCTTCATGTTCCTTGCCGGCGCCAACTTCGCACTCCACTATCGCGCCCTCAAGGGAAAGCCCCGGTCGTTCCTGCGCGACCCGGAATTCCGGTTCTACACCCTGTTGTGGCTCGGCAGCTGCCTGCTCCTCAGTTTCAATATCTGGGGAGAAGTCTATCAAGGGATCGGTGAGGCTCTGCGGGCCGGGTTCTTCCAGGGTACGTCGATCATGACCACCACCGGCTACGTCACCAAGGACTTCAACGTGTGGCCGAATGCGTCGCGGCTGTTGCTGGTTCTCTTGATGTTCATCGGAGGGTGCGGTGGCTCAACAGCGGGCGGAGTCAAGGTCGTGCGCTTCCTCGTGGTTCTCAAGAAGATCGCGCGGGAGCTTGGGCGTGCCATCCACCCGCGCACCATCATAAAGATCAAGCTGGGACGCCACTCCCTCGAGGAAGCCACGGTTTCAAACATCTCCAGCTTCTTCATCGTCTTCGTGTTGATCTTCGCAGTCGCCACTCTCGCCATGACGTTCTACACGCCCGACATGGTGACAGCCGCGTCGTCGGTTGCGGCAACGCTTGGTAACATCGGTCCGGGGCTGGGAGCCGTCGGCGCCATTGAAACATACGCGTCCATTCCCGCCACCGGTCAGATCATTCTGATCGTATGCATGCTTCTCGGTCGGCTGGAGCTGTACACGGTGCTGGTCCTGCTGCATCGCAGTTTCTGGAAGAGGTAGGACCTGCTGGATCATGCCGCCTCATCCACGCTACCTTGCCACAGGGTCATCCCAGGCCGATGCCCGGCAGGGCGACCCGTTGAGCATGGTCGCCCCGCCGGTCTTGCCGATCTACTCCGCGTACATCGCCTTGATCGCGCCCCAAGTCATCTCCTCGACAGGAGAGGTGACCTCGCTCATAATGATATCGTCCGCGATGAGATCAAACGGCACCGTGCAGAAAACATAGGTGCCGAAGTACCCCGAATCGTATGTGTCGTCGGTGAACGGGCACCCGGGCATGAGCATATCGTCCATCCAAAGGTTGATCTGGTCTCCCACGCCTTCAATGCTGAGCTTGTGCCAGGTGTTGGCCGGCGGCGGGCCACCCGGTATGTCACCCCCCATCCAGAACGCGATGGTCTCCGGAGACATCCCGCCATCACCGCGACGGAACTTGACCTGGAACAGGCCGGAGTCGATGACGAACTGGTAGCCGTAGGAGGCGCCCACACTGTTGCGGAAGAGGATACCCACGCGCGCCTCACCGGACCCGGTGAAGATCCACGCATCGAGCCGGCCGTCGGAGACGACGGCGTCCGTTGCCAGACTGCCACCGAGTTGGTAGGGTCCCATCGGTATCGTGGATAAACTCACAACATGTGTGTCGCCGCTCGGATTCGGGTAACACGCCTCGCCACCCGACAGAGTGAGGGCTACGGGCACGTTTCCCCCAACCTCTTCGTACGGAGTGAACCACTCAAGGTCCAGGGTGCCTCCTGTGACGCGCTCGGCGTAGAGCTCCTCGGCTCCGGCCGGTACATGGGCGACGCAGATCGTCGCTACTACCAGAAGCAGAACCATCTTCTTCATTGCTGCACCTCCTCTTCTTGTGACTAACGCTGGAACACCGTTCTTCGAGAGGGGTCGCCTGTCAGCTACCTGATCAGCGCGACGCGCTGAGAGGCGCTTCTCGTCCCATCGATGGAAGCTCTGGCGAAGTAGACGCCGCTGGCGACTCTCGATCCATCCTTGGACATTCCGTCCCATGAGATGACGTGCATCCCGCCTGCTGACGCCTCCTTCGTCAGTTCGGTAATCTCTCTGCCCGAGAGATCGTAGATGGACAACCGGATCGCACCCGCGGTCTCCAACGTGACCATGAACTCGGCTCCGCCTGCCGTGGGGTTCCTGGTAAGTGCAAGGGAAATCGACGACCCCTGGCTCATCTGACCTCCGTCGTCAGTGACAGAAGTCGCGAACGTCGGGAACGCATGGTACAGAATGTGATGTAGATCGAGCGGCTCCTCGTCGCGGTCTCCGATGACCGAGCCTCCTGCCGCTGCGAGCACCGACGTCTGATACACGATGTGCGCGTCGCCGTTTGGGTTCCACGCCGCCAGGCTTGGGTAGCGATCATCGCGGTCCGGTGAGTTGGTGACGTTGGTCGGATCCCGCCAGCCAGCTCCTTCGTCCGTCGTGAAGTAGATATCGCCGAATCCGACGCCAAGGAGGAACCCGGGCAGCCCAGCGTGCACCGTTGTGTCGACATCCTCATCATTAAAGCCCACCCAAATGATGTATGTATGTTGACTGTCATGTGAGAAGCCGACTTGTGGCCAATCGACACTGGCCGTATTGAAACCTGGGTAGTAGCCGGGCTGCCCTAGATACGGTTCGTCATACATGTCTGCCACACCAACGGGGACCTGGTAGACGACCTCGATGCCCGTTCCCGGCGACCAGTGCATCACTCTGCTTCGGTAATCGATAAGGAAGTAGCTGTCGCCTGACTTGCGAGCCTGCATCTCACTCCAGACGATGTGAGGCTCCGTCCCGTTGTAGGCGATGTCGCACTGGACGTACGGTCGGTACTCCGTCGAGGTGAAATCGGGATCGCTGATTGAAGTCTGAGAGTAGTTGGTGACGCTCGTCTGAGTGACCGTCCCGGCGTCGTACGTTCCATCAGACGACTCGATGAGATAGACGTTGCCGCCGAAATCCACGACTGCGACGCCCACGCGTCCGTCGGACCCGCTGCCGAGCGACGGAAACTCGGGCTCACCCTCGATGAAGATGCCGTGATCGATGATGCTGGCCCAGTCCTCGAACTGCCAGTAGACGGTGATGCAGTCGATCTCGACACCCTCGGCCGGCAAGTGGGCCGTGCGAAACTCCGTCACGCCGTCATGGTCGCCGGGTCTCGGTATCTCTCCGAGCATGGTGATGGACCCGTCGGGGTTGCCGACAGCCTGCGGGAAGAGGTAGCTGTCCGCGGTGATCTCTCCCAGGTAGGCCTCCCAGTTCGCTGTGGCCTGACTCTCGTCGGCGTAGACGCTGCCCCTGAGGTCGCACCCGTCCTCGTTGATGTGCTGAGCGAGCAGGGCCCTACCGTCATTGGTCAGACCGATGGACCCGAAGCCGCCCAGCTCGTCGCCACCCGGGCAGCAGTTGGGCACATCAGGATCGAGCACTTTCCCCAGCCACGTCCATATGCCGTCGATCCGCGCCGAATACCCCATGCCTCTCTTGGGGAACGGAATGGGGTCGTCCGGATCGGGGGGACACCCGTCTGGGGCGAGATAGCAGAAGCCGTTCTGATACGTCACATGTATGTCCCCATTGGGCGCCACGACAATGTGCTTGCCCAGACCGCCCATGTCCTGCAGGTCGTAGTACGTCGAATCCACAACGGTACCTGGAGACATGCTCCGGCTCCGCGGGGCATGCGGATCACCAGACTCCAGCGTTCCCGGCATCAGCCCAAAGCTCCCGTCGAGCGGGAGGGCTCGGCCGGCGAACGGGGTCGGCGCGGGCTCCGACGCGCACGCGTCTCCCGACGCTGTCAGCAGGCAGATACCGATGGTCACGATGACAGCTGCGATACTCTTCTTCATTTGCTCCTCCTTCCGCAGTCCGCTACGACACGCGGTCCGCTCGTCGTGCAAGAGCACACGGCGGTAGCCGCGCGGTCCTTGCCTCATCGCTAGAATGTCGTCCTCCAAGCCACGGTGAAGTTGCGCCCAGCTTCACGCACAAACGACAGCGGTTCCTGGTACGACTTGTCAGCCAGGTTCTCGACGCCCAGGGTGAGCTCCGACGAGCGCCCGACGTCGCATCCGATGCGGACATCGAAGAGAGTGAACCCTGCCGAGGTCGGTTCCTCCTGGGCCACCCGGACGCGATCGCCAACGATGCGTGCGCGCGGTTCGACCCAGACACCAGAGAACGGCCCCCACTCCACCTGCGGTGTGTAGCTCAGCTGAATGGTGGCCTTCGCCGGTGGCATGGACGGCAGCGGGATGGACTCAGGCTGTCCGAAGCCGTGATCGGACAGATCGTCGCCCTTGAGCCAGGACCACGCGCCGCTGATCTCGAGCTGCTCGCCAACCCTCCACGCTGCCTCGACCTCCACCCCTTCCATGACGGCCTCCGTGATATTCACGTACTGGAACCGGGGTATGAGGTACAGCATGCCGATGTACTTCGCGGCTATCAGGTTGTCGGTCCACGTCCGGAACGCGTCGACTCTGACGGAGAGCCCATTGTTCGAGAAACGCGCACCGACGTCGGCGGACAACGCATCCTCGATGATCAGTTCCTCGTTGCCGAAGACCCACATCCCGCCATGAACGATGTCGTTGAAGTAGAGTTCCTGAAGGGTCGGAACCTTGAATCCTGTTCCGAGCGACCCGGTGACAGTCACGTTGTCGGTGATCTGAACGCGAGATCCGGCCTTGATGCTCGTCCTGTGTGCGGTCGTGGTACCAGGCTCCACATTGCTGCCCCTGGTCTCCCACGTCTGCGTGGTCGAGTCGTCGTGTCTGACCCCGAGAGAGATGATGACCCGTGCCCCCAACTCGAGTTCGCTCTGGGCGAAGGCCGAGATGGTCGTCCGTCTCGCCTCCGGCAGACTGGCGACCGAATCCTCTTCGACCGACACAATCTGCCACTCGAGGTTGGAGTGGATCTCCTCTGTGACGCTCACCCCCTCTGCATCGTCGCGCACGAACTCCACACCGAAGGTCGTGGCCAGCTCGGACCGGGGCACTGCGGTCGCCTCAAGGCGCGCTCCCACGGTTCTGAGCGCGGAGTCTCCGTCACGTGTCTCCTCACTCCATCCGATATGGATGTCTCGGAAGAACAGCGAGTCGACCGCTGTTTGCCTGAACTCAGACCTGGTCCTGTGAACCCAGCTGCTCGCCGTGGCGCGGGAGAGCCAAGGCAAGCTTCCGGCACGAGGTCTGAACTCGTAGCTCAACTCCGCGGAGTTCCTTTCCTTGAGCGGATATCGTCCGTTGCTCTCCAGCTCGTCGTTGAAGACGGGCACACCGATGTCCCGTGCGCTGTAGTGCTGGAGCGACGCTCGAACCCGGTCTTCATCCCACACGGGGAGCGCGACCGAGATGTCACCGGAGCAGTCGGTGAAGTCGGTGTTGGGAACCAGACCTTCGGGAGTATGGAGAGTCCCGACGCTTCGACCACTCAACCCCAGGTCGTACTCCGCCGATCCCAACATCCCGTGCAGATCCAGACGACCGTATGCCTGCTCATCGGCGCTGCGCCCCAGCAATTTGAGCGAACCAGAGACGCCTTGCTTGCGCAGCGGATTGCTGCGCGAGCGCGTCACGATGTTGATGACGCCGCCCATCGCGTCCGAACCGTAGAGCGCCGAAGAGCTGCCTCTGTAGACCTCGATCCGCTCGACGGACTCAATGTCGACCATGGACGGCTCGGCGCCGTGCCCCTGCGCCTGGTTGAGGCGCCTCCCGTCCACCAGCACGAGGACGCGATCGCCGCTCATCCCTCGTATCACGGGTTTGGTGCTCCATGGACCCGTCTTCGTGACTTCGACACCCGGAACCTCAGTCAGGACCTGGCCAATATTGATGGGGTTCTGCCTCGCGATCCTCTCCTGCGGGATGATACTCACGGGTGCGGCGCTCCTCTCCGGATCGAACGGCACGCGCTCGCCGGTGACCTCCACCTCCGGCATCGCGTAGACCTGTGGAGTCAGCCGGAAGACAGTGTCCTTGCCTACGAGATCCGCCTCAGTGAATTCAATGCTGATGGTCTCGTAGGCGACGTGGCTCAACACGAAGACTGCGGGTAGCTCTCGCACGCGAACGGAGAAGCAACCGCGTCCATCGGTCAGAAACACCTGCTCGCCTTCGCTGTCCAGGACCGCGCACCACGAGACCGACTCGCCCGTCTCGTCGTCGACGACAATCCCGGACAGAGTCTCCGCCGCGACTGCTGCCTGCGGTGCGACTGCCGCCACAAGAAGCGTGATCGTCACAACCCAGAGAAGTTCCGGGATTGAGAATCTACCGTCTCTCATCGTGCGCTCCCCCAAAGACTCCTCGACAAAAAGAAGAACCCGATCGTCCGGGAACATCTCCCCTCGATCGGGCTCTGGGTTCAACGACCTCTGGCCTCTCGCAAGTGCGCTCAGGTCACCGATGCGGCCTGTCTAGCTGCCTTCTGTTCCTCTGTCTTCGAATGTGAACTCTGACCACCGCCTACCGTGACGTCCGGGGAGATTGGCAATAGCGATCGTTGCCTCCCGCTTGCACCTCGGACAACGGATCGAAATGCCATCCTTCGTCCGTCGGGCAAGCAGCCGCCCACACCGGCAGCGCAGATCGTGCCTGTCTGGTGTGGGATTGGAACCTCTCATCCGTACATCGCTCCTCAAGGAGTTTCGTGTCGCCGTATTTTGTTTGGCGCGCCTAACAACCAAGTCAAAAAGTAAGCGCGGCTGCATCTCTCCCGCGCGCTATTTGGCGTCCCTAACATTGTAAGGCAGCACTAGTATTGCGTCAAGCGTTATCTTCGACCGGTCTGGCTCTCTGCGATGCCCACGCACACCGCATCATCCACGCCGGCGTAGCCTTCGTCGAGCGATTCCTTCGCCTCAAGATGTCTCCGGATGTACTGCCCGCAGTTGCTTCCGAACCTGTTCTCTTCCTGCTCTCCAATGCTCAGAAGCACATCGTACCCAGCGGCACGTAGCTGCTCGATTATCGCGCTCCCCTCCTCCCGCCCCGGAACGATGCGGGAGACGATATCGTTTCTCACAGCCTCGTGTGTCGGATTGATAGGGGTTATCTTGATGATGAAGATCTCTGGGTCGAAATGAGTGAGAAGAGCACCTGACTCTATCGGCGCTCCCTCCGCCAGGGCGAAGTTGAGCGTGATCTTCCTGTCCCCCGGGGCGTGAAAGCGCTCGCCGTATTGCGCGATTCTGCCGAACGTCCACTTGCTGCCGGGAATCAGCTTGTCGCGAAGCTCCGGATCCGTCGTGTGGATCGAGAACTGAAGCTGGAATCTCCCACCCGCATATAGCCTGTTCTTGATTTCCTTGAGCCTCTCGAAAAACGCGTCACGTCCCGAAGGCGCAACAGTCGAGACGGCCGGCATCAATCCGGGTGCGTCGTATCGTCGTGGAAGCTCCTCGAGCACGTCCAGGACTGCGGGGTTGAGCGAGGGCTCTCCCACCCTAGCGAACTGCACCTTGAATTTCTTAACGGGAACGCGGCGGTCCGGGAATCTACTCTCGATCAAGAAGTCGAGCTGCTGGAAAATCTCTGCCTTCGACAACTTGCCTTCGTAGTGACCGCCTGCATCACAGAAGGCACATCTCACGGGACAGCCAAAGAGGCTTGAGAGCATGAGCACCCATTTCTCGGCGAGCGGTAGCGGTGGCTGCACGGACTCGGCGAACTCGATCAGTTTCCCAGTCTCGGTCTCCGCAAGGTATGCGGTCGCCAGGCCCTCTCGTCCCGCAGAGGTGAGGATCTTCATCGAGTCTTTCCTCCCAGCCTTCTCGCTGCTTCCATCCCGGCAACAACACCCTGGCCAACCGCGATGGCCGTCTGACGGAAGATCCCGCTCCTCACGTCACCGGCGAAGATGAGAGCCTCCGTGCCTTCCGGCTCCGTCCCCTCAGATTCAGGAGCCTCCGGCTCAGGAGCACCCGGTCCAAGAGCTCCCCGACGCAGGCAGCCCGAGATGAACCCGTCGTCGGGCTCCCTCCCTATCGCGATCACCAGACAGTCGGCGCGCATCGGGGGCGTGCCATCGCGCGTGGACCGTTCCCCACCACTCGAGAGCCGTTCGCCCTCGCGTGGCGCCCCATCGCCGCCACACGTGAGTAGAAGTCCGCCGCCGGGATCGACCGCAACATCGGTCAGTCTCGTATCCTCCCAATACGTAATCCTGGAGGATGACGATGCCCTCTCGTACAGGAGCGGCAGACAGCTCCGACCTGTCCCTCTGTTCAGGATGACGACATCGTTCCGTGCGGCCAGGTTGAGCGCGTAGTCGAAGGCGGCGTCACCCGCTCCCACGATGGCGATCGTCGCGTCTATCGTATCACGTAGCGGATAGACCTCACTGAAGACTCTGTCGACCACGCCCTCAGGGAAGGCAAGATCCCCCATCTTGAGCGCTCTGGTCCCGGACGCCACGATCACCGTGCGAGCCCGAATCGAGTTCCGCGTGGTCTCAACGATGAACGATCCATCCTCGTGATCGAGCACTGTCACCTCACTCTTGATGACCTCCACATGTGCAGCGCTCAGGTGCTGCTCAAAGAGCCGCACGAGATCCGGCCCCGGGATTCCGCCCGGGAAGCCGGGGTAGTTCTCCACGAGATGGGCATTCTTTAGAAGTCCTCCAACCTTGTCCTTCTCGAGGAGAACCGGCTCGATCCCGTACCGCCTAAGCTGAATCGCGGCTGCGATCCCCGCGGGGCCTGCACCAACTATCACCACATCTCTTATCGTCACCCGTCCCCCAAAGCTCAAGCCTACCCGCGGCCTGCGTTCCCGTCCAGGCGCGTCGCCGTGCCCTCCATGACAGCCAAGATATCCTCAACGAACGCGAGCGTCGCGAAGCCGTGCGACAGGTTGAGAAGCGTCGCGAGATGGAAGCTCTCATCGTACGTGGCCGTGCCGTCAACGGGAAACGTCACCTCGAAGCCGCGAACAAAGGCGGAGCGGGCGGTTGTCTCGCAACAGAGGTGCGTCATCACGCCACAGATAACCACTCGTTCAATCCCGCGCTCCTTCAGACGATCCTCGAGATCGGTATCATAGAAGGCATCGTACTGACTCTTCCTTAGAACGATGCCCCTCGACGTATCGAGATCGCTCGTGATCTCGCTTGAGGGATCTTCCTCACGAATAGAATCGCTCCACCAGAGCGCCAGTGCTCCACCATTCTCGGGCGTGTTCAGGTGACGCGTGAAGATCACCGGCAGATGTCGTTCTGAGAACACAGCGGCCAGCGAACGGATACCGGGGATGATGTCCACGGCGCTCGGGATGTGCGCGTGTGAGTCCGGATCCAGGAAGTACCTCTGCATGTCGAGAACGATGAGCGCTGTTCGTCCAGGCGTGAACACGCTGCGGCCGAGTTCGACCGCCCGCTCCACCAGCTCTCTGGACTTCCGGTGAAACGACTCACCATCGAGATAGATGTCTCTTGCCATGGCGCTTCTCTCGTGACCTGTGGCCAAGCCTCCGCAGGCCCGTCCGAATGGCCGGGCTCCTGCCGGCCCTTACCCTGCACCACTGCGCAGGAACAACGTATGAGGATAGCACAAACGAAGCAGCCCAGGCCACGTTGGCCCGGGCTGCTCATGGATTGGAACCGCGCATTGAGTTATCATCATACCGCTCTTACCGATAGTAGCTATACATGTCGACGGGCGAGCTACCTGAGTTGTAGATCTCAAACCACTCGCCGTTGGCATCCTCGACCGCAGATGGATTCTGCATGATCTCTGTGATTATCAGATCAGAGGAAGCGGGGGCTGCTGCCAACATCATGGCGGTAACGACTAGTAGCAATGATTCTCATGCCAATGCCTACTTTCCAGATTCTCGGGTTCTGGTACCAAGGTGTGCGGAATCGCCTATTGGCACCGTGTTTGCAGTTGTTTGGGCGAAGCCTCATCGTCTATACTTGGAATGTTGTCAATGTCATACTCGTGGAGGTAAGAGACGAATCATGAATGTGCTGGTACTTAACTGCGGCAGTTCTTCCGTGAAATTCCAACTGGTGAATCCCGCCGGAAAGCGGGCTCTCGCCAAGGGCATCATAGAAGAGATCGGATCGCACAACGCTTTCCTCACCTGCCAGGTCAACGGAAGAGACGAGATCAAGAAGGCCCTCGAGGTCCCGGATCACGATGCCGCGATAAGGCTCGCACATTCTACTCTTCTTCACCCGGAGTACGGGGTGATCTCCGACCCGTCCGAGATCGATGCTGTTGGACACAGGGTGGTGCACGCCGGAGAGGAACTGACCGACTCAGTTCTCGTCACTGACGATGTCATAGAGATCATTCGTTCCTGCATCAAGTTCGCGCCACTTCACAATCCGCACAACCTCTGCGGCATAGAGATGGCGATGGAGCTTCTGCCGGGCATCCCGCAGGTTGCCGTGTTCGACACGGCGTTCCATCAGCAGATGCCTCCTGAAGCGTACATGTATGCCCTGCCCCTGACGGCCTACACAGAGCTTGGAATACGACGCTACGGATTCCACGGCACTTCCCACGGATTCGTCGCAGCAGCAGCCGCGAAGGAACTCGACCGACCGCTCGAGGAACTCAGGATGATCACATGCCATCTCGGTAACGGTGCGAGCGCGGCGGCCGTCAAGGGCGGGATATCGGTAGAGACTTCCATGGGCTTCACGCCGCTCGAGGGACTCGTCATGGGCACAAGGAGCGGCGACATAGATCCCGCGGTTGTGCTCTACCTGATAGAGCACGAGGGACTCGGGAGCGATGAGGTAAACACGCTCCTCAACAAGCAGAGCGGGCTTCTGGGGCTGTCCGGCGTCAGCAACGACATGCGTGAGATTCTCACCCAGGCTGAGCAAGGCAACGAGGATGCCGCCCTGGCCGTCGATGTCTTCTGCCATCGCATTCTGAAGTACGTTGGCTCCTACGCCGCCGTGATGGGCGGACTGGACGCGCTTGTGTTCACCGGAGGCATAGGCGAAAACTCCCCGCGGATAAGAGAGAAGGTCTGTGCGAGGCTCGCATTCCTCGGTATCACACTCTCCGAGGCGGAGAACCAGCGCAACGCAACCAGCATCGGATCGGGTCCAACGGCGGTCCTCGTCATCAACACGAATGAGGAGCTGGCGATCGCGCAGGACACGCGCCGCATTTTGAGAGAGATATAGACTGGGCGCAGGACACGCGCTGCATTCTGAAAGAGAGATAGACGGGGCACAGAACAGCCCGGACCAATCGGCCCGGGCTGTTCTCTTCTTCAACGAACGACCAGAGACTGCTACGTGTGAACGCGACACTCGTACCTGCGCCTAGACGTAGTCCTCGTACTCCGGCATGTACATCAACGACTTGATGTGTTCGTGCAGGTCCTTCGGCCGCGGCAGGGCAGCGAGTTCCTGCTCATATGCTATCTCGGCGACTGCCGTGGCGATCTTTGCGGAGACCTCGCGAATGCGCGACAGAGCCGGATAGACACGCCCCAGCTTGAGATCGTCTTCCGAGGCCTCTGCAGCAAGCGTCTTCGCTGCCGCGTAGAACATCTCGCCGGTCACACGCGATGACTCGCACGCCACGATCCCCAGTCCGACACCCGGGAAAATGTACGCATTGTTGCCCTGCCCGGGCACGAATGTCTCGCCGTTAAACTCCACGGGCTTGAACGGGCTGCCGCTTGCGTAGATCGCCCGTCCGTTCGTGTAGGTATAGGCTTCCGTCGGAGTGCACTCGGCCTTGTGTGTCGGGTTCGAGAGCGCAAAGATGATCGGTCTCTCGTTCATCTCCGCCATCGTCTCGAGCACTTCCTTGGTGAACGTACTTGCCTGCGCCGACGCGCCGATTATGGCAGTCGGCTTGACGGTCTTCACGACCTCAAGGAAATCCGTCATGTGCTCATGGTCGTGCGCAAACGCCTGGTGTACGTCACTGAGATTGTCGCGACCCTTCACAATGAGGCCGTCAACGTCGAAGAACCAGAACCGCTCCTGCGCCTCCTTCTCCGAGAGACCCTCCGAAACCATGGCGGCAACGATCTGCTTGCCGCAACCCATTCCGGCCTCGCCTGCACCAAGGAAGAGAAGTTTCTGTTCGGTGAGCTTCCCACCCGTGATTCTGAGCGCGCCGAGAAGCCCTGAGAGAACCACGCTCCCCGTCCCCTGAATATCGTCATTGAACGTGCAGATTTTGTCTTCATACTTCTTGATCAACGGGAACGCGGTCGGGTTGGCGAAATCCTCAAACTGGATGAGTGCGTGCGGGAAGACCGAAGTCGCAGCTGTGATGAACTCGTCCACGAATTCGTAGTACTCATCACCGCGGAGACGCCGATTCTTCGTACCGATGTAGAGAGGATCATTCAGGAGCTCTTCATTGTTCGTCCCGACATCGAGTACGACGGGAAGGCAATCTGCGGGATGTATGCCGGCACACGCAGTATAGAGCGACAGCTTGCCGACAGGGATTCCCATGCCGTTAGCGCCGAGATCACCGAGCCCGAGGATGCGCTCACCATCAGTCACAACGATGACGCGGACATCGACGAGTGGCCAGTTTCTGAGAACATCGACCATACGGCCTCTGTGCTTTTCGGCGATGAAACAGCCGCGCGTTCTGCGGAAGATGTGTCCGTACTTCTGACAGGCCTCGCCAACCGTCGGAGTGTATATGATCGGCATCAACTCCTCGAGATTCTCCAAGATCACGCGGTAGAAGAGGGTCTCATTCCTGTCCTGCAGCGACAGCACATGGATGTACCGGCCGAGGTCAGTGTCCTTCCTCCGGTAGTTCTCCACGACGCGGTCGACCTGCTCCTTCATCATATGAACGTGCGGCGGAAGGAGTCCTCGGAGCCCGAGAAGTTCTCTCTCTTCCTCCGTGAAGGCCGTACCCTTGTTGAGACCTGCGTTGCGCAGCAGTTCCATCCCCGTGGGGATCGAAGTCGTACTCATCCGTATGAGCCTGCGCCGTTTCCTTGCCACGTTCCCACCCTCCTCTTTGAGGAAGATATCTCCGCGAGACATCTCCGGGAGATAGCCCGAACCCACTTGGGCCCAGGCTATCATTGACAACATGTGCGCTACCGCCGGATGCTGCAGCGCCTATATGTAATCCTCATACTCCGGATAATACATCTGAGACTCGATGCACTCACGCATGTTCTCAGGCTTCGGCCTGCGTGCGAAACCTCTCTCGTAGGCGATCTCGGCAACTGTGGTTGCTATTGCCGCTGAGACCTCGCGAATCCGGGTCATCGCAGGATAGACACGGCCAAGAGCGAGATCCTCTTCGGTAACCAGTCCAGCCAGCGTCTTCGCGGCTTCAAAGAACATCTCATCGGTCACGCGCGATGACTCACACGCGATGATTCCCAGACCGACGCCGGGGAAGACGTACGCGTTGTTGCCCTGGCCCGGCACGTGAGTCACGCCGTCAAGCGTGACTGGATCGAACGGACTCCCGCTTGCAAAGATGGCACGCCCCTTGGTCCAGGTGTAAGCCTCTTCCGCCGTGCACTCCGACTTCGAAGTCGGATTCGAGAGCGAGAAGACCAAGGGTCTCTCATTCAGCTCGGCCATGGCCTCGACAATCTCCTGGGTGAACTTGCCGGGCTGTCCGGAGACACCGATGATCCCTGTAGGTTTGAGAGCCTTCACCGCCGCCAGAAGATCCGGCATCGGCTCATGCTCGTGCGCATAGGGCAACTTGTGCGGCGCCAGATCCGTCCGGCTCTTGACTACGAGTCCCTTCGAATCGACGTGCCAGGATCTCTTCCTTGCCTCGGCCTCGGGTAAGCCTTCCGCGATCATGGCTGACGTGATGAGATCCGCTATGCCGATACCGGCTTCCCCCGCTCCAAGGAAGAGGAATCTCTGATCCTTGAGAGCGCCGCCGGTAAGCCTGAGGGACGAGTAGATCCCGGAGAGCACCACCGACGCAGTTCCCTGGATGTCGTCGTTGAACGCGCTGACCTTGTCGCGGTAGTAGTCAAGAAGCCGAAACGCGTTGTTCGTTCCGAAATCCTCAAACTGGATCACAGCGTGTGGGAACACTTCCCGCACCGCTCTGAAGAACTCGGCGATGAAACTGTCGAAATCCTCTCCGCGCAATCTGCGTTCCCTCGTACCGATGTACAGAGGATCGTCGAGGAGGCTCTGCGTGTTTGTTCCGACGTCGAGCGTGATCGGGAGACACTGCGAGGGAGCAACGCCGGCACATGCCGTGTAGAGGGAAAGCTTCCCGACGGGGATCCCCATGCCGTTTGAACCGAGATCACCGAGGCCAAGGATCCTCTCCCCGTCAGTCACAACAATGATGCGGACATCCACGTACGGCCAGTTCCGAAGAAGGTCCGCGATCTCGCCGCGATCGGCGAGGGTAATGAAAAGCCCGCGTGGACGACGGAAGATGTGTCCGTACTTCTGACAGGCCTCCCCGACCGTCGGTGTGTAGATGATCGGAAGCATCTCCTCGAGATACTCGAGCACAACGCGGTAGAAAAGCGTCTCGTTTCTGTCCTGGAGCGCGATCAAATACAAGTATCGATCGAGATCGGTGAGCATCCTTCTGAAGTTGTTCATCACGCGCAGGACTTGTTTCTCAATCGTGCACAACTGCGGAGGAAGGAGTCCTCTCAACCGGAACAGTTCTCTCTCCTCCAGCGGGAAGCCGGGCCCTTTGTTGAGACCTGCGGTCTGCAGCAGGTCGACCCCGGTTGGCACCGATGTCGTACTCATGCGAATGTGCTTTCGCCGTTTCGCCGCCACTCGACTATCCTCCCGTGCTTGGATGTGAGCCTCTCACCAACTCAACTCGACAACTTGACAATACTAGCATCTCCGGAAGCCGAAGGAGAGCGCTCATTCGTCGTGGAGACCGGTCCCGGGGCGCTAGCCATGCGCGTCGACCTCCGTGCGCGCTGAGTCACTGAGTATTCCCGAGGTCCTCATCGGGTACACCCGCTGTTCCGCGTGGTCCTTCTGGAATACCGACATGCACTGGACGGCTCCAAAAAAGTTCACCGACATGACTGAGTGGAAGTCCTCCGCGAGCGTGAGTTTTGTTTCTCCGTAGATGCTGATGCCCGCATTGTTGATGAGCATGTCGACGCTCCCGAGCCGCTCGACGGTGCTCCCGATGAGTGTCGACATGTCGCCGCGACCACCTTCGGGTGGGTTGCCAACCCCAGATAGTTGTTGGAGCCGAGCATGATGAGCGTCCTGCCGTCCTTCGTGACCGTCGGGGACGCTGCGGGGTCGAGTGTGCGCAGATAGAAGAACTCGCGCCGCTCCTTGAGGGACTCTATCCATCTGCTGAATTCGTGGCACTTGTCAAAAAGAGGCACAGGTGGACTCCTCCGCCCGTCTGCGTATGAATCTCCGTTCACTCAGGACAGGGACGCACCATAGCGCTTCGCGTGACGCGCTTTCCAAGGTACCAACACATGCTAGACTATCCGCGGCCTGAGGCACATTCAAGTCGAAACTCGGGGCCACCAGCCCCCGCTCAATATCGCGTGACGGCAGATTGACTGTGTGCACCATATGCGTTAGGGACGCATGATTGTGAAAAACGTCTTGCCAATCTGCGCATTTTGCTGTACTATTGGTATGGTGAGTTTGGAGAAAGCTTCATACTTCTCGAATTCGCATCGTGAGGTGTTGGGTTTCACGCTGGGCTGTTATGTGCTGATGGTATATTCGCTGCCGATCGAACGAGGATCGGCGTTCTCACAACTGAAAGGTGGAACACCGATGAAGCGCATGCTCATCATTGTTCTAGCGCTGCTCGTCATTTCGAGTGTAGCGTTTGCTGGGAAGATGCTTCCCGACGCCAAGTTCTCGACCGAGCCGTACGCCCCCATGAGCTCCCGTGACTACACGGAAGGCTTCGAGGGTGCATTCCCGCCCGTTGGCTGGACGCAGGGCATCACCAATCCCACCGAGACCTGGCATCAGTACTCGCCGGGCGGCGAGGGCACGTATTGCGCGAACTGCTTCTACGATCCCGCGCTCGTTCCTCAGCTCGAGACGCTGTGCTTCTCGCACACGTTCGTTGTTGATGAACTCCACCTAAGCTTCCTCGCCATGTCCAGCTACTACTGGGGCGTGGACCCGTACGCGAACTACGACATCTACGTGACGGTCGACGGCGGCGTTGTGTGGAGTTTCCGCGCCGACGGCACCACCAATAACTACGTCTGGGACCCCTACGACGTAGACCTCGCCGCGTTCGGCTTCATCGCTGGTCAGACCGTCGATATCTGCCTCGTGTACGAGGGTTCTGACGGTGCGCAGGCTGGCTTCGACGCCATCAAGATCGGCGAAGCGTACGTTCCGCCGCCGCCGCCCGATGGCGACGTTTGTGAGACGGCGCTCCCGATTCCGAGCAATGAGTTCAGCATCGACGGCTCGAACGTCGGCTTCGCCAGCGACTACCCGCTCGCGTCCGGCAGCTGCACGGGCTACAGCGCCACCGGTCTGGATGTCGTCTACTACACGATCCTCGAGGTCGGCGACGAGTTCACGGTCACGATGGATACGGTCGGCGACTGGGACGACTCGATCTACCTGATCACCGACTGCACCGACCCGTTCGGCAGCTGCGTCGCAGGCGCCGACGAGTACCCCGACATGTCGACCTTCACCTACACCGCCACCGCCGACGGCACGTACTACCTGATCGTTAGCGCCTACGCCTCCGGCACCGGTGACTACACCATCTTCGGCTTCAACGGCGGCGGCACGACGCCCGTCGAGGAGTCAAGCTGGGGCAGCATCAAGGCACTGTACAGGTAACACTCCGGCAGCGACTCGGCTTCAATCGAGAGTGCTGCAGGCTGACAGAAAGGAAGGGGCGGGGGATCTCTCCCGCCCCTTCTTCTGTCTATTGAGCGCTGAGATGGCAATCGACGGAGCGTCGTCAGGTGCCGTGATGCGCAGTCGACTCTCGTGCCCGGCATCTACAGCACGCAGCCCGGTGGGACTTTGCCGCAGGCACCGGTGTGATCAAAGTGCTCGTGATGCTGCAGTAGCGATCGCAGGTGGGGCAATGAGGATTGGTCTCATTGGCGTCTCCCCGAGTTGTATCAAGAGCGGGGGCTCCCGTCGGGAACCCCCGCTCTTCTCTGGTCTTTCGTCCGCTTGCTCAGCCCTTCTTGGCCACCGCAAGGGCGACTCTCTCCGCCGTTATCGGCATTGACTTGAGACGTACACCGAGGGCATCGGCGACCGCGTTCGCGATCATGGGCGCTGCCGGAATCATCGTGTGCTCCCCCACTCCACGCGCGCCGAATGGGCCGTCAGGCTGAGGGACTTCAATGATGATCGGTATCGTCTCCCGCGGTACGTCTTTCGCCGTGGGGATCTTGTAGTCCGTGAAGTTGGGGTTCAGAAGCCGCCCATCATCGTCGAAACGCATCTCCTCATATAGAACGGTCGCGAACCCCTGAAGAAGACCGCCCGTGATCTGGCCTTTCACGAGGTCCGGATTGATAGCGTGTCCTACATCGACGGCGAGCGCCGTCTTCAGGATCTCCATCTTGCCCGTCTGTTTGTCTATCTCGAGAACTACTCCGGCCGCACCAACGGTGTAGTGCACGTTCGGGTAACCGCCATGGCTGGTCTCCGGGTCGGACAGCGCCGAGGTGAACTCCGGCATGAACATCCCGCTTCCCATGATCGGGCCACCGCGGGACGTTCCGTCCTCCATCTGGATTCCGGAGATCACGAAATCCCTGAGAGGTAGCTCGAAATCCGGCTCTGTCCGGCATTTGACCTTCTCATCTTCGAGGTAGAGCGAGTCCACATTGAATCCGTGCGCGCGGTTCACGACATCAAAGATCCTGTCGCGCGCCTCCACGGCCGCATCCTTCACGGCATTCCCACAACTCCACGTAATGTGAGAACCTACGGTCTGCCACTCATAGGGATTGCGGTCGGTATCCGGAGTTTCGACGCGGATTCTCTCGGGTGGAACCGTCAGGATCTCGGCCGCGATCTGTGCCATCACGGTGAGATAGCCCTGACCGATCTCCATTCCCGAGACCAGCACGTTTACGCTTCCATCTTCGCTGAACTTGAGAAAGGCGGACGACGATGCGTTCGGGGGCATCGCGGGTGCTTTCCACATGAGCGAGAAGCCCTTCCCGATCACCTTGTTGGGATCAGTGGACTCCTCGTTCCTTCCCCACTCTATCGCATCTGCCGCCTTATCGATCGCCTCCAGAAGCCCACTCGGATTCATCTTCGCTCCGTAGGCAAGCGTGTCCCCCTCCAGAATCGCGTTCTTGCGTCTGAACTCGACGGCATCGATCCCAAGTTCGTTTGCGATCCTCGTTATGTGCGACTCGAGACCAAAGTGAAACTCAGAGTAGCCGAAGCCCCGGTACGGGCCACCCGGCGGCAGGTTCGTGTAGACGCAGAGTGAATCGATCTTGACGTTTGGGATTCGGTAAGCGCCTGTCGCGGAGAGACCGACGGCATTGACCACATTCGCGCCATACTCAACATATGCGCCCGCGTCCCAATACATGGTGTACTCGATCGCCGTGAGCGTTCCGTCCCGTTTCGCCCCCATCTTGAGCTTGGCCAAGAGCCCTTGGCGCTGGTAGGTGTTGTAGAACTCCTGCTCGCGCGTCCACCTGAGCTTGACCGGATGCCCCTTGACCGCGGTCGCAAAGGCAGCCACGAGGATCTCCATCGTCACGCCCGCCTTCCCGCCGAAGCCACCACCGACATACGGCGTCACCACGCGAACGTCCTTGTGCGTGAGACCCAGGGGCGCGAGGGTCGAGGCGAAGACATCGCGCTGTGTGTGCGGGGACTGCGACGCCGACCACAGCGTGAGTCTGCCGGAGAGATCGTAGAGCCCAACCGCCACGTGTGGTTCTATCGCGCAGTGCGCGTAACGCGGGACGGTGTACGTGTCCTCGATAATGACATCCGCCTCCGCGAACCCCTTCTCAACATCGCCCTTCCTTGTCTTCCGCAAGTGCGCGATGTTGGTGTCCTTCCTGGGGAAAAACCACGGCACCCGATCGTAGTCGAAGAGGTCAGGATGAACAAGATCTGCGCCGTCTTTGATCGCCTCTGCTGGATCGAAGATCGGTGGAAGCTTCTCGTAGGTCACCCTGACGAGTTTCGCCGCGCGCATTGCAGTCTTCAGATCGCGCGCAATGACGCCCGCCACCTGCTCACCAACGAACCGTACCCGGTCCTGCGCGAGGATGTAGCGGTCCTTCATGTAAAGCCCGAACTTGTATGGGAAGTCCTTGCCCGTCACGACCTTCAGCACGCCGGGCACGGCCTCGGCTGCGGCTGTGTCGATGCCCTTGATGAGAGCGTGCGCATGGGGACTTTCCACGACGACGGCATGGAGAAGATCGGGCCCGAAGTCGATGTCATCAACGAACGTGGCGGCGCCGGTCACTTTCTCGGCCCCGTCAATCCTGCTCGTGGGCTTCCCAACATACTTCAGTTCTTCCATGGCAGTATCCTCAGGATGCCTGACAATCACGGGATCACGTGTCGCAAGCAGTGTCGCGAGTCTGTCGCGAGTTGTGTCGCAGGTTTACTCACCCTTCTCGACGAGTCGATAGAGCACCCTGTCGGCAGCGCCTTCACGGATCAGCAGTTTCTTCTCAACCAAGACCTTGAGATCTCGCTCGAGCGACCGTCGTGAGACATCGGGACGAAGAGCCTCAAAATCACGAATCACGAGCGTTCCGTGCTCCAGGACATACTCCAGAGCCTCCCTTTGCCGCTCGGACAGCCCTCGGCTTCGAACCATCATATCCAGTCTGATCACACGTTCACCGCGGTCCCGCACTTCTCGCATCTGCGTGGCCAACCCCTCGGTGAAGTACTCCAGCCACTGTGTCATGTCCATATCGTTCTCACGAACACCCTGGATAGCGGAGTAGTAGCCAGGGCGATTCCGATCGTAGTATTCGCTGATCGTGAAGAGCCGCTTGAAATCGTAGCCTGTCCTGTAGAGGCAGAGCGTCGAGAGCAGACGTGCGGTGCGCCCATTGCCATCAAGGAACGGATGGACGTGCACGAGCTGGAACTGAGCGATGCCGGCCACGAGGACCGGATGTGATTCCTGTTCGTTCTGAATCCACTCGACAAGATCGGCCATCATCGCCGGCACATCGGGGGCCTGAGGGGGAGTGTAGATGATATCGCCGGTTATGGAGTTCACAACGTAGTTCTGGACCTCCCTGTACTGTCCGGGAGCGGCAGAGCCCCCACGGACACCGTCAACCAAGCACTTGTGGATCCCTCTTATCAGTCCCTCAGTTACTGGATCTCCACTGTCAAGGTAGTCCGCAACAAGCGAGAAAGCCTTCCGGTAGTTCAAGAGTTCCTGAGTATCATCTGGATCTGCCCCCGGAGCCGGTTGACCCGACAGGATGAGTCTCGCTTGCTCAAGTGTCAGATGCGTGCCCTCGATGTGCGTCGTATGATGCGCTTCGAGAACAAGCGCGCGGTCACGCATTCGCCCGATCCATTTCTCAGACAACTTCGCTGCTTCCAGGAAGCCGCGTGCCCGCTCTATCTGCGTGAGCGCGGCGGCAATCGGGTTGGTTATCTTGAAGACGGGCGCGAAGTTGCTCATCCTGTACTCTCCTCACGGGGGGGGGGGCCGCTGCGCTGCCGCCTCGCTCTCCCACTCCCAACATCGAGCACGGCCTTGACGATCGGATCGTACCCGGTGCATCTGCAGAGGTTTCCGGAGATGGCCTCCTTGACCTCGTCCTCCGTCGGGCTCGGATTCCTTGCCAGAAGCTCGGTAGCGGCCAGCACGATGCCGGGGGCGCAGAACCCACACTGGAACGAGTTGTTATCAATGAAAGCCTGCTGGAGTTCTGTAGGACCGTCTTTCGAGAGCCCCTCGATGGTCACGATGTCGTGACCGTCCGCCTCAACAGCGAGGATGAGACAGCTCCTCATGCTTCTTCCGTCAAGCAGAACCGTGCAGCTTCCGCAGTCTCCCCTCTCGCAACCGATCTTCGGACTCTTGATCCCGAGCCTCTCACGGAGAACCTCGAGAAGGGTCTCGTTCGGCTCGACGTCGATGCTTCGCCCCTCGCCGTTCACATTCAGTGTGATTGATCTCTTCATGGCATTCCCCTGAGTGTCGGCTGCATCTGGCTCCTCGCCTCGAGCGGCTCGCAGCGGGATCCCACTTCTAGATCAGCTGCGCACCGTAAGCGGGTCCGTCGCCCGCGAGTCTCGCGACCGCCGCCCGCAACCCGCGTTCGAACATGATCGGAAGCATGTGCTCACGGTACTCGCGGCTTGCGCGGATGTCGGCTATGGGAGAGGTCTCGTCGGGAACGAGCTTCTTCGCGTCATCGATGAGCGCGTCGCCAAAGACCTTCCCTCTGAGAAGCTCCTCGATCCTGTTCGCGCGTAGTGGCGTGGGAGCAACTGCTCCGAACGCGATGCGGTATTCACTGTCCGGAAGAGCCAGGACGGCGACACTTGCCTGAGCGAGATCCTCACCCCGGTAGCGGCCAAGCTTGACGTACGCTGCGCCGTGCTCTTCCTGAGGAATGGGAAGCGACACCGATGTCACGATCTCAGCACTCCCGAGTGCCGTCGTCTTCGGCCCGGTGAACCACTCGGCGACCGGCATGGTCCTCTCCCCGTTCGGCCCCGTAGCGTGAATGCTCGCGCCCAGGACGAGAAGAACAGGACCGCTGTCGCACGACGGCACCGCCGAGCAGATATTGCCTGTGATCGTCGCCCTGTTCCTGACGCCGACCGAGGCGACCGTCATTGCCATCTCGCGGAGGAGTGGTACGTGTTTCTGAACAAGCTCTGATTCGATGAGATCAGTGAAGGTCGCAAGAGCCCCGACTCGAAGGGCGTTCTCCTCGCGCTTGATCCCAGACAGTCCCGCGATCCCCTTGATGTCGACAACAAGCTTTGGGCTAACGAGACCATCCCTGAGCCCCGGAACAACATCGGTCCCGCCGGCGAGCACCTGCGCATCGGTTCCGTGCTTGTTCAGGATCCCGACAGCCTCCTCAATCGTTTCAGGCTTCGCGTACTCGAACTCGTGTGCTATCGGCATACGCTGCTCCTCCTACTTCGGTGGCAGCATCGCCACGATGCGACACATCGACGACTCAAGCTCAATTCCACGAAGCGGGAAGCACCCTATCCAGCAACGCTCGTTCTTGATCTTGTCGATCTCGCCGCCGAGATTCTCCGCGTGGACGAGTCCCTTCGGGAAGAGCTTGAGATGCATCACCTGGTAGTAGATGTCCGGCGGGAACATCTCGTCCCAGCTCTTGCCGTAGTCCTTCTGAAGCTTCGCCTCGGCCTTCGTGAAAAGACCGGGGTGCCAGTCCTTGATGATAGTGTTCATCGGGTGGTCGGCGCTCCCGCAATCGACGCCGATCCACTTGAGGTTCATCTTGAGCGCCCACTTGTGGAATTCAGGGTCGGGCCCCGGGTGCTTCACAAAGTAGCGGATCTCATCGGAGCGCTTCTGATCCCAGGCGTACTTGTGATAGCCGGTGTTGATTATCAGTATGTCGCCCTTCCTGACATCGACGCGATCGGTGATCATCTTGGGCGAGTAGAGGCTGTAGTCCTTGACGGAGTCCGAGATGTCGACGACGACACCGGGGCCGATCCACTCGCCGAGCGGCACATCACCGATCGTGCGTCCGCTCGGGTGGAAGTGGATCTCGCCGTCCATGTGCGTGCCGACGTGATTGCTCGTCGTGATGATCTGGCCGTTCGCGCCCTGCCCCATGTGCGCGCCGGCGATCCGCTTGAAGTACTGTATGCCGAGAGGCATGTAGCTCGGCCACGGTGGTGTGTGAATCGACAGCCGCTGCGTAAGATCGTAGACCCTGACATCGTCCATGAACTCGAGGAACTTCTTGGTGTTCATGTCGCACCCTCCCTGGATGATCGCTTCCCGTGCCTCTGTGCTATTCCGCGTCTGGTTCGCGTTCCGTACGGACCATCTTCATTCACCTCGCAAGCCGGGCCGCCAGTCCTTCGAACGCCCTCGTGAACGGCTCCGCTGATGCCGTCAGAACTCCCGCGCCGACCTGCCCGACGCCGGGTTCGCGGTGGGCGACTCCGGTGTCGATGAACGGGAGTATGTTCTTTGTGATGACCTTGACTACGTCGATCCCAGTCGGCGTCCCACGGAAATTGAGATACGGAATCTGGTAGACGGTGTTCTCCGCAGCAGCGATCTCATACATCTCGAGCGTGTACTGGATCGCGTCCGAAGTCGTCCCGCCCACGAACTGCACGATCGCGGGCGAAGCGGCGATGGCGAATCCACCCAGTCCGTTCGTCTCCGTGATCGAGCTGTCGCCGATATCCGGATTGGCATCCTCCTTCGTGTAGCCCGGGAAGAAGAGCGCGTCCGGGACATCAGCGGGGCCCACGAACCACTCGTCTCCCGTTCCGGAGAGCTGGATCCCGAAATCCGTTCCGTTCCTGGTCATCGCGATGACGACACTGCTGCCCGGCACGTCGCGCGCGGCATCGAGCGTCACCTTGCACGCCGGCATCGAGAGATTCAGGAAGAAGTGGTCGTTTCCGTTGATGAATTCGAGAACCTCGACTGCGGCCTTGCTGTCGCTGCATGACCTGACGATTGCGGGAGCCATAGCGCGATAAAGGAGCGACGTCGCAGCTCTGTTGCGGTTGTGGACCTCGTCTCCCATGTGAAGCGCCTGCGCCATCAGGTTCTTGAGATCGATCGGGCCAGTGGTCACAATCGCGCCCTCGAGCACCGGATAGAGCACCGAGTCCATCCATCGGAGCTTCTCGATCACCTCGGAGGCGAAGGCGCCGTAGCGGAGCACCTTCCCCAGTCCTTCGTTCATCGTGCAGTACGCCTGGTTACCGAACTCCTCATTCCTAAGCACGAAGACCGGCATGGAAGGCATCACGATTCCCGCCATCGGGCCGACCGTGCTGTGCTCGTGGCACGGCGCGTACTCGATCTCACCCGATGCCGCGAGTATCTCCGCATCATCCGGTGTCTTCGCCTTCCCCTCATAGATGAGGCCGCCGATAATGGCGCCCCGCATCGGCCCGCACATCCGCTCCCACGTTATCGGTGGTCCGGCGTGAAGGATCAGGTTCGGCTTCATTCCGGGGATCACGTCGATTGCGCGCGCTAGACTCACGAGCTGCGGCATGCCCCTCAGGATGATGTCCATGACCGTCGCATTCGCCGCATCTATCTCTTCGGCGTGCTCTGCCACGATGCGCCGCGACTCGTCCGAGACATCCATCGGCGGACGCCAGTCAACCTGCACTGCCGTAGCTCCGACCTCGTCCAGGCTCTCCTTGAATGAGGATAGGCCTATGTTCACTACCTTGAGTTCCTGCTTGAAGAGATCACCAACCGGCATCACTTCACCCCCAGCTTCCGGGCAACGAGCCCTGCTATTCTGCAAGCGGACAGGTTGGATCCGGCGATGATGGCGCCCGCGCCTTCGAGAGCCTCATGTACGGCGCGCCGGTTCTGAGGATCCCGGTCCGTCCCGGTGATCGAACAGACCACGGCCACCTTGCTCACTGCGTCGCGTATGACTTGATCGAGTTCGGACGCAGGATCCAGGTTGGAGCCATACCCAAGAACGACATCCAGAAGGATAACGGCCACGTCCGGATCGTTCGCCTCGCCAGCGATTCGCTTCACCCTCAGCGAGTAGTCGATCATCGGGTGCGGGCGACCGACGGTGAATTCGTCGGAGCCGAGATCGACGATCGTGTTCGCAACGCTCCGGAGCGGGTCGTCAAGCTTCGTCGCACGCCCGGACGGAACATTGGAGTGAACGTCATTGAGACCAAGATCAGCGAAAACGATCTCCGCCTCTGATGCGAACGTCCCGCCGCTCATGAGAGCGCGGACGTATCGCTGCCCGTTCGACCTCTCCGCCACGATTCTCTCGACGAGTTCGGCCTCCCGATCATCGCCGCCGAGGAGCAGCCCCCTGACGCCATCCGGCTCTCTCCCGACCGCAACTGTCACCGCACGAAACGCCGCCTCGGCAAGCGTACGACATCCGTTTGGTCCTTCGGGCTCAGTTCCCAGGAAGACCGACACGACCGGCTGCTCTATCTTCGCAAGCTTCTTCCTGATCCTGTCAAGAACCTCACCGTCCGGCGGCTTCGACACGAGAACGATCACCTCGGTCTCAGCATCGTCTGCGAGTGCCTCGAGACCGTCCAGGAAGGTGACGCCGCCGACGGCGTTCACAACATCGTGCCCGCCTGTTCCTACCGCCTGAGAGATCCCCGAGCCGAGGTTCGAGACGAGCGTGCTCACTTCCTGCAACCCTGTTCCCGATGCCGCCACGATCCCGATCGGACCACGGTTGACGGCATTTGCGAAGCCGAGGGGAACGCCGTTGATGATCGCCGTTCCGCAGTCGGGCCCCATCACAAACAGGCCCAGGCCGTGCGCGCGGGTTTTAAGTTCCACCTCGGTCTCAAGCGGTACGTTGTCGGAGAAGAGCATCACGTGAAGCCCGCGATCGAGTGCCCGTGCCGCAACATCCCCGGCGTAGCGACCGGCCACGGATATGAGTGCGAGGTTCGCGTCCGGGACGACATCGAGCGCTCCGTCGAGGCTTCTGGGAGTGAATGCCTCACCGTCGTCAACGGTGCCTCTCACATTCTCGAGAAGCTCGTCGACGGCGATCAGCGCCGCCTCCGCGATTTCGTCGGTCTCGGCTCTTACACCGATCAGAAGATCAGTGTCGGATGAATTCTCGAACTCGGACGTCAGGAGATCGGCCGCGCTGAGAATCGCCCGGTTCTCGTCCGTTCCCATGACGACGGCCGCGTCGGCGACGCCCTCCATGTAAGAGAGCTCCCTCGCCACGTTCATGAGCGTGACGGAATCGAAGTACGCACCCTTCTTGATGCGTCCCACTACGACCATTGTGCCTCCCTGTCGTGCTGAACACTGGTGCCCATCATGCGCCCTACGATCGCCCCATGGAGACGAGCTTGCCAGGACACGAGCGTCATCTGAAGACCGACCGCCATGTCGGCGCCGGACGTCGCTCCAACCGAGAAGAGATGCTCCGCACACCTTCTCACATCCCCGGGTGTGCCAAACGAGAGCGCTGCCACGAGATCCTTCATGCCCTGTGTGACAAATCCGCCTTCGGCGAGATAGAGGAACGTGTCGGACAGGGTGTTTCCGCTGCGCGCAGTCTCGAAGATGCGTGTGCGAAGGAGCGCAAGATTGCGCCCAAGCGCTGATCCGGCGGCGCTTCGCTTCGATGATGCTCCGGTGGCAGACACCGACCGCGCTCCAGCGCGCACCGGCTCTACCGATCTCTCGAGAATGTGCGTGGCGATGAGTAGTCCGACTATGAAGTCGTCACCGGCCGGAGTGAGTCCAAAACCGCAACCCTTGAGCCGCTCCACCCCCCTGAGTGTGTCCCCGTGGAGGATGTCACGAACGGAGTGCCCGATGTGGTCAACAACGGCACGTTCGAACCCGGCCCTGAATTCCGCGAGCCTTTCGCGTTCAAGCAGGAACGCCAGGCTCTTCTCAGGAGCCAGCTCTGCGAGGAGAAGCCCGAGAATGCCGAGGTTCTTTCTGAAGCGCGGGAGAGTGTGTGGCTGGAAATCGATAGCTGATTTGTAGATACGGCCGCCATCAAGAGGGATGCGACGACCATCGAGGGTAATCGTCCAGCCGGGACAGAGGGAAATGTCACCGTCATCGGGGGAGGTCGCTCCGTCGCAGGGCGTCCCTGCGCCCATCTCTATCGTAAGGCCCTCGACCCCGGACGGATCGAGTCCGCGCACGACGATTGTAAGGGGTCCCGCGTCGATATCCGGAGTGACAAGCGAGACGAATCTGCCGTTGTCCGTCATGTTGACGACGCGCGTGAAGCGCGAGTGAACGTGGTAGAATCCGCTCTCTACGAGGTCACCGAAGCTCACGATTTCGATCATCTCACGCGGCACGACCATGACCAATCCCTTCAAACTGCGGCGAATCGTTCAAGCACACGCACGGCGCCCAGAGCAGCAAGTCGCTCAAGCCGCCGTCCCCTACGCCTCGCGGAATACCATCCCGTAGTACTTCTCGTACTCCTCGCTCCTGACGACCTCGACCTCTCCTATCACCTTCATCCCACTCGCCGGTTCGTCTATCTGGAGCTGCCCCGTAATCCTGATACCGTTCTCGAGCTCAACGATACCAAGCCCGAGCGTCGGCACCTCAAAGTCCCCCGGAAGGGCGTAGAGCTCGGTGAACGTGACAAGCGTGCCTGCCTTCGGCAACGGCTCCGGATCGAATTCGTTGTGCTCGTTCTCGCCGCACTTGGCGCAGACCATGCGGTACGGGTAGTGAAGATGCCCGCACTTCCTGCACCGGTAGGCGTAGATCTCTCGCTTCATTGTCAGTTCTCCCTCGCGAACGTGAGGCACACAACGTTGTTTCCGAAGCCTCCGAAGTTGCACGTGAACCCGATTTTCGGGTCGGCGACCTGTCGCTTGCCCGCCTCACCACGAAGCTGATGCACGATCTCATAGGCCTGAGCAACACCGGTCGCCCCGACCGGGTGACCACGCCCCTTGAGCCCTCCGGACGGGTTGATCGGGATCTTCCCTCCGATCTGAGTCTCACCACGCTCGAGTGCCAGGTGCCCTTCACCCTTCTTGAAGAAACCGACCTCCTCGCTCTCAACGATCTCGAGGATCGTGAATGCGTCGTGGAGTTCGGCCACTCCAACGTCCGAAGGCCCAACGCCTGCCATTTCGAACGACTGGGCCGCGGCGCGTCTGACCGCAAGAAGGTCCGTAGGTTCATCGCGTTCGTGCACGCAGTGCGTGTCGGTCGCCTGCCCAATCCCCGACAGTCTGACGAGAGGTCTGCCCGTCTTCTCTGCGACCTCGCGCGTAGCGAGGATCACACTTGCGCCTCCGTCCGAGACGGGACAGCAGTCAAAGAACCTGAGTGGATCCGCTATGTACGGGTTGTTCGTCAACGCCTCCGGTGAATCGAGGATGCCCTCGACCGTGATCGCCTGCTGGATGTGCGCAAACTCGTTCAGAAGAGCGTTGTTCTGATTCTTGACCGCGACCATCGCCAGATGACGCGACGTGACACCGTACTTGTCCATGTAGGCCCTCGTGAACATACCGGCCAGCGATGGGAGGGTCACACCGTAGATGTACTCGGCCAGTGGGTGCGTGAGTGTCGCCACGAACTCGGTGACCTCGAGGTTGTTGACCTCGCGCATCCTCTCAGCTCCCGTCACCGCCACGACATCGTGCACGCCTGACGCGACCGCCAGAAACCCCTGCTTGATCGCGGACCCGCCTGAGGCCGGACCATTCTCGATGACGTCCGCCCCAGCCGGAGTCAGGCTCAGTGTATCGACAACGGCGCTGGCAAGCCCGGTCTGGTGGTTCACCCGACCGCCACCCATGTTGGCAACATAGAGGTGGTCTATCTCTTTGATGCCGGCGTCCTTGAGCGCCATCATCACCGGATACGCGGCGATCTCGGAGAGTGGGAACTCGAGACGGGTAAAGGAGGTGATGCCGATTCCGATTGCGTAGACGTCTCTCATTTCCCCTCCTTCTCATGCTGCATCCACCGCTGGAGTATGAGAGCCGTGCCGGTCGGGTCGTACATGGAGCGGGTCGCCGCGAGAAGATCCTCGGGCGGCGTCGGCGGATCTGAAGGCGGGAGGATCGCTTCCATCGCCTTCGCCAGAAGAGCATCCGGAACGGGGCGTCTGCCGATCACAAGCGTGCCGCGCGCCTTCTCGAAGATATCTTTCGTGAGCGCGTAGGAGGGCGGACCGCCCAGTTCGTGCGGGATCTCAAAGCGCTTCTCGAGGTTGTACTCGATCATCCAACGCCTGAACCCGATCGGTGACTCGGCAACGATAAGGACTTCCTTATGACCCAGGATGTCCATGTGATACTCCATCTTCGTCGCGAAGGCGTGGGCGCCGATACGAAGCCCGCGGCGGAGGGCCAGAGTGTGAAGCGACATCCCCGTACCATCACCCACGCTGCGCCCGTTCACAACGGCGCAGAGTTCGCCGTCTATCTGGGCCACAAGCACGTACTCGTCCTGCATGCGGTGCCGGTAGTATGCGAGAAGCTCCGCGTAGACGCGCGCGGCGACAACATCGTAGAAATCTCTCTCGACGGACATGAGAGGGGCGACATGTATGAGGATGTCCGGGATCTCGTCCCGCGTGACCTGCCGGATGACCATCTCCTCCCCGCTCGCGATCGTCATGTACTTGGGCGGAAATGGGGGCATCTCGTGATCAACAGGACGGAGGATCTTCTCGAGGTCAACGGGCATAATGCGTCTCCTTCGGAGTCTGGGCGAAGCGCTCTACAAGGGGATTCCCTACGATTGACTATGCGGTACAGCAAGAATAGCAGGAACCGGATGTCGGGACAAGGAGTGGTAAGGCCGGCAGCGAGGCCGGTATGAAGCATCAGGCGGACAGGGGGCATCAGACAGACAAGGGCGTCACCATCCGCTCCATCTATCTCCACCGCGCCCAATCTGTTGGGAAATCGGCCGGAAGACGGATCACTTCAAAGAGACTGGCGATGTACTCCCGTTTCGTCCCTGTCTGTGCGGGGTTCACGTACTTCCATACGGTGGTCCCATCCGGGGTGACCTCGAAGGCTTTCCCCCGGTCAGTCTCGGTAATGAGAGTGTTGCCATTCGGAAGTCGTATGCTGGAACCACACTCCCTTGACCGAAAGTCCACCGGATTCATGCCCTGATAGATCCAGACCGCGCTCCCGGCAACCACGTCAAGCTCGATGACCCTGGAAGCTCCCTCGTTCCCCCGGTTATCGAAGATCATCATGTGTCCGTTCTCGAGGATGGTCGCCTGGTGCGGTGCACCCCAGCCCCCCGCCAGTGCCCACACGGCGCTCTCTTCCTCCATATCGATAACGGCAACGAGATCGAGTTCCCTGATGGTCACAAGGACGAAGCCTTTCCGGAAGGCGGGGATCTCATCGGAGAGCTTTCCATCGAGCACCTCGACGGTGTTCGTGTGGAAGATGTCCCCCGACTCCTCGGCAAGGTCGAGTGCCCATGCGTATTCGGAATTCTCGAGCGCATCGAGGATCGAGACACGTCTGAGTTCCTCGCCGTCAGAGTTCAGAACGGCGATGTAGTCCTCGAGGATGGCGTGATCGGGATTGTACCTGGGCACGATGTGCGCCTCGCGGGTCAGCACATAGATGGTCCCATCATCCATGACATCAAGGTCATGATGGAATCCACCGAGGTTTGCCCAGATGAGCCTGGAGTCCTTGTCGACTTTGACGATGGCGAGTCCATCGAACACCGCCAGGACATCACCGTTCTCGAAGAGGTGGGCGCGCCGCCAGAAGCCCGAACCCTTGGCTGAAGCTCGCAGCTTGGGGCGCGAACTCTGTTTCCATGCGCTCATGTA
Organism: Candidatus Eiseniibacteriota bacterium; assembly: GCA_030622115.1. Classification (GTDB taxonomy): domain Bacteria; phylum Joyebacterota; class Joyebacteria; order Joyebacterales; family Joyebacteraceae; genus Joyebacterum. The sequence continues at coordinate 33,559 of JAUXGN010000011.1, forward strand.
GCTGTATGCCCACTTGTGGAGAACGTTGCCCTCCATGTCCATGAGTACCGCCCCCGGCGCGTCTCCCGTGGTGTAGAAGTTGAGCCCGTCCTGCGTGCGTGGCCTGTCGTAGACCGTGACGCCCGAGAGCAGCGGCGCCGGCTGCGATCCGGACAGGTACCCGATCGACCTCAGCCGCTCGATCTCGGCCTCCTGCTCAGGCGTGAGGCCCATCTGTTCATCGAAGGGGATCTCCCTCCAGTCATCGACATGCCAGCGACCGTGCGGCTTCTCCCACTCAGCGATGACATCAAGGGCATCACTCGGACCGTCTGGCGCAACAGTTCCCCTCGAATCGCCCGGCGGAACGCTCCCGCGCGGACCGGCTCGCACCAGGTGGAACACGACGACCGCAAGCACGCAGCACGCCACCGCTCCCACGACAATCCACAGCCACCGCACATTCGGCTTCACCTGGATCTCCTCCGCGTACGCATGGCCGGTCCCGGTCCCTTCTCCCAAGCGCCCCGGTGCCCGCAGAAGCCCTCTGCTCGAAGGCTCGCTCAATGTCATCGTACCACATCTCCAGGGCTTCATTTCAGATGAAACCCCTTCGTCCCGCGCGGTGTCTGATGTAAGGAGTGAGGAGCCCGCTTAGGCTCCGGAAAGGAACAGTGATTATGAGCATATCGAGGAGAGCAAAGCAGCTACGCAGACGGCTCGGATACTTCAGATTCGTTTAGCAGGCTATTCGTCCCGCAGACCCAGCCAGTGCGACGGCGCCCCGGTGAAAACCGGGGCGCCGTGTGCGACCGGCATCCATTCAAGTCTCTCGCCTGCCAAGGCGGCGTTCGGCGACAAGCTCGATGGCTTCCGCCATCCACTCCCGTTGCTCTAATCCTCCGGTCGTTCGAACACCGCGGAGCGACTCAGACTGATATGCGGCCTCTCAATCAATCTCAGCCCCATCAGTCTCGCGCACGTGATCGTCTCCTCGAAATCCGTTTCAGACACGTGCGTCCGTGGCTCCATCACGAGGAACCGCGCACCGGGCTTGAGAAGCGAACGGACCTCCGACATGAATGCTGCCATATCGGGCACCTCGTGCACGACCCAGCACGCCAGTGCGAAATCGAACTGCCTGTCGAGGCCGATCCTGTCGGGTGTCGCGCGATGCGTTGCTATCTGTTCGGCAACACCGGCGCGCTCCGCCCGCTTTTCCAGCACCCCGAACATCTCCGGTTGTATGTCGGCGGCGACGACAAAACCGTTCTTTCCCACGAGCTTCGCCATGCCGATCGAGAAGAAACCGAGTCCGCAGCCGATATCCAGCACCGTTGACCCGGGCGAGATATACGAACCAAGCAACTTCGGCGGAGCGTGGAACAGGCGCCGGAATCGATTGTCGAACGTGTATGCCATCCATTTCGGACAGACGTGGCCATGAGCATTCCCGTGCTTGGTTTCAGATGCCATCGTGATCTCCTCCTACCTCTCCCTACCGAGCGCCTGCGTCTTCATGATCAGCGTTGGTGTAAGGAAGTAGTCAGCCAACAGCGCGGACAGGACGGCCACTATGGACACAGCTGCGAAGTGCGAGTACGACTTGCTCACCGACGTCGCGAATACGGAGAACCCCAGCACGATTATCACCGTCGTCATCGTTATGGCGGTGCCGACTGAGTGGAACGTCTCGCGATTCGCTTGCGCGTAGCTGCCGGTGCGATGGAAGGCCTGCTTGAAGTGGTTGATGTAGTGAATTGTGTCGTCGACCGCGATGCCGAGTATGATCGGAGCCACCATCATGGTCGTAAAATTGATGGTGATGCCCGTCCGCGCCATCATCCCGGCGGCGAGAACCACGGGCACGATGTTCGGTACCATCGCTATCAACCCCAGACGCACATTGCCGAATGCGACCATCATGACGACGCTGATACACAGAAGCGCTATCAGAACCGATTTGATCTGACCGCTCACCATGTAGTTTGTCATCCGGGCGAATTGGACGATGATGCCGGTCAACCCAAACTTCGCGTCAGGGAAGAGCTCCTCACAACGCTCCTGGACATGGTGCAGCTGATCTTCCACCTGAGTCGAGGAGAACCGGCGCAGTTCGACGTTCAGCCGCAAGACACGGTAGTCGTAGTCGACCCAGTTCTCCTGATCCGAGCCACCCGACATCTCATACAACAGCAGTTGTTGCGCCACGAGATCTCGCCCTTCGCCGATCGTGTAGTACTCGGGATCCCCGTCATTGAGTACCTGGTTCAGATCCTTGACGATGTCCGTGATGGACGTCGTCCTCTTCACAACCTCCGTCTCCTCGAGTTCCCGAGCGAGCGCGTCCAGCTTCCGCAGCGTCTCGGGGTCCTTCGCCATCCCATCCTCCGGGAACTCCAGTGTCACATCGTACGCATAGAGCGACCCGATCTGGTCGGCGATGTAGAAGATCTTCCCGACACAGGGAACCCGCCTTCCCATCACCTTCAGCGAATCCGTATCAACAACGAGACCCAGCATTGAGATGCCGGCCGCGATCGTCACAACAGTGAAAACGACGATGATAACCCGTCCGTGCCCCCGAACCCATTCACCCAGCTTCACCAGCCCGGTTTCCATCCGCCCGCCTCCCCCACGAGCGAAATCAGGATCCGGCTCGCGGTCCTTTCCAAAACTGAGAAGGGCCGGCGTCAGCGCCATGACTAGGGGATACGCGGCGAGCACCAGACCCGAGGCAGCGAACCCCAGCCATCTGATAGCTGAAATCTCGACCACCGTGAAGGACAGGAAACCCAGCACGGTTGTGAATGCCGTGAAGAGAACGGGCCAGCCCGTATGTTCAAGAGCGTGCGCGACCGAGTCCTTTCGATTCCCGGTAGCGAGGAAGTGCTGTTTGAAGAAGGTAACGATGTGAACCGAGTATCCGACTGAGATGACAACGAGGAGCATGACCGGGATCGTGGCGATCATCGGGATTATCTTCACACCGATGTAGCCCATGATGCCGAAGACCCACAGAATGGCGGAGAACGCCGTGAAGATGGGAGCGAACACCGCCCTGATCGACCGAAGCGACACTCCGAGTACGATCATCATGGTGAGAACCGTGAGCGAGAAGATCCGGGCCCCCTCTCGCTTGAACCAGAGCTCCTTTTCGGCGGAAAAGATGGGCATCCCCCCGGACAGCAGCGTGTGGTCGCGGTACTCCTCCCTGGCCAGGATCTCGTTCACCTTCGTCCCAACCAGGACCTCACCCCGCGCCTCACTCCCGTTCATGTCCGCGTACTTGTGAAGCCGGAGAAGAACGGCCGCCTGCGTACCGTCCCGCGAGAAGAGCCGGTCCACAAGAAACGGCTTCGTCATCGCACGCGCGCGTATCTCCGCGAGAACAGCAGGATCCGTCGGGATCTCCTCGGGGACAAGCTCGTCCACGATGATCCCATCCTCGGTACCCTCCGTGAAATCCAGGTGGGCGATCGATGTCACCTTGTCGGCGAATGGAACCTCTTTCTCAAGATCCTCTCCAAGTCTCCGCATCATCGCGAGCGTTTCGCTGGAGAAGACGTCGTCGGCCTCGACCAGCACGAGTGCATAGTCGTTGTTGCCAAAGACCTCCTCGAACTCGTCGCGCGCGAGACGAAGCGGATCCCCTTCGAGCAGCCATCCCTCCATCGAGTTGTCCTGCTCAACACGCATTACACCCGGTATCGACAGGATGTTGAGAACAACGACCGCAGCTATGATCAACCATCGGAATCGGATGATCTCTACCGCGCGCCTCTTGAACCACGCGTTGATCCTTTCTATTCGTTCCGACATGGCCTTCCTCCCGTAGCTCAGAAGCTGTACTTGGCCCTCACCCAGATCTGATCGTTGTCGTCGTACGAGCCGAATCTTCCGCCATCTCCGCTGAGAAAGTCCATCCCCCCGGAGATGTGGAGTGCATCCGCAAGCTCATAGTCAGCAGCCATCCGCGCGTACCGGTCGTTGTCACTCAGGCCGAAGTACGCCATCCCGGACAGCTCGAGGCTCTCTCTGAGGAACGTCTTCGAGACGCTCGTGGTGACGAGCATCGTGTGCTCGTCGTCCGCGATCGCCTCCTCATAGTCAAGGATGAGGCCGTCGACGAACTGCGCAGTGATGGTCCAGTTGCGTCCGGGACTCCAGTCCGCCCCAAGCATCCACTTGAGAACGTCTCTTTCGAACACCTCTTCCGAAAGCTCGTCCGTGGGCTCGAAACAGAGCCCGGTGAAGTAGGCCGCCTCCGCGCGGAGAACGATATCACCCCACGGCTTTGACAGCTCCGCTCCATAGAAGGTCGTACGCTCATACTCCGGATGGAAGCTGACCCGAACGGAATCGCCTTGCGACACCACGTCCCGATACGCCGTGGGAGTATCGTGCCACGTGCGAAAGCAGGAGATCGCGACGTCGACCGCCGACGTGTAGATGCTCGCCTTAGCGGCGAACTCACCGTTCTCCAGATTGAACTCCGGCTCCGATACCGCCTGGTACTCGACGTCCACGCCGGCGGGGAACTCGGTCTCTCTGAACCACGGGCTTCCCTGTGGCGGGAGCGCGGCCGGGATGAACCGCGGCAGCCAGATGAACTCCAGGTCGAAGCTGTTCCCCAGGTATCGCCACTTCGCCGCATCTACCGGTATCCGGGTATCGTCGTATTCCGCTGCGAAGAACTCCGCGTGGTCGCGCGGACAGATGATGTCTGTTATAGCCAACCCGTCCGCCTTGCCCCACACGATGATCTGGCGTCCGACTCTCAGATCCCAGCTGTCCGCTACGTACTCGATGAACGCCTCGCGGAGTTCCACTCCCTTCTCGCCGGGGACTACGCCGTCTTCTGTGGCATTCACGCTCAGGTACGCCCAGGTCTCTCCCTCGCACATCCAGCTCTCGATGCGCGCCCGGGTTCTGGAGGTGATGAAATCATGCGGTTCCCCGAATCGCACGCCGTAGTGGGAATCGACAAAGCCGTGTGTGTCGAATTCGGCCGCCTGGGCCTCATCCGGCGAAAACGGAAGAAGGGAGGTGATCAAGGCCAGGGCCACCGTGATTGCGGCCGGCGCTGTGATCCGGATGGCCGCCGCAACGGTCGCCGATGCCACAGTCCGGATGGTCATTGGATCCTTCCCCTCTCAAGCGTCGAGACCTTGAACAGGTTGTCTGACAGGCCGATGTTGTAGTGCAGATCGTCGTACACGATCGTCGTCCGGTGTTCCTCGAGGACGTTTTCCATCTCCATCTCGTATATGCTCCAGAAGCCATCGATCTCACGCACGTCCATGACGGTGAGAATCTTGAGGAGTTCCCCTTGCCTCTCGTAGAACTCGACACGAGCAGGCAGGAGAACGTCCTTGCGAATCCAGCGCACGACTCGTGAGTACATGTAGTCCTCATCCACGGGCACGGCCTCGACGACCCAGCACTCGTGTCCGCCAAACTCCTCCTCGTGCAGGAGTTCATGCACGTCCTCATCCACACTGCGGTCACCCAGGTCGTCGTAGGTGAAGTCGGTGCCCATGAAGTACTCATTCTTCGAAGACCCCGCGATCCGACGAGTTCTCCTGAGCGCCGGCATGTAGAGCCACTTGTCGTCCTGCTTCTCCGGGTCCTCATACTCGAACTGAAGGAAAGCCGTTCCCTTCACATCCGCCGGTGCCTCGAAGTACATGAGGCTCTTCGTGTCTACTCCGTAGTCCTTGTCGAAGGACGCCACGGTCCGCACCCTCGTCTTGCCTCTGCTGTTGGTGAGAGTCAGCGTCATCGTTCCCTTTCTGTCGTCGCCGTCTGGTCTCTCATCCACCATGACGGCGATATTGCGGCCCGTCAGCTCGCCTGCGGCGCCTGAGTTCGCAACCGCCGCCGTCGCGAGCAGGATCAGGAGCAATGTGCTGATGACTCGGTGACACATGTCGGACCTCCTGTCTCAAAAACGAACATGGTTTAGCCGCGTTCCAAAAAAAACTACTCTTCATTCCCCAGGCCCACTACCGCCCTCATCCCCGGGTACGAGAATCTCACAAGCTCATCCGCGTATCTTTCCATGTCCTTCAGTGGAACATCGTGCATGAGCATCTCAACAAACGCATTGACGAAGAACCCGCTCGTGTTGTGAATGAAGAACTGTGACACGCCGGCCGCCCCTCCGGTTTTGGGGCTCCTCTTGCCGAGCTTCCGGAAGCACTGCATGTGCCCTCGCGTGTGTTCCTCTATCAGCTCGTCGTGGAACCCGCTCAGAGATGAACCCTCCGATTTGAAGAAGATGAGCTTGAGATCCTCGCGATGCTCGTCCACATAGGCAACGATGATCTTCATCATCTCCTTCTGCCGCTCAAACCGCTTGAAGCCGTGTTCGTCAAGATCCTGGAGCAAGGGCGACGTCTCACGTATCACGACGGCTCTGAGTCCATCAACCGTCGGACCGACAACGGCACGGAAGAGCCGGTCCTTGCTCTCGAAGTAGTTGTAGACGTTGCTGAGCGACGTCCCCGCCCGCTTCGCGATCGCACGCATGCTTGCCCCGGTGAAGCTCCTTGCGACAAACTCGTGCCGGGCGGCTTTGAGAATCCCTTCTCTCACCTCTTCCTTCTTGACCTGCATGCCGTGCCGCCCGTCTGTAGTCCCAACGTGATGGCTCCACACCCAACAACGAATGCTGTTCTCTATACAATACTAGCGTCATCGTGCCTTCCTGTCAAGCCCGGCTTTCATTCACCAGATCACGTGATACCCTCCGTTAGTCCACCTGATCTACAAGCCACTCCCCGGCCCGCTCGACAGCCCACGCGGCTACCCGCGGATCGGGCAGAATCCCCTGCCCGCCGTACAGGATGTCCTTGTCCTTGAGAACCTCCTCCGCACTGATCGTCATCATCCCGGACCGGACCATGGCGCTCTTTGCCATGTTCTCGACTCCCATCGACAGGTACAGACCGACGACAAGAGTTCGCTCGGCGTGCTCGGTGGCTTGAGCTACGACTCCCAGTCCTTCTGTGGCAAACGACTGGCCGACCTCCACGAGCGCATGATCGAAGTACTCGATGCCGGTGTGCGCGCAGACGTACACGCCGACTTCATTGCACAGCGCTTCCCACACAGGTTCCGTAGACGCGTCTCCGTGTGCCAGGAGGACGAGGCTTTCCGACCCGGGATCTACGGACATCTCCTTAACGCGATCGAGCATGATCGTTTTGAGTATGTCACCGTAGCTGAGCGTCGGGCCGACTGTCAGCCGAATATCAGTGTCTACGATCTCAATCCCCTCGCCCCTCAGTTCCTCCAGCATCTCAAGATCGCTATAGAGCCCAAGGATTGCAGGAATGTCGAACAGCGAGTGTCCGGACGGAGCGATGAAGAGCGGAAGCACGTAGACCCTGTCTATCCCTGCCTCCTCGAGATCCCCGATCACAGTGTGAATCGAAGGTTCGGTGAACTCCATGAGCGCAACACGAACCTCATCGAACGGATTGTCGCCTGCCTCCGCCAGAAGAGCCTTTACCTCGTCCTCCAGTGCGAGGACCGGCGCATTCCACGACGGCATCGGGGCGCCGTGAGCGACCAGCACCAATCCAATCTCCTCGTCTGCCGCGGCGGCGGCTGATGTCAGCACGATCATGATGAGCGCCGCAACAATGGCAAGGCCGGTGCCCGTCAGAAACCGCCCCCAACGCCCCAAATCTGATTGAAACAACATGGTTTGTTCTCCCTTCGGACTGCGTGGCCGGCTGGGAATTCCCCAGTCAAATCTGCGACGGAATCCCATGCGCCCTAGAAATCGATTGTGACTCCTCCATAGAAGATCCGCCCATAGACCGGGGCGTACATGAAGGCCGCATCATCAGTGTGCTTCTCCTCCTGCACATAGTCGGTGAGGTTGTCCCCTCCCACGAAGAGCGACAGATCCTCTGTCAGGTGCTTCGAGACACGCGCGTTAACAATGACGTAGGTCTCCGTTTCCTTGATCTTGGTGGGCTCGTCCCCATCGGCGTAGTAGTCGATATAGAGCGGGCCCTGGAGTTCCGCACCCAGCACAGCACTCCAACCAACGGGCCTGTACTCGGCCTTGAGACCGGTGGAGTATCGCGGCAGTCGCGACACATGGATGCTGTTGCTCTCGTACTCGGTTCCTATCCAGTCTTCCCGCACGTTCTCGTACTCTCCGGACGTGAACGTTGCATGACCATCGATGACGAGACTGCGAGTCGCCTCGTAGCGCCCGCTCAATTCGAGTCCTTGCACGAACGCATCGTCGATATTCCTCCACTCGTAGTCGTACCCTCGAGCGGACGCCGCTTCGCCCGCATCGACCAGTCCGATTTTGCCGCGAACATCTGTCCGGTAGAGCGAGAGGCCGATGGTGTACCGCGTGGCGTAGTAGTCGGCAGAAAGGTTGTAGCTCACGGATTTCTCAGGTTCTAGATCGCCCCCCTTCCAGACGCGCGGAGATCCGCTGCACAGGTGAAGATCCTCAGAGAACCCGTAGGGAACACGGAAGCCTGTGCCGATGCTGGCGCGAAGCGCCAAGCCGGGTGTCGGGCTGAACCGGACGGCGGCGCGGGGATTCACAGACGATTCGGAGTACTCAACCGTCGGCACGCCCTGCGGAGCAACGCTGCCGGATCCCCGGAACTTGTCCTCCGAGTCGTGTTTGTCGTACCGAACGCCCAGAACGAATTCCAGAGCATTGCTGGGAGCGAATTCATCCTGAAGGTACAAGCCGAAATCCGTCGAGTGCTTCTCACTCGTGGACCTGTACGCTTCACCGTAGCTTTCATCTTCTTCATCGACAACGACGTACATGCCGGATTCCTCGAGTCGGTTGTGCGCGAACTGTCCTCCAAGGAGCAGCCGGTGCATGCCGCCAACAGGATGCGAGTAGTTTATGTTCCCGGTGTAGAGGTCCTCTGATGCCAGGTAGGGTCTCAGGAGATCGATCGGCGCCAGTTCACCGTTCACGCTTTCGTAGTCCGTGATAAACGTATCATTGGTCGCATTCCTGTCATGGTGAGCATAGGAGACCGAGACGGCAACGTCATTCCCGCGGTCGAACTGCTTCTTTGCCGACATCTCGAACTCATGTCTGTCCGTGACGATCCGCTCCGTTCCAGGCGTGAAGGGGTTCTCGTAGACGTCCTCGGGAACATCGTAGTCGCTGTTGTAGAGCTCACCTCCCTGTCTGAGTTCATGGAGTGCTCTACCCCTGATCACGAGCTGATCCATTCCGAGGACATCACCTACGATCGCGTTGAACCCGCCGCTCGTGAGATCGGTCCGGACACGATCGGATACGTGGTCGGGCGTGTAGACGCTCTCGCGGCCGATCCCGTCTCCCGTCTCATCGATGACATCCCCCGAGTTCTTCTGCGCGAAGAGAACCAGCCCCACGTTTCCAAACCGCTGCGAGGCGGAGAAGTCGTAGCGCCGTGACTCGTGCTCTCCGAACTCGATCGCTATCCCCGCCTCCGGGCGTACAGAAGGAACCCGTGTCACAAGATTGATGGCGCCCGCGATCGCTCCGCTCCCGTACAGTGCCGAGCCCGCTCCCTTCACGACCTCGATCCGCTCGATGGAGGTTGTGCCTATCTGCTGTAACCCATAGACGCTTGCGAGGCCGGAGTAGACGGGCTGGCCGTCAACAAGGACCTGGGTGTGATCAGCCCCAAGTCCCTGCATTCTCACCTGGCTGAAATTGCAGAACTGACACTGCTGCTCCACACGCACACCAGCGACCCCTTCGAGCGCCTCATAGATATCGCAGGCGCCGGCATCCTTGAACGATTGCCGGGTCACGACCTCCGTTCGGATGGGAACGTCCTTCAGGTAGCGTGGCGTCCTCGTCGCGGTGACCACGACTTCCTCCATCCCTATGACGCTCTCCTTGAGCTCGAAATCGATCTCCACTGTTCTGTCGGCTCTGATCGTGACCATCCTGATGGCCGTCTCATAGCCCATCATGGAAACGGCCACCTCGTGCGTTCCAGCCCTGACGTTCTGGATGTAGAAGCTCCCATCGCGCCCGCTGATGCCTCCGGACACCGTTCCCCTCACGCTCACATTGACGAACGCCAACGGCTCACCGGTCTCGACGTCAACGATGTTCCCTGCCAGACCACCCAACTCTTGAGCTTGTCCAGCTCCAGCAATCAGAAGCACCACAGCTGCCACGGCTATCGGTATGGCATTCCTCACGATGGTTTCCTCTCTGGTGAAGTTCGTGACTCCATATAAAATTCGTGTAGCCTAACCATGAGGGCAAAAAAAGAGCCCTTCATCTCCATTCCTGCTGCGCGACCACGGCTTCCCCTTGCGGGTCACACGCCTCGGCGGTCACACACCACCCGAATCCGGACTCTGCTTCGGCTTTCTTCTGTGTTGCTCGATACACTTCTTTATGCACTCCCGACAGGCGTCCGGATCATCGACGTCCTTGTATGATCTCGCTGCCCCACAGATCCAATCAGTATCGCCATCTGTGTGGTTCTCAACGCACGCGAGGAATCCCACCAGCCTCTTCATCAGATCCGGCGAGAGCGAGTGTTCCATCCGGCAGGCGGCTTCGCTTGCCTCAACATCACCCACACCAAGCACCTTCGTGAAGAACTCCTGAAGGACGTGGTGCCGTCCCGTAACATCCCTGGCGATCGCCTCTCCCTTGGAAGTCAGCGTGATGACGTCATAGGGGGTGTAGTTGATCAGCTTCTTCTCGCTCAGCGCATGCAGAGCGCCGGTCACCGATGGGCTGCTCACGCTCAGACGCTTGGCTATGTCCTTCGCCCTGACGGCCTGTTTCTCCTGGAGGATGGCCAGAATGGCCTCCAGATAGTCCTCTAAGCTCTCGCTGAGACGTCCTGTTTCCACAGAACCTCCTCTTCAGGGCAGAAAGTATATGCGCCTAATATTATAAGGCGAGCCTAACTCCCTGTCAACAAGAATCTTGTGCTCTGCTTCAGCCGGGCGTGGATGTCCTCGCTAACTGCAGCGCGAAAGTGTCCTCTCCTCCCGCGGCGCCGGTGTAGTATAGGGATCATGACTGAGCGCCCAGACCCCATTCATCTCAGCACAAAGGTCCACCACCCCTACCGCGGGTGGAGTGTCCTTGAGTTCCTCTGCAAGAGATTTCGCTATCTCCCCCGCGAACTATGGGAGAAGCGAATCAAAACCGGGAAGATCCGGCTCAACGGGCGGATAGCCGGAGCAGAGGATATCGTAGATACCGATGATGAGATCGAGTACACGATAGAGATAATCGAACCGGCCGTCGACTTCGCCTACGACATCGTCTACACCGATGATGACATCCTGGTTGTGTCGAAGTCCGGGAACATCCCCGTCCACGCAAGCGGGAAGTTCATCCGGCACACACTCATCGCGAAGCTCAGGGCTGATCTCGGCCAGGATCTCAATCTCGCTCATCGCCTCGACCGGGAGACGAGCGGCCTTGTGGTTCTCACGAGAAACGTCGAGGCAGCGCGATCGATATCGGCCGCGTTCGCGAGAGGCGCCGTCTCGAAGACCTACCTCGCGATCGTGCACGGGTGCCCCAGCAATGACACGTTCGAGATCGATGCTCCGCTCGGACGGATCGGAAAGCAGCACCCGATTCCACGGTCGATCATAGACAGGAAGAAGGGCAAGCCGGCGAGAACGAGCGTGAAGGTGATCGAGCGCCTGCGTGGCCGACCGATCACAGAGACCCTCGTGCAGGGGGGACCGGCAACAGAGGGCGCCCCCGGCCAAGGCCGCGCAAGCGCACCGCCGACGGCGTTCAGCATCGTCGAGGTCCGACCCCACACGGGCCGCACAAACCAGATCCGCGTCCATCTGGAATCCAAAGGCCACCCCATCATCGGCGACAAAACCTATGGGCTGCCCGCTACACTGTTGCGGAAGCTGATGGTCGATCCCGACTCACCGGAGCTCCTCGCCCACCTCATCCTCCCCCGCCATGCACTCCACAGCGCGCACATCGCGTTCGACCATCCCCGTACCGGCGAACGGCTCGAACTATCAGCACCTCTCCCGGCGGACATGGCGGACTTCATCCAGTCGCTACGCCTCAGGACGACGCACTCAACGTTGTAGAGAGACGCCGGGCGCCGTGATTGCGCACCGGGCATTCTAGAGAAACGCCGCGCTCTTGTCCAAAGAGCACGGCGCTTCCATTAGCTACATCGTTCTGCGATCTCGAAGCCCCTCTTACTTACCGGGACACTCCGCGGCGACGGCTGCTTCTATGCCCGCATTGCCGTACGCCTTGTCATAGTGAGCGGCGAAGTCAGCAGCGAGCTTCCTAGCACGTTCCTCAAATGCCTTCGGATCATCCCATGTGTTCCGGGGCTTCAGAATGGCCGCATCCACACCGGGGCAACTCGTGGGAACCGCCACCTTGAAGTACGGATCGATCTCGCATTCGACATCATCAAGCTCGCCCGAGAGCGCCGCGTTCACCATGCGCCTCGTGATCGGGAGGTCCATTCTGGAACCGACGCCATAGGGGCCGCCACTCCACCCGGTATTAATGAGAAAGACCTGTGTGCCGTGTTCTTCCATCCTCTTTCCCAATAGCGACGCATAGACGTCCGGGTTCCTCGGCATGAACGGCTCGCCGAAGAAGCGTGAGAACGTGCTCACCGGCTCAGTGATGCCCGTCTCCGTCCCGGCCAGCTTGCTCGTGTATCCCATAAGGAACCAGAGCATCGCCTGCTCACGCGTGAGCTTCGAGACCGGAGGTATCACCCCGTTCGCATCAGCGGTGAGAAACAGAATGGTGGCCGGGTGACCAGCTGTGGATGACTCTTTGATATTGGACAGATACCTGAGCGGATATGAGCCCCGCGAGTTGGGAGTCAGTCGAGAATCAAACAGATCGAACGCGCCCCACGGATACATCATCGCGTTCTCGATGATCGCCCCATGCTTCTCCACCTCATCCTTGTGGAAGCAGGCGTTCGTGATCTCAGGCTCCTTCTCGGGATCGAGATCGATCAGCTTCGCGTAGCACCCGTTCTCGAAGTTCGCTACGCCGTCATCGCTCCACCCGTGCTCGTCATCGCCAAGAAGCGCGCGCGATGCATCGGCCGAAAGCGTGGTCTTGCCCGTGCCGGAGAGACCGAGGAGCAGCGCGCTTCTCCCATCAGGGCCCTCGTTCGCGCTGCAGTGGATCGGCAGGATCCCCTCAGCCGGCAGTATGTAGTTCATAACCGTGAAGATGAGTTTCTTGATACTACCGCCGTACGCAGATCCGTAGACGACACCGATCCGGCGATCCGCATCAATGGCAACGGCCATCGTTGAGGTGCCGCCGATCCGGGGATCTATGCGCAGCTTCCCCTCATACCTCGCGGGATCGAGCTTATCGTACGGAAGTGCGACGAGCGTGAAGTGCCGATCCTTGAAGCACGTCGTTGCCACGATCTCATCCGACCACGGACGGAACATGTTGTCGGTGAAAAGCGCTGAAAGAGCTTGGTCGGCGATCGTGTGCACCGGGAGCGCGTACTTGGGGTCGGCTCCTACGACGCGGTCGGTCACGTACACGGTATCGACCTCGGCCAGCGTCGCGAGCGAATCCTGAAGCAACATGTCAAAAGTCTCAGGAGTAAGCGGGATGTTGTTCGGACTCGTCCAGTCAACCGTGTCCTGGCTCTCCGGGCGCTTCACTATGTAGGTGTCCTTCGGACTGCGGCCGTTCGAGTCCGTCGGGGTCCACGTTGCGAGTGCGCCACACGCGCTTGGGATCGCCTCACGGCGCGCGACGGAGTCGCGGATCATCTCCGCTCTTGCAATGTTCGTCTTGACATTCGGGCGCTGCTCAAGCAGCGCAGCAAGCTTCTCCCGGAAGGCCATCGCTCTCTCCTGGTCGATTGCGAGATCGGCGAGACCGGTCTCTGGTGTGACTGCGAGATACTCCTACCTTTTCAGAACAGTCGACTTGACGAACCTCAATGATAGGTCGCTGTGAGAGGTATTGGAAGACGAAAGCCCGGGCGACAAGCCCGGGCTTTCGTCTTCTTGATCGATGGAGAATGCTGATGGGAAGCCACGGCTTCGTTATCCCCCCATGTAGCTCGGATCACTCCGGTCCATGGTAACTTGCGTAACTTCCCATATGCTCGTTGCGCTCGATCTGTTGAACAATGTGACTCGTTCGAACGTTGAACGCCCGGGTCGCGATCGGCCCATCGCTCAGGGTCCAGGAACGTGGACAAGGTTGACAGGGGTCACGGATAACACGATAGTGGTGTTGAACCATCGTGTGAATAGCGGCGCCTCGTCCGCCACTGTCTGGCTTGCTCCGTGGGAGGATAACGGTGAATTCTGTTCTCTTGATCTCATTGGTCGTACTCACGGTCGCGTGCGCGCTTGTTGGATGCTCCCCCGTCCCGGAGGAGGGCACGTTCGCCGGGCGTCTCGACGAGGCCGATCAGACCTTCCGCAGCGGACAGTACGCTGACGCCGGGGTTCTGTTCGAGGCCGTAGCCAACGATGCGGAGGCTCTGGGTGACGCATCCGCGTTCGTGGAGGCGGCATCGATGCGGGCACGCTCGTACCTCGTTCAGGATGACGGCGAGACCGGGCGACCGTGGCTGGCCAGAGCGGCAGCGAAAGCTACTGAAGGCGATGTGCTCGGGTGGTCTCGATACCTCGGGGTGCGCGGTCGCTTCGAATGGAAGGACCACGACAGTCCTGCGGCGACGGCCACATTCACAGCCATGTTCGACTACTGCGAGGCGCACGAACTATGGAGTCGCGCGATCGACGCCGCCCATATGGTCGGGATCACGGGGGATCCGGAGGAACGATTCGAGTGGTCCGACAAGGCCATCGCCATGGCCGAGGCCGGCGAGCTGACAGGCTGGCTGGGTCCTCTATGGAACAACCTCGGCTGGAACTACGTTGACGCGAAGCGCTACGAAGAGGCTCGCGTGGCGCTCAAGAAAGCACGTGAGTATCACTACATGGGTGAGCGCGAACTGCCGAAGCTCATAGCCGACTATGCGATTGCCCATGTGATCCGCCTCCAGGGTCAGACGGCGGACGCCAAGGCCGCCATGCGTGATGTCTTTGACTGGGCCGGCAGGATGCATGATGAGGGCATTCAGGACGCCGTGGAATGGATGGGCTTCAGCCGTTGGGAGCTCGGTGAGATCGCACTGACTGAGGGTGAAACGGGCGTGGCCATCCGGCTGATGTCGAAGGCTCTGGGAGAGCTCGAGCAGGCCGGCATGCCAAGCTGGGACGCCGACGATTGGGAGAAGAAGCAGGCAAGGCTCGACAGTATCAGGCCGTAGGATCAGGCGGTCCGCACGCAGGCGCGCGGCCGGCTAGTCCAGCGCGAACTCAAGCTCAGCGATGTAGACAAGGCTCCGGTCGCGATTCTCAAGGAAGTTCCGGAGCATGAACTCAAGATCAGGCTCCACGAATCCCTCGAAGAAAACCCTCTCGCCCACCGTCACCGTCACGGGCTCGTTCACGTTGAACATGTCCGGGTGGACAAGGATCCTGAATGACCCCACGAGCGACTGCCTGATGTCCACGCGATTCGCGGAGTAACGGGCGCGGACCGCCCCTGATGGAACATCTCTCTTGAAAACGTAGTAATGCTCTTTCTCGGGAATACCGCCTTCCAGAACGAGTTCCTTTTCGTCCCTCATCACGGTGAGTGAGAAGGCATCGCCCCGCGCGAGCGTTTCCTTGAAATCGTTGAGATCATCGAGACTTGTCACGGGGTCGCCGTTCCCGGCGATGATGATATCACCCTCACTCATACCCATCTCAGTCGCAGGGTAGTCGCCGTCGGAAAGAGCGGAGACCAACACACCTGTTCCTTCGTACTCCCAGTCAGGCACGAATCCGAACGTGATGCGATCAGGCACGAGAGCCACGTTGTGGTCGCGGTGCCAGGGAGCACGATCCCCGATGACCGTCTCGTCGATGGCGAACCACCGGCAGAGACCGAACTCACCTCCCGCCGCCTCCCACGAGATCTTCGCCGGAAACGGATCTCTGGGATGGCGTTCAAGGAACCTTGCGATCCTCGGCAGCTCCTCGTCCCCCCAAGGCTCGAAGCTGTGTTCGCCTTCAAACTCCCTGTAGAGGATGTCGGCTCCCGCGCGCGCTGCCATGTCCAGGGTGACACGCATCCGCTCGGACGGGTACAGTCCATCGTGGAATGTGGTCGTTGCGCAGAGCGGCGTACCCGCCATATTCGAAGCGTAGGTGGCGCGATCAAAGTCAAGGCTTGCCACCCCCATGTGACCGTTCAGGGCGACGATGGCAGCATAGTCCGTTGGATCGTTCATCGCAAAGAAGAAGCCCGCCGATGCACCGTCTGAGAAACCGATCATCCACACCTTGTCATCATCGACGTTGTACTCTCGCTTCACCGTTCTGACAAGCGCCCGGATATTGGCGAGACCTACATCGTCGAACCAAGTGGCTCCGGCTTGCGCGAACGGAACCGCCGCGATCCAGCCATGCTCACGCGCCATCGCCACAGACTCGTTCTCAGCGACGTACTCAAAAGGATCGGAAAGGATATCCGCCCTGCTGACTCCACCGTGCAGCACGACAAGCATCGGCGTCCGTTTGTCTGATTCGTAGCCGTCGGGAGTCACGATGACCCAGGGGCGTTCCACACCGTCGATGCACGTGGCCATCCTGAGCTCCGGAACACCCGGAGTCTCGATGTCCGGAAAGCGAAGTGAATCCACCCTTGCCGCCACCTCGGCCCAGGTCGGCCTGAGTTCCAAAAGCTCCTCCAGAACACTCTCCTGGAGAGCTGCATCATCAGCGGAGATGAGTTCATCAAGTGTCCCGCGCCAGTTGGAAGCGCCACTTGAGACACCACCCACGACCATAAGAACCACGACTGACCAGATGAACAGTCGCATCATCATCCCCCAGGTTCAGGAATCTCCATCGGTTCGTCTTCGGGCGTCTGCTGCCGACCCATTCACCGATGTCAGTCGTCGGTGTCGGGAGTTCTGAACGCGTCGAGCAGCTGTCTGAGATCGGCAAGGAGTTTCTTGTTGGCGAGATGGTTGTCGCGGGTGTCCGGAAGCATGGCCCATTGGTCGTCCTCCGCGGCAAGCGCGCTCTCCAGCTCCCACCGGTAGTCGAACTCCCGCCCTGAAAGCTCCTGCAGAGCGCGGACCTGTCGAATCGTAAGGAGTCTGAGATCGAGCGCCTCTATGCGCTTCTGAGTAACAACGTATCGCTCCTTGCACGCGAACTCAACGACCTTCTCCCGGTCGATCATACTAAGCGATGTCTTCTCCTTGAGCGCCCGGGAGAGCTCTCGCCCGGTACCAAATGCCACACCTCTCAGTTCCAGAAGCCCTTCGTCATCCAATGCGCGCTCCCTAAGCTGCTCTATGGCAACCTCGGACAGCTCGTAGGTCACAGGCCTGTGAACCGGGAGATCGAACACGTTCTGGAGAAAGAAGAGACCGAAGAAGGCAACCAACCCCGCAATGACGGGAGTCGCTACCCATCCTCCGGCGATTCGGCGAAAGAGCCTCGCATCGAGATTCCTCCCACCCTTGACGAGCGCGATGCCGACGACGGCGCCGATGACTGCTTGCGAACTTGATACCGGCACGAGCGGGATCGACGGCAATCCGTGCGAGATAAGCCATGCCTCGAGCGACTCGGAGGCGAACAGGAAGAGAACGAGCGACTCGGACAGAATCACAACGAGCGCCGTCACGGGCGTAAGCCTGAAGAGTCCTTTCCCAACCGTCATCATCACGCGATGGGAGTAAGTGAAGATGCCTATAGCGATGGCTATCCCGCCGAGCGCAAAGAGCTGCTGGTCGCTGGACACATGGAGGAACCCGAAGAGGTGCACTGAGCTTGCGGGAATCGCGGAGACGAACACGCCCATGACGTTCCCGATGTTGTTGGCGCCAAGTGAGAATGCGCCGAACGCCCCAACTGCAACGAGCGCGGCTCTGGTCAGCGCGTCTTCCGCCAGGAGATGTATGCGGGATCGTACGGTCACGGCGCGCGCAAGGACAAACAACCCGGCCGCGAAGACAGCAGACAGCAGGGGACAGATCACCCACGTCGACACGATCTTGAGCAGGGAATCAACGCCGGTCGCTGACCCGGTGAATAGATTCCACCCGATGATCCCGCCGACGATCGCTTGCGAAACGGAAACAGGGAGGCCTACTCTTGTCATCCAGAGGACTGCCAGCGCCGCGGCCAGCGCAACCATGAACGCTCCTGCCATCGCGTTCACCGAGCCGAGTTGTCCAAGAGTTCGGGTCGTTCCTCCTCCGGCGAGCACGGCTCCGATGATGACGAAGAACCCGCTCGTGATGGCCGCCGTTCTGAAGCGCACCATCCGGGTGGCGACCGCCGTGCCGAAGACATTGGCCGCGTCGTTCGCACCGAGGGACCATCCGAGGAACAGCCCGCTGGAAAGAAACAGGAGGATCATCTCTATCTCCTAGATTCGCCGCGAATCGAGATCAGATCGAACGCTTGATGGTCGAGATGCTCAGACGCTCACTCACGTCTTCCGCTTGGTCGGCGACGGAATCGATATGCATCACGAAGTTTCCGAGCTGGATCTTGTGGCTGAGATCTATCTCCATCTGGAAGATGCGTCGCTTGAGTTTCTCCGCCACCTTGTCCGCCTCCTTCTCCCAGAAGGCGACCTTATGGACGTAGTCGGGAACAGCCGCCGTATTGCGGAAGAAGGCCCTCACACCCATGACGAGTTCCTGCACTGCGCGGCTTCCGTAGTCGGCCAGCTCGAGGTAACCCTCCCCTAGTTCGGCCGGTATGTCCGGGTTCTCTACAGAGACCTGCATGAGGGCAAGCTTGACGTGATTGATGACATCGTCGGTCTGCTCGAGAAGCCCCAGCACGTCGCCACGCGACTCCGGAATCAGGGTCTCAATGTAGAGCTGCCGCTCCACTTCACGCCTGAGTTCGTCGGCGTGGTTCTCGAGATCACACACCTTGCCCCTGCGCTCCTCGAATTCCTCGAGCCGGCCGTCCAGGAAGTTCTTGACGGTCTCCCTGAAGAGCAAGCCGACTTCGCTCGTGTGGTTCAGGTACTCGTCGATCTTGGACTCCAGGAGCCTTGTTCTGGCGAAGAGACTCGTCATAGGCGTTCACCTCCGGATGGACGCTTGGGAGGCCCGCTCCAGAGCCCCGACGCCCGACATCTCGTAGCATCCTATCAGACTGTTAGTTAGCAATGTCTCTGCCAAGAATAGCCTCCTCGGGATGCATGTTCAAGAACTCACGAGATATTACTTGCATATATGGCCATATTGCCATATATTATCAGAAACGATTGGAGGAACAAATGACGTGCGCTCGATACGATGGTGACTACAGTCGAGAGACGTATGTTCTGAAGGCGCTGGCCAACGAGGCTCGCCTCAAGATAGTCCATCACCTGGGCAGCAGAGAGTCGTGTGTGTGTGACCTGGTCGAACTCGTCGGACTGGACCAGTCCACGGTCTCGAAGCACCTGGCCGTACTCAAGGCCGCAGCCATCGTGGACAGAGAACGCCGTGGCCATCACATCTACTACCGGCTCATCGCACCGTGCGTCCTGGATTTCATTGCGTGCGCGGCGGCAGTCGCGGATGGCCGAGGCTCGGGGCGGACAGCGAGCGGAGCGGCAGGCGATGTAAATGGGGAAGCTTGTGACGACACTCCCCCATCGTCTGACCGCTCTCCCGACGCCGGGGAGAGCCGTGCGCGGTAGCAAGGCCGACGGCAGGAGAAGCTGCGCATGATGGCAAAGGCCGAGCTCAAGGCGATCCTTTTGATAGCCGTGGTCTTCCTCGGCTTCTACTTCATTCCGGTCGGCAGTCCGCGCATAGCCGGCGCTGTCACCGAAGCCCTGCTCTTCGTTCAGGACTACGCGCGCGAGCACGTGCTGTTCGGCCTCCTGCCTGCCTTCTTCATCGCCGGCGCCATATCGGCCTTCGTATCGAAGGCCGCCGTAATGAAGTACCTCGGAGCGCGCGCAAAGCGAGTTGTGGCATACGCGGTCGCCTCGGTCTCAGGAACGGTGCTGACCATCTGCAGTTGCACCGTCCTTCCGTTCTTCGCGGGCATCTACTCACGCGGCGCCGGCCTCGGCCCCGCGATCACATTCCTGTATGCAGGACCGGCCATCAACGTGTTGGCCATCTTTCTCACGACGAGGGTCCTCGGGGTTCGCCTCGGAGTGGCTCGCGCCGTCGGAGCCATCGGATTCAGCATCCTGATCGGGTTCATCATGCATCTGACATTCCGACACGAGGAGGCCAAGCGCGCCGAGGAGGCAATGGCGCTTCCGGAGCCCGAGGTCGATCGTCCGGTCCTTGAGGTTCTTCTTCTCTTCGCCCTCATGATCGCGGTGCTTGCATTCGTCAACTGGACCGAGCCCAAGACTTCCGCTGGTGCATTCGCCTTCATCTTCGCACACAAGTGGGTATTCACCGGTATTGCAAGCGTGCTTCTTGCCGGTCTCCTTGTTGCCCGGTACAGCGTGAGAATATGGGGACCCGTACTCGCTACCGCCGCCGTGCTGGCGGCCGCGATGATCACGGGGGACCCGCGCCTGGCGTTTCTTGTCGGCATCGGGGGGTTCATCGTTGTCGGCGCCACGGCCTCGCGGGAATCGCGCGAATGGATGGGTAGCTCGTGGGGGCTTGCGAGGAAGATCCTGCCGCTTCTCTTCATCGGAATCCTGATCGCTGGGGCCATGCTCGGACGTCCGGGCCACGAGGGACTCATTCCTGCGGAGTGGGTGGCCCGGCTTGTTGGCGGCAATGCTCCCGGCGCAAACGTGGCCGCGTCCCTCGCGGGTGGGCTCATGTACTTCTGCACGATGACAGAGATCCCGATCGTCCAGGGGCTCTTGGGCGCAGGTATGGGCTCGGGACCGGCACTCGCGTTCCTTCTCGCGGGACCGGCCGTCTCGCTTCCCAACGTGCTTGTCCTGAGGAGCATAATCGGGACGAGGAAGGCCTTCACCTATCTCCTGCTCGTGGTCGTCTTCTCCAGCCTGATTGGATTCCTCTACGGGCTAATGACCCGCTAGCAACACACCCTCTCCCGTGCTACGCTACCGCGCATGGAAACCAATAGCGACATCAGCTGGTTCTCTCTCGCACGTCAGCCACAGGAGCCGTTCGCCAGGGGCGGAAAGACACTGGTGGGCATTGACCTCGACAGGTGGCAGAGACAGTTCCGCCCGTTTCTGAAGCACGTGCGCCGCAGGGAAGTCGTTCTTGTGCTCTCCGGCGGCGGCATGAACCTCTCCTGCCACATCGGCGCACTCAAGGTCTTCGAGCTCCTGGAGCTTCCCGTGAGCCACATCTATGGAACGTCGGCGGGCGCAGTTGTCGGCGGAATGTATGCGGCGGGAATCTCGACGACAGAGCTTGAGAGGATGATGCTCGACATACAGTCGCCGGATGAACTCTTTGGGTTCGCAGCTCGCCACCCCCGCCTCAGGCTCGTCACGAACGAACTCCGGAGGAAGCTGCTGCGCATCCCACCGGAGAGATCGGGGATATACAGCCGCACGCAGATCGATCGATACGTGTCCGGCGTCCTCATGAAACACCTGGGACGGATTCCCACTCTCGGGCAGCTCGAAACAGGCTTCTCCAGCATCACGCTCGATGTCGGAACCGGTGATGAGGATGACCGTGTTTCGAAGAGAGTCTTCTCGAGCCACTCCTCTCCCGAGACGAGCCTGAGTGATGCCATTGGAGCGTCAATGGCAATCCCGGGGGTATTCCCTCCGAAGAGGATAGACGGAAGATACCACCTGGACGGCAGTGTCGTTGAACACCTCGCGATAGGTACTGCCTACGATGACTGGCGGCGGAGACGCGGCCTTTTCCGCCGAAGGGGGTTGGCCATCATCGCGGTTGACCTGGCCCAACCCGGTCGGGCGCCGTCACGAAGCAAGCTGGCCCAACCGGTCGACCTCGTCCTCTATGCTCAGACGTTCAGAGGACGTACAATCATGCGCCACAGCCTTTTCCGGTGTCACCGCCCACGCCGGGGCTGTTCGGTCATTCTCGTCAGGCCGAGTGCATTTGGGATAGACCTGCACGAGATCGAGAAGACACCGAGAGCCATCCTCACGGCGTACGAACGGACGGTCGAACAACTCTCCGGGTCGGGATTCCTTGATGGAACTATGGAGGATCTCAAACAGGCCCGGATCGAGCTCGGGATCCGGCGCCCATAGGATCGAGTTCGCTGTTCCGGACATCAGATCTTCGCGACGACGACCGATCCAAGTTCGTACCCGGTCTCTCGAGCGAGTACCTCGCACTTGACTCTGAGAAGGAAGAAGACGGGCCGGGCCGCGCCACTCAGGGTTTCGAAATTCCCCTGCCCCTTGGCTATGACGAGATCCGCCTTCGCGAACCGCGTTCTCACCGCTTCCGAACAGTCATCGAGAATGGTCCCCGGTGCATCGGAACCGTTGGGCAGAACGTCAACCATATCCAGAAGCCCGACTGCCCGTGCATCCTCAACAGTCACATCGTTCAGAACCGGACGACCGCGCACCACGAGCGTGATCTTCTCGGGCGACAGCTCTTCGATCAGAATCCGATCGAAGACTATCTCCCCCGCGTTGTCGGCGATGTAGAGGATGTCGCTTGACTTATCAACTGCAGACCTCAGAAGTTCGAGCCCGCCTCCGGAGAGCGGTTCCCTCAGCGATTCCTCGATCGACCGCTCCACGTCGGCGGCGTCGGCGCTTCTTCCTCCTCCGAAATCGATGATATTCCCTGCGATCGCCAACCTGACTGCCACCTCAAACGGATCATCAGCACTCGATACTCTCTCTTTCAGATCCGGGTAGAGCTCGAGAACGAGATCGTTGAACTGCCGTTTAACAGCCGCGTACGGATCGTCGATCCCTGTCTCTTCCCTGATGACCCTGTGGATGAGCTGGCCCATCTCCGGTGGGGTCCTCGACATGTCCATTGTGGAGACCGCTCTGGCGACCTCCCGCAGAACCCGCTCGTGGACCGATGGATCATCCGAAGCAAAACGTGATGCCTGCAGAGCCTGCCCCAGGAAACAGGGAATACATTCGGTGTAGGTCTTCATGCAACAACCTCCTTGCTTGCCGGAGGTTACCACACACGCACCGCAACGGACAACCCGTGCGCCGGTTCTCAGCGCCGTTCCCGGCGCTACGCGCCATGCCCGGCGCACCACAGGAACGGCCCGGCCCCTTTCGGGGTCGGGCCGTGTGCGCAGCCTGTGCGCACGGTGCCAGGTCAAGCCTGACTGCGGGGCGAGACTCGCCGGCCTCCTGCGTTGTCAGCCGCTACATTCCAAAGCCTTCGCACTGTCGATTGCTAGACTCCGACTGGCACCGCTCTCCCCGCATCATCCGTGCCGTAAGCGGAAGAGCGGCGGCCGCGTCCTTCACTACCGCCGCCATACGGGCCCGGAGGAACGGGGGTGCTTCTGTCAAAGCAGTATGAGCAGTACTCGTAGTCCTCCCAGAACGCCTGATCCAGCTCGTCCGGCTCGAACGCTACGGCGACACCTCGCTCAACGAGCTTTCCCAGAAGGCAGTTCTCAGATGCCTCGTGCCAAGCGTCATGAACGACCATGAGATCTGAATCGCCTATGAAACGCGCCCTTCCAAGTTCCTTCAATGTGAATGCCATCGTGTCCCCACTCTCCAGATCTGATACCGGCCACCGCATCACTCTGTGCTTTCACTCACCCGACATCGCAAGGTGCGTTCCGGAAACACAAGCGCGACACGACAATCCGTAACTCCGTCTGGAACACGCAGTTAAGAGAACACGGCTCCGCCGGCTGGACACAGTCCCGCCGGCGGAGAAGACACATTCGTAACCCCTGTATTCGCAACCAAGTGTACTACAAGTGTAATCGCTGATGAGACACTATGTTAGGTGTGTACCATCGACGTGACACCTAGAGCTTGAATGTTCCATTCGCAACCAGAAACCCAACGCGGGCGCACCGTCACCCTATTTCCCTTCGACGGTCGCGACAAGCCTCCCGACGACGTCTGCAAACGCTTGGGCGCCAGCTGAACTGCCTGAGAGGTAGACTGGAAGCTCTCCCGTATCTCCAGCCGGCACGATTCCCGGATCAATCGGTATCGCCCCGAGGAAAGGCACACCCATGTCGGCGGCCATCTCACGCCCTCCCCCGCTCCCGAAGAGATCGGTGCGCGTGCCGCACTCCGGACAGACGAACCCACTCATGTTCTCAATGACACCGAGGATAGGGAGATTCACCTGTCTGGCAAAGCTGATTGATTTCCTAACGTCGCTTATGGCCACCGCCTGGGAAGTTGTCACTATCACGGCGCCGTCGGCATCATCTATGAGCTGCGCGACACTCAGCGGCTCATCTCCGGTACCCGGCGGGGAGTCTATGATAAGATAATCGAGCTCTCCCCATTCAACGTCCTTCAGGAACTGCTTGATGACCCCGTGCTTGAGAGGTCCGCGCCATATGACGGCGTCATCCTGAGACCTCAACATGAAGCCGACGGACATCACTCTCACACCCTGATCCGTCATGACGGGACGGATGCTGTCTCCAACTGCGGTGATGTCTGCCCCCTCCAGTCCGAAAAGACGCGGGATGCTCGGGCCGTGAAGATCGATATCGAGCACTCCGACCTTTTTGCCGAGCTTGGCAAGTGAGATCGCGAGACTGGCAGCAACCGAACTCTTGCCTACACCGCCCTTACCCGAGATCACAAAAAGCTTGTGCTTGATCCGGCACATCCTTCGGGCCAGTTCCTGTCTTTCCTTGAAGTCCTTGTCGGTCTCGCCCTGTGTCTTCGCCTTGGCGGAACAGGTCTCCGTGCTGCACGATTCGCACGACAGCTTGTCATCCGACATCACTACCTCCACTAGGTGATTCTTGAGCCTGCTCTGGCGACTCCGGACCGTCATCACAACAGACGCCGAGACAACGGTTTCAAGCGCCCAGCATTCCTGATACGCGCGTCCATAGATCAATGATGCACGAGGCCGCACTTCCATCCGAATACTCGACGACACTCTGGCCCATGACCTGCGCAGCGGTTACCGCATCATCATACGGTATCAACCCCACAACGGGAATCCCTTTGCCGTGGCACCATTCCTGGATGCTCTGCGCCGCTTCGAGATTGATATCCCACTTGTTGATGCAGACGGCCGTCGGAACCTTGAGCCCGCTTGCTACCTCCGCCACGCGCTTGAGGTCGTGCTGCCCGGACAGCGTCGGTTCCGTAACAACGAGCGCCAGACTGGCGCCCGTTATCGAAGCGATGACCGGACAACCGATGCCGGGAGACCCATCGACCACGATGAGATCGAATCCCTTCTCTTTCGCCACGCGACGGGCTTCGGTTCTGACTCGCGTGACCAGTTTCCCGGAGCTCTCTTCGGCAATGCCGAGACGTGCGTGAACGAGCGGACCGTGCTTCGTGTCCGATACGAACCACTCTCCGTTCTTAACTTCCTCCATTGCGATGGCGTGACTGGGACAGAAGTGCGCGCAGACGCCGCACCCTTCACATGACAGCGGATCAATGGAGTAGATCCACTCGCCGTCCACGCGTGTGCGGCTTACGGCTTCGAACCGACAGACCTCCAAGCATTTGCCGACAGCATCACACTTCTTCTGGTCGAGGATAGCCGTCACCCCACCCGAGAACCCGTGGGTCTCAATCACCGACGGTGAGAGAACAAGATGCAGATCGGCCGCATCCACATCGCAGTCAGCGATAATCGTGTGTTCGGAGAGCGCGGCGAACGAAGCGACCACACTGGTCTTTCCTGTGCCGCCCTTTCCGCTGATGACAACAAGTTCCTTCATCTCTTCTCAGCCCCCCTCATACGGGTGAGGACAGCGTCCACCAGCTTCTCCAGCATGTCGGCATATCCAGGGACCGCAAGGACCGGCATCTCACCCCGCGCGTACGCTTCTGCAACCGTGCGACTGTGAGGAATCTTCAGAATCACCTCGAGGCCTTCCTTCTCACAGTAATCCTCAACACCTGAGTCGCCCACATCACTTCTGTTGATGACGATGCTTGTCGTCAAACCCAGTTTTCTCACGGCGCCGACTGCGAGCTTGAGATCGTTGAGACCGAAGGGGGTAGGTTCCGTCACCATCACTACCCAGTCCACACCGCGTATCGTCTCCACTACGGGACACGACGTGCCGGGTGGGGCATCGAGTATGACTATCCCTTCCTCCGGAACTGCTCTCCTCACGGCACGTATTATGGGCGTCCCCATTGCCTCTCCGACTGCGAGCCTCCCCTGCACGAAACCCAGATCTCCGGCGCTTCCTCGCTCAACAACACCGATGGGCCGTGGCACCTCCGTGATGGCGCCTTCGGGACACACCAGCGCGCATCCCCCGCATCCGTGGCAGAGGGAGGGAAACACCATCACCTTCTTCGGCAAACAGGCCAGCGCGTTGAACCGACAGATCTCACAGCATTGGCCGCAATTCGTGCATAGCTCATGGTCTATCACCGGGACCGGGATCGACACGTCCTCTGAACGCTCGATCCCGGGTCCCAGGAAGATGTGTCCGTTCGGCTCCTCGACGTCGCAGTCAGCATATGTGGTCGGCTGGCCGCGCGCGGAGAGCAAGTGTGCGAGACAGGTGGCCAGCGTCGTCTTGCCCGTACCACCTTTGCCGCTCGCAATGGCTATCTTCATCGAGGCTCCCTATTCGCCGGACCCGGCTTCGAGTTCCGACAGCCGCTTCTGCACATCCTCGAGCACGCCAGCCAGGTATTCAGCCTGCGCCTTGAGAGCGGTGGCCTCATCGGGCACCGCAACGTCCGGTGGGATGGCAGGACCGGCCGCCCCGTAGTTCCACGGCGCCGTTCCCCCTACGCGCATCCAGCCCGGCATTCCTGTCGCGTAGTACATGTTCCGCCTGCCGTAGCCGCCGCCACGGCCACCAAAGCCGCCGCCACGCCCGAAGCCGCCACCGCGGCCGCGTCCAAGTCCTGCTCCGACCCGGAATCCCGCGCCTCCAGTGCTCACATAGCCCGGCACATCATTGCCCGCGCAATAGCCGGCTCTCCTACCCGTCATCGGTCCGAGTCCCTCCGGTCCCGTTCTGTCTCCTCTAGGCATTGTGGTCACCTCCTCTTGTTCTCAAGTCCAATGTCCATTCACATCGGCTGCATCAGTGGACGACAACTCTCCGCGCTTGAACTTAGCGACGGCATCCTCCACTGTTCCCTCAACCGAAGTGATGACCTCTACTCCAGCGCCGGCCAGCGTTCTGAATGCATTCGGCCCGCAGTGACCAGTCAGCAGATACTTGACGCCCAATCCGGCCACGCGCGCTGCCGCCTGCACACCGGCGCCAGATCCCGCTTCGACACCGCTCTGGTTGTCTATCGTTTCTGATGCACCCGTCTCCGTATCGATGATCACGAAATACCTCGCCCGACCGAATCTCGGATCCACATCACTCGTCATCTCCGGTCCCCGAGCCGTAACAGCTATCTTCATTCCTCTATCCTCCTTCACGCCTTCTGTCTCCCTGACCATCTCGACCTGCGCCACGTCCACCGCCGCCACGTCCACCGCCGCCACCTCGACCTGCGCCACGTCCACCACCGCCACCTTGACCTGCGCCACGCCCACCGCCGCCACCTTGACCGGCGCCACGTCCACCGCCACCACCTCGACCGGCGCCACGTCCACCACCGCCACCTCTGCCTGCGCCACCACCTCCGGCGCCGCCGCATCCAGGCATTGCGAACCTTCGCCCGGACAACTTGCCTTCCGCGAACGCACTAAGAACATCCTCGACCTCCCCCGACACCCACGGCATGACACTCACACCTGTCCACGCGAGAAGTCCCGCCAGTCGGCCGGAGAGCGCCCCGCAGATCAGAACGTCGAGGCCAAGATCGCCGATCAGACGCGCCCGGCGCATCATCCCCCAGCCACCAAGCCCAACTGTTTCGACATCCGACCACGCCGTCCCGGTGAACTCGACTACCAGAAGCTCCTCAGAAGCATCCAGTACCGGCGAGACCTTCGTACCCCATATGGCTATTCCCACACGCATTCTCATCTCCTCAAGAGTCCCCGCTCTCACACACCCGTCGCTCATCGGAGGGACTCTGCAAGCAGGTACAAAGCAGTTTGTGTGCCCAAACGGCGCGACCAACCGCCGAACCCTGTAACGGCTTATATATGGCTATGTTAGCGTGATACTGGTGAGTGCGCGAGAACGAATGCTACTGTGTGGACGTTGCGGCCACGCAACTCCATATTCAGATTATGTTGCAGTACCGCAACCCCCTAGAGCAACCCAAGACGTTTCATCCGGCGCCAGAGCGTGGTCTTGTGAATGCCAAGCTCCGAAGCTGTAGCGAGGCGATTCCCGCTGTTTCTCTCAAGAGCCGAAACGAGGAACTGCCGCTCCAGGGCTTCCATGGAGCGTGGGCGGCCTGTCTCCGCAGATACCGCTCCTGACTTCAGATAGGCAGGCAGATGTCGTGTTCCTATCTGTCCGGACCTGCACGTGACGAACCCGTGCTCGATGATGTTCTGTAGTTCGCGGATGTTGCCGGGGAAGTCGTGATTCATGAGTATGGACATCACTGCGTTCGAAACACCCAGAACATCGCGGTTCCGCAGGCTATTGAACTTCGCGACGAAGTGATCGACGAGGAGCGGGATGTCATCCTTGCGCTCGCGCAGAGGCGGGAGCTCGACGGTCACGACATTGATGCGATAGAAAAGATCCCGCCGGAACTCCCCCCGCTCCACAAGCTCGGGCAGGTTTCTGTTCGATGCAGAGACAATGCGGACATCGGCGATGAGTGTCTCAGTCCCCCCGAGTGGTTCGTATGACCCATCTTCCAGCACTCTGAGAAGCTTGCTCTGCAGGGCCGGTGAGATGTCACCGATCTCATCGAGGAAGATGGTCCCGCCATTGGCGAGGGAGAAGCGCCCTGGCTTGTCACGTTTGGCGTCAGTAAAGGCTCCAGCCTTGTGACCGAAGAGCTCCGATTCAAGAAGCGTATCCGGCAGCGCTCCGCAGTTGACAACAACCATGGGGCCGTCTGCTCGAGAACTCAGGCCGTGAATCGCCAGAGCGAGGAGTTCCTTGCCCGTGCCACTCTCACCCTGAATGAGAACGGTACTCCCGCTCTCCGCGATATCCGGGAGCATTGCGAACAGCTCCTGGATGCGGTCCTCCCTACCAATCATATCGGCGAACGTGTAGCGCCCCTCAAGCTCTCTTCTGAGATCCTGCTCAACGCTGAGATCTCTGAAGGTCTCCACGCCTCCGACTATCTCGCCCGCATCGTCCCTGAGGAGCGCCGTTGACACACTGATCGGCACACGGCTCCCCGCTGAGTTGATGATATACACCTGTCGGCCAACGATGTGTTCCCCCGTCTCCATCGTCTCCCTCAGAGCGCAGGCAGATTCGCATATGCTCGCTCGAAACACGTCCCAGCACTGACGTCCGATCGCGTCGCTGCGGCTGGTTCCCGTGATCTCCTCGGCAGCACGATTGAAGGACGTGATCCGCCAGTCTGTATCAATGGTGAAGACCCCTTCGGCGATGCTGTCGAGGATCACATCCTCGCAGCCTGCATCGCGGCCTTCTCCTGCCGGCTTCTCTCGCTTGCCTGTCATCGTCGCAGACTCCTTGCCTTTGCAGTTGCGTTCCTGCAACCCCTACCACAATAGCCCTCTGCACTAGCGCGGTCAAGTCTGCGGTGAGACTGGTCTCAGAGCAGGCCGGAATATTGCTCAACAACCCATGGGTATTGGGACCGAGGCAAGTCGGTTTCGTCACCCTGTTGAGCGGATGCCAATGCATCGACGTGTGTTTTGCATCTCTCATTTCCTTATTGACTTGCTATCAGGATTGTGGTATATTCAGGCGTCATTGTCGTCCCCGGCTTCGAACGCCTGCTCGAGAGGCGTTCGCTGGGCGACCGGCACAAAGCTGGCGTCCAGAGTTACGAAAGGTAGGGCATCATGCGAATTTGTGCGGTCATAGCAGTTATCGCACTGCTCGTCGTGCCCGTCGCTGCGCAGCGGCATGTGGAGTACTTGGGCGACCCTGTTCGTGATCCGATCCCGCCCAACGGCTCCCAGTGGCATGAGCTTCACCCGAACTTCTGCCTCGTCGAGAACCAGGACGGCTACGAGGACAATGGTGACAATATCGTGAGCGTATGCGATGTCATCATCCTCGCCGGCGTCCGCTACCACATCGACTGGGCTGGACCGACGTACTGGCTGGTCCCCACGGTAGCAGGCGATGAGCATTGGGTAGAGCCGATCGACCCCTCGGGCGGCGACCCGACGGGCGAGATCTGGCACGAGGTGTACCCGGTCTTCTGTATGGAGTGGGAAGTCATCGACTGGGAAGACAACGGCGATGAGATCCTGAGCGCGTGCGACCTGGTTACCTTGAGCGATGGCATCACGTACCACGTTGAGGAGATCGGTCTCAACATAGAGATCACCGAGGAGCCAAGTCCCACAGAGCAGAGCACGTGGGGCAAGATCAAGAGTCTGTTCGGCATCTAGAGAAGACACACTGCTGATTCTCGAGAATCAGGGGCACGACAAGACACGGAACCCCGCCCGGCGAGCATGCACCGGGCGGGGTTCCTACGTCCGTCGGCGCCATCCCGCAGCGCGCCGATACGTCGGCGCCATCCCGCAGCGCGCCGATACGTCGGCGCTACTTCGCGATGCGGCCCGATACCTGGCGCCACTCGAGCATACCGCCATAGAAACGCTGGACATCGAGGAAGCCGGCCCGCGCCGCATCCGTCGACGTGTACCTGCTCCGGATGCATGTCGGACCGTAGCAGTAGGATACGAACGGCATCGTCGTCCGGTCAGCTCCCGGCCAGTAGCGGCCCATATACACATCGAGCGAGTCGGCGATAAGTCTCGATGAGAGAACTACGGACCCGGGGATGTGTCCCTTCGAATGATCCCCTGGATGGCGCACATCGAGAAAAACAAATGCTTCCATCGGAGAGTCGGACCACGGCCAGCCCTGTTCCTGTTCAACGAGGATCTTGAGTTCATCTCCGCCGATGAACCGCACGACGGGATGGCTCTCGTCCGAGACCCATCCGGTCCAGCCGGCCGGGAAGTACTTCACACGAGCTATGCCTGCTCGTCTGAGAAAGCAGTAGCCGGCAGCGCCGTTGTCTGGACTACCGTCTCCGTGAACAACAAACTCATCTTGTAGATTGACGCGACTCGATTGGCGAGGACCTAGGAATGAGAATACCTCTCGGCACTCCTCAGGCGGAAACAGGAGGCCGTCATTCCCCACGAACTCACCAAAGTCGAACTGAAGGCTGTGCGGAATATGTCCCACTCTGTCATCGGGACCGCTCCGGGGGTCGTCCACGGGCCCTTCCCAACTACTCTTGCTCCGCGCGTCAACGATCTCGACACCCGTCACACCGTAGACGCTCTCTACGTATTCGGATGACCCAAGAAATCCAGCCGCCTCGACGGCCGCCCAGGGGGTGGATGGCAGCGCTCGCGCGGTAGTCTCAACACTTCCACCGGTCGAAACCCAGTGCTCGTATCCTCCGTCCAGAAGCATGACCTTCCCGGCTCCAGAGACCTCAAGGGCCCAGAACACAAGTCCGGCAACGTCAGAGTACGTCTCGTCTCCATAGCAGACAATCGTCCCGCGACCGCCGACGCCTGCTTCGCCGAACGCGTCCGACAAGCCGGCGATATCACCCTCGCGTTCCACAATGGGAAGACCGTCAGCGGGAACTGAGATGGCTCCCGGGATGTGTCCTTCCGCGTAGCTTCGGACAACGCGCGCGTCCACGATGACGACGTTCCGCGATGTGAGATTGCTCCTGAGCCAATCCACCGAGCACGCAACATCCGGATAGACCGTGTCGGGCACGCCCTCATCCTTCGCCCAGGGCGGCCAGGCCGCACCTGCATCCTGAGAAGGCCCGAACACGACCACGGCAGCGAGAAACGCCGCGGCAAACACGACCTGCCGATGACTGCGCATCGCCGGCTTCCCCGCCTCGGATTTGTCTTCGCGCTCTCGACTCAAGTTACTTCCTCTCATTCTCTTCTCTTCCCCTCCGGACGGCTATCGCGACACACCAACCGAAGCCCCCATAGAGTACCAATCCCACGAGTATGCTCGTGACCCACGCTGCGACCGACATCACTCGCTCTCCTTCCGCTCAAGCCAGGGCAGTCTGGTGAGAATGCCGGCGAGGATGATAATGACGGCAACGACGCCCCAGCCACCCACGAGAAGCGCCCATGTGGGATAGCCTTCATATGGGACGTTCAGCTCCTCAACAATGTTCGCGACAAGCGCCCAGCCCAGAGCCAGGGGAGTCAGCCACTTGATGAAGAGATCCCACCACCAGCCGATCTTGAAATCGGACACCTCATTGATGTACGCCCTGAGCTCCTTGGTCCCGAAGAACCAGCCTATTGCGATGCACTCCAGGAATCCGATGACCACAAGCCCGTAGTTGTTCATCCAGTGGTCGACGATGTCCAGCCAGTAGAGACCGGATCCTGTTGTGTAAACGACACCGACGAGGAACCCGAAGATGCAGAAGCCTGCCGCCGCTCCGTTCTGTGAGATGCGCCACTTGTCCCGCACCCCGGCAACCACGCCCTCAACGATCGAGAACGCTGAATCGATGCCGAGAGTGAGAAGCGTGATGAAGAACATCGCCGCGATGAGAGGTGCAAACGGCATGAGACTGATGGCCGTCGGGTAGACAACGAACGCCAGACTCGGACCGCCGGACACAACCTCCCCGACCGGCACGCCCTGTGCCTGAGCCAGGTAGCCAAGGATGCTGAACACGGCGAAGCCCGCAAAGAAGGCGAAGCCCGCGTCGGCAAAGCTCGTGATGAAGGCATTGTTCGTGATGTCGGAGCGCTTCGGCAGATAGCTCGCGTATGCGGTAAGAATGCCGAACCCCAGACTCAGCGAGAAGAAGACCTGCGCGTACGCCTGAAGCCACGTCTTGCCGCTTAAGAGAGCGCTGAAGTCCGGTGTCAGGTAGTAGCGTATTCCCTCGAGCGCACCCGGGAGAGTGAGTCCACGAATGAGAATGAACAGTGTCAGAAGCACGGGCAGTGGAACGGTGATCATCACGACCTTGCCGACCCTCAGAACGCCCTTCTTGATTATCCAGTAGATGGAGATCCAGGTTGCGGCCAGGCCTGCAAGGACGGGCCACGATATCCCTCCGACCTCGCCCGGACCCGATGAGAGCTTGAGGACGCTGTGAAAGAACGCCTCGGGCGCATCGCCCCACGGCTGGGTGAACGAGTAGATCAGGTAGTCCCAACACCAGCCCATGATGACGGCGTAGTAGAACGAGATGGTGGCCCCGACACCGAGGGCCCACCAACCGATCATCTCAAAGCCGGGCTTAACCTCTCGGAGAGATCCCGGGGAGGACTTCTGGTATTTCTGCCCCAGCGCATATTCGAGGATCATGAGCGGAACACCGGCAGTAAGAAGCGCGACGATGTAGGGAATCAGAAAGGCCCCGCCGCCATTCTCGTAGGCGACCATGGGAAAACGCCAGAGATTACCCAGTCCTATCGCGCTGCCGATCGCCGCCATAATGAAGGCGGGCCTGCTTGCCCACCTCTCTCGACGAGCCATGAGCTCCCCCTGGAAAAAGGCCGTTCGGATATGTAGGTTCAGTCTATACTCTGAGTGATGACGGTCAAGCGGTGAATCTCGCGCGGATCCGGCCTACTTATCAAACACGCCGGTCGATGCATAGCGCGCGCCGCTGTCCGGCAGGACGGTCACGATCGTCTTGCCCCGCGGCTTCCACACGCACAAAGCAAGAGGGCCGGCATTTCCAGAACTCCCGAGCGCACAAAGCAAGAGGGGAGGAAAATGTGTCTTCCTCCCCTCTGAATCGTATCTCGTTCTGCACGCCCGTGTCTAGCGCTTCCTGCGCCTTGCAACCGTACCGACAAGGCCGAGGAGCCCGCTACCCATGAGGAGCAGTGTGGCAGGCTCCGGAACCGGGCTGACCTGCTCAAGGCTGCCTATGGTCATGTCATCGAATCCGAAGTAGTCGTAGCCGGACTCGGTGTTGCCGAATTCGATCCGCGTGAACGTGTTCTCAGTGTCGTAGAACCCGAAGTAGATCACCGATCCACCGAGTCCGCCGACAGTGTGGGGAATGATGAGTTCAGTCATGGCGCCGTTCCCGTAGGTCAGAGTCACCATGCCGTTGAAATCGCCGATGTCGACTTCGTAGAACCCGAACGCCGCAATCGGCGCCTTCTCACCAATGGCACCAAACCACCGCGGGTGAAAAATACAACAATCTGCGGTTCCCTGCAAGGAGAACAATGGGCCGCAGCCGCCAAAAGCGAGGACGTGCTCATTATCTCGCGACTCCCGGGCCCGCGACGGCCTGCCGGCGGCTGTGAGAGCGCCCTTCACAGGACTCCCCCCTGGGACCCACGCCTGGGGCAGAACGGGAACGGGGCCCACTTATCCAAGTGGACCCCGCTTCCCCGTTTGTATCAGATCCGGCTGTCAGGGCGCCCGCAGGCGCCGGACGAGTGGCGCCGACCGCAAGACGCGGATCCGCCCCTCAGGACCGCATCCTATTTCAA